>DDUU01000059.1 GCA_002344965.1 Candidatus Tepidiaquacellales bacterium UBA2330 | reverse complement strand
CACTGGTCACAAAGTAAAAACACTTGTGAATGAAAGACAGAATGCAGGAAGCTATTCGGTTAAGTTTGACGGAACAAATATCTCAAGCGGGATTTATTTCTATTCAATTATTATAAAAGGCATTACGGAAACAAAGAAGATGCTGCTAATTAAGTAACGGCATTAACCTTCTCAGGATTTTTTGTTTTAACTTTATTATTATACAGGTAAAGTAAAAATTAATTTACATTTTAAAATTCTCCTGATTCGAAAAGCAGGAGTTCTGAATCAGGAGAATAAGTATAAAGTGAAATCACAATCTGATAAAAGATATAAAATTTCAAAATCTATCCCCGGTTTTTACTGAATTATGATTATTCAAGAGAAGACAGAGTATTTATTACAAAATATTTTTCACAATCTTTCCGTCTTTCATAATCAAAACAAATTTGTCATTATATTGGGAAATCAAATTAATGTCTTCCAAAGGATTGCCTTCAATCAATATAAGATCAGCTAACGCGCCTTGTTCCACAACTCCAAGATTTCCGGCATATGGACTTCTCAATCCTGACAAAGCTAAAAGCTGAGCATTATCATAAGTAACCATTTTTAAAATTTCAAACGGCGTAAACCATTCTGAAAGTTTAAGAATGTATTCATTCTGCTGATCGTTTAACAAAGGTTCAAAAAGGAAGTCAGTGCCCCAGGCAAGTTTTATGTTTAGTTTTTTTGCTAACGGCCAGATTTTTTTTTGACCGTCTATTACCGGCTTACGCTTTTCTCTTCTGAGCGGATCCATATCAGGAGTATCTTCAACAAGATTCTGACAGCTTAACCAAACATCCTTTTCTTTCATCAGCAGTAAAGTCTCTTCACTTAATAACTGTCCGTGTTCGACACATTTTACGCCTGCATCAATGGCTCTTTGCACAGATTTGTCGGTATAAGCATGAACGGTAACATACGTACCCCAGTCATCGGCGGCTTCCACTGCCGCTTTCATTTCATCCAAAGTATATTGAGTTACATCTATCGGATCATAAGCTGAAGACGTGCCGCCTCCTGCCATAAGTTTGATCTGACTTGCGCCAAACCTGAGATTTTCTCTGACTGCAGTCAGCACTTCATCTCTTCCGTCCGCAATAATCGTAGCTCCGTATTTTTCGGCTCTTGAGAGTTCACCGTGAAACCTACGTGAGTTTTCATCCGGAGCTCTCAGGTCTCCGTGTCCTGAAGTCTGACTTACTGTTGCTCCGGAAGGCCAGATCCTCGGACCGGGTATTTTATCCTGATCAATATATTTTTTTAGTAAGAAAACAGGTCCGCCGACATCTCTTACTGCCGTAAAACCGCGCATCAGCATTTTTTCGGATTGAACGGATGCTTTTTCTATTACTTTTTCCGGCGTAAGATCCGGGGATAACATTTCCTCCATAGTCATAGAACCGAATATCAAATGGACATGAACATCTATCATACCCGGCATAAGAGTTTTTCCTTCAGCATTTAAAACAGTCGCAGATGCATTTAATATCTGATCATTTGAGATTGAAACAATCTTATTGTCTTCAATTAAAACATTCTTATTAAGTAAAAGCTGATTTGATTTCCCGTCAAAAATATTTACATTTTTAAAAATGACAGACTTTGAAGGTTTGTCCTCCGAAAATGATATTCCTAAAGATAAAATAAATGAGAGAATAAATATTTTCTTAAACATAATTTTACTTCAATTTTAGAATTCGTTTACCGGTAAGTTAACTTTAAAAAAATGTAAATTCAATCATAGAGAATCATCTTTACAAATATTTACAATAAATTAATTTTGATTAAAATAATTTTTATGATATTCAGAGTATTGTCTTAAAAATCCTTACACGTTTGATATACTTACATCTGCCGGTAATTTGCAATTTCTGATTTAAGTTATTATCAATTAGTTATCCCGGCAGTAAGATATTTTAGGAATTGATTTATTTCTCAAAAAATTTAATTTTCCGGTCAACATATAATAATTTCTTAATTAGAAAGTGTAATATGAATTCTAAAAATATAATGCTTTTAGTTTTGTGTGTGCTTATGATTTCCTGTTCGGATTCGCCCGTTAACAATCCTACTGTAAACACGAATGAAAAAATTCAGAATATGATTGACAGTCTTGCTGATTATTATAAAACTCAGCACAGCATTAATGATGGGGGATTTTTTCTGAAGGTTTTGACTCCCAATGAGAATATGTTTGTATCAAGTAATGTAAGTCTGAATTTTGCTTCAGACAATCATTACAGAATTGCCAGCGTTACAAAGACATTTACAGCCGCAGCTATTATGCTGCTTCATCAGCAGGGAAAAATAAATATTTATGATAACATCACTATGAACATACCGGGTACTTCTGAACCTTATGTCCCTGTAAGTGCGGACTGGGAGCTTCCTTTCAAAAATCAGATCACAATTGAATTGCTGTTACAGCACAGGGCAGGTGTCTTTGACCTGAAAAACCAGAGCATCCCTGCAAACGTGCAGCAGCCGTATGCTGGTCAGTTTTATATTGAATACATTAAAGCATTGCCTGGCAACAGCCAGCATACATTTACATTTGATGAATTGGCCGGAGTTGTTTCCGCCAACAATTTATATAATTTCGCCCCGGACCCAAATCAATTTCATTACACAAATACCGGATACAGTATTCTTGGTGAGATAATTCAAAGAGCATCGGGCATGTCATATTCCGAATTTTTAAAGCAGAATTTTTTCATTCCTCTGGGTCTAAATAATACTTATTCAATTTGGAACGGAAGTGACAATCAAATTCCTTCTCCGGGGATAAGTTCATTTTTATATGAAGACGGTAACATGACAGTTACAGATCGGGATAACATGTCAGCAAATGTTGCCGAAGGAAATTTAGTCTCATCTCCGGATGACGCTTCAAGATGGATCAGCCTGCTTCTGAACGGAAACGCAGGAGTAAACATGGCAAATGTTGAACTTATGAAACAGGTAGTTTCAACCGGTCCGGGTGGCGAGGCATACGGATTAGGTCTTGCGTATATTCCGGAACTTGGTTTCGGTCACAATGGCGCACACTTAAGTTACTTGACAACTACTGCATATAATCCGGACACCGGTATTACATTTTTGGTAGGAAGCAATTTTATGTACGTCCCGGGATTGGGCGAACAGGTTAAAAGCATGACAAATCTTGTGAAGAGCGCTTTGACGGTTGTTAATTAACTGCTGTGCCTGGTATTATTAAGTTGTCAATAGTCAGAAATTTTTTTATATTTATTTACTAAAGAGTTTAAAAAGATTATAAAGAAATGGGTGATTGAAAATTTTAGTTTCCTAGTGATTAGTATTTATTGTGACTCAAAGATAAAATCGAAATTGTTAGAATTTTGTTAGAATTTACTTTAAGTTTGTAGTACAAAATTCACATTATTTTAAGATCAAAGAATCCATCATTAACAAAGTTTAAATTTAATCATCATATTTAAATCAATTTATTATTAATTAAAAAGAAAGGAGAAAGTTTTATCAAGTTTTTTAACTCTTTATAATATTTTTCTGATTTTACCAAAGGAAGACGAATCTGAAAAATATTTTTAAAAAAAGATTTAAAATCCCGCAACAAAAGTCTTCCTGTATTAAATAAAAAAACTATTTTTTAATTAACCCAAAAAGAAAATTATGAAAAAATTAATTTCTTTGTTTACTTTGGTATTGTTTCTCTGCATAATATCAAAATCTTATGCACAGGTAAGTACTTACACTTTTTCACAGCCCGGAGGCGCTTATACTGAAATCGCTGGTGATACTATAGTAGCAATCGCAACCGGAACCTCCGGTGCAGCAGGATTAGATGATATTGCATATAACATTAATACTCTGCCGTTTCCGTTTGATTTTGATGGTGTAACTTATTATGATGTAGGAATTACAACAAATGGATTTATTAGTTTCGGCACAGCTCCTTCCGGATCTAATTATACTCCTATATCAACTTTAACTGCAACCGGTGTAGCTTCTCCATTGTCAAGAGATCTCATTGGCTTATTTGGTTTCAGATGTAACAGAACGTTAGGAAGTAATGTTTTAACCGGTGTTTCAAATTTTGCAGGTGTAGTAGCCGGTAGAGTAATAACAGGTACAGGAATTCCTGCTGCTACAACTATTACTTCGTTTGATGTTGGTTTAAAAACAATTACAATGTCAGCTAATGCAACTTCATCTTCTACAGCTGGTGCAGCAAATGCAACTATTCAGGTTGCAGCCGGTAGCATAGTAAGAGGAACAACAGGTGCTATTGGAAGCAGAATCCATACTATTCAATGGAAAAATTTCAGAAGATTTACAACAACAGATACACTTGAAAATTTTAATTTTCAGGTCAGACTATACGAAACATCAAATGTAATTGAATTTGTTTATGGTGCTTTTGCGAAAAGTCCTGTAACTCCAACGATTACTCTTCAAGTTGGTCTCAGAGGAACAGCAATTACAGATTTCAATAACCGTTCTACAGCCACAGACTGGTCCGCAACTACTGCCGGAGGACTAAATACTGCTACTTGTACCATTACCCCGGCTATATTACCGCCTAATGGACTCACATTCAGATGGTCGCCATTGATAGTTGTGCCTGATGATATGGGGGTTTCCGCTGCGACAATCGGAGCAGCCGGAATGATCCTGTCAGTAGGCAAAGGTTATGACATAACTGCAACAGCAAAAAATTTCGGAACTAATGTCCAAAATGTTGTTCCGGTTTACTATACTGTAAACGCCGGACCACCGGTTGGTCCTGTGAACACTGTCGGACCGATAATACAAAATGGTACAGAGAATGTTGTTTTCTCAGGCGGATTTGCATTTACACCTTCTATTTCCGGAGTTAATGTTTTAAAAATTTATACAGATCTTGCAGGCGACGGAAATCAGTCTAATGATACTCTTACTTTGAATGTTACAGTTCAGGATAAAATTACTTCTTATCCTTACACTCAAAACTTTACCACCCCGGTTGGCTGGACAATCCTTACGCAGGTAGCTGCTGGAAGTGTAGCACCTTGGGCATTAGGACTTTGTACAAATCCTGAAGGCACTGCAGGAGATCCGGCAGCAATTTCAGATTGTTTCAGCGGCACTAACTCTACCGGAAGAAGCGCAGTTTTGAGATCACCTGAAATGGATCTTAGTTCATTAACAAATCCGGTGCTGGATTTCTATGTTGCGCATAGAACATTTACCGGCGGCGAACAGGATTCACTCGAAATATTGCTTTCCACAGACGGAGGTTTGTCGTTCTTCTCAGCAACAACAGTTTATAAAAAATCGGATGGTACACTTCCTTCGCTTGCAACGCTTGTTCCAAGCGGTACCGGTTATGTACCGGCTGCACAAGGACAATGGAGACATGAATCAATCGACCTTTCGAATGTTGCTGGTTTAAATAATGTTGTGATCGGATTCAGAAGTGTCAGCGACTGGGGAAATAATATCTGGATTGACAACGTTGTTGTTTCAGATGTTAATTCACTTTGTGTCGATAATGTAACCGGAATCGGTTCATATAATTGTAATCCTTTGGTAACTGTTAACTTCCTGGCTCTTCCGAGACCTTATCAGGGAAATTCCGTTACTTCAGAATATAAAAATGAAAAAACTCAGGATTCATATTCTTCTGCTTTCCCTGAATTTACAGGAAATACAACCATTAATTCAGGTGCTCAGACAGATAATCCCGGAGGCGGAGATTTATTCGTATCTCAATATACAAACAATGATCCCGGTCAGACTATTTCCGCAAACGGAGGACAGACAACCGGTGACGGATCAATATTTACGCCAACAACTGTTTATCACGACTACTGGTTTACAGTCGCTTACACAGGAAATGATAAAACAGGATACGCAACATATGATATAATAATCGATCTGGACGGACTGGTGTTCATTGATCCTATGAAATTATACATTATGAAAAGATCTGACAGATTAGGCTCATGGGAATGTCTGAATACACAGGTAAGCGGAAATACACTTGTTGCAACAGGTTTAACTGATTTCTCGGATTTTGGTATCGGAGGATCTGAAGCATTACCGGTTGAACTTTCTTCATTCGTTTCTACAATCAGCGGTAACAGCGTAACATTAAACTGGACAACTGCTTCAGAGATCAATAACTCCGGATTTGATATCGAAAGATCATCAGTCAGCGGTGTTTGGTCAAAAGTCGGAAGCGTATCCGGTAACGGAACATCCGCAACACCACATAGCTACACATTCACAGAAAGAAACGTAGCTTCAGGAAGTCACAACTACAGATTAAAACAAATAGACTTCAACGGAAACTTCGAATATTTCAACCTCAGCAATGAAGTTGTGATCGGAATTCCTGCTGAATTCAAATTATCACAGAACTATCCGAATCCTTTCAATCCATCAACAACCATCAGCTATGAAATTCCTGTTGACGGAGCGGTTAGTCTGAAGATTTTTGATATGTCAGGTAAAGAAGTCATGACCTTGGTGGACGGAGTGAAAAATGCAGGATATTATTCGATCAACTTCAATGCATCGAATCTGTCAAGCGGAATTTACTTCTACAAATTAAGCGCAAATGATTTCACGTCTGTAAAGAAAATGATGCTTGTGAAATAACAGTAAGCAGTCAGTAATTTACTGCTGCTCAATATTTATAAGAATTAAAAAATGAAAGCCGCAGGATGAAGAATCCTGCGGCTTTTTTATAAATCAATAAAAAATTTAATATTACTAGTGAATCAAATAAATTAACTATCAAATAAATTATTGTCTGATTACTATTTTACAAGAATCATTTTCTTGGTTTCAGTAAAATTTCCTGCAGTTAATTTATAATAATAAACTCCTCCGGAAATATTCGAAGCATTCCAGTCAACTTCGTAACTGCCGGGAGATAAATATTCATTTACAAGCGTTGCAACCTCTTTTCCAAGTTGATCAAAAACAGAGAGATTTATGACAGTATTCAAATTTTTGTCTCCTGCGGCAATGTCAAATTTTATTTTAGTTGCAGGATTGAATGGGTTCGGATAATTCTGTCCTAAAGTATATTCGTCTGCAATAATCGTATTGATCTGCGTAATTCCTATTGTAGGATTGTCAGGGCTGTAGGAAACAAATTTTCCCGAAAAAACCGGGTTTCCGTTTAACACAATTGTGTTATATCTTACTTCAAGAACAGGAAATTTTTTACCCTGTACAAACCATGTAAATGCTGTACTTGAAAAATCAAGCACTAAACCTCCGATTGCTGATGAATCCCTGTGCGCAGTTACATTCCTGACTTGTAACGCATTACTGAATGATCCGTTCGGTAACACAAGCGTTCCCCAGGCATCACCTGTAGTTGTTACAGTACCGTTCAAATAACTGTTGCCAATTCCGTTATTGTAAACAGAAGAGTAAGAATCCGAAAAATTGCTGTTAAAAGTAAAAGGATACTGTAAAATGGTTTCAGGGTTTGAATAAGAATTTACCTGAAAAACTCCTCCGTAACCGTTATATATTAATTCGGATGTAGAAGAATTATAATATGAATAATCCGAATCATTCGGAGTTGAAGCTATGTTTGAATTTGGAAATTGCGCAGAGTAAGGAGTTGCATTGGATGCAACCCATGTATGAACAGAACTGTCTCTTCTTACTAACCCGTTGAAATTCCAGGTTTGATTAGCGCCTGAATTGCCTTCTGTAATACCTGTTGTATCACAGGTAATTGATTTTGTTGTATTGCCGGGAACAGGATTATTTGCGCTTGTTAAAATGATCTGTGAAAATAAATTTGAACTTACAAAAAAAACTAAGAACAAGAATAAATTTTTCATAGTATTTAGTTTAAGTTATAGAAAATTAAGCATAATCAATCTCTATATAAACTCAATTTTCCGGTAGATCAAACGTATAATAGATACACTTTATTTTTTTTGAAATCCAATGAAAAAGCGCCGGGCATAAATAAGAAAAGCTGCTTTTAAAATAAACAGATGTATTCAAATCAATGATTTACATTTTATCAAATTTTACATGTATCCGGTTTACAATTCCCTTCCTTCAACAATGGAAAAAAGTTACTTTGTATAGAGTAAAAGCAATTGACTAAAAACATTAAAATCTGTATTTTGTAGGTTTCCAAAATAAGTAGCAAATACATTGCCCACAATAAATCAGTTAATACGCAAAGGCAGAAAGAAGATAATCTCAAAGAGCAAAGCACCTGCTATGGATTCATGTCCGCAGAAAAGAGGAGTCTGCACGAGGGTTTATACTTCTACGCCGAAAAAACCAAATTCCGCACTCAGAAAAGTAGCAAGAGTGAGGTTAACGAACGGTATTGAAGTTACGGCATACATACCGGGTGAAGGTCATAATCTTCAGGAGCACTCTATAGTTTTGATTAGAGGCGGAAGGGTAAAAGATCTTCCGGGTGTAAGATATCATATCATCAGAGGAGCATTAGACACAGCAGGAGTTGCCAACCGTAAAAAAGCCAGATCAAAATACGGAGCTAAAAAAGCCAAGGGAGCTGCAGCTTAATTTTTTACAATTATAAAAAGATTTTAAATTTATTTCATATTTCTAAATGAGAAGAAAAAGAGCGGAAAAAAGGATCAGAAGACCTGATACAAGATATAATGACATCCTTATCGGAAGATTCATTAACTGTATCATGGAAGACGGAAAAAAACAGGTTGCGCAGAGAATTATGTATGACGCGCTTGATATTATCGCTGAAAAGACAAAAGATGCGCCGGTAGAGGTCTTCAAAAAAGCAGTTAATAATGTTCAGCCGGCTATCGAGGTAAGATCAAGAAGAGTCGGAGGCGCTAATTATCAGGTTCCGTCTGAAGTCAGACCTGACAGAAGAATAGCTCTTGCAATAAAATGGATTTTAAATTATACTGAATCAAGAAATGAGAAATCAATGTCACTAAAGCTGGCTAACGAACTTATGGCTGCTGCGGTAGGTGAAGGAAATTCGGTTAAAAAGAAAGAAGATGTTCATAAAATGGCTGAAGCTAACAAAGCTTTTGCTCATTTTAAGTGGTAATTTTTTTAAACAAACAGATAGAAATCAAATATTATGTCAAGACAGGTTTCATTAGAAAAAACCAGAAATATCGGAATTATGGCGCATATTGACGCCGGAAAGACTACGACAACAGAGCGTATTTTATACTATACAGGCAGACTGCACAGAATCGGCGAAGTACACGAAGGCGCGGCTACAATGGACTGGATGGAGCAGGAAAAGGAAAGAGGAATTACTATTACCTCCGCCGCCACTACCTGCCAATGGAAAGACCACAGGATAAATATTATTGATACACCCGGACACGTGGATTTTACTGCTGAAGTAGAAAGATCGCTTAGGGTGCTTGACGGAGCTGTTGCTTTATTTTGTTCTGTAGGAGGAGTAGAACCGCAGTCGGAAACAGTATGGAGACAGGCGGATAAATACAGAGTGCCGAGAATGGCGTTTGTAAATAAAATGGACAGAACCGGCGCGGACTTCTTTCATGCGATTGAAATGATGAAAGAAAGACTTAAAGCCAATGCTGTTCCGATTCAGCTTCCTATAGGACAGGGCGATATATTTAACGGTATCATTGACCTTATTACTATGAAGGCGAGAATGTATAATGATGAAACTCTCGGAGCTACTTTTGAAGATATTGAAATTCCCGAATCCCTAAAGGAACAGGCAAATGAATACAGACAGAAACTGCTTGAAGCAGTTGCTGATGTTGATGATTCTCTTCTTGAGAAATTTTTAAGCGGACAGGAAATAAGCGAAATGGAAATTATTGATGTATTAAGAAAAGCAACTATTGATGTTAAAATTATACCTGTTTTATGCGGATCATCCTTTAAGAATAAAGGCGTTCAGAATTTACTGGACAGAGTAATTGACCTGCTACCTTCACCGCTTGATGTAGGATCAGTGGAAGGACATCACCTTCATACAGATGATCATATTGAAAGAGAAGTTAAGGATGATGAAAAATTTACAGCTCTTGCATTTAAGATAATGACAGATCCTTTTGTAGGAAAACTGACATTCTTCAGAGTCTATGCAGGAAAAGCTTTAGCCGGAAGTTATGTTTATAATTCAATTGCCGGTAAAAAGGAAAGATTCAGCAGACTTCTTCAAATGCATGCAAACAGCAGGGAAGATATTAAGGAAGTTTACTGCGGAGATATTGCAGCTGCGGTAGGTTTAAAATTTACACGAACGGGAGATACGCTTTGTGATGAAAGCGATCCGATCGTACTTGAAAAAATCACATTCCCTGAACCGGTTATTCAGATCGCAATTGAGCCGAAAACCAAAGCTGATCAGGATAAACTCGGTGAATCCCTTGCAAAGCTTTCAGACGAGGATCCTACATTCAGGGTTAAGACTGATGAGGAAACCGGTCAGACTCTTATAGCAGGAATGGGTGAGCTTCATCTTGATATTATTGTTGACAGATTAAAAAGAGAATTTAAAGTAGAAGCTAATGTCGGTAATCCGCAGGTAGCTTATAAAGAGACCATAAGAAAGAAAGTTACGCAGGAAGGTAAATTCGTCAGACAGTCAGGCGGCCGCGGTCAGTTCGGACATGTTTGGATTGAGATCGAACCGAATGAAAAAGGAAAAGGATTTATTTTTGAGAATGCAATAGTCGGCGGATCGATTCCAAAGGAATATATTAATCCGGTTGCTGACGGTATTGAAGAAGCTATGAAAAACGGCGTACTTGCAGGATATCCTGTTGAAGATGTTAAAGTAAAGCTTTTTGACGGATCATTTCATGATGTTGACTCTTCAGAAATGGCATTTAAGATCGCGGGTTCTATGGCGTTTAAAGAAGGAGCGAAAAAAGCCAATCCTGTTATACTTGAGCCGATCATGGAAGTGGAGGTTGTAACCCCGGAAGAATATATGGGTGATGTAATGGGCGACCTCAGCTCCAGAAGAGGCAGAATAGAAGGAATGTCACAGAGAAGCGATGCGCAGGTGATCAAGTCAATGGTTCCGCTGTCTGAAATGTTCGGATATGCAACAACTATGAGATCAATGACACAGGGACGAGCAATATACACAATGCAGTTTTCTCATTATGACGAAGCTCCGAAGAGCGTATCTGAACAGATCATAGAGAAAGTAAAAGGAAAAGAGAAAGTTTCATAGTATTTTAAAAATAGTAATCAACAGATTCACCGGTTCTTTAAAATAAAACATTAGGGTCAGTTCCGGCAAGCCGGAGTATAACTCGTAAATTAGACACTTTAAGCCGTTCTATAAAATTTATTCTTATCATAAAGATTCTTTATGCGGTAGGAATAAGTTTCCATCCAGGGTCAGTAGCTCAGATGGTTAGAGCGCGTGCCTTATAAGCACGAGGTGGGAGGTTCAATTCCTCCCTGACCCACTATTTTTGAAAACTGTAATACACAAGTGTATACAGAAAAGTTTGTAGCAATATTACATACAGCAAATTCAAATAAATAAAATTAAAAAAATAAACTCTTAAGGAGAAATACTAATGGCAAAAGAAAAATACACTGCCGATAAACCACACGTAAATATCGGAACTATTGGACACGTTGATCACGGTAAAACTACCCTGACAGCAGCAATAACAATGGCTTTGGGAAAAAAAGGACAGGCTCAGGTTAGAGCATTTGATTCAATTGACAAAGCTCCTGAGGAGAGAGCGAGAGGAATTACGATTGCAACTGCTCACGTTGAATATCAGACAGAAAAAAGACACTATGCTCACGTGGACTGTCCGGGACACGCTGACTATATTAAAAACATGATCACAGGCGCAGCTCAGATGGACGGTGCTATTTTAGTGGTAGCAGCTACAGACGGAGCAATGCCGCAAACAAAAGAGCATATCCTTCTTGCAAGACAGGTAGGTGTTCCTGCAATTGTTGTATTCTTAAATAAAGTTGATATTATTTATCAACAGGAAAAAACAACTGAAGACGCTGAACTTCTTTTGGAAGTTGTTGAATCAGAACTGAGAGACATTCTTAACGGATATGATTATCCCGGTGATGAAATTCCGATTATCAGAGGAAGCGGACTAAAAGCTATGGAAGCAGGCGCAGACGCAGCAGCTACAGCAGATGACGAAAGACTGAAATGCATTTATGACCTAATGGATGCATGTGATTCATACATTCCGGAACCTCAGAGAGATATTGATAAAAACTTTCTAATGCCTGTTGAGGACGTGTTCTCGATCACAGGAAGAGGAACCGTTGCTACAGGAAGAATTGAAAGAGGAAAAGTAAAAGTCGGCGAAGAAGTTGAGCTTATCGGTCTCGGCGCTAAAAAGAAAACCACTGTAACCGGCGCAGAAATGTTCAACAAAGAGCTTGACGAAGCAGTAGCCGGATACAACTGCGGATTATTATTAAGAGGTGTAGATAAGAATGAAATAGAAAGAGGAATGGTGCTTGCAAAGTCAGGTACAATTACTCCTCATAAAAAATTCGAAGCTCAGGTTTATGTGCTTTCAAAAGAGGAAGGCGGAAGACACACACCGTTCAGCACGAATTACAGACCACAGTTTTATTTCAGAACTACAGACGTAACCGGAGTAGTTCATCTTCCTGAAAACATTCAGATGGTGATGCCCGGCGATAACGTTGACAAACTTACAATTGAACTGATCTCGCCGATTGCTATGGAAGAAGGATTGAAATTCGCTATCAGAGAAGGCGGAAGAACAGTCGGAGCGGGAGTTGTTACAAAAATTATTGAATAATAATTAAACTAAAATAAAAAATTGGCTTCACAAAATTTCAGAATCAAGTTAAAGTCATACGACCACAATCTGCTTGACAAGTGGACGGAAAGAATAATAAAAACAATAAAATCTACAGGGGCAATAGTCAGCGGACCGATTCCGCTTCCCACAAGGAAGAATGTATATACGGTGCTTCGTTCGCCGCACGTAGATAAAAAATCAAGGGAGCAGTTTGAAACAAGGTCGCATAAGCGTCTGATAGATGTTTTAAATTCTTCAAATAAAACTCTTGAAGCTTTGACAAAACTTGATCCTCCGGGTGGAGTTGATATAGAAATAAAAACATAATTTAAAAAGAATAATATTAATTTTTTATGATCGGAATACTTGGTAAGAAGATTGGTATGACTACAATCTTCGAAAGTAACGGAAATATGGTACCCTGCACTGTTATTGAAGCAGGTCCATGTTACGTTACACAGATAAAAAATAAAACTAAAGACGGTTACAACGCTGTCCAGATTGGATTTGAAGATAAGAAAGAAAAGAATTCATCTAAACCGGTCATAGGTATTTTCAAAAAGATCAATACTCCAGTTCAGAGGTATATCAGAGAAATAAGAGACCATTCTTCTGAAGAACTTAAAGCAGGTGATGTTATAAAAGTTGATATTTTTAAAGAAGGTGATAATGTCAAAGTAACCGGAATTTCCAAAGGAAAAGGATTTCAGGGAGTTGTGAAAAGACACGGATTTGCCGGAGGCGTAAGAACACACGGACAGAGCGACAGGGAAAGGGCACCGGGTTCTATCGGAGGAAGTTCATATCCGTCAAGGGTTTTCAAAGGACAGAGAATGGCGGGAAGAATGGGTAATGAAAGGATCACAGTAAGAAATCTGAAAGTAATGAAAGTATTCAGTGATTCGAATTTAATTCTGATCAAAGGAGCCGTACCCGGCGCAAAAACCGGATTAGTTGAAATTTATAAAAATTAAAAATGGAATTTAAAGTATTTAAACTTGATGGCACGGAATCCGGAGAGTCAGTAAATCTGCCGGGCGAGATATTTGAAATTGAGCCTAATCATCACCTGATATATCAGGCGGTAAGAAGATATCTGTCAAATCAAAGACAGGGCACTCATAAAGCGAAAGAAAGAAGCGAAGTAAGAGGCGGCGGAAAAAAACCTTTCCGTCAGAAAGGTACCGGAAGAGCCAGACAGGGAACAAGCAGATCTCCGCTGATGGTTGGCGGTGGTACTATATTCGGACCAAGACCTCATTTGTATAAGCTTAAGCTTCCTAAAAAAGCAGCGAGACTTGCTAGAAGAAGCGCGCTGAGCATCAAAGCCAGAGAAAATGAGATTATGATAATTCAGGATTTTACATTTGAATCGCCTAAGACAAAAGATATCGTAAATATTTTAAAATCTCTGAAGATTGATGAAAAGAAAACACTTTTGCTTACTGCCGATAATAATGAAAACGTTTATAAGTCCGGAAGAAATATTCCGAAACTCAGCGTAATGATCTCGGATAAAGCTTCAACTTATGATCTTCTAAACAACAAACTGATACTCATGCAAAAATCCGCAGTAGATGCTCTTTGTAAGAGTTTATTAAATTAAAATCGTCTGATAAATTTACAGATTATGAAAACAATATTAATAAAACCGTTAATTACCGAAAAGAATACTTCTGTACAGGAAACATTAAACCAGTATTCATTTGAAGTAGGTATAAAATGCAACAAGATCGAAATTAAAAAAGCAGTTCAGGATAAGTTTAATGTAAGAGTAAAGGAAGTGAATACACTTGTTTCCAAAGGAAAAAAGAAATCACAGATGACGAGAAAAGGCAGATTCGAAGGATACAGAGCTGACAGGAAAAAAGCTATTGTTACTTTGCATAAAGAAGATAAAATAGATTTTCTCGGTAATATAGAATAATTTTTTTTGCAACCGGTCTGACTTTTTTCAGAGTAAAAAATAAATCATAAGACCGTTACAGTGGATAAAAATTTATTGAATAAAGTTTTAAGTAAATAAAGCTCGATAATTATATTATTGAGCTTTTGGTTTCTGATAAAGTCCTGAAATACAGAAAATATAAATTCGGGAAAATTAATAATACAAGTTTATATGAAAAGTAAGTATGAGATATTTCTTGACACTGATATTTTTAAAGATAAAACTGAATATGGAACAATAACAAAAGATACCTTGTTGTCGAAGTGTCTGAAGTTGTTTGATTGCTATACTTCAGTGATAAATGCATCGGAAATTTTTTCCGATTGTAAAAGCAAAAAAGAAACAGAGCTCGCAAAAAACTCTTTCAATGGCGTAAATATATTGGGAATACCTTTCAGATACTCAGTAAAAATCGGAGAAATTCTTAGATTGATTAAAAAAAAAATCCTGACAATAATTACAGAGACGCGCTTGTGCTTGCTATGTGCGCCGAGACAAAATTATCTTTGCTGACGCTTGATAAAAGTAGGTATTCTGAACTTGCTAAACATCTGAAAATAATACTTATCAAAAAAGAAGAAATAATAAAATTTAATTCACCCGGTAAAATATTAAAAATAAATAAATAGAATATGAAATTAGGCAAACAGTATACAAGCAGAGAAAATCAGTCTACTGATATATATTTGAAGGAAATCAGTAAAACCACTCCGCTTACAGTTGATCAGGAAATTGATTGCGCAAAGAGGATCAAGAAAAATGATAAGAAAGCTCTTGACCTGCTGGTCAAAGCGAATCTCAGATTTGTAGTCAGTGTTGCCAAGCAGTATCAGAATCAGGGACTTTCCCTGAATGATCTTATAAATGAAGGCAATCTCGGTTTAATAAAAGCGGCTAAGAAATTTGACGAAACAAGAGGATTTAAATTTATTTCATACGCAGTTTGGTGGATAAGACAGTCTATACTTCAGGCATTGGCAGAACAGTCCAGAGTGGTGAGACTTCCGCTGAATATAGTTCAGCAAAAAAGTAAGATCGCGAAAACTATCAGCGAGCTTGAGCAGAGAAATGAAAGAGTGCCTAACGTTCTGGAAATTGCCGAAAAGCTGGATATGAGCGTATATGAAGTGCAGGAAACGTTAAAGAATTCCGGCGGACATGTTTCAATGGACGCTCCGAGCATTCACGGCGAAGATACAAAGCTGATCGACATTATGCCTGACAAACAGGAGAAAATGCCTGATATTGCTTTACTGAAAGATTCATTGAGAATTGAGATTGACAGAGCTCTTGATACTTTATCACAAAGAGAAAAGGAAGTGGTTAAGCTGTATTACGGACTGGAAAAGGAAAATCCGCTGACACTCGAAGAAATCGGCGACAAATATAAACTTACAAGAGAAAGAGTCAGACAGATTAAGGAAAAAGCAATAAGAAGATTAAGACAGGCGTCAAGAAGCAAAGCTCTCAAAGCTTACTTAGGTCAGTAGAAAGATATAATGCGTATCAAAATTTAAAAGGTATCTGTTTTAATAAGCGGATACTTTTTTTATTTTAAAACAAACCGGACAGAATATCTTTATTCACAACATGTCCTCCGTCGAATTTAATATGACTGAAATCAATATTGTTTTCGTTTAATAAATTAACGCTGTTATTGAATGTTGAATTGGATATTACAGGATCCGAAGTTCCGTGAATGTAATATAAATTTGAATCAGTCAGTTTCTCTCTGAGCAAAGGAAAATCCGCATCTTTCGGGAAATCAGATGAACATAAAATAAGATTATCAAAAAAATGATTTCCGTTTATGAAAAATCTGACTGCAGTATGGACACCCTGTGAAAAACCTAGAAGGTTAAATTCAGACTTATCAATTTCAAAATCTGTTTTAATTCTAACTGTAAGTTCGTTTAGATAATTCACATAATCGCTGATCTCATTTTCCCTGTCTTCCTTTGTCATCCATGATGCGCCGGGTTTGTTTCTGAAATAAAATCTGGAGAGACCTTCCGGAGCTGCAAGTAAAGTATCTTTAGAATTTATGAAATTAAACTCCATGAGGAAGTCAGATGCAAGCTGAGCATAGCCGTGTATGAGGATCCAGACAGCTCTGATATTAACGGATTCAGCAGCTCTTACATAATATTTTGCTGTCTTTTCTATTTTAAGAGATTCGGAAATTATTTTCATTCTGATTTTAGTTTGAGAGACAAATATATTTAAGATTGAAATTAATTGTAACATTAATATTTATAATTAAAATAAGGCAGAACTAAAATTCAGTTTTTCCTTTTTATTGCACTCTGAAAAAATTAATTTTGTTACCTGCCCCGTTAGGCTAATGGATAAACCAGCAGACTACGGATCTGCATTTAGAAGTTCGAATCTTCTACGGGGTACACAAATCATGAAAAAGAATTTAAAAAAAATATTACCTTTAGTTATCTCTCTGCTTATTTTCGGAGCCGGTTTTATTTATCTGAATTTGTCAAGAAATAAATTAGCGGAACCCGAAGTGCAGTTGTCACCGAGAAGTTTTCTGTATAAGGAAAAATTCGCTGAGGTCAGTAAATATGAGGGCAATGATATTTCAACAAAAGGCGAAGTAACTAATATCAGACTAAACCAAACTCCCGGCGTATCAGAGCCGTTAATAAAATGCAGTCCCGCAGATAATAATATTCTCGCCGTCTGCGCAAATGATTTTAATGTAGATAATAATAATGCAAGACTGTTTATATCCTACAATAAAGGAAGAGACTGGATGGAGCGATCAATACCTCTGTCACCTTTTTTAAAGGCGTCTTCATACTCAGATCCGTGGCTGGAATATGACAGGTCAGGAAATCTGTATTTTACTGCAGTACAGTATGATCTGCACGATCAAAAAAGGGACGGATTATATTTTGCAAAGTCATCTGATAACGGTATTTCCTGGAATAATGAATTGAAATTTATTGCAGTCAACGGAACTCTTCAGCACAAGATCGATAAACCAAAAGTTTTCATCAGCGGCAGTAATGTAATTCACGTTATATGGACAGAAGTTTCGGGTCTTAATTCTTTTATAAAAATTTCTTCAAGCAGAGATAACGGTATTACATTTTCCAAGCCGCTTATTGTTTCAGATAGCAGGGCACATTTCAGCGCGATCGCAGAAGATAAAAACGGTATTCTGTATCTGACCTATATAAGTGACGGCAACAGTATCTCTGCCGTAAAATCTTTTGATGGAGGCGGAAGCTGGGCAACAATAGAAAAAAATCTTGAGATTAAAACAGCGGGTAAACTTTCAGGCAACAGAAATATATTGAAATCAAATTCAGGTGAAGGAATAAGAATTAATTCCGAACCTTCTCTCTGCATTTCAAAGGATAATGAAGTATTGATTGCTTATTCAGCCAGAATTAATGACAATGATCTTTCGGATATATTCCTTACAAAATTAATAAATAATAATTCTGAATTTGCCATACCGAAAAGGATCAATAATGATAACACCCGGAATGATCAGTATCTGCCTGTAATAAATTGTGATGAATACGGTAATGTATATGTATTTTATCAGGATTCGAGAAATGATTTGAACAATGAATATTCAGAATCATATATTTCCGTTTCTTCAGACGGATGTAAAACCTTTAAGGATCACCTTATTTCAACAGCTCCTTATAAACCTTCAGATGTTTCGGTTGACAGATATTTCGGTGATTATAATTCATTTGTAATTTCAGGAAAAGATCTCATTGCAATATGGACAGACGGGAGAAATGGTAACTATGACCTTTATGCAGGCATTTTGAATACGGCTAATTTATTCAGCCGTTAATTAAATAATCCTTCAGCTTTTTTAAAGCGATTCCTCTGTGTGAAATTATATTCTTTTCATCTTCTTTTAATTCCGCAAAAGTTTTTTTATAACCATCAGGAATAAACACCGGGTCATATCCAAAACCAAATTCACCTTTCGGATTTTCAGTTATACTTCCTGCGCATATACCTTTAAAAAATGTATACTCGTCTGTATCAGTCAGGTAGCAAATCACACATTTAAAACTGGCTTTTCTGTCAACATCCCTGACATCTTTTAATTTTGACAACAGTTTTTTGTAATTATCCTTATAGCCTGCTCCTAAACCGGCATATCTGGCTGAATACACTCCCGGCTCTCCGTTAAGCGCATCTGTGAACAAGCCGGTGTCATCTGAAATTACAGGGAATCCGAAAAGTTTATGGAAAGCTTTTGCTTTGATAAGAGCGTTTTCTTCAAGAGTGTTTCCATTCTCTTCAACTATGGGTGAAATTCCGAAATCAGCAGGCGAAATAATTTCAAATTCATTTAACTCTGAAACAAGTGCCTTGATCTCTTTCACTTTATCCGGATTGGAAGATGCTATCAGAATTTTTTTCATTCGGTTTATGGAATATTAAATTTAAAATTTATATTTTACAAAACATTTTCGGATCATATTTATAAATAAACTAATAAAATTAAATGAAAAAACTTTTAAAAATTCTTGGAATACTAGCAGGTTTATTAGTTGTATTTTTAATTTCAGCATATTTTTATATCAATTCCAAATATCCTGATGTCGGTCCTGCGCCTGATATGAAAATAATATCCACTCCTGAAATGATTGAACGCGGAAAATATCTTTCAGTTGGATTTGCATCATGCATAGACTGTCATTCACAAAGAGATTACAGTAAGTTTTCCGGACCTGTGATCCCCGGAACTGAAGGAATGGGAGGAGAGAATTTCGGTGAGGGAGCCGGAACAGTGCTTGCAAAAAACATAACTTCAGATAAAGAGACCGGACTCGGTAACTGGACTGACGGGGAAATATTCAGAGCTATTACAATGGGAGTGGACAAAGACGGGGAGCCGCTTGGTCCGATGATGCCTTATATGTATTTTAGAAATATGGATGAAGAAGATATAAAAGCTATTATTGCATATATCAGAACTCTTCCGCCGATAAAAAATGAAATTCCCAAACATGATCTGAAATTTCCGGTCAGTTTAATATTCAGAACATTACCTTTAAAACCTGACTTTAAAAAACTACCCGATAAATCGAATATTGTTGCTCTCGGTCAGTATTATTCCGGCGGATGTATGTTTTGTCACTCTCCAATGGAAAAAGGAGAATTCATAAAAGACAAGGAATTTTCAGGGGGGAACGTTTTTCCGAATCCAAAAGGCGGAATAATCAGATCAGTGAATATTACTCCGGATAAGGAAACCGGGATAGGGAACTGGACCAAAGAGCAGTTCATTCAAAAATTCAGAAGCTACTCAACTCCTGAGGCTCAGAATATACACGTGAAAGACGGGGAATTTAATTCTATAATGCCGTGGACTTTTTATAATGTTTGTACTGATGAGGATCTTGGTGCTGTGTATGATTATCTGATGACACAGAAGCCGGTGAAGAATCTTGTTCAGAGATTTGATCCGACAGGAATTCCTCCGTACTAATAATACAGTCAGACTAGCTTAATTCTTGTGATCTCGGGAGGACAATTCAGACGAATTGGCAGCGCTACACACGCCAGTCCGCGGGAGACGTACATCTGAGACGCAGGTAATTTATACAAACCGCTGATATATTTACTCACAGCTCCGGCAAAAGACAGATTAATGTCACCGAATTTTGCAAGGACTACCTGTCCGCCGTGTGTGTGTCCGCTAAGATAAAGGTCGATACCTCTGTTTTCAATTTCTTCAAAAAAATAGGGTTTATGAAATAACGCAATTTTTGGAGTTCTGTCAAATTCCAGATTCTTTTCTGTGAATAATTTTTTTGTTTTGTCAATTGTCTCATCTAAATATTTGATGAGAATATTATCAGGATTAGATCCGCTTTGTCTGGTATCTTCAATTCCCATAATACAAAGATCTTTTCCGTTAATGTTTATAAGTTCGGATTTATTTCTTAATATTTTTACAGGTGATTCAGTATTGATAACTCTTGAAACGAAATCAGCATCGGAAAAATAGTCATGATTTCCGAGAGAGGAATAGACTCCGTATTTAGCTTTGAGATCTTTAAATGCATTTACCAGAGGAAATGCTTCTTCTTTTTGCGAATTAGTCAGATCACCTGAGATTAAAATCAGATCAGAATTCAGTTCATTCAATACTTCAGAATATTCCCTCATAAGATTTTCATTCATATAAGGTCCTGAATGTATGTCGCTTATGAAAGAAATTGTAGTTCCTTTCAGCTCTTCAGGCAGATCCGCAATTTTTAAATCAATATTTTCTATTTCATAGTCATTCTTACTGAGAACGCCTGTAGTAGCACCTATAAATGCATATCCTGATACTAATGCAGCGGAAGTCTTTATGAATGTTCTGCGTGAAGAATTAAATTTTTTAACCGGGACAGTATCTGAAACCTTACTAAATTTTGATTTAAAATATTCAAACTTATTAAGAAAATAATAAGGAATTGCAAAAGGGGCTTTGATTAATTTGCCGATAAGAAGATAAAGTCCTATAAACATAACCGCTCCCTGAAAAATATAAAACGGAATATATCCGTAATTCACAACCCAATATGGCGGTTTAACACCTGCTATCAGATTAAATAAAATGTATAAATAAGGAAGATTAAACAGGATAAACGGGTAAAAATAAAAATACTTCAGATTAGAATTATCCGGAAACTTTTTCTTTAAAAAATTTCTGAATGTCTTAAATGACAGATACTGAAGAATGAAAAGTATGGAAAATACTGTTGTAAAAAATATAATTCTGCTCCAGAGTGACATATGCTGAACTAACCTGTTTTACTGCAAAAATAGTTTCAAAAAAACAAAATATTTATTTCAGATTCATAATGAAATGTATCACCAAATCTGTAATCCGGGGTGCAGCAAAGTATTAAATGCTTCTTTAAGTATCCGGTCTTAAACCGGGGTAAATATCATGATAAAAAATTTTTGAACGGATTAAAAGAATATGCAAAAATTATTTAAACTTCCTTGCAAATAAATTTAAGTATGCTTAAATTTATTTCAAACATCACTTAGAGAATGAATACGAGCTTAGAAGATTATTTAAAGAATATATATTACCTGCAGACTTCGTCAGGAAAAGTTACCAATATGATATTAGCTGAAAAGATGAATGTCTCTTCAGCTGCAGTAAGCGAGATGATATCAAAGATATCTAAATCAGGTTATATAAAGAACGTGCCGTACAAGGGTTTTGAACTTACAAAAAAGGGAGAGAATCTTGCGATAAATTTGGTCAGAAAGCACAGGATATGGGAAGTCTTTCTTGTGAAGAATCTGAAATTTTCCTGGGAGAAAGTTCATTCTGAAGCTGAAAATCTGGAGCATGCATCGTCTGATGAGTTGATATCGCAGCTTGAGATCTTTCTCGGTAATCCGAAATTCGATCCGCACGGACATCCGATCCCGGACAAATACGGAAACATTCCCGAATCAGATCTGATTTGTTTATCGGAAATGAATGTCGGACAATGCGCTTATATAAAACAGGTATCTGATGAAAGCTCAGAAGTGCTTGAGTATCTTTCAAAAGCCGGTTTAAAATTAAATGATAAAATTATCATTAAAGAAAAAATTGGCTTTGACAATTCCATTCAGGTCAGTATAAAATCTCAGAATATTTTTCTGAGTGAAAAATTATCTAAAAACATATTCGTTTCAATAAAACAATGAATTTAAAAATATTAGCAGCAGCAGTTTTATTAATTATTTCGGGATGTAAAACCGAGAATACGGATGAAGCATCCGGAAAAAAGATAACAGCAGTATCTTCTATCAATATCATTAGTGATATTGTAAAGAATATCGGCGGAGATAAAGTAGAATCATTCAGCATTTGCGGAGTAGGGGTGGATCCGCATACTTATCATGCCAAGCCTTCCGATCCGCGGCTTATCAGTAAAAGCAATATCGTCTTTATCAACGGATTTAATCTTGAGCACTGGATCGAAGAGATGATCTCTTCCGCCGGCAGCGAAGTGAAAAAAGTAACTGTTTCCGAGGGCATTACTCCTATAACGGATGAAAAGGGATTCGGAGATCCTGATCCTCATGCATGGTTTGATGTGAAGTATGCGAAGATCTATGCGGAAAATATTGCAAAAGGACTGTCGGAAGCTGATCCTAAGAATGCAGATTATTATAATGAGAATCTGAAAAAGTATTTGACCGAGCTTGATAATTTAGACAATTGGATAAAGGATGAGATCCAAAAAATTCCTGAAGAGCAGAGAATACTTATTACTTCACACGACGCATTCAGATATTTCGGAAAAGCCTACGGAATGGAAGTAAAGGGACTTCAGGGTATTTCAACTGAAGCGAAAGTAAGAACTGAAGATTTTAAAAATATTATTGACCTTATTAAATCAAAAAAAATTAAATCGGTGTTTGTCGAAACAAGCGTAAATCCTAAACTGCTTGAGCAAATATCTCAGGAGACAGGCGTCGTGGTCGGCGGAACTCTTTTTTCTGATTCGATCGGAAATGAAGGAACGCCGGAGGGAAGTTATACAGGCGCGGTAAAATTTAATGTTAATACAATTGTAAACTCTCTGAAATAATTTGAAAATATTTGTCATTATAATAACGGCATTAATTTTTTTAAACATCAGCAGTAAATTGTATTCACAAGAATTACCTGCATTAGTTACAGACCGTCCGGATATTACTGAATCCGCATTAACTGTCCAAAAAAACAGACTGCAGATAGAAACCGGGTTTCTGTTTTTAAAAAGAGAAAATTTAAATTTAAATTTAAATTCAGGATCAGGTGTCGACTCCGGAATGTATACGGTTCTGAATAAAGACATTTCCTTACCCGGTGTATTATTCAGATACGGAATAAGCAGTTATGCAGAGCTGCGTCTGGGACTGCTGATCAAATATTCCGAAGTTTCTTATGATAAATTTTATGACGGTTCAAATTCTACAGATCTTGCTCCTGTAAATATCGGAGGAAAATTTGAACTGAGTGAACAGGACGGAATTATACCGACAGCTGCTGTAATCTTACAGGGGGAAATTCCTGCGCTGAGTACTGAATCAAATACAGAAGATAGTAAAGACTGGTTTGATCCTTCAATTGTATTTTGCTTTAATAATTCTGTTTCAAAAAATTTTAGTCTCGGATACAATATCGGCTTTGATCTGAGTGACGGTTTTACCGAAGGCAACGGAGTATTTTATTCGCTTTCAGCCGGCTATTCATTCTCTGACAGTTTCAGCGGTTTTGTTGAATATTTTGGTTCGACAAATTTCTATCATTTAATTCCAAAAAACGGAATGGATTTTGGATTTGCTTATTTAATTAACAATAATATTCAGCTTGATATATCTGCCGGAGCAGAACTTCTGGATATTTCAAAAGAGCATTTTATAAGTACGGGATTTTCAATCAGATTACCGGATTAAATTTATGACAGTCATTACAGTAAAAAATCTTACGATATCTTATAATAAAAAACCGGCTATAAAGGGAATTAATCTTGAAGTCGATGAAGGCAGCATCATAGGAATACTCGGACCAAACGGCGCTGGAAAATCCACTTTGATAAAAGGCATACTCGGTCTGCTTCCTTCTGAGACCGGAGAGATAAAAATATATGGTAAGCCGGTAAAAGAATCTTTAAAGAGAATTGCATACATACCTCAGAAAGAGCAGTTTGACTGGGATTTTCCGATTAACGTTTCCGAAGTAGTGATGATGGGAAGATATCCTTATATCAGTTTATTCGGCAGACCGGATGAGAATGATAAACTGATTGTAAAAGAAGTCCTTGAAAAAGTGGAAATGTCCGACAATCAGTTTACTCAGATACGAAATCTTTCGGGAGGTCAGCAGCAAAGGATCTTTCTTGCGCGGGCACTGGCACAGGAGAGTGATATTTATCTATTGGATGAGCCGTTTGTAGGAGTCGATGCGAAAACTGAAAAAGCAATATTTGAGCTTATCAAAGAGCTTAAGGAAAAAAATAAAACTATACTTATTGTTCACCATGACCTCAGTAAAGTAAAGGAATATTTTGATAAAGTAATACTTATTAATCAGACTTTAGTAGCATTTGGTGATACTGATAAAGCATTTACTCCGGAGCTTATAAACAAAGCATACGGAGGCAGATTAACAATATTACAAAAAGCAGAGCAGTTATTTAAAAGCTGAATTTAAGATGGCAGATACAATATATAAATTTTTAGTTGAGCCGCTTCAGTATGAGTTCATTCAGCGCGCACTGGTAGCGTCGATTATGGTCGGCATAAGCTGCGGGCTTATCGGTACATATATTATGCTGAGAAGATTATCTCTGATAGGCGACGCTCTTGCGCATTCAGTACTGCCGGGAGTAGTCATCGGATTTATGATCTCGGGTAAAAATCCGATCAGCCTGTTTGCGGGAGCGCTGACTGCCGGAATTCTTACGTCGATACTGATAAGTTATGTCGAAAGAAATTCAAAGATTAAGGAAGATACATCTATCGGAATAATTTTTACCGGTGCATTCGCGCTGGGGATATTGCTTGTGTCACAATTGAAACAGGTTCATATAGATCTTTCGTCATATCTTTTCGGGGATGTGCTGGGAGTGTCGGATTCTGATCTGATATTATCTTCGGTTATAACCGTCTTCATTCTTATCTCGGTAATCTTATTTTACAAGCAGCTGCTTGTAACTTCATTTGATCCGACTATGGCATATATAATAGGAATTTCAACTTCGCTCGTTCATTATTTTTTGATGACTCTTCTTTCAATGTCAATAGTAGCCGGACTTCAGTCAGTCGGCGTTATACTGATCATTGCAATGCTCATCACTCCTCCCGCTACGGCATTTTTGCTTACTGACAAATTAAAGACAATGTTGTTTCTTTCAGTAATGTTTGGAATAATTTCATCTGTAACAGGTTTATATTTTTCTTATCATTTTAATTTTGCATCAGGAGCTTCAATAGTGCTGACTGCTGTATTGTTTTTTGCGGCAGCGTTTTTATTTTCACCGAAAGAAGGTATTGTTCATAAATATTTCAGAAGGAAAAGAAATTCTTCGCTTAATTTAACGGAGGATATACTTAAATATTTATTCAATGCTGAAGAAAAATCAACCGGCGGAAATGCCGTTACGGATTTATCCGTAGAACTTAGTTTGCTGGAAAGTAAAATAACATCGGCGCTGAAAAAAATTGAAAGTAAAGGATTAATAAAAAATGAAAAAGGAAATTATAAGCTTACGGATACAGGAACGGATCTTGCGCTGAAACTTGTCAGATCGCACAGACTCTGGGAAACATATCTGACTGAAAAAAATATTATAGATATGGATAACATACATCAGGACGCTGAAAAATATGAACATATATTATCGGATGATCTGATCTCTGAAATAGAAGAAGAACTCGGTCATCCTCAGAAGGATCCTCACGGCTCGCCCATACCTAAAAAGAAATGAGCAAGTTTTAATTAAATTCAAAGATCTTTCCTTAACATTTCCATTATTTTTTCGGGTTCTTTGAGAGAATGAAATCCGAACTTCTCATATAATCCGTGCGCATCTTTTGTTGCAAGAAACCATCTTCTTAGATTTTTCAGTTCATCGTAACCGAGAATTACTTTCATCAGCCACTTTGATAAACCCATTCCTCTGAACTCCTCCAGCACAAAAACATCAGCGAGATAAGCGAATGTAGCTTTATCAGTAACTACTCTTGCAAAGCCGATTTGAGTTTTATTCAGATACAGACCAAAGCAGACGGAGTTTTGAATCGCCTTTTTAGTGGTTCTGAGCGGACGGTTTTTCGCCCAGTAGGATCTGCTTAAGTATCCGTGAATTACTTTAATGTCAAGCAGCGAATTATCGGCGCTTATAAGGAAATCTCCTTTTTTGAAATTAACTTTCATAAATAATTTTGAACAAGATAATAATATATTTTAAAAAATATTATTTAACTTTTAATATAGAGACTTTATAATTATTTTTACCTGTGATCACAACAATTAAGGCCGTTTTAATATCGATTCACTGCGTAATCATTGCATTGATCACGATAATTGTTTCTCCCTTTGATAAAAAAGGAAAGATCACTCACTATCTCTCAAAAGTTTTCGGAGGAGTAATATTATTTATAGCAGGAGTGAAAGTCAGCGTTTCCGGACTTGAAAATCTGAATAAAGATGAAGTTTATATTTTCATATCCAATCATCTTAGTTATTTTGACATACCGATTTTAATGAAAGCGATCCCGAATAATGTAAGATTCATTTATAAAGACTCGCTTACGAAAATTCCCATACTCGGATGGGGAATGTATTTAGGCGGTTATATTCCGATCAGCAGAGAGAATGTGAGAGATGCAATGAAGTCTTTAAAAGCGGCAGCTGTGAAAATAATTAACGGAATGTCAGTTGTAATCTTTCCGGAAGGGACGAGAAGCTATGACGGAAATCCCGGTGAATTTAAGAGAGGGATGTTTGTGCTTGCCGAAGAAGCAAAAGTGCCGCTTGTCCCGACTGCTGTAACGGGTTCGGATAATATTTTACAGAGAGGAAAATTTAAAATTAACAGCGGGAAAGTGCACGTGAATTTCAGCACACCTGTTGCGTACAGCAAAGATAAAAGTTTACTAAATGAAATAAGAGATATTATAGTAAGGCAGACAGAATCAGACAAAAATAAAATATAATAATAATGTCCGTTACAATTAAAGATGTAGAAAAAATTGCACAGCTTGCAAAGCTGAAATTTAACGAAAAGGAAACCGTAAAACTGCAGTCAGATCTGAACAGTATTCTCGGATATATTGAACAGCTGAACGAACTTGACCTGGACGGCGTGGAGCCGCTTGAAAATATAAATGAGACTTCAAATGTATTGAGAAAAGATGAAGCAGAGAAATGGCTGACCACGGAAGAAGCTCTGAAAAACGCTCCGTCTAAAACAGGAAAGTTTTTTAAAGTGCCTAAAGTAATTGATAAATGAAAATAGCGGGTATAATACCGGCAAGATATGATTCAACGCGATTTCCGGGCAAGCCGCTGACCGAGATAAACGGAAAATCCATGATTCGAAGAGTTTATGAACAGGCATTAAAAAGTAAGCTGATGGATATTGTTGTAGTTGCAACTGATAATAAAAAAATATTTGACCATGTCAGTTCTTTCGGCGGTGAAGTAATGATGACTTCCGCAAAGCACAAAACTGGAACAGACAGAATTAACGAAGCTTTAAAAAATATTAAGTGCGGGATTGTCGTGAATATTCAGGGCGATGAACCATTCATCGATTCGGGAAATATTGACAAAGCCATTGCTCCTCTTCTATCAGAAAAAGATCTGAATGTATCCACACTGGCAATTAAAATAAAAAATAATTCCGATATAACGGATCCGAATGTTGTCAAAGTAATCTTTGACATTAATAACTACGCCATTTATTTTTCAAGAGGGATTCTGCCTCATGTCAGAGAAAATCCGGGATCTATAAAATCCGGACTATCATCAGTTAAATATTATAAGCATATCGGTCTGTATGTTTACAGAAAATCATTTCTCAATGATTTTGTAAAAATGAAAAAAAGTTATCTGGAAGAAGCGGAAAAGCTGGAGCAGTTAAGGATACTCGAAAACGGCGAGAAAATAAAAGTCATTGAAACAAAGAAAGATTCACATTCTGTTGATACACCAAAGGATCTTTTGCAGTTCGTAAAATCGCCGGTTAAAAGGAGAAGTTAATTTGCTAATCATAAGTGAATTCAAAGAAGAATTTAAAGAAGACATGGTCAGGGTTTTAAATAACCGTGAAACTGCAAAGTGGCTGCTGTCACCGCCGTTTCCGTATTCAGAAAAGGATGCAGATGATTTTTTAAGAGGATATAAAAATGACAAGAACAGTCTTAACAGGAATTTTGCGATTGTGAAAGACGGTAAATTTATCGGAGGTATCGGACTCAAGCTGAAGAGCGTGGATTATGCGGAAGTCGGATTTTACATAGATGAACTGCAGAGAAACAAAGGATACTGCTCGGAAGCATTAATAAAAATTCTTGAATACGGATTTGAAAAATTAAATCTGCCGGCAATAAAGGCGGAAGTGTTTGAAGGAAATTCTGCTTCAGAGAGAGTATTAAGTAAATGCGGATTTCGGTATGAGAAGGAATCTGAACAGGCGGTAAGATTAGGAGTAACCTATAATACAAAACTTTTTAAGATTGAGAAAGCGGAATTCAACCGGCAAGAGGACTGAAAATATTTTTTATAACATAATTTTGAAAATTAAATAAAACGGATTTGCATCAGACAAAATATGTATTCCTTACTGGCGGAGTTGTATCATCGCTCGGAAAGGGAATTGCTGCGGCTTCACTTGGATTGCTGCTGAAGTCAAGAGGTCTGAAGGTTACAATTCAGAAACTTGATCCTTATATAAATGTAGATCCCGGCACGATGTCGCCGACACAGCACGGAGAGGTTTTCGTAACTGAGGACGGCGCTGAAACCGATCTTGATCTCGGTCATTATGAGAGATTTCTGGATGAGAATATGTCGCGTTCGAATAATATGACAACCGGACAGATCTACAATGAAGTTATTACAAAAGAAAGAAGAGGCGATTATCTCGGGGCGACTGTTCAGGTCATTCCGCATATCACTGATGAGATCAAAAGACGCATCCGTCTGCTCGAATCAAAAAATAAATACGATGTGATAATATCTGAAATCGGCGGAACGGTCGGTGACATTGAGTCTTTGCCTTTCCTTGAAGCCATGAGGCAGATAATGTTTGATGTCGGAAAGCATAATACTTTAAGCATTCATTTAACTCTTGTTCCGTTTATAAAATCAGCGGGTGAGTTAAAGACAAAACCGACACAGCATTCGGTAAAGACGCTGCTGGAAATCGGTATTCAGCCGGACATACTATTGTGCAGAAGCGAAATGAATCTTTCGAAAGAGATGCGGGATAAAATCGGACTCTTCTGTAACATAGAGCAGGGATATGTACTGCAGGCGCTTGACGCCGACTCAATTTATGAAGTACCTCTGAATCTGAAAAAAGAAAAATTTGATGAAGTTGTATTAAGAAAATTAAATTTAAAATCCTCAGAGCCAAAACTTGCAAACTATAATAAAGTAGTCGGAAAAATTTTAAATCCGAAAAAGGAAGTTACCATCGGGATTTGCGGTAAGTATAATATCATACCTGACGCATACAAAAGCATTCTTGAATCGTTTATTCACGCCGGCGCATATAACGAAGTTAAAGTTGATCTTAAATGGATCAATTCCGAAGAGCTAGAAAAAAAGAATGCGAATGTATCAAGAATACTATCAAACATAAACGGGCTGCTTGTGTGTCCGGGATTCGGAGAAAGGGGAGTGGAGGGAAAAATAAAAGCGATAAAATATATACGTGAGAAGAAAATTCCTTTCCTCGGTATCTGTCTCGGACTTCAATGCGCTGTGATTGAATTTGCGAGAAATGTATGCGGACTTGCAAATGCAAACTCCACTGAATTCAGAAAGAGCAAACATAATGTAATAGATATAATGGAGTATCAAAAAACAGTGAGTGTAAAAGGCGGTTCAATGCGTCTTGGATCTTATCCCTGCGTGATTGAAAAGAATTCACTGGCTTATAATTGTTATAAGAAAGAAACAATATCCGAAAGACACAGACACAGATATGAAGTTAATAATAATTACAGAAAAATTCTTTCAGACAACGGAATAATACTTTCGGGATTATCTCCGGACAGCACTTTGGTAGAGATAATAGAACTTTCACAGAAGAAGCATCCTTTTTTTATAGCGAGCCAGTTTCATCCTGAATTAAAGTCCCGTATTATAAACCCGCATCCTCTCTTCAGAGAGTTTGTAAAGGCATGTATAAATTATAAAAATTCTAAAAAAGTTTAGAATGATTCTGATCACAGGATCAAAACTGATCCATATAAATTTTTACTGCATTAATTGTTTCTTTTAAGTCATCACTTTCATCAAAGCCGTAATCGTGACCATCCTTTGATCTGCCTTCAGATTCAAATGACCATAGTAAAATCCCGCTGACTCCGGACTTAATGTATTTTTTAAATTCCCTTTCGATAATGATCTTACGGTAACCGCCCATATTCTTTTTAAACCCGATCTCTCCGATATATACAGGTTTATTCAGCTTTTTTGCGCTTCTTAAATTTTTAATAATGTAACTTTGCCAGACGCTTCTGAGCGTCAGAGGCAGGTCATAGGTTTCCTTAAAATACTTAAGAGTAAACTTATCAAATGCCGAAGGAATAGTATTTAAGAGCTTATCGAGACTGCCGAGAATTTTTGAGTTTGCTTCGTTGCCTTTAAACCTTTGATAAATGTCAAAGCGCTCGGCTATAGTTGAGTTAAAGCTGTAATCATGAATCGAAACTGCATTCAGTTCAGGAAGTGAATAAAGTATTTCAAACAGTGAAGAATTAAATCTTGAAAATTCATTGCCGAATTTATCACCGACTCCACCGATCGTCCCTATAGATATGAGATGATTCTGATTTAATTTTCTGATCTCCGCTGTAACAGTTTTTACAAAGTAAATTAGGTTTTGAATGTCGCTGACTGCCGGTTCATTCATAAGCTCCCAAAAAAGAATTTCCTTTCTGTCAGAAAGATAAGATGTTTTTTCAGATATCTTAGGAAGATATGAATTCCTGAATCCTTCTGAATACCAGCTGTCATCTATTTTTTCTTTCTGAAGATAGCCCCAGCTGTCTGACAGAACAGGTATAAGCCTCAGATCAAGTCTCTCTGCAATATCACACAGAGCTGATAATTTATTACTGTTCACATTTCCGAAAGCCCAGAATCTGATCACGTCAAAGCCCTGCTGCCTGGCGGATGTGAGCATTTTCTCTGAAGTGACTGAGTCAACATTCGCAAGTTCATACATATTGCAGCCGATAAAACGGAATTCGGATTTTCCGTCAAAGAATTTTCCGTCAGAAGAAGTGATGTAATTTTGAAACATATAATTAGATTAGTTCAAAATATTTAAACTGACATTAAGTTTCTATAATATTAATTACAAATTACAAAAAAATAGTATTATAAATATTATGTCACTCAGAGAAAAATTCTTTACGGGATTTTTTTTAATGTAACTTCCGTACACAACAGCGCTTTTCGCATGCGCCCTGTCAGTTTTCATAATAGAATAAAAGATAATTATACCGCAATACTTACAGCCGGATCTATCTATCTCACGATTAGAAAATTCAAAATAATTTAACTTGATTTATTTTTTTTTTTTTAATAATAATACGCAAAACGAAAAAAGATATTCCCGCCCCAAACGAAAATATCTTAACGTAAATTTAAAAAATCTTTAGAGAAGCGGGTATGGAAAAAATAATTTTATTTCTATTATTATATTTATTTACAATTCAAAATTCAGAAGCGCAGTGGTACACACAGCAAAGCGGAACTACCAATGCATTGTATGATATCGAATTCATAAATAAAAACACCGGATGGAGTTGTGGAGACGGAATAATTCTGAAGACAACAAACGGTGGGATAAACTGGGCAAACAATTTAAATGATGCCCCTTTTAAACCTTACTCCGCAATCTTTCCCGTTGATTCAAATGTTATATATGCCGTAGGTTTTTTTCGAACATTTATTAAATCTACAAATGGCGGAGAAAACTGGTCAATTATAGAAAATGGAAATCCGAGTGAAGGTGACTATTATTCACTATATTTTATTAATCAAAATACGGGTTGGGCAGGAGTAAATTTAGGAAGCGGTATTGTAGGAATTAAAAAAACAACTGATGGTGGAAATAATTTTATATTCGGACAAACGACAGGAATACCTCAAGATTTATATTTTAAAGATAGTTTGAACGGTTTAGGGGTAGGAGGATTATCATACATTTACAGAACAACAGACGGCGGATTAAACTGGAGTTCGTATTCTATAGTTCAGAATGGAGATTTTTACAGAGTGTCTTTTATAAATGGTAATACCGGATTTACTTCTAGTACAAGGGCGTTTTATAAGACTACAAATTTCGGTGTAAGCTGGGATAGTATTGGAAGAGTTTCTCCTTTGAATATTGATGTAACCAGTATTGAATTCTGCAATGAGAATACCGGATGGGCAGGAACGCAGTCGCCGGTTTATAAAACAACAAACGGGGGAAGAAACTGGGTACAGCAATTTTTAACAGGAGTAGTCTATAGTATTTATTCGTTTAATGACAGTCTTGTCTGGACATGCGGAAATGCAGGAAGAATCTGGCATACTTCTAACGGAGGCATAAGTAATTTACACAACATTTCAAATTCCGTTCCTTCAATTTTTAAATTATATCAAAACTATCCAAACCCTTTTAACGGTCAAACAAAAATAAAAATTGATATTAGTAAGAATGGAATATACGAAATGGATATTTTTAATACTGCGGGTAAGAAAATAGAAACAATTTTTAATGGCGAATTAAATACAGGTCAGTATGAACTTAAATTTGACGGCAAAGAATTAAGCTCCGGAATTTATTTTTACAGATTGTCAGGAAATTATATAAGTGAAACAAAAAAGCTTATATTGATAAAATAATAATAATAATAATGATAAGAGCGTCATATAATCCCGCTCCAAACATAAATATCTTAAAGCAAATTTAAAAAAATCTTTAAAGAAGCGTATATGAAAAAAATATTTTTAATTCTATTCTTATTTTTAATTTCATTTTTAGATTCAGAAGCTCAATGGTTCACTCAGCAGAGCGGGACAACGAATCCTTTGTATGATATTGAATTTATAAATGATAAAACAGGATGGTCATGCGGAGACGGCGGTTATATTATCAAAACAACAAACGGCGGTGAAAACTGGATTCAGCAGGGATTCGGAGTAACATTCGAACCGCTGTTTGGAATTCATCCGGTTGATTCGAATGTAGTCTATTCAGTTGGATTTTACAGAACTATTGTAAAGACTACAAACGGAGGCACTACATGGATAAAAATACAAAGCGGAATGCAGGGAGATGGAAATTATACATGTGTTTATTTCATAAATTATAATACAGGCTGGATTGGAAATTTCGACAGTCCGGAGCATGGTGTAAGAAGAACAACTGACGGAGGACAAACAATTACTTCAGTTCCATTTTCCGGTTACCCTGAAGACATGTATTTTAAAGACAGTCTTAACGGTGTAGGAGTGGGAGGATTATCATATATTTACAGAACTACAAACGGAGGATTAAACTGGAGTTCTTATTCGATAGTACAAAACGGGGATTTTTACAGAGTGTCTTTTATAAATGGAAATACCGGATTTACTTCCAGTACAAGAGCGTTTTATAAGACTACAAATTTTGGTGTAAGCTGGGATAGTGTTGGAAGAGTTTCTCCTTTGAATATTGATGTAACCAGTATTGAATTCTGCAATGAGAATACAGGATGGGCGGGAACACAATCACCGGTTTATAAAACTACAAACGGTGGAAGAAACTGGATACAGCAATTTCTAACAGGAGTAGTTTATAGTATTTATTCGTTTAATGACAGTCTTGCCTGGACATGCGGAAATGCCGGAAGAATCTGGCATACTACTAACGGAGGCATAAGTTTTATACAACCTATTTCTTTCATTAGCCCTGATGATTTCAGTTTATTTCAAAATTATCCTAACCCTTTTAACTCAACCACAAAAATTGCATTTTCAATCAGAAAGCAGGGCAGATATAGCTTGGATGTTATTAATAATTTAGGTCAAAAAGTTGATGAGATTTTTGACAGTGAAATTTCAATTGGTAAATACGAAGTGTCTTATAATGCAGACAAACTTTCAACAGGAATTTATTTCTACAGATTAACAGGTGAAGAAGTTATTGTTAAAAAATTCTTATTTATAAAATGATTTTATTGGTATAAGTATGATAAGAGCTCCGTGTTATTTTTTGTACTCTATGTTTAAATAACAGAAAGAGGGCAGCACATATAATTTGCGGACGAGCAAAATAAATGTAAACAGATCATATCTGCATCTGCTCCTCTTTCATTTTATCGGACTTTTAATTTTAATCAAGTTATGAAAACTCAATTAAAAAATCCTTATATATTTCTATTCTTTCTTATTTGTTTTTCATTTCCGCCGATAAATGTTTTTTCACAGGATGAATGCGGCACACAGGATTTTCCTAACGGACCGCCTGTTCCAAATAATTTCTTTGGCGGATATTTAAAACCTCACAGAACGGACCTTGATAACGGAAACCCTTCTAATTCAAATGCAACTTTCAATAAGCTTTTTGTCTTTATACAATTTCTTGATGATACTGCATCATCCGATGAGTGGCCCGTAGGCGATCCTCCTGTTTATATGAATAAATTTTTAGTAAAAGATAAAAATAACACCGTTAATTTTTGGGAAAATTACAGAGACTCATCCTTATCTGATTATTATCAGGAAATCAGCAAAGGCGCACTTCATGTTACAGGAGAAGCAAGACATTTAATTACCTATCACAATTGGTCTCATTATCAAAACATGACTAAAGGATATGACACACTTCTTGTAGAAATTTATTCAAGATTGAAAGCCGATACTACAATTCAATGGTTGAAGTTTGACCAATGGTCGAGAAATGATTCGAACAATAATTACGTATATGAAAGAGATAAATATCTCGATATGATGGGACTATTTTTCCGTAAGGTTATCGGTCAGGATTTTATAGGCGCTGTAGGATATCCGGGTTATGTTCCATTAATGGGTCCTTCCGATTTTATTTTATTTGCAAACAATAATGATACAGTCAAAGTCGGGAATGCCAGAAATAAATATGGTTCCGGATTTGTAGTTAAAGGAACTAATGTTTCGGGACCATTAGGGTTTTACAGATCAATGGGAATAGCAATACATGAATATGGGCACTATTTATTTGGAAATATTCACTCATCTTCCGGTATAATGACATCTAATGGCGGTATGAGTATAAATGATTTATTTATGTCCGGTTATGAAAGATACAAACTGGGGTTATTAGATACTTTGACTGTTAACTTTAATCAATCCGGCTCATATTCAATAAAGGATGTTTCAGGAAGAAACGGTACAGGTCAATCTCCGGATTTTCCTCAGATGTTAAAGGTGCCAATTACAAGCACAGATTTTTTTCTTATTGAAAACAGAAGGAAAATTTCCAAATGGGATGTCTATATGCTCGGAGATACTGCTCGATTGGATCCATTTCTTTATACCGGTGATTATGGTAAGGGAATTTATATTTATCACAGCAATAATATTGGTTTAGACTATTCCGGGCAGGTAGATATAGAGTGTGCGGACGGTTTATGGGATTGGGCTAATTTCGGATATGAGTATCCCGACTGGTCAAATACAAGTCCTGTGTTAGTTAAAATGAGAAGTTCATTACCCGGTATTGTTAATAATGATTTCGGAGGTTTAAATAGTTATTATAACGCTGATGGTATTTCAGCTGGTTCTAGTAATGTACCAATGTTCAGCTTTGGTCGAAAACATGAAGCTCTTAATGGCCCTGCAATTGACAGAATTTATACAAATTCCAATGAACTTTGGACTTCAAGAGAAATGTGGGGTGACAGATGGGATTCCTGGAATATTGGATACAATCAGGTTTTTTCACCATATTCAAATCCTAATACTAAATCATATGGTAATGCAAAAACGGGAATATTTATTTATTATAAATCATTAACAAACGGTATAGCCGGTATTGAAGTATACAAAGACGGAGTAGGCGGTCATACGGATTCTTCTATTCTTCAGATCACTCCTCCTTCAAAACCTATGGGCTTGGTTGTAGATTATCACGTGGAAACTGAGAATATTATGAGACCAATATTAACCTGGAATCATAACAGGGAGCCGGATATGCTTATCACAAGTAATAATAAAAAGAAATATAAAATATGGAGAGCGACTTCGGCAGGTATGAGTGTTGTACCGGTAAATTATACATTGCATAATATAGTTGAGATCGATTCGGGAACTGCTCCAAGTTATATTGACACAACAATATATGCTGTTGGCAGCGGCTGGCCGGGGATGGGAAATACTACTGAGTATCCGGTTAGATATAAAATTCAGGCAGTTGATAAATATCAGGATACTTCAGTCCGTTCAGACTTTGACATGGGAGTTGGATTACATATTTCTGACGGATGCGCAGAATGTCATGAAGAGGAAGAGGATAATATTAATTCACAAACAGATATACCGAGAGAGTATAAGTTGTATTCTAATTATCCAAATCCTTTCAATCCGTCTACAAACATAAAATTCGATCTGCCGAAAGATGTTCAGGTTTATATAAAAATTTATGATATGGTCGGAAGAGAAGTAAAGACTCTTGTAAACGAATTCAAAACAGCCGGCAGGTATTCCGTAACTTTCAGCGGTTCTGATTTTGCAAGCGGAGTATACTACTATAAAATAAAAGCAGGGGAATTTGAACAGGTGAGGAAGATGATCCTACTCAAATAAATTACAAATTACAAAATTCAAATTACAAATAAATAATCTAAAAATACTTTATCCAGCAGAGATCAAATCTTTGCGGGATTTTTTTTAAAAGGATTTAAAATAAAGACTTTTAAATATTGAAATAATCACGCTATGCATCCCGCCAAATAAGACATATTCCGATATATTCTTTAAAAACTAAAATCGATAAATTAGGCGAATTACAATCTTAGCATTGAATCATATTTGAAATTCAAAGGACTAAACAGCGAAGAAGTCGAAAGCAGAATTTCTTCCGGACAGGTAAACTCTTACGATAAGCACAAGTCAAAGACAATAAGCGAAATATTTATTGAAAATATTTTCTCCGTTTTCAATTTTGTCATATTGTCTATCATACTGTTCGTACTTTACTTTTATTTCACGACGGATGATTTCAGATTAATTCTCGACAGTATTGGTATAATGTTCATCGCTGTCCTTAATACTTCCATTGCCATAGTTCAGGAGATAAAGGCAAAGAGAGCGCTGGACAAGGTCAAGCTGCTTCTTATAAAAGAAGTATGCGTGATCAGAAACGGTAAAGAAGAAAAGATCAATCCTTCGCAGGTTGTAAAGGATGATATCATTAAAGTACAGAGAGGCGATCAGATAATTGTAGACGGGAAAGTATTGTATTCCAATCATCTGGAAATTGATGAATCTCTGCTGACCGGAGAATCAAACCCCATTCACAAAAATGAAAATGACGAAGTCCTCTCGGGAAGTTTCTGTCTTTCGGGAAACGGATTTTACAAAGCTGAAAAAGTAGGCAATGACAGTTTTGCAGCGCAGATTACTTCACAGGCGAAGAAATATAAATTCGTACTCACACCGCTTCAGAAGAGAATTGACATGATCGTTAAACTGCTCTTTCTGTCAGCGCTTGTCCTTGTAGGATTAGAAATTTTTTTAAATAAAAACGGATTGAATGTTGACTTCGTCAGAAAGATCTCGACAATACTAATTTCTCTTGTTCCGCAGGGGCTTGTTCTGATGGCTTCAGTTACATTCGCTATCGGAGTTTACAGGATCAGTAAGCTAGGCGCGATTATACAGAAACTGAATGCGATCGAATCCTTTTCGAATGTTCAGGTTGTCTGTATGGATAAGACCGGTACTCTCACGCAGAATAAACTGAATGTAAAGGAAATTACTGTTCTGAATAAAGAATACAGCCGAAATAAAATTGAAAACATGATCGGCACATATGCGCATCTTACCAGTGATAAAAACGCGACTATTGAAGCAATAAACATTTACCCGCCAATAGGTAATTATGTTTTGAAAGATGAATTTCCTTTCAGCTCTGACAGAAAGCTCAGTATGCTGAAGACATCTGACGGTATTAAGAAGATCACTTTTATACTCGGCGCATATGATGTATTAATTGAGCTTCTGAAGGGAAGCGGCAAAACTGAAGCGTCGCAGGCATTTGACGCCGGGAATATTTCAGTATACAGAAATCTGCTGTTTGGAAAAGTCGTTTCGGATATTTCCTTTGAGGATAAGAAAGTAAAATTTGATGAGATTGAAATCGAACCTTTATGCATAATTTCTATAAACGATAAAATAAGGGATGATGTACTTGACGCGATAAAATTATTTGAGAATAATGATATAAAGATAAAAATACTTTCGGGAGATTCAGCAAAGGCGATACAGGAAGTTTCAAATGAGATCGGATGGATGATCGGCGATACGGAAATGGTATCCGGCAATGAACTTGAAAAAATGCCTGATGATGAATTTTTAAAAACAGTTACTGATAAAAAAATATTCGCAAGATTAAAACCCGAGCATAAGCTAAGGATAATCAGGGCGTTGCGCAAAGAAAAAATATATACTGCAATGATCGGCGACGGAGTAAATGATCTGCCGGCAATAAAGGAAGCTGATCTCGGAATTGCAATGGAAGAAGGCAGCAGCATTACAAAAGAGATTGCTGATATTGTTCTTTTGAAAAACAAATTTTCGCTGATGCCTTCTATATTTGACGAAGGCAATAAGATAGTAAATACCGTAAAGTCAGTAGCCAAGCTGTTTTTAACCAAGAATTTTTTTGTAATATATATTTCGCTGATGTCGCTGTTTTTCCTTCTTGATTTTCCGCTGACACCGAGGAGAGTATCGCTTATAAATTTATTCGGTATCGGGCTGCCCGCATTTATAATCACGCTGAAGAATATGAATGTGGAAAAAACTAAAAACTTCCTGGCGGATGTTATGTCCTTTGTGCTTTTATCAGCGCTTATAATTGTATCCGCCGGATATTTAGGAGTATATTTTGCAAAAATGTTTTACAATGTTTCGGAAATGGATATTCAGATGATAATGCTTACGATAATTATAATTACAAACATTGCTAACTATTTTTCAATTGTTTTGAAAAAGAATGACGAAAATAATATGCTTTATCTCGGTTATGGTCTTTTGATACTATTCCTGTATATATTTCTTGCCGCTTCATCATTTGACACAGGCATTCTGAATTATATAAAATTATTTTATGAGATCAATTACGTAAATCCCGTGCTTTGGCAGCTTATCCTTACCATAAGTGTGATCTCTTCCGCACTGCTGATCTTTCTTCAGAAAGTCAGGGAGAGATTTTTAAATAAGTTTTGAATTAAAAAACTGTCATGAAGTTTAAATTAAAGTTACACACACAAATTGTAATAGGTTTAATACTCGGCGCAATGTTCGGTTCATTGTTCAGCATTAATCAGAGTAAACTTGAATATGTTTCAAACGGCGCTGAAATAATTTCGCAGGACTGGGGCGAAGTCAGGTTTATAGAAAAGGATTCTGTCCTGAATAAATTCGATTCAAAATCTCAGATAAGCATTATCAAGATATTTAAAAATATTAAAGATAAGAAGAAAGCAGCCGGACTTAAGATTGAAATTGATTATCCCAACGGAAGAAAGGAAACGCTTGAGAATGTAACTTCAGTAAATAAGATCCCGACTATTGCTGTAAAGCTGAAACCTGCCGGAGATATATTTATTCGGCTTCTGACGATGATTGCCGTTCCGCTTGTTTTGTCCTCGCTGATTGTCGGAGCTGCTTCGCTGTCAGATCTGAAACATATAGCAAAAATCGGCGGAAAGACAATCGGGTTTTATGCAATCACAGCGGTAATTGCAATCTCAATAGGGTTATTCTTTGCAAATGTGATACAGCCGGGAAAATTCATGCCGGAGGAAAACAAGATGCGTCTGATGGAAACGTTTCAGGAAGACGCTCAGAGCAAAATTGATCAGAACATTTCTATGAACATAGTGGACTTTCTGGTGAATATAGTTCCGAAGAATCCGTTTAAGGCAATTGCTGACGGAGAGTATCTGCAGATAGTATTTTTTGCCATATTGTTTGGAATATTTCTCTCACAGTTCAATACCGAGAGTTCGAAAACAGTAATTAAATTTTTTGACGGAGTTTCAAACGCAATGATATTACTAGTAGAAAAGATCATGATCATTGCTCCGTATGCCGTATTCACACTGATTGCTGCTACTGTTGCAGAGTTCGGGTTTAATATACTTCAGACGCTTCTTCTTTATTCATTAACAGTGATCATCGGACTTGCAGTGCTGACATTTCTTGAATATCCTTTACTTTTAAAACTCTTCACAAAAATCAGCGTTAAGAAATTCTTCAAAACTCAGCGTCAGGTCATTGCAGTCGCTTTTTCTACAAGTTCTTCAGCGGCAACGCTTCCTGTTACAATGGACATTTGCGAAAAAAAGCTCGGCGTGCCGAACAGAATAGCGAGTTTTGTATTGCCTCTCGGCACTACTATCAACATGGACGGAACAGCGCTGTATCAGGCGGTGGCGGCTATGTTCATTGCGCAGGTTTATGGATTTGATCTTTCGCTTACTCAGCAGATCACTATAGTTCTGACAGCTTCACTTGCGGCTATCGGCACTGCCCCTGTCCCTGGTATCGGACTTATAATGCTTATAATCGTGTTAAGATCAATCGGAGTGCCGTCCGAGGGAATAGCGCTCATCATCGGAGTTGACAGACTTCTTGATATGTGCAGAACTGTTCCGAATGTTATTGCAGATTCTCTTGCCTGCGTTGTAATTGCAAGCAGCGAAAATGAACTTGGTGAAATTAAAGCCGATTAGGTAAATTACTTTCTGTAAAATTAATTAAATATAAATGATTAAATTCACATTGACATTATTCTTCCTGTTAAATATAAATTTGTTAGCAGGATGTTCGGATACTTCAGATGTTAAAAATCAAAACATAAATAAGGAAAATTCAAAATTGAATACCTCAACAGTAAAAACTAAAAACATTTCCGATTTATCTGTAATGGATATGGACAGAAAGGAAGTTAAACTTTCCGATTACAAAGGAAAGGTTCTGATGATTGTAAATGTCGCATCGAAATGCGGCTATACAAAACAGTATAAAGGACTTGAAGAAATATATAAGAAGTACAAAGACAGGGGATTTGAAATACTGGCTTTTCCCTGCAATGACTTCGGCGGGCAGGAGCCGGGCAGCAATGATGAGATAAGGACATTCTGCGAATCAAAATACAACGTGACATTTCCTTTGTTTGACAAGATCGCAGTGCTTGGTGAAAATAAAAGTCCCCTTTACCAGAGACTCACGGAAAATTCAGATCCTGCAGGTGACATTGGCTGGAATTTTGAGAAATTTATAATTGATAAAAACGGGGATACTGCTGCCAGATTTAAAAGTAAAGTTGAACCGGAATCGGAAGAAATCGTTTCAGTTATTGAAGAGAAGATCTCTTTATAATTGCAAATTACAAATTACAAATTACAAATTACAAATAAAGAGCAATGACATTTTTAAAGATTTATTACCGGGATTATACTTAAATTAATAATTAAAAAAAATCTAGAGGAGAAATTTTAATTTTGAAAATAAAAAAAGCGAAGACTGATCATCTTCGCTTTTTTTATTCGAACTAAAAAATTATTATTTTAAAACTACAAGTTTATAAACCTGCGATTCATTTTTGGAATTACCATCCATAATTAATTTATACAGATATGTTCCGTTTGATACAATATCTCCGTCCTGATCTTTTCCGTCCCATGGTATCTGATTAAATCCGATTGATACCGGATAATCAAGCTCTTTGATAAGCTTACCGGATACAGTGTATATCTTTATCTTAAACCTGTCCGGCGGCGTGAGACCTCCTACATTAAACATAAAGTTAGTCTCGCTTCTCATCGGATTCGGGTAGTTGTAAATATTGTCAATTATAAGATCTTCACTGACTATCACATCAAAGAATACAGAATCAGATATACCGTTATTATCATAAAATACTGAAAGCCGGTTTAAACCTCCTTTAAGTTCAGGATAAAATGTAACAGATTTGTCATTGGAATTAACCGGGTTATCAATTCCTTTATCTGAATTTTTAGTTAATTTTCCTGAAATACTTTTTTGAGAGTTTGTAAAAGCATTCCCGTTAATTTTCAATGACATCTGAGAAGCGCCGGCATTTAAAGCACCGTAACTTTCCTCATCATTAAATTCAATTTTGATTTCAGGATTTTGTCTTACATAATCACCGCTTTTTACCGTAACTCCGTCCACATAAACATTAACGGAAGCAGGTCTGTACTGATACTGATTCTTTATCTCTATATATGCAGTATTATTGAATGTGAAAAATTCGTTATTGCTGCCTTTGGGTCTGACTTTCATAAAAATACCGATGCTGTCCCTGAATGCCGGGATTTTTAATTTATACTCATACTTTTTAAAATTATCTACGGCTATTAAAACATTATTCGAATCGCTTGCAATGCGATTTGCAGGAGTTACGGAGTTTTTGTAAAAATCAACAGCGAATCCGTTTAAATCTATATAACCGGGATTATAACAGTTCGCTGAAACTTTAAGATATTGTCCTGTTTTACTTTCGGAATTTACAAAAAGAGAATTCATATCCCATACCGGCTCAGCAGGCGGCAGGTAATTTACTTTCAGAGAATTCATTACCGCAGATTTATTTCCTGTTAATGTATCTATTGAAATTTTTGTAATTAAATTAAGTCTCGGATATGTAAACGCATCTATCGAGCTGAGATCTGTAAATGTATTTGTCGTTACATTAGACAAAAGAAGTATCTGTGAATTATTTTCGGTAATACCGTAAATATCAAACCTAATGTTACTTCCGGGAAATAAAGTCTGATCCCAGGAGAAACTGTCCCAGCTCTGAGCAGGTCCAACTATATTAGAAGCCGTTCCGTCTGAATAATTAAATGTTACATTTTTCGAACTGACTGCTTCCGACCAGTGGTCACAGTCAAGGCATGTGATAGACACTCTGCAGCAGGGATCGAATGCTTCAGAAACCTGCGCATGTGTAGCGCCTTTGAATCCTATTAAGCTCCATGAATGGAAATAACTGAGATATCCGATCGAGTCACAGTAAATACTTCCGAACTCTCTCAGTTTGGTTTTAGCTGCAGCGGATAATAACTGTCCGCCGGGTACATACGCCGCGGTTAAAAGCATAAGATATTGAGTCGTATCAAAAGTATTAAGGAATGTTACAAGTGAATCATTAGAAGTACCGGAATTCATTTTTAAAACTTTATAATCAAGTATTTTACCGTTTAGTTTTTTTACCTTTAGAATGTTTACTCCCTGATTGATACCTGCATCTATGTAAATATTCTTATTTCCTACGCTGAAGTAGGATGCTTCTTCTCCGTTACTTCCGTATGATCTCACATACAGCTGACTGCTGTAATCCGAGATCTGCAGTCCGTTGTCTTTGAAGGTCAGGGAATTCAGATCAGAAGAAATATGCTGTGTGCTGAATTTTTTTAATAACTGCACTGAATTACCGGATCCGGCACTCTGAATTTCAATATCTTTATCTCTCAGACTTTTAAGACTCTGATATACAAAATTCTGTGTACCTGACCAGCCGGTGCTGTCGGAATTTATTATACTGTTTGTCCGCCAGTAATGAATCCTGTTATTAACCGGAACCGATACTGAAGTTTTAAATTTTGTTGCAGCTCCGCTTATATTGGTATTTGCAAAAGTCTTTAAGAGAGGAGAATTAAAATTCCGGCTCGTATCCATTTGAAGAATTACCTTCACGCTGTTGACAGATGTAAGTACTAAAGGATTTAAACATGTAAACTCAACGCTGTCAGAAGTTACAATAGAATTATTAACCGGTTTCAGCGGCATGAATGCAATATTCTTAACCGGTATTTCTACATTCAGAGTATTGTTTGTTTTAATCTCATTTGGATTCCAGTTGTCCTGATCGAGATTTACAGAAACGTTATAAGTACCAGAAGAATCCGCTTTAAAAGTATATGCAATTGAGTCAAGATTCCTGAAATTTCTGCGGATTGTATCCTTTGTATAATAAATCTGATTATTTTTGTAAACCTGAAAACGTATTTTTAGTGAGTCGGAATTTAAACCATAATTTTTAGGATAGGCAGTCAGTGTAATATGCTCTCCTACTCCCGGGAAATTATTGGATAATTTATAATCAGAATCAGTAACTGAATATTCCGGAGTTCTGGGAAGATTTAACTTTGCTGCAGGATCACCGATTAGCGAATAGCAATTTAGTGTATGCCTGATGCTGAATGACAGTGAATCTTTACTCATCTGTTTATTTGCGTATTTCATCAGGTCTCCGATCCTTCTTGTCGAATCATTTTTCATGGAAGCCAGAATATGCGAACCGAAATCATTTCCAAACTGTGAGTAACTCCAGCCGGTTGTTCCGATAAATCCGATTGCGCCTTTATCTTTCAGGTATAAAAATCTTTCGCTGAAACCTCTGAAATCGGATTTCGAATTTTCTCCTGTAAAGCAGGTAAGACTTAATACTAAAGGAAGTTTATTTCCGTTAGAAAGAGTGTTTGGATCATTCATTGCAATTTCCCAGTCATGGCTTCCCGCATGACCTCTGAAATTCAGAAACATTGTTCCTCTGTCAATGACATTTTTTACAGAGTCTTTAATGTTAAAAGTAATAGTTCCGGGAATATCATTTCTGTAAATTTTTATTGGATTTCCGAAAATAGGGGAAATATCAATATACACTCCGATGTCGAAATTCGATTTTGTCATGTGTCCGTTCTGTTCGGAAGTAGTACCGCCTCCGGTAATGAAAGTAAAATTTTTTGACCAGGCTGCAGGCGGTTCATTTTCATATCCGATTATCTTGTCAACCATGTCCTGCGCTTCGGTTACTGAAAAAGCGGGAAGTCTTCCGACAGAAATCATCGGATAATAACAGAACGTACCCATATTAAAATTTACGAAATACCCGTCAGACGGAGGATTGCCGTAAACAGGTACGTAGTTGCTGCTGTAAGTAGAACCGGCGAGATTTTTTTTAGGATCCAGTGAGCCTCTTCCGAATAAACAAACATATCCTAGTTTCGGAAGCTGCCAGTTATCATAAACGTATTTTACAAAATTTCTTCCGGCTGCCGGATTTTCCAGACCGTAATTGAAAATGTCATAAATATCTTCAATGTCTGCTTTGAAAGACCGGTATCCGTCTTTTGCAGTTCTGTAATTTTTCAGCTGCTCCGCCTGCGATTCAAAAAGCTTATTGTATATGATGAGGTAGTCAGCTCCGTTTGATGCGGAGACTAAATTCGGAACCTGCTTCTGTTTTATCCTGAAAGGTTTTTTTATTATGTTGTTATTTACTATCTGAAAATTTGAATTGCTCTTCCCTGAAAATTTCAAAGTATCGAGCGTAAAGCTGCTGCCAGTAATTCTTTTAAAATTATTTACATCATAAATATTTACGGGATTACCGGAATTGTATCCGCTTACTCTGAATAATTTTGTAGTAGTATCTACTGATGAAGAGAGGTTGCCTGACATAATAAAACTTTCGAGAGCGAATCTTCTCGGATACTGAATTTTAAAATTATCAAAATGTACTCCGCCTGAAGTTCCTGCAGCAGGAATATATTTAACTGTAACTGTATTCGTTCCCGTTACAAGAAATGCGCTTGTGAATGTAATGGTGGTGTCAAATCTAAGAAAATCATTTTTTGAAATATAAGCGACTAAATTACCGTTCACTTTTACTTCAAGATTATGTTCATTCACTACGGAAGTATTTCTTACTCTCGGATAAGCAAATATGTAGATAGAAGCATTGCTGACAACAGGACTAAGATAAGGAAGTGAAAATGTTTCCGTAAGAGTCTGATTGTTATTTAAAGTGGTCCAGAACCAACCTTCTCCCTGAAATTTTTCAGTATTAAGAAATCTGTAATCCGTTGCGCTTATATTCTCACCCTGTGAATAAAAATTATTTTTATCAAAAACAATTTTATCAGTAAATGAACTTCCTGAATACGGAGTAAGGTCAGGATAATTCATATCCGAATATCTTACGCCTAAAGCTCCGCCCCAGTCTATCCAGTAAACATTTGTATCTGAATACTCATTATAATATTCATCTGTAGTATAAACAAGATTGTTATTATGGTCATAGGTTTTTACAAGCCCGCCGTAATTTCTTTCACCGTAAAAATCCAGATAGTCATTCGCATCAAAAGTGCCGTCCTGCTGACCTGAAAAATATACCGGAAGCTGAACGCCTTTATTATACAGCTTAACAGTTCGCGGATCAATTCCGGATGTGTTTATTCCTGCATTAGTAAAATCATTCCTGTCAACCCTGTACATTCCGTTATCAGCTACATACATTTTAAGATAAGTTTTATTCGGAGTGATCCAGTTATAATCCTGTGCAGGAAGTATTTTTGCAAATACAAACAGAAGTAATAAGGTGAAAAATATCTTATTCATTAAAATTTTTTGGAATATAGATTATAAAAATTAATTTAGATTTTATTTTATTTGAGTACAACAAGCTTCTGAACAGGAGTTTCAGTTTTATTATTCCCGTCAGTAAATAATTTATAGAGATAAGTTCCGTTCGCAACAAAATCACCGTCATTGTCCTTACCGTCCCAGAATATCTGATTTGATCCGAAAGACGGCTGAGTAAAAATTTCTTTAATTAATCTTCCATGAACAGTGTAAATTTTAATTCTAACGGACGGTATTACGTCCGGAGAAATTATATCAAACATAAATGAAGTTTCACTCCTCATCGGATTCGGATAATTGTATAATCCGGTTATTCCGGTTTCGTCCGAGACTAATAATTCCATCGAAAGTGAATCTGAATTTCCGTCTGAATTTAAATATGAAATGCTTAACCTGTTTGAACCTTTGTTCAGTTCGGCATTCAGCAACAGTGAAAAAATTCCAGAACTGTTTTGATTATCAGATTCCATGACCTTTAGTACGGGGTTCAAATTTCCCTTTGAACGGTATGGAATATGAATTCCGTTTAGTCTCAGTGAAATTAATGAAGTATCGTTCATTTCAGTATAATTCCTTTCACGGGAAAGTTCAATACGTAAATCAGGATTTTTTCTGACAGTTTCTCCGTCATAAATAACTTTACCGTCAGCGGAAATTGTAATATCATTTTTTACATTGGAAGATGATGCTGTAAGTGGAATATCAGCATCGTTGTTGAAATAATAAAATTCATTCTGATCGTTAACCGGTTTAATAACAACAAATACCCGTGCACTGTCTCTGAAATCAGGTTTATTAAAACTGTTTGAATAAGTTAAAACGCTGTCAGTTTTTAAAATTGTTTTTACTGTATCAGTTGAGATCAGATTCGAGTCTGAAACAGATTTGCTGTAAAGATTTACAATCGTACCGAAAATATATTTGTATCCGTTATTTGAATAATCAAATGAAAAATTCACTGCGTTTTTATCTTTTGTCAAAGCACTGTACTGAAGAGAATTTTTTATTAATACTAACTCAGATGCTGCTGAATAATTTACTTTCAATGAATTCAGGACAGGGGATACAGTGCCTGTAAGAGAATCGATATTAAATAAAGCGTTAAATTTAAGCTTCGGATACTGCTCTGCATTTATAGTTGCAAGTTCATTGAAATCCGGTGTCAGGAGATTTTGTCTGAGTAATGTTTCAGTTCCGTTTCTTTCAATTCCTATAACATCAAATCCTAAAGAGCTGTTAGGGAAAGTCTGGCCTGACCATGAAAAATCATACCATGAACTGGCAGGACCGATTATATTGGTTACATAACCGGAAGTATTCCGGAATTTTACATTCATTGTAGTAACAGCTTCAAACCAGTGATCGCAGTCGAGACAGTTTAAAGCAGGTCTGCAGCATGCATCGAACATTTCTGACGCCTGAGATGGTGCAGCACCAAGATATCCTATAAACGCCCACGAATGAAAATATGAAAGCAGTCCGATAGAGTCGGCATAAATGCTTCCGAATTCCCTGAGTTTTGACTTAGTACCTGCATTTAATTTTTTTCCGCCCGGGAAATATGCTGCGTTTAGTAGCATCAAATAATGTGTCGTATCAAATGTATTAAGAAAAGTCAGCAGAGAATCATTTGAAGCTGTTGAATCTGACATTTTCAGATTTTTAAACTGTAGAATTTTACCATCAAGTTTTTTTACTTTCAGGAAGTTAAGACCGGTATTTTTTCCTCCGTCAATGTAAAGGTTACTGTTGCCGACGCTGAAATACGATGCTTCTTCTGCATTGCTTCCGTAAGATCTTACATACAGAATTGCATCCTCTTCTTTTAATCTGAGACCATCATTTGAAAAATATGTATTATTCATCTCGGAAATATCAAACTGATCTTTATCTGATTTTGAAATTACAACTGGCAGGCTTTCACCGGTAAAACGGTTGTATTTTGTATTTAAGGAAAGACCGTTATTGTAAATAAAATTATAACTTTCTGACCATGATGAAGTATCGGAATCAATAACAGACCTTGCTCTCCAGTAATACAAAGTATTGTTGTTTAAAACAGGTATGGAAGTTTTAAAATTTGTAGCGCCTTCCTTTATATTCAGATTTGTAAATGTCTTTTTTACGGGTGAATTGTAATTGCCTGACGTATCCATTTCAGCAATTATTTTAACATTACTCTGTCCGTAATCAAAATTAGGATTTAGAATTGCAAACTCTACGCTGTCACTGAAAATTACGGAATTATCTGCAGGTCTGATCGGGATAAAAGAACTTTCCAGCAGGGGAATATCAACTGTGATAATATTGTCATTGGGATTTTCCAACGGATATCTGTTATTGACATCAAGTATAACTTTCATTTTGTAAATACCAAGCGTGTCAATTTTAAAATTATGCCGGATTTCTTTTCTAACATCAAAAGCTCTGATAATTGTATCTTTGTAAGATGCGTTTACATTATTTTTAATCAGCTGAAAACGGACAATGCAAGTGTCAGCATATATTCCCAGATTTATGGGATTTACAGTAATTGTGGCTGGAGTATTCAGTGAAACAGACTTTGGTTCAATTTTATAATCCGAATCAGTGATTTTAAAATCAGGCGATTTCGGGTATTTCAGATTAACGGCGGGATCGCCCGCAAGATTGTAACCGTTGATAGTATGTCTTATGGAAAAAGATAAAGAATCTCTGCTCATGCTTTTACCTGAAAATTTTATCAGGTCGCCCATTCTTCTTGCAGTGTCATTTTTGAAAGTCTGAAGCATATAAGATCCGAAATCATTTCCGTTTGTGGAAAAGCTCCAGCCCGTTGTACTCACTCCTCCTATAGCTCCTTTGTTTGGCAGATATAAAAATTTTTCCATAAAAGCCCTGAATTCCGGCTTAGCAGTTTCTCCCGTAAAACAGGTCAGACTGATTACCAGTGGAAGCTTATTACCGTTGTTTAAAACATTCGGATCCCGCATCATAATTTCCCAGTCATGACTACCGGCATGTCCTCTGTAATTTACATAAATGCTTCCTTCGTTGAATGTTTTAATTATAGAGTCAGCGTAATTATAAGTTATAATGCCTGAAGTATCGTATCTGTAGATTTTATTTACAATACCTGATACAGGAGGTGTAGAGATATAAACGCTGGCGTCAAAGTTGGATCGGTTCTGATGAGCCGCCTGCTCCTGAAGAGTGCTTCCGTTAGTAATAAATGTAAAATTTTTATTCCAGTTTTCAAAAGGCAGATTTTCATAAGCAATGATCTTGTCAACCATGATCTGCGCTTCGGATGGCGTATAAGCCGGAAGTCTGCCGATACTAACCTGCGGATAATAGAAGAAAGAACCAAAATTGAAATTAGCGAAATAGCCTTCAGCATTTGGATATCCGTAAACCGGCACAAGATTTTTGTAATAAACTGATCCGGAAGAATTTTTTTTCGGATCAAGCGAACCTCTTCCGAAGAGACAAATGAATTTTAACTTCGGCAGCTGCCAGTTTTCATTTACATAGTTTGTGAAATATCTGACTGCAAGGGGATCTTCAAGACCGTAACCGAATATATCATAAATATCCTCAATCTCTGCCTTTACTGATCTGTAACCGTCATGAGAATTTCTGAATGATCTTAACTGCTCTGCCTGTGATTCTAAAATTGAATTATAAATGATAAGATAGTCAGCGCCGTTTGATGATGAAACCAGATTCGGAACCTGCCTTTGCTTTATCCTGAAAGGTTTGTTTCTTACGGTGTCATTTACGAGTTGTATATTGCTGTTTCCGCGGGCTGAATAAATCAGAGTATCTGAATTAAATGAGAAATTTGTGATCCTGAAATTATTTATTACATCATAAATAAAAACCGGTGATGAATTATTATATCCGCTTACTCTGAATGATCTTGAAGAAGTATCGGCATTGCTGATAAGAGCGGATAATTTTTTATCAGTAAGAGTAAATTTACGCGGATAACTGACCTCAAAAAAATCAAAATACATATATCCTGTGAATCCCGGCAGATGAGTGTATTTAACCGAAACGTTGTTAACCGAATTTTCAGAAAGTATTGAAGATGCAAATGATAACGTCGTATCTATTCTTTTAAAATTATCCGTAACTAATGTATTGATAAGTATGCCATTAATTCTTACTTCTAAAATATGTTCATTTACAGCGTTAAGATTCTGTGTCCCTGGAAAAGCAAAAAGTTTAATCTGGGAATTCTGAGGAGAATTGCTTTGCGCGGGAATTGTGAAAGTATCCGATAGAATTTCGGTATTCTGCAGCCGTTTCCAGTACCATCCTTCGCCGAGAAATTTTTCTGTCGATAAAAATCTGTAATCAGATCCTGAGAAATTTTCACCCTGATGGTAAAGCAGATCTTTCTCAAAATGAATCTTGCCTGTAAAATAATTATTCTGAAATGCAGCACCTGCTGTATAATTAAAATTCTGATATCTGATCCCGTTTGCTCCTCCCCAGTCAGCCCAGTATATATTAGTATCTGAATACTGATTGAAATACTCATCAGTTATATAGGCAGTTACATTGTTCTGATCATATGTTTTTGTCAAACCTCCGTAATTTCTTGTTCCGTAAAAATCAAAAAAATCATTGTCATTAAATACTCCGTCCTGCTCTCCGGAAAAAAATATCGGGATCTGCAGACCTTTATTATATACTTTTATTGTCCTCGGATCTAAACCGCTTGTATTTATACCTGCGGATACAAAATCAGCCCTGCTGATTCTGTTCATACCGTCATTGACTATATACATTTTCAGATATGTCTTGTTTGGTGTGATCCAGTTTGGATTGGATTGCGAATACAGCGTTCCGGCAGTCAGAAATAAATTAACAAAACAAAATATAATTAAACTGAAGTAACTGAACTTTCCATATTTGAAAAAAATATTTATGCTAAACATATCAGCTAAAAATTTAAAATTTTAGTTTTGGCTTTGCTGTCTGATTTTTCTGAACACTTTTGAATTTATTCTGTACGGAGAAATATAAGTCAGGGCGTTAACGAAATAATTTTTGCGGTTTTTCCAGTTGTAATATTCAGTGAACATTTCATTTATGATCGGTACGCCGGATTTATAATCGGATAATGTAGCGCAGGATGTCAGCAGATAATAAGTTATTCTGTCACGGATTTCCTTATCATCTCTGAATTTTGAATTTCTTAACTGTCTTGAGATATTCAGTATTGAATGAGCTTTATCCTCTATCATTTTTTTTGTGTTTTTAACAAGGGATATTTTCTCCTTTGAATCCATATTGACATAAAAAAGCACTTCCGGAACGTGTACAATATTATTATTTATTTTCGCAGCTCTGATATCATATTCATAGTCTTCCCAGATCCTTGAATCCATCCACGGTCCGATCTTATTAACGATCTCTCTTCTCCATATACATGCGCCGGTAGCCCATGGTCTTCCGTGAACATCAAATATTACAGGTATGATAGAGCTGAATGTATCTTCATTTTTATTCCTCAGAAAGTTTCCTTTGCTTCTGATCAGGAGTGTCTTACTGTATGCCATCCCGGCTTTTGGATTTTTTTCCAATGCGTCAGTTAATTTCTCAAGGAATTCCCTGTGCCAGAAATCATCAGAATCAAGATATGCAAAATAATCACCTTTGGCAATTAACCTTCCTTCTTCTCTTGACAATCCCGGACCCAGATTTCTGGAGTTTCGGATCAGCTTTATATTAAAATCATCGGACCTGTATTTTTCCAGTCCGGTCAGATCAAATTTCTCTCTGGAAAAGTCATCAATTAAAATAACTTCAATCGGTTTATATGTCTGGTTTATTACTGATTTTATAGATGAATTAAGTAACTCTACTCTGTTATAAAATGGAATTATAACCGAAATCAGTTTCCCGGTATTACTATTTAATTTCATATAATAAACGGCAGAAGTATATTTAAATTAAAAGCTTTAATTTCTGAAAATATAAGAATTTGCCAGGTAATTTAATGATTACTTTTAATGTAAAAAATGTATTTCTAAAATAATTTACACTAATCTAAATCGCAATTTGTAACCTTAAATTGTAAAGAAATGCAATAATAATATTTGTATGATTTTGGGACGGAGTAAAATAATGATTTAATTTTTTAAAATAAATGTTTCTTTGAGGTAATATGTCAGAATTGAATTATACAAAGCCAGATATTCAGGTTTTAAAACCAAATTCCTTTTGCCCAGCCATTTCAGCATGCGCTTTAAAGTCCGGATTACCTCACGGTTCTTAACTGTTCTGTATCTTGTCTGAAATTCCTTTACTGCAAGAAACAAAAACCGGATATCCTCAAAAACATGCTCCTTGTCAATGCCTTTGGATGAAAAAAGTTTTCTTATCCTCAGAGCCCTTTCCTCACTGATTTCAATTCCAAGCTGTAAAAAATTTTCCTTTACAATTACAGTGCTGCCTGTGTTCAGTTTGTCAAAATTAACTATGCTGTTGTTATCTCCGTGTCTTCTGTGAAGTATCAGTGTTTCCTTTAAATTGTGCACTTTACCCAGACTGTTAATAATAGTTATCAGACGGAAATCTTCTGCATGATTAAATTCCTCCTCGTAGCGGAGTTTGTGATCCGTAATTACTGAACTTCTGTACATTAAGCTGGGATTTGCAAAAGTGCATTTAAACAGAAGACTGAATTTTAATTCATTGTCATTCTCCGGTCTTACTGGTGTGGAAATTATTTCACCTGTTTCATTAATTATATGTATGTTCGAACCGGTAAGCAAATATTCAGGATTTTTTTCAAGAAAATCATGCTGAACAAAAAGTCTGTCCGGTAATGAAACATCGTCAGCATCCTGAATTGCAATATATTTTCCTTTCGATATGCTAAGCGCATTATTAAGCGATGATACTCGTCCTATGTTTTTTTCCAAATATACCGGGAATATCCTGTCGTCCGCCGAAGCAAATTCCTTAATAATTTCAGTAGTCCCGTCATCCGAACCGTCATCTACAATTATATATTCAAATTCCCGGAATGTCTGTGCAAGGATGCTTTCTATTGATTCACGTATGAATTTTTTACAATTAAAAACAGTCGTTATAACAGATATTTCAGGAATAGTCATTTTCAGTATTTAATTTCATTTATGCCTTATCCATCGGGATTTACCTGTTTCAGTTATCATTTTTCCGTATTCATTTTTTAGTCTTAGCAGCTCCTGCATGCAGCCGATGGTTTTCTCCATCCGTATAATTTCCGGATCTCCCGTATTATGATTTCTGAAATTAATAATCTTTCTGAATCCGTACGATCTCATTTTTTTTATCATAAAGAAAAATCTTTTAGTCCAGTCCGTATCTTTATTCATAACTTCTTTTCCGTTTGATGAAAAATTTTTCAGATAAGCGTCAAAGTTTATTTTCTGTCTTCCGAATCCTCTGTTAAGCTCCCTTAGATAATTCCAGGTAAGTCTTCTTCCGGGAAGAAAGTGTCTTAGTTTTAAACTGTCATCAAACCAGATCTTCCATCCGGCAAGTCTGAGTGCATAGCACAGCTCAGTATCACCTCCGGATGAAAGAGCGTTTCCCGTCCTGTCTGAAAGCAAAGAATGAAATCCGTTTTTGTACAGATCTTCAATTGCCTTTCTTCTCAATACCATTCCTGCACCCCACAACGAATGCAGCTCGGATTTTATTTCCCCGTTACTATCCGACTGTTTGCCTGCTGAATAACTCTGTTTGAAATCTTCAAACCATTCCGGAAATGCAACATCTGAAACCGGTTCGCTGACTCCTCCCAAAGCACCTATCTCTGAATTGTTTTCCATTATACTGAAAGAATTCAACAGGTAATTCTCATTAAGCCGGTTATCATCATCGCAAAATAAAATATATTCGTAAGCTGAAATTTCTATACCTTTTTTTCTTGCATATGATAAACCCTGTATCGGTTCATATTCTATTCTGAAATCAAAAGGACATTTAAATTCATTTAACAATTTTTGTGCAAAATCAGATGTGCTGTCCGTAGATGCGTTGTCAATAATTATTATTTCAGCGCTGAAATCATCTGAAGTAATCAGTGAGCATAAACTTCTTAATGTGTCTTTCAGTAATTCTGAACTGTTATAGCAGCAGACAATGATTGAAAATCCTTTTTTCATAGACCGGAATAAATTAGTTGCCGGATCACTTTTTCACTTCTTTAGATTTTTTGTTTGCCGAGCCGTTCCTGAATGAGTTTACAAAAAGACTGAGCTTGTTTCTTTTAAAAATAGACGGAGGATATAAAACAAAAGACGGGATCAGTAATTTAATTGTCTTTGATTTCTCATTATTCTGAAAAGTAATACGCGCTTCGTCATATAATTCTTTGGACCGTGCCTTAAATTTTCTGTAGCGGAAATAATAATAAAAATCCCTCGGGAAATTTTTCAGTTTCTGTGTGAATTTATATCTGTTATTTATTTTATTCTTAAATCCGGATTTGATCTCATAAGACTTAACTACAGAATAATAATACTTATTTCTGAGAATCTCCGTTAGCTTATGCCCTAAAAATAATCTGATCAGAAGACTTCTTCTGCTTTGCTTAAATAGAGTCCCCGGTCTTATTACTACTGATTTGAAAAATAAAAAATGACTTTTGAGATAATTATAATTATAACAATTCTCTTTAGCGCTTTGAAATATGACATCTGAATATTCCTTTGTCCTGCCTGATGACAGTAATGTAAAAATATTTTTATCCGTTGCCTCTGTTTTTAAAATAACCGGTACATTTCCCCTTAATTTTAAATTGGTTTTTAAAGACTCCTTAATCTCATATTTCTTTATAATACTTTTGTAATAATAATTTCTCATCTTCTCGACAATAGTATGACCGAATATGCATCTATAGAGCAAACTTCTTCTGCTCGTTTTAAACAGATTCGGAGGATATACTGCTATTGATAACAATAGTAGTATAAGTCCTTTGATATAACTGTAATTATAACATTTATCATATGCCTTCCTGAAAATTCTCTCCGAATAATCTTTTCCGAAATGAAAACTCTTAATATATTTTGGTTTAAGATATCTTGTAACGCTTTTCTGATCCCTGTATGATCTCTTGTTGAAAAGTCTGAATTTATAGTAATTGTAGAAATAATAAGGTGCGGACTTCATATCATTATTCTTCAGATGACTGATCATAGTCTGATGCGTGTTCTTCAGATTGTCCGCCGATGAGGTTTTATTTACTTCATGTAATAAGAATGTTCCCAGTATCACTTCCATTTTATGTATATTAAAATCCTTATATGCCTTTAAGAGAAACCAGTAATCCATTGTGTAATGGTTATCCAAAGGAAACTTGCCGATCCTTTCCTGTACATTCCTTTTATAAAAATAACAAACCGGATTTATTGGAAATGAATAATAAAAAGACAGCATGATTTTTTTATAATCTTTTTCCGGATAAATTATCATCGGTCCGCTTTTCATATCTAATATAAGATTGCCTACTACCATATCGGCATTCGGATTAGAATGAAATTCCTTAACAATATTTTTAAAAGCTCCCGGCGCAAAAAAATCATCGGAATTCAGATAGCAAATTATATCACCTGTTGACATATCAAAAGCTTTATTCATAGCGTCAGACTGACCGTTATCCTTTTCAGAAACCCATTTTATATGAGGATATTTTTTCAGTATATCCACAGTATTATCTTTTGATCCGCCGTCAACTACAATATGCTCATAATTCTTATAACCCTGCCTTATCACGCTCTGTATAGCTTTCTCAATTTTATTCTCAGACATGTAGGAAGGAGTCAGTATACTGATTTTAAAATCTTCTTTGATATTTTCATTGTCAATATCAGCCGGTTCATCTGTCCATGGCCAGACAGTTTTGTCTTCTTTATCAGCAGGTTTATATTTTTTATTTAAAAGTCTCAGCTGGAAAAAATCTTTTTTCCACTGCGCTTTCTCAGCTTCCTCTGATCTTGTCTTATATAATTTTTTTATTTGCTTTAGTTCCTCAAGTCTTGCCAGATTAAAAACTATAAGCGGCGCATCAGGATCACCTTCCGGAAGACTCGCATAGTTTTTTACTTTTTCCGAACCAAAATCTCTGAGTTTTTTCTTAGTATCGGAATAATTTTCTTCCCAGGTTTTTTTGATCTGAATATAATTTCCTTCTATCATATCCTCAGGTATTAAATTCAGATATGTGTCAAGTCCTGCTGTGCTGACGCCGAACCCTTTCCAAAGCTTCAGAAAATATTCCCACTTAAGTCTGGGCGCTGTCATATAATGTTTCAGCTTTAATTCCGGATCATACCAGATCCTCCAGCCCGCAAGCCGCATTGCGTAACATATTTCCGTATCGCCGCCGGATGCAAGCTCCTTACCTTTTCTGTCTGTCAGTAATGATTTAAATCCATCGCCGTATAATTTTTCAAGGGCTTCTCTTCGAAGCACCATTCCCGCTCCCCAGACAAAACCTCTTGACCATGTAATGTCTCCAGGTCTTTCAAATTGCTCTCCGACTGCGTAACTCCAGTTCTTCCATTTATGAAACCATTCAGGAGGATCGACTTCGCATACTTCCTGTGTTTCTGCGCCGGCAATTGCTATATCAGAATTGCTCCTCATGAGTCTTACAACATTCTGCACAAAATTTTCATCCAGCCAGTTATCATCATCACAGAAAACTATATACTCATACTTCGATTCTTCAATTCCCTTTTCTCTTGCGGCTGCAAGTCCGGGTATCGGCTGATATGCAATTTTGAGTGAACCTTTACAGTCAGGATATTTTTTCCATTCCGTTGCAGCGACTTCCGAAGTATTGTCAGTCGAAGCGTTATTAACAATTACAACTTCCCAGTCAACGTATTTTCTGGTCTTCTGCCTGCTGAGATGCTCTAATGTTGCAGGCAGCAGCTTCGCACTGTTGTAGCAGCAGATAACAACTGATACTCCTTTTCTTGCTATCCTGTTTGTATATCCGTTTGTAAGTCTGCTTAGATAAACTGAATCATTCTTTCTTGCTCCTTTCTTAATTAGTCTGATTTGCCTTTTGGGGTTTTGGGTTTTTTGGTTCAGCAGTGAATTTAATTTGCCCAAGTTTTTTTCAATATATAATATTTTTAAATTATTTTCGTTTGTGTTGTCGTAATCTATTAAATTTTTATAACCGCATTTCCTGAGATTATTAAAAATTACTCTGAGCTGAAACGGAATTTTTTTATTTATAATTTTTAATTTTCTGTAAATATCTGTCTGGTTTTTGATTCCTGACTCACGCCAGATTTTACGCAGCTTATCCCAGCTTACCTCTTCATCTGAAAATAACTTGCTGATGTTTAAAACACGACTGGTGTTAACCGTAATATCAGATTCCGACAGCGAACCGTTATAATCTCTTTCAAAAATATTTTCGCCTTTCTCAATATTCTCAAACAAGGTTCCTGTATTCAATTTTAAGATTTCTTCCGCTGTGCTTTTTTTAACCGCTATACCTCCGCCGTGAAATAATTTGTTGACTAAAAAACTGCCTTTTCCTGATTGCTGTGTAAATGAATTTTCAAAAAAATAATCTTTGAATTTCTCAAACCATAACGGAGGATCTGTTTCAAACATAGCTCCTGTTTCACCGGCTGCTAAATGAATATTGTCATTGCTTCTTAAAATGCCTAATGCATTCTGCAGATAATTCTCTTCAGGTACGTCTCTGCCATTAAAAAACACAAGGTAATCGTAACTCGATTGTCCAACTGCTTTTTTAAATGCTGAAACACTTCCGGCTTCAGATGTAATTATTCTGAGAACTCTTTCGCCATGCTTATATTTGTCCCAGATTTTTCTGAGCTGCTCTGAGAAATTCTCATTATTTTTATTTAAAACAATTATTGTCTCTGTGTCAACATAAGATCTTACTTTTTGTGAAGCTAAGCTCTTTATTAAAAGCTGAGGAGTCCTTTCTTCTGCGAAAAGATCTATAACAGATGTGATTCCGGTACGTTTAACTTTCGGCTGGAACCGGATGTATATATTCTTAAAATATTTATTGTATAATTTTCCGGAAATGCTTCTTAATAATTTTATCTGCTTTAACTTATTCGGCGTAACAGTATTCAGCAATGTCATCAGCTTCTCAAAATAATAACCTGCATAAATTGAGCTTACGTTTTCTGTGCCGGTTCTCAACTTCTCATGATGAGCCGCGGAAACATATTTGATGTAGAATTTCAATGTCTGCCTGAGAATAAATCTTACTGATTTTCCCTGATACAGTGCTGCGGATTCCTTTCCTTTGTTTTTCCAGAAATTCATAAAGTCATGATATTCAAGACTTGCAGCGGGAATAAATTTCCTGTAAACTGCAAATTTTTCTTTCGAGACAGTGAAGTTATTTTTCAAAAGTATGAAAGGCAGCTGTGATTCAATTCGTTTTCCGGATTCCGGTTCTCCGGACAGATCGGGAATAATTCCCTTATCCATTATTTTTTCCCAGGCGCTTTTCCTTAAAACCGCACCTGTTATATTGAAAACCTCGTTCTTTTCCTGAATGAAATTTGAATCAGGAATAAATCTGCCGCGGAAAAGTTTTTCGTCAAGCCATACAGGAAGCACGCTGTCTGTAAATATTTCTTTCTCAGATATGACAAGACCGGTTTCTTTATTTTCTTTGATTTTATCAGTTACTGTCTTCAGAAAATTTTCGCTGAGACTAAATCTTCCGTTACATACCAGAATGTATTCGAATTTTGATTTATCAAACGCTGTCTTAAGTGCAGAGTTAAAGTCGGGATATTCCTGTTTAAAGAGTTTAAATGGAAATTTGTTGAGATCCTTATCGGATAGAATTTTCTCAGATTCAGAATATGTGTCATCTTCAGATCCGTTATCGACAAATATTATTTCGATTTCCATTTCATCACTTTTATTCTGAGAACTTATCTCATGAAGTAAATCAATTATCCCTTCAGGATCATTTTGCATACATATGACAACGGAAAGTCCGTCAAAACGGATCATCTCATTTAGTCTGCTGTAAACTAATAAGTCTTTTGAATAAATTTCCGGATCGAGTTTTATTGCTTCATTAAGCTGCGCTTCCGCTGCATCAGAGTCATTTGTATCATTCAGAATTTTTTTGGAATTTTCAAATGAATAGTTTGCGAAATGTTTGGCTGCGGATTTTTTTACCTGCTCTCTTTTATCTTCCGGTACATATTGTGAAAATCTTTCAATTATCCTGTGAATGTCTTTTACATTCTGACCTGACTTTGCAAGACTGCTTGTCATGGAAGCTCTGTGAATTCTGTATTCAGCCAGAGGTTCAGTTACATATCCTACTTTATAATTAGCGGCAATCCGTACCCACATTTCCCAGTCCTCACCCGCCATCTGCCATCCGTCGCCTGCCATATCCTTATTTACAAAACCTCCGAGGTTTTCATATACCTCTCTCTTTACAACCATTGAAGCGTACTGAATCCGCTGCTTCTCCGCGATTTTCATCAGCCAGTCATCCAGTACTCCGTCTTCCTCTCTTTCAAGCTCTGAAATCCATAGCCAGTTGCCCTTTTCATCTATGAATAAATGCCTGCAGAATGCAGCGCCAATCTCAGGAAAATCAGTAAACGCTTTTCCCATTCTATCATAAAATCCGTCCCTCACCATATCGTCCTGATGGAGTATGTGAATTAATTTACCTTTTGCCTTCCGTATGCATGTATCATAATTTTTAGAATGTCCGACATTTACCGGCTGTCTGAAATAATTTACAATACCGTTTCCGAACTTATTAACAATTCCACCCGGATCGCCTGACGTTGAGCAGTCATCGATCACATAAATTTCCATCTGACCGGAATCAGTATACTGCGATAAAATCTTCTGAATAATCTGACTTAAAAATGAAGTGTTGTTATAAACGGGTATCATAACGGACCAGAGCGGACGCTGCTCTGACATGCTGACGGGTAAGAACTTCGATAAAGATTTGCTTGTATCTAAAAGCATCTGCAGAACATTAAAAATTTATATTTCTAAAAATATAATCAGATTATTTTCCATCCGGGATCGGAACCGATTAATTCACCGTAATATTTTTTAAGAGAATTGTCGTCAAGTATTTTCCGCAAAGTCTGAATTTCAGAATTTCTTTTTTCTAAAAATTCTCTGTCACATTTTAGCAATTCATTATAATAATTATCAGCATCTTCATATTCATCATTTCTTAAACTTAATATAGTGAGACTTAAATATCTTAGTGCTAAAATTTTTTTTATATAGGGACTGTATCTCTGATCAAATTTTTCATTGATCACATTATAATATTTAATATCTTTTAACAGATTGCTTTTCAAAGTATCGCCCTGCCAGTTACCGCTCGCGTGAATTCTGTAAAGACACATTGTCCTGTCAATATATCTTATTTTCCCCTGTTCAGAAAGCATCAGATACAAAGGCATATCGCCGTATGGTACGTCTTCATACCAGTCAGGCAATTTTCCGGGATTTCTGCACATTACAGAAGCAGTCATAATGGGATTAAATCCGTGAAACAATTTATCTGCCGGAAGTTCGTTTCCTGTCCCGGTAAATTCTGTTTCCCATTCCTGACCTGAAAGCTCATCAATTACAAATGATCTGTGATAACACATTGACGCATCGGTTTCAGAATCAAGCAGATCCGCCTGTATCTGAAGTTTATTCTCATCAGTCCATTCGTCATCACCGTTAAGCAATGCGAGATACTCACCTCTGCACCTAGAAAAAGTAGCGACATCCATCTGCATCATCCCTATGTTTTTCTCCGGGAAAAAAGGTTTTACTTTATCCGGAAATCTGACAGCGAATTCTTTTATAATCTCTCGCGTATTATCCGCCGAACAGTCTTCACCGATCACAATCTCAAAATCAAAATCAGTTTTCTGCATCAGTACGGATTCCAGACAGCTGGATATGTATTTCCCGTGATTGTATGCTGACATCCAGACACTGACCTTCATTAAAATTGATTGATTTAAAATAAAGTAAATATTACAAATTTTTAATTCCTATATACATGCCTCTTCCGAAAAGTCCGTCTTTGTCATAATGAACTTCAAGTCCGGCATCAGTCATTGCTTTTCTGTACTGAGCATCATCAAATAAGCCAAGCTCGTGAAGTTCGCTGAAATGAATTACTCCTTCCGGAGTTCCGGCAAGATAATGAATATCAAGCACGGACATTTCATCTTTCATAATACTGTTGTACATCCAGGCGATCTTCATATCCTTTTCATCATAATGATTTGCCGTTATAGTATTTACATAGTAAGTTTCCCTGCTGAACCAGGGTTCTATTATAAGAAGACCATTACGGTTAAGATGATCTGACATGGTGGAAACGGCTTTAACTAAATTCTGATATGTCTTCACATAGGCGATCGAACTAAAAAGGCATGTGACGACATCAAATTTTTTCCTCAGATTAAATTCAGTCATATCCGATTCATGAAAAACAATACCGGGACATCTCTGCTCCGCAATTTCGAGAAGCTCTTTATTTATATCAAGACCTTCGCATTCATATCTTGACATCAGATTCTCAATATGTTTTCCCGTTCCGCAGGCGGTATCAAGTATTGACACGGCGCCGGGATTAAAATTACTGATAATTTCCGTAAGTCTTTCTGACGCTTTTTTATAATCCTTGAAATGATATAAAGCGTCATAAAACTTTGCTGACTTTACAAACAATTGAATTAAATTATTTTAAAAAAATTTTTTAAAACTAATACCGGATAAAATTTCATTACATCATTTTCTCCTGTAAGCCGGAAAGTAACCGTTCATATCATCCTTATCGGCATTTACTTCTGCGCAGAGTTTTTCATACACATTTTTATTGTAGATCTGTTTCAGATTTATAAAAGGAAGCTTGTAAGCACCGAATCTTTCCTTTGACATTGCAATGCTGTCATCTTCCTTAAGCCCACCGCCGAGATTCATCACCGGAATTTTTTTGCTTTTATAATATTTCAGACCTGCCCACAGCAGAGTAGGAGCGTATTTCCTGCCTTCAGGCAACGGAACATTGAAAAGACAGTCAGCTGAATATTCAGTATGAGCGAAAATATAAACCGACACAATTTTGTCTTTTTCAACGGCTCCTGCCATATATACATTCTCAAGTCCGCAAATATATTCGAGAGTTTCCCGTTTGAAATAATTTGCTTCCGAAGCGTTTATACTTTTCAGAAAATTATGATTGTTTGATATAAAAAATTCCGTCAGGGAAGTCTTATTATAAGTAAATGACGCTTCCGCTTGTCTGAAATTTTTTATAATTCTCTTTCTGTTCGCATCAAGATTATCAAACAGCTCAGTCAGACTTTGCCTGAGATCAAGAAAATATAAATTTGTATTGCTGTAAGAATCTTCAGAATGGTAATAATCCTTTTTTGTAAACAGCGGATTCTGACTTAAGTATCCGCATACAAAATTATTTTCCTTTGTAAACTCATCCCAGTATTTTAAAAAATCAGGATGTAAACCGTTTCCAGTAAAACCTGAAAATCCGTAAGGGGTAACAATGTCAGTATAACTATTGAATTTTCTTTCAGCTAACGGACAGACTATTATTACATTATCCTTTTCAAATACATATAAATAAGTATTATATCCGGTCGTCAGTTTCATCGCCAGACAGCTTTGTCTTGTATGTGCAAAAGAATGATTGATCCCTTCAAGAGTCTTATCCCATTCCGTAGAATCAGACGGAATAATTCTGTGGATACTCATAATAAATCAAATTCAATTAAAGACTTTCTCACTTGTTCCGGTGAATTAAACATTAAGTTATCTATAATTGATAATGGTCCGACAAACTCATTATTATATTGCTTATACTTTATTTCTCTGGATTTAATAAATTTCAGTTCGATACCTTCGTTTTTAAAATCTTCATATTTATATAAATCAATACCGCCGGAAGGATTAATATATTCATCCGCCTTTTCTTTTTTACAAATATCAATTATTCTGTTTTGTCCTTTTAATTCTTTGTTATTGTAAATTTCAGATGATTCAATTATTTGGGTATCAATACCCAGATAATTAGATACATTTTCAATGCTTGAAAGCGCAAGTTTTGAAATTCCGGTCAGGTTGCCGGAAAATAAATTTTCTAACATTGGAAATACTGTTTTAAAATACGGAGCGTTTAAATAATTAAAATAGAATGATTTTAACAATTTCTTTTTTCGCTCTGCAGTTAATGAAACTACAACCTTATTAATGTCGCTTCTCGAACCGTTTCTTTGAATTGGTATTGTGAATAAAAGCTTTTCCTTGTTATGAAGTATATAATTCCTGTTTATCCAGCCGCTGTTTATAAACTGAACATCATCTAATATTACAAACTTATCAGCATAATTTATGAGCTGAAAATATCCAAGATATGGAAAAATATACGGCTGCATTATAGAAATCTTCATAAAGAATTTTTCCGGACATTTAATATCGTAAATGAGATTTTATTGTGAAAATAGTCATAATGCATTTCAGATAAAACGAAAATTATGCATAATTTCCATCCATTTGTTTTCATTGAGTCACCGGCTTGAAAATACTTTACAGATAAGAGTAAAACTTTAGCGGGGACTAAATGGGATAGTATTGCGGGTAACATGCATATCAATTGAGTCAACTTCATGAAACGAATATTTATATCTAAGAATAAAATGATTGCGGGGACTCATTTGTAATATTAAAATCAATGTTCGTAGGCGCCGATGTCAGGAGGATTTTCAAGCGTTAATTCCTTACCGTAAAAATCCGTAACTGCCGGTAAAAAATTTTTCTGAACTGCAAAGCCGGAATTAATAAGAGGACTGAACGGGTAAAGTTTATATGCGGATAGAGTGTCGATCTTAAAAGCATTGTTTACAGTATCTGTCCGGGTAAAAGGATTTCTTAATTTAGGATCTCCGTATATTCCCCTTAGAACGGAATTGAAAACTTCCTGACCGGTTGCTCCTGTATATTCATTGAAACTTCTGTATGCTTTCCTTCCCCAAATAATTACAAACATTCCGTTATAATTGAAATAAGAATTTGACCTGAATAAAAGATTTACCTGCTTTGTTTCGTCAATACTTATCAGCATTGCTGAGTTGACAGTAACAAAAATATTATTTTCAACAAATGTATTGGTAGTCGGACCCTGAATTTTCAAACATGATGGAAAATTTTTTCCGATTGAAGTGCTGATTACTGTGTTATTATATATTTTATTGTTATCTGCACCGACAATCGAATAAATTTTTACAGCGCCGAAATTATTTTTTAATCCGTCATTTTTACTTATATTGTAACGGATAATATTATTGTCGCTTCCGCTTCCGTTGTTTTCTCCTGATATCAAAAATCCGGCTCCGTCATTATTATGCGTATAATTGTATTCTGCGATGCAGCTGTCCGAGCCGTTGTCAAAATCAATTGCGTCACCGTCCACGTCATTGGCTTTTATACCATAAACTTCATTGTATCGCACATGTATATTCCTGCTTTCACCCGTTACAATTCCGCCGCCGGATCTTTTGCCGTATTTACCGTTATTGAAAATAAGATTTCTCTCTATTTTCGCATTATAAATATGCGATAAACTGATACCGTTACCGCTGAAACCGTGCGGATGCGGGTTTACACCTTTTATGTCAAATATTTTATTTCCGTTAATAAAAATATCCTGATATATTAAACCCCATACTTTAATCCCGATATCCCCGCAGTTATAAATTGTATTTTCTTCAACGGTTACATTTTTATATCCGTATTTAGAAATTGATTCTCCTCCAATTGAAATGCCGTTATCTTTGAAATTTCTTATAATGCAGTTTCTGATTACTATTTTACCTGACTTTCTTTTTGCATAAGTAAAAATGTGCAATCCTGTATATTCCGTACCGTATTTTTTTGCAAAATGTTTATCAGGATCATACAAACCCGTGAACTCAATATTTTCCACTATAAATCCTCCGTTATGAAGAATGGACAGAGAGCTCCCCTTATCGCTTCTGATCACTGCTTTTCCAAGCCCGTAAGAAGAAAGTCTTATAGGTAATTCATCAGTTCCTGATTCATTGTTAAACAATAGATTTCCTTTAAACAGATCACCGCCTCTGAATTGAATCATATCACCGGGCTGAAATTTAAATGATGATACTTTATTAAGGGATCTCCATGCTTTATCTTCCGACAGACCTGAATTCAGATCATTGCCGAAATTACTGACATAGAAAACGCGGGGAGTATAATTGCTGATGTTTGGGTTGCTGAACTGCCCGTATAAAAAATTACTTTTAAATAAAATTAAAAGTATCAGAGATATTGTTAACGGAAGACTTGTCTTGTTATAGAAAATAATTAAACCTGTTTAGTTTTTAATAATTACCTGAAAAGAAATTCATTCAAAATAGTTTCAATGAATAGGAATGAACTCGGATAACAAAGAATTCACAAACTCTTTCAAAAAAATCCGGAAATACCTGAGATAAATAAATTTATCCTTTAATAAATAGTCTAAATACCTTAAGTTATGGATTATCCCATAAAAATTAAACGGTTAAAAATCTAATGTACAGATTTACATCTCCTGCGGAGTTTGAAAATTTTACTTATTCAAAAAAATCACACTTTAAGCTATTCGATCTTGATAACTATGATATAAAGCTTTACGGGAAAAAAGTTGATCCTGGAATCTGTGATCTTAAAAATTATCAGGACCTTCTTGTCTTTTCTTTTTTAATACACAACCTTCCGGAAAATGCAAAAATTCTGGAAGTCGGAGGAGCTGATTCGAGAATTCTTTCATATTTCAAAAATAAATATGAGTGCTGGAATATTGATAAACTGGAAGGACTTGGCTTTGGATTAACAGATGTTCAGTCCAGAGGATATACTCTTGTAAAAGATTATATGGGAAATTTTAATAAGGAATTAAAAGACGAATACTTTGATCTGGTTTTTTCCATTTCAGCTCTGGAGCATGTCCCCAATGATGATCCGAAAGTATTGAAAGATGTTACCGATGATATTAACAGAGTTTTAAAGCCCGGAGGATTTTCGATGCATTGTTTTGATGTGATATTGCAGTACAGTTATATCTGGACAAATGATCTGCTGCCGTATATGTTTAAGAATGTAGATTCAATAAACAAATTTGTCGATTTTGAAACTATGAAAGAAGATCCTGATCTTTTTCTTATGTCAGAAAAAGCTTTCAATAAAACCTGGAAAAGCAATGTGAAACAGCCCTATGAAGGTTTTAAGCCTTTGTCATATAATATACTTTGGCAAAAATGATGAAATGCTTAAACTGTTTTCTATTGCCGGTAATAATTTATTCGATAATCTATTTTTATTAAAATGATCCTGCTCCCAAATTCAATCAGGAAATGGTTTAAGAATAAAATAGCCGGTATTGTTAAGGAAGTTAATAACAAGAATCCTGATTTCTATTTTTTAAAATCATCAAAATTATATTATCCTTACAAGTTCACATCTGATTTCTATATTGTAAATAAAAATAATACTGAAACCACTCTCAAATGTGAATACGATCTTCCTGTTCCGCATAAAGACCTTTGGCTTGGTTACGGCGATAACATTGAGGAATATTTAAACGGCAAGCTGCAGATAGAGGAAATGCTTAAAATTGCTGCTAAGGGCGGATACAATCCGGAAAATCCCGGGAACATACTCGACTTTGGATGCGGCGCCGGAAGAATGATAAGATGGCTTAAGCCGTATGCAAATAATAAAGAAATATGGGGAGTTGATATAAGTTCTGAACATATCATCTGGGCGAATAACAATCTCAATCCTCCGTTTAATTTTGCTGTAAATACAATAGTTCCTCATCTGCCGTTCAGAGACAATTACTTTGATTTTATTTATGCAGGATCTGTCTTCACGCATATTGATGATCTTGCTGATTCGTGGTTTATGGAATTAGACAGAATCAGTTCTGAAAAAGCTTATCTGTATCTTACCGTTCAGGACAGACATACAATAGATCTGCTTGATACACAATATAAAGACAAATGGCTTTCAAGATATATGAAGACATTTCCTAAGTATGAATCTGAAAAGGAAAATTTTAATGTTATTGTCGGAGGAAGAGGACCTGACTCTCAGGTGTTTTATGATATAGATTACCTTAAAAAAGTTCTCAGTAATATTTTCGAATTTGTTTCGGTGAATCAGGAAGCGTATGGTTATCAGACAGCGTTACTGCTGAGAAAAAAATCTAAAAAGATTTAATTTTAACCGGCGGGTTTATCCCAGAGATTTGTATCTCTGAGGAAACAATCTTTTCTGACAAAACAAATATCCATCTGAGCCAGAGCCCCGTCATAAGGTCTTCTTAAAAATCCCGGGAAATCATAAATAACAAAACCCCTTTCGGCGAAATATATCACTACTTCATGCACAAGCGGAACTCCTTTCATAAATTCGAAGCAATTTGTTTCCAATATAAATACATCAGCTTTCTCAAACAGTTTCTGACCGCCCTTAAGCGCTTCAAGTTCAAATCCCTGTATGTCCATCTTTACAAATTCAGGAGGATTAATTTCTTCGTTTTCAATTAGTGAATCCATTGTTCTGACCCTGACCGGTCTTTGCTTGGATTCTTTTTTTAGAAATTCATTTTCACCGAATACAAAATTGGAACCGGTGAGATTTTCACCGCCGATTGTCAGATAAAGAATATCCTCTTTTGCACCAGCTCCGCAGATGAAATATTTTGAACCCGGATTTGCAGAACAAAAGTCAGATAATTCTTTTTCCATTTCTTCAAGCGGTTCTATCATATAAAAATCCGAATCCCTGAAAAATTTCTTTGCCATTCTGCTCCATGCGCCGTTATTCGCTCCAATATCTATTATTGATGCCGGTCTGAAATTTCTGTTGTAAAGATCTGAAAGTAACGTGGACATATCGCCGACTGCACTGTGGGAATTCATATTTGTTTCCATAGACTTTCGGATTCTATCTTACTCTAATATTTTTTGGGGAAAAAGGGGCTTTTTCAAAAAGCCCCGTTAAGAATTATTTTTTCTTTTTAAATTTTCTGCTGAAAGCATATCCAAGTCCTAATATTATCGGAAGTTCTATTCCAAATAATCCGCAGGAGCCTTCTTCTTTATCTTCTTTTTTTTCAGATCCTGATTTATTATTTCCGGAGTTGTCGGAAGCTATAGTTTTATCAGTCTGTTTAAAATTTGCATACAATGAAATCCCACTTTTTACTTTTTCCGGTTTTAACCCATAAACAACGGAATTATCTTTAACAGTACCCGATGACCTTGTAATTTCTTTTGCAGGTAATTCGAATGTATATACTGCATTCAGATCGTTTGGAACATTATTATCGGGCGGTAACTGATAAATCATTGAAGTGCTGTCGCCGGATTCATAATATGTTAATTTTATATTTGAAAATGCCGGCGCAGTATTAATTTTACCAAAGTATGTAAATTTAATTCTAACTAAAACACTTGTTTGTTCTTTATCTTTATTATTAACATTAACACTTTGTACAATATTATTTTCAGATGCAAAAGCAGCTCTGATTTTAGCTTCTGTAAAAGGCAGTGTTTTATAAACATCTGCACCGCCAAGATCACTTGTCTTAGCAGAATATCTTATTTCTATGATACCTGATTTGTTTGGGTTTATTGTTATTTTCTGAAAATAATCCAATGCAAATACATTTCCGTATGTAATAAAAGAAATTATTGAAATTATTATAAATGCCGAAAAATTTTTTGTTGATTTTCTCAATTTATTTTTCTCCTGTTTTAAAAATGTAAATTTTGTAAAGTAATGAGGAATAAAATAACTTAAAAAATCAAATATTTAAAGCTATAATTAAATAATAGCTCCAAATTTTTAAAAAAATTAAAAAAAAGTTTATATTTTACGGGTAAAAATTAATTCAAAATAAAATAAAACATTATTTGAATCTTTGAAAATTTTGAAACGCAGTAATCATAAATTAAATAATCCAGTGAATTATTTTTTTTAAACTTTTCGATAAATCCCTTGGACAATTTTAAAACTTGTTCATCTTTTTCGGATTTATTAATCGAAAGTAACGGGACTCTTTTCTTTCCTGTCATTTCAGCTAATTTATCAAATGATTCCTGTAATTTCTCAGTAACACCTACAAAAAAATATCTATCTATAGTTTCTTTAAAATTACTTTCATCACATGGAAACAAGTTAGCAAGAAAATTATTAAATCCGTTCAAATAATTCTCAAGACTGCCATCAATGTTTTTTCTGCCGTAATAATACATTGATATTATCAATTCCATTGGATCCCTGACAAAAGTGAAAACTTTAAATTCTTCAGGTCTTTTTAAAACTTCCGGGTATCTCTCATGCAGAAAATTACCTTCATTTTGAAAATGTGCAATAATGCAGTAATCACAGGATATATTGCTCAAATTTAATTTATATCTGTTATAATCGTTAATATCTTTATATAATCCATTTGGAGCATCATTATGTTCAAATATCAATTCAAACCAGTTACATAAAGCATTGACAACAGAAGTCCCCCCGCATTTCATTAAATGATGGAATACATAAGCAGGTCTTTTAGTTAGTGATTCAGCCGGTTTTAATTTTGTCACAATTGGTAAAATAGGTTTGTAATCCCAAAGAATATTGTAACATATTTTTTTAGTATTGCTTTCTAAATCTCTTTTTAGCTTATCTAGGTTATCAGGAAATTCTGCATATAAATCCTTATCGTTGATTAAGTCATTATACTGGATAAATTTATTTGAATACTCTGAGCATTTGAATAGAAAATTAGCTAATTCATAATTTAATACATTATGTTTTGAAAAATATTTTGTAAAGCTAAATAATGCCATACCGAATTCGGATAGAAGAGTATAAATGTTTAATTCAATTCTTTTCAACTCAATTTCATTGAATACCTTGTTAAAAAACGCATCTCCTGAAAAAATGAAATCAAAATATTTTGAAGGAAAGAAATTTAATTTTTTATTAAACTCATCAGTTATATCTGAATATTCTATTCTCTTAGAATTTAAAATTGAATTAGTTAAAATTTCGATGTCGTTTATAAAATAAAAATTGTAATTATTTTTTAATTTTAAATAAACTGAATCATCAATTTTTCCGATAATTAAAATATTTGAATTTTTTTTAACATTATGAATAATAAAACTGAAAAGAAGCATATTTCTGTATATATTTATACTCTTTTCCATTTTCGTAATTGCTTTTCCGTAAAGTTCAAAAGGAATTCCGGCTGTTTCAAACAAATCAAAATGAGATTTCTTAGAATAAGTAAATTCTTCAAATTCATTTCGGTTTAGCATATCCGAATTATTCCAAAAAACAGAATAGGAAAATTGTCTTCCGTCCTTTAAATATGTCATATTTGAATTTTTAGCCCAATGTTTGTTAAAATATTCTTCAGTTAACATAAATAAATTCTTATCGGATAAAATTTGGTCAGCATTAAATGAATCGCTTAAAGTATGAGAGTTTTCATAAAGATAATCAAAGAATTTATTATGCCAGATTACATTAAATAAATTAATCACATTTAGAGTACAGAAAAGTGAATATCTGAGCGGTTTCATGTAATATTTTATTTTATCTAGAAGTAGTTTATGGCAGTATTCCAATTCCGGAACTTGAACAAAAGCTGATATTGAAAAGCTGAAATCGAAAAAATCCTTTGGAAAATCATTAACCGGTATTCCATTTTCGGATTTTAAAATCCAATCAACATCTATTATATTTCCACCTTTGTCAAACGACTCTTTAAAATTAAATCCAAGACAACTAACTTTATAACCTTTTTTATTTAACATCTTTGATACGCGAGAAAAGTCTTTTCCTATTTCAAGGATTTGAGATCCGGGATTAATGTTTTCCGTAACATATTTGTAAACGAGCATATTCTGATACATAATTACATCTGAACGAAAATGATCAAGCTCGGTATTGAATAGAATTTTATCTATATTATTTTTTCTGAAAAAATTAAAATGATTAATTCGCGAGTATGTAAACTCCTTAATATAATCTGAATGGTATAACTCTAACAGAGAATCCGAAAGTAAATTTTCGGTTTTATTTTTTAAATCCATAATTTGACAAAATTTATTAAATTCGAAAAAATATTTGTCGTATAGAAAATGTTATTTGAATTTGGATCTTTTATTGAGGTGTTTTAATATAATTAAAACTTTTAAAATTTACTAATATAAACTGAAAAAATTTTAATACTAAAAAGTTTAGACTAAAGTTTAGGATTCTGATTAGATTGTTAATGAAATAAAACTTAAAGTTCTTTTGGGAGTTATACTGATGGGAAATACATGATTTTACTTATTGTGTTTGTCAAACTTTTCGAGACAGTAATTATAAATTTTATAATCCAGTTCGTTTATTTTTTTGAAATTATCAATGAAATCCTGCGAAAGATTTTTAACCTGAATATCTTTTTCAGATTTATTTACAAAAGGCAGAGTTACCTTCCTTTTGCCTGTGAGTTCAGCAAGTTTATCAAAAGACTCCTGCATCCTTTCTACAATCCCAACAAAGAAATACCTGTCAATAACTTCCTTGTAATTATTCTCATTACATGGAAAAAATTCTGCCAGATAATTCTGCTGTCCTGTTAAATATTTTTCCAGTGTAGTTGAAATTCCTCTCTTACTGTAATAATACAGCGATATCATAAGCTCTAACGGATCTCGTATAAATGTAAATATTCTGAATTCCTTATTCCTCAGAATCGCCTCAGGATATCTTTGCGGAAGCAAATATCCATTGAACTGAAAATGTGCTGCTATGCAGCAGTCACTGTAAACATTTTCTAAATTAATCTTATAATTCAAATACTCATTTATATTTCTGTAAATTCCGTTCGGATCTTCCGTATGATCGAATATTACTTTAAACCATTTATATAATGTTAAAACAACTGAAGTACCTCCGCTTTTCATAATATGATGAAAAATGTATGCAGGTCTCTTTTTCAATGAATCGCCGGGTCTGACTGAAGAAATAATAGGTAACTGCGGTATTGTCCTCCAGAGAATACTATATACGATCAAAGTAACAGTAACTGATGAATCTTTTGTGCTGAGAAAATAATCATTCTTAATCAGCGAATATAAGTTTTTATCTTGTAGCAGTAAATAGTGTCTTTCAAATTTATTTATTTTCTGAACATAATTAAATAAGAAATAAATAAAACTGTTTTTGTATGCTACACCGTTAAAAAAAATATTACAGAAACTCATCAGCACATATCCGAAATCCTTTTTTAATGTCCTGATGTTTGTAACGATTTTTGTGAATATAAAAAGATCGTCTTCAAGTTTATTGAATTCAGATACAGTAAAGATAAAATCAAAATATTTTAAAGGAAAGAAATTTAAACGAGTATTATTCACATCAATAATCTCAGCTTTAGATGCATCAGAGCTTACTATTGTTTTGTCTGAAAGAATTTCTGGATTCGTTAGTTTGTAAATATTATACTTCAGCGACAGTGCCTTTTTTAAACTTTCTGAAACTTCACCGATTGCTAGTATTCTTGAATTTGGTTCGAAATTATTAGTGATCAGACTGTAAGCAAGAAGTTCCCTGTAATTTTGTATGTTCCGGTCTTTTTCATCTAATTCACTTCCGTAAACTTCTTTGGTATATCCGGACTTTTCAAACAGATCAAAATGAGATTTCTTTGAATAAGTGAAGTCCTGAAAATAATTTATCAGAAAAGGATTGTTGAATTTTTGAAGTAAAGAAATGGAATACATCTTTCCGAGTTCTTCATATTTTATTTCATTTGAAAGTTTCCAATGCTTCTCAAAAAAAGATTCAGAAAGAAAAAAAAGATCCTTATCTTTTATAATTAAACTGTTTTGATCAGTAATATTCGAATTGAAATTTTTTCCGGAAAGATAGTTTAAAAATTTATTATTCCATATTTGTTTATCCTTGTTGATAGAACCGACAAAGCATAAAAGACTGTATGCCATCGGCTTTACTGAATTTTTCATTTTTATGTAAACAGACTCAAACAATTCATGCGTTTCGGAAATTTTATCGAATTCAGAAACAGAATATAAGAAATCAGCGATAGTTGTATCTTCATCTTTAATTATCTCTCCTTTATCATTTTTCAGAATCCATTCTATCTTTGTTTTCACATTATCATAAGTATCTGTTTCACGATCATTAATTTTAAAATTTAATTTCCGGCAGTCGTATCCTTTCAATGAAAGTGCTTTGAAAACCGGACTATTCGAATTACCAATTTCAAGTATGACTGAGCCGGGTTTCAGATTTTGTGTTACATATGCAAACACAAGTAAATTCTGGTAAATTCTAGCATCACTCTCTTCGGGATTAATTGTTTTACCGAAAACAGCTATATCTATACCGTTATCCTGAAAATATTTGAAGTGTTTATTTTTTGAATATATGAAATCCTTAAAAGTTTCAGGACTGATTCCTATCGGAGATTTATTTGAGAGCAATTGAGATAATTAAATTTTAAGATAGATCAGATTATCATCCCCGCAGCTACGGTTACTTTTGTAGCTTCGTCAATGAGTATCAAACTTCCGGTGTTTCTGTTTTTTTTGTAACTGTCATAAAATAACGGCTGCGTAGTGCGCAGTCTTATCCGTGCAATGTCATTCATTTTTATTTCCTTATCGTTCTCGATGCGGTGCAGAGTGTTTATATCGAACTTATAATTTATTTCCTTTATTATGGCTTTCACTTCCTTGGTTGTATGCATCAGTAGATATTTTGCAGACGGGTTCATTGTATGGTAACTGAGCCAGCAGATTATCGTTTCTATATCCTGACCTGATTCCGGCTGATTATAAACTCTAACTATCATATCCCCCCGGCTTATATCAATTTCATTTTCAAGCCGCATTGTAACGGACATCGGGGCAAATGCTTCAGAGATCGGACCTTCGAATGTATCTATTGATTTTATCCTTGAAGTAAATCCTGAGGGCAATACGGAAACTTCATCACCCGGCTTAAATACGCCGCTTGCAACCCTTCCGGCATATCCGCGGTAATCGTGATTCAAATCTGACTGCGGTCTTATCACATACTGAACAGGGAATCGGCAGTCAATGTGATTGTTATCGCTGGCAATGTGAACGTTTTCCAGAAGATACAATAAAGTCGAACCTTCATACCAGTCCATGTTTTCAGATCTTTCTACGACATTATCTCCCATAAGAGCGCTAATAGGAATAAACTGAATATCCCTGACCTCTAACTTTGTTGCAAATTTTTTGTAGTCTTCGACTATTTTCTCATAAACATCCTTGCTGTATCCGACAAGATCCATTTTGTTAATGCAAAGGACTATGTGATTTATTTTCAGAAGTGAAGCTATCAGCGAATGTCTGCATGTCTGCTCGACTATTCCGTGCCTGGCATCTACAAGTATCACTGCGAGATTTGCTGTAGAAGCTCCGGTTACCATATTCCTGGTATATTGAATATGCCCCGGTGTGTCGGCTATTATGAATTTTCTCTTTGGCGTTGAAAAATATCTGTATGCAACGTCAATTGTAATACTCTGCTCCCTTTCAGCTTTAAGTCCGTCCGTCAGAAGCGAAAGGTCAACATAATCAAGACCTTTGTATTCGCTGGATTTCTTTACTGCCTCAAGCTGATCCTCGAAAATAGATTTGGAATCATAAAGCATCCTACCGATCAAAGTACTCTTGCCGTCGTCAACACTTCCGGCAGTTGTGAATCTCAGTAATTCGTTATTCTTATAATTTATCACTTTAACAGTTAATAGTTAGTAGTTAATAGTTAACAATTAGTAGTTAATAGTTAGTAGTTAATAATTTGTAGTTTATAGTTTAAAAAATTTGAAGTATGTGATAAATATTTATTACTAACTACTAACTATTAACTGTTAACTATTTAAAAGTATCCCTCTTTCTTCCTGTCTTCCATCGCAGATTCTGACCGTTTATCATCGGCTCTGGTTCCTCTCTCCGTCTGTCTGGAAACGGAAACTTCTTTTATGATATCTTCAAGGGTATTTGCTTCAGACAATACTGCACCCGTACAGGTCATATCACCGATAGTTCTGAATCTCACTTGCAGCATTTCCGGTTTTTCCGATTCGCGGATGTTGAGATATTCCGAATGCGCAAGCAGCGTCCCGTTCCTTCTGATACAAAGTCTTTTATGAGTAAAATAAATTACAGGCATTTCAATATTTTCCATGTGAATGTAATTCCAGACGTCCATCTCAGTCCAGTTGCTTATCGGAAATACTCTGAAATGTTCGCCCGGATTTTTCTTCCCGTTGAAAATATTCCAAAGTTCCGGTCTTTGATTCTTTGGATCCCACTGACCGAATTCATCCCTGTGCGAGAAAAATCTTTCCTTTGCTCTTGCTTTTTCTTCATCTCTTCGTGCGCCGCCCATAGCAGCGTCGATTTTATATTCTTCAAGTGTATCAAGCAGTGTAACAGTCTGCAGCAAATTTCTGCTCGCATCAAAACCTTTTTCTTCTTTTACTTTTCCCTGATCTATGCTGTCCTGTACTGAACCTACAATTAATTTTACACCGAGGGTTTTTACAAGTTCATCCCTGTAAGTAAGTGTTTCAGGGAAGTTATGCCCTGTATCGATATGAATAAGCGGGAACGGGATTTTTGCCGGATGAAAAGCTTTGCGTGACAGATGAGCCAGCAGTATAGAATCTTTACCGCCGGAAAAGAGAAGCGCAGGTTTTTCAAACTGAGCTGCAACTTCACGGATTACAAAAATAGATTCCGCTTCGAGTTCTTTTAAATAACTTAAGTTATAATTTTCCAATACTAAATTTTTTTTAAAATAGGTTCTAATTTTTTTAACAAAACATTTACTGATTCTTTTGCAGTATTTTCAGCCGTGTTAATTATAACTTCCGGATTTAAAGGGACTTCATAAGGCGAATTAATTCCCGTGAAATCCTTAATCTCTCCTTCTCTGGCTTTTTTATATAATCCTTTTACATCTCTTTCTTCACATTTCTCAACAGGAGTATTCAAATAAACTTCTATGAATTCTCCTTCATCTAACAATTTTCTCACTGCATCCCTGTCTTCTCTAAACGGGGAAATAAATGCCGTAATAACAATTATTCCGGCGTCAACCATCAGCTTGGCTACTTCTCCGATCCTTCTTATGTTTTCCTTTCTGTCCTCTTCGCTGAATGTGAGATTTCTGTTCAATCCTCCTCTGATATTATCACCGTCTAGAATATAAGTAAGATAACCTTTTTTATTCAGAATTTTTTCTGTTTCATTTGCCAGCGTGGATTTACCGGAACCTGAAAGTCCGGTAAACCAGATCACGAATGATCTGTTTCCTAGTAGTTTATTTCTGTCCTTTTTTGAGATTGTCAGATTCTGGGGAATTATATTTTTTCCGGTCATAAATTGCACATGTCAAAACCGAAAGCTCTGACTAAGTTTATATAATATTGATAAAAATTGTGAACAAAGATATGTTTATTAAAAATTTTTTACAATGAAAGTATGAATGACTTTATGGTTTTTTTCAGCTAAATCCTGTATAAGCAGAATAATTTTGTTTAATTAAAAAACATTGCGAAATATAAAGAAGGGGAATTGATGATAAAAAGTTTTTTTAAATTTTAATTTCAGCTAAAAAATTTTAATGAAGAAGGTTTATATATATTTATATATGATTCTTATAAATTTAACTTATTACTTTTTCCCGGAAATAATAAAAGTTTCTTTCTGTGAAAATTTTCTGACAATTTCGTCCGGCAGATTCAGATTTGCAGCTATGAGTTCATCAGGATTGGAAGCAAGCCATGAGCTTAAAGATATTTCTTCATATACTCCGCTGTTAAAAACTATTAACAGCTTACATTCTTCATCGCCTGTATTTTCGATAGAATGTCCGTATCCCATAGGTGTATAGCCGATATCATTTTCCGAAAGCTCATTCACTGAAGAAAGTCCTGAAGAAGCGAATACAGTAAGTCGGATCTTCCCGGAAATTACATAAAGCCATTCGTCTGCATTAGGATGCCAGTGAAGTTCACGGAGCGCTTCAGGTTCCAATAAAAGAATGCCTCCCGACATAGTTGAAGAAATCGGAAATACTTTTGAAGATGCGAGCCATAATTTCCCGCCGTCACAGTTTCTCAAAGGATTCTGAGACAGAAGACTGTATTTATGAGTAAGGGGTGAAGAGTTTAATTTTTTGTTGACTAATTTATCTTTTATTTCAACTATATATACTTCTTTATCCGGAAGACCTTTAATATCGGCTGCATCTGCATTCAGATTTTTTGATACAATTTCCCGCGGCGTCTGCGCAAGCCAGTCTGTGATACTGAAAGTTGCAAATTCAGAAAATGCTCCGTTATCAAAGACAAGCATAAATGTAGTTCCGTCAGGTCCGAGTCCTTCTATTGAATGACCGTGTCCTCTGGGGAAATACCAGATATCGCCTTCCCTGAATTCATTTGTTTCATACTGACCTTCAGGATTAATAATTGTAGTTCTTACATTTCCGGAAATGACATAACCCCATTCGGCTGCATTAGCATGCCAGTGCAGTTCTCTCAGACCCTGCGGTTTAAGATACATTAATACTCCGGCAATATTTTTAGAAACAGGAAAATCCATTACAGTTGCCTGCTTTGCCCAACCCATCGGAAGCTCACGGGCTTTCTGTCCTGCAAGGGAGAATTTAAATTCCGGAAGTTTACTTGAATTGTCTGAAGTCAATATTTACCTCTTTCGCTCTGAATTTATAAAGCAGAAAAATAAATAAATCAGTTTACTAATTCAATTATCATTCTAAAATTGCTATGCAGTTTGTATTTCATTCCTGTAAAAAATTTTAAAAAACGGTATCTTTAAATAATAGATGAATAAAAAGCGGGTAAGAAATAAAATTATATTGGTGATTATAGAATGAAGCGGAAAGATAAATCTGAACTGAAACTACAGAACATTATCTCATGAAAATTTCATATACACTTTCATTATTTTTGTTTGTAAAGATTACATTATACTCAATATTTTTGTAACCTGTAATTTCCGATAATTTTTTTATAAATTCGTTAATTGATCCGTACCGGCTGAGCTGAATCAGGACAGGCTTTTCTCTTTGAGAAATGCCTGCGGAATTTTGACTATCAGACAGATAATAAAATTCATTTACCCACTGATTGAAATAAATATCAGACCTGAGTTTTTTTTCGAGAATTTCCTTATATACTTCTCTGCGGCTTCCGGCATACTGAGAAGCGAATGCAAGCGGAGCTTCGATGTTAGCGCTTCCGAATGAAGGTATAATAATATTGTCAGGATATTTCTTTTCTATATATTCTACCATAGACATAGCATCTTCACTCTGCTTTCTTCCTTCAAAGTAAGAAGATATTATCTGATACGAAAACCATATTATTAAAGCAGACATAACGCCTGCATAAATAGTTTTAGCATTATTTTTAAATTTATCCGGATATAATTCGAGGAAAACTAAACAGCAGATATACAAACCTGTCAGAGAAAGCATAAATGACGGGATCATATAATACTGCGCATAATGTTTTGAAACAATAATGATCTGCAGAGTCATTGCCGTTAGAATCGCAGTCAGAATTCGTGTAAGGATAGCAGACATTACCAAGCTGAGATCCTTTTTCAGAATATACTTTGTATATAACAAATATAAAAATGTTGATAAAACTGTAAAATATGAAACAGCAAATACGATATCAGTCTTGAAGATATTTACTAGGTTTTTTGAAAACGAACCCGGGTCAATTATGTTAGCTCCTCCTTTACCGTGTTTACCTTCCTTTAATATCAGTCCTTCCACCCAGTTAAGAAAATATTCTATGTTATAAATACCGGGAAGAATAAAAATTATAAAGAATATCAGTATAAATATCAGATACAGAAATTTATTTTTATAACCGTTCAGTATTATCATTGGAATAAAAATCATCGGGATGAAATTCAGCTTAGTTGCAAGTCCGAATGCAATTATTAAAGCGAATACAATAACTTCCATGACGCTGTATGTCTGCTCTTTTTTATAAAGACAGTAAAAAATTATACCCAAAGTCATCAAAGAAGCGGAGATAAGAAGATTGTCCGGAGTAACAATGATCATTCCGTAAAATAATTCAGTGGATGCAAACGGCGAAAGCATTAAAAAAAATGTAAGGAAAATATTTTTCGAGAGTGAATAAATAAAATATCCGAAAAGAAAAAGAAACAGACAGTTAATGAAGTTCAGAAAAATATTGATCTTTATCAAATATACTTCAGGTCTGGAAAAAACATCTGACACTATGTCGGTAGCTGAAGATGATAAAGCATAATAAAATTTTACAACAATAGCGGAAATCACCTGTACCGTAGTCCCGGGATGGTCAAAATGCCCGACACCAAATCCTTCAAGCTGTGCCAGATTAAGTCCGTTTATGAGATATACATAACTCGGATCATAAAAATTAAGATAATACGGACCCTGCGCATACTTTAGCAGACCTGCAGAAATGAACAGTAATACCGGAAGTATAAGTAGCAGCGGAATTAAAAATTTCTTTTTCATTTTATTTTTTCAAGAACAATATAACATCTGAAAGCGAGAAAATCCCTGAGAGGTGTCAGGGTTTTTTCAATTACTTTGAAAAGTCCTGACATAAAATCCGGGATCATCTGCTTATTCTCAAATCCTCCCGAAGCAGGATAGAGTATAAAGCTGAACTTTTCTTTTTTCACAAACTGAAATTTGTCACGAAATAATTCATTAAATTTATTAAGATGCTTAAAAAACAGCAGATAGGGGATTGCCTGATTGGAGTCCCAGGGATCTTTACCGCTGTCGGAATTTAAACCGGAAAAATAATCTGCGCTTTTATCAAACGGTTCAGGATGAAATATTTTATAAACCATCAGTGAAAACGGAGACGGAAACGGCTCAATCATTACAACCCTTCCGCCAGAGTTTAAAACTCTGTACGCTTCATTCAGAAATTTAACAGGGTCATGCAGATGATGCAGCACATCTATCAATACTAAATTCGAGACCTCATTTTCCTTAAACGGCATATCGTGCGCATCGAAAGACATATCGAGCCATTTAAGCGGAACAATATCTGCGGATACGACATCAGGTTTAAACTCTTTAAAGTTACCGCTTCCGCCGCCAAGTTCAACAGTCTTGCCGTCTGAAGCGCTCAGATCGTTCAGAATTTTCCGGTACCATTCCGAATAAATATCTCTGAGAAGTTTTTTTTCATTCCATACTTTCCTGTGCTTTTCATAAATATTTTCCAAACTCAGATAAATTTGAATTTAAACATTGCAAACACTGTCAGCTTCAGCAGCATCCAGCCGTGACTGAATCTGGAAATATTCGTTTCGCCGTAAACTCTGGCGTCATATCTTATCGGAATTTCCGCATACTTTAAGTTTAGTTTCGAAGCTCCGAGTATCAGATCAAAATCACCGAACGGATCAGCATTTCCGAGAAATTTTTTTACTTCTTTCAGTTTTATATAATTTTCTTTTGATATTACTTTTGTTCCGCAAAGAGTATCTTTAATCTTTTGATTTAAGATCCAAGTAAGGAGAAGTGAAAAAAATTTATTTCCGAGAATATTCAGCGTTCGCATGGATTCTTTTTCGAGAGGATAGACAAGCCTTGTGCCGCTCAGATACTCACCGTTACCGTTTACATATGCATTATAAAATTTCGTAAGATCTTCAGGCGGAACTGTCATATCCGCATCCAGTATCATAAAAATATTTCCGGAGGCATTTTCGAATCCTTTTCTTACTGCGTCGCCTTTACCTTTGCCGTCCTGTTTGAAGAATTTTATATTACGGTGTGATGAATATTTCTGGCTTACTCTTTTAATTTCATCATAAGTATCATCAGTTGAATTTCCTTCAACGAATATAATTTCCGTATCGCTGCCCATTTCCGGAAGTCTGTTTACTATTGATTCGATATTTCCCTTTTCATTCCGTGCAGGAATTACTACGCTTACTGTTTGATCAGCCCGTTCAGGAAAAATGCATCTTGAGATTATAAATTCAGTAAGACAAAATTTGTTAAGTAATGGTAAGTTGGCAATGAACTTGTTCATAAAAGCTGAGAGCAGCGGAATGTAAACAGGCATTAGAAATTTTCTGCCGCTTTTTATAACATCATAACCGGATAGATCGAGCAGGTTTTTAATATCGTCTATATTCAGCCAGTTATTTCTTACCTGCGGCATTTTCAGTCTTAAAAATTCCGCTAAGTTAAGAACTGGCAGCCAAAGAAAATTTACATAAGTAACAATAATTCTCGTATCATCGCCGCAAAGTTTTCTAATTTGCTCAAAAGATTTCTGCACATCGTCAAAATATCCGATCGTATCCGAGATTATAATGAAATCAAATTTTTCATTAAGAGTAATATTTTCCGCATCCATAACATAAAATTCAAACCTGGGATATCTGACTCTGGCTTCAGAGATCATTCCTTCGGAAATATCAATACCGACGCCGCGGGACGGATTCAGATCGTTTAAAAGATTTCCAATGCCGCATCCAATCTCAATAATACTGCTGCCTTCGGGAATACTGAATTTAAGAAAATCCGATATATTTTTGTAATAGTATCTGCTTCTGGAAATCCACTTTGCCCTGTCCTTTGCAGAAGCATTCAGATGATCAATAACTTTTTCTTTTCTGTCTGTCATCAGTTTTGAAAATGTAAATTGATTAACTGATAAGTTTGAAAAATTAAGTAATTTGTAAAATCCGGTTTAATAAAATAAACAGCTGTCAAGCAGATATGCAAAGTTATATGTGAGATATAAAAATAATCTCACGAAAAAATAATGATTAACTGTAAACTAATGAAAGGGAAATAAAGATGAAATTTATAACGCATTACTTCTTTAAGAATTCGATTATGCTTTCTCCGGATTCAATCCGAATTATCTCTCTGTGTTCATATTCAACCGAAGGATTTACTTCTTTCAGATAATTTGTAAAATTCGAAACAGCGTTCTTATTGAAATTAAAAAATTTTAATCTGAGCAAAACTGAGTTTGCATTTTTAAGTTTACTTTTTACAAGGTCATCAGGCTGATAAATTGTTACTTTATTATCCCAGAAATCCGCAAAAATTCTTTTATCGGGTTTATAGTTGAGTATGGATTCGTAAAGCTCTTTATTCTTTCCTGCCCAGTTCATGCTGAATACCAGACCGTATTTTCTGTTAGATGCCCCGTAACTGTTTACAATTACCATACTGTCAGCTTTTTCGTCTGCGATTTTAATTACTCTCTTAGTATCCTCTGCAAGTTCCTCTGAATCATTGTAAACTTTAAAAACCATAACAGCGGTTATTACCGCAAATATTAAGTATATAATTATAAAGAAATTACTCTTATTCTTTATTGATTTTATAATCTCATACTCTCCGCACAATGAATAAATCTGATAAACCATAAGAAGCGTCAGCATGATTGACGGAACAAGATAATGCTGACTGTAATGTTTTGAAACAGCGATGATCTGAATAGCTGCTGCAATAACTATTGCTAAAAGAATTTTTCTGCTGAAGTTCATTTTGATTTCTTCTTTGCTTACTTTGATTTTACAGAAGATTAAAACCGAAATTGCTGAAATGAATACAAGAATGAAAAGATAATCCTTGAAAATCATTTCCGTAAAATTATTTGAGAAACTATGTAAGTTAAAAATTACTCTGTTACCTTCGCCGTAAAGACCGTCATACATTATAAGTCTGCCGATCCAGCTCATAAAATATTCATATGTACCCATTACGGGATATGTTATAATAAAAAATATTATTACTGTTATTAATACAAAAGCGGATTTATTTTTATATCCGGGGAGAATGATCAGAGGAATTACAAGAAGCGGAAAAAATGTAATCTTTGTCGCCATGCATATTCCTGAGATTAAGCCGAAAAATACGGAGTAACTGAATTTTAAAATTCCGGATCTTTCAGCAGAGTATTTTGCTGAAAAAATTAACGCTATATTCAGCATCAACATTGATATCAAAAATATTTCAGAAGTCGTCTGAGTTATTTCAAATATCAGTGTTGAAGAAATAAACGGAGTGATCTGCATAAACATACTTACAGAAATTTTACCCGACAGCCGGAAAATTATAAATCCGCATATAAACACACAGAGACAGGTAATGAAAATCAGGAATAAATTAAAATTAGAAAGATAGGATTCAGGGTCAGATAGAACAGATACATTTATCTGCTGAGGCGATTTTCCGGATAGCAGCAGAAAACCGGCGCCGAGAAGCTGTACTGTAGAGCCGGGATGGTCTGCATGAGCAGCATTAACGGAATTTATTAAATTCAGTGAACTGACTGCATATACATAATTCGGATCATAACCTGCATTAAAATAATAAGGTCCTTCGGAAATGCGCAAAGTTTTAGCAGTAACAAATAGCAATATAGGTACGACTAACAGCAGCGCATAAGTTTTTATTTTATCCATTTGGGTGAATAAATATTTCTTAAAGAACAGACCTGCACGGTCTGAAATTTAATTTTGACTAATTATTTTAAGTATTGATCAGCTGAAGTCAATAAAATGATCCCAGCTTCTTTCATCGTGGGAGATTTTTCTGAATGCCATAGCGCCGTATTTTGGTGCGGCAGAAACGTTCTTCCCGATCATATTCTTTAATTTATTTGATATACCTGTTTCGTTACCGTTGTTCTTTTTGGATTCACCGACGCTGCTTCTCTGAGACGAACCTCCGATGAATTCATAACTTCTGTTTGATGAAATAAACGAACATACTTTTTCAATAGCAGGCCAGTCTGCGTCGTCGAGTATCATTGTACCGCCTATTCTTAGAATTTTGTCAACAAAGAAAAAATCAACCATAACGTGATCAAAAGTATGCCAGCCGTCAATAAACGCAAAGTCCACAGTTACTTTGTTAGATTCAAGTTCTGCAAGTCCGAGATGAGAAGGTTTTTCAATGAAGTGAATAATTTCACCGTATCCGGCTCTTCTGAGATTGTTCAGTCCGATTCCGCCGTAGCTGTTTTCAAAATTCTGATACGGATCAATAATATAATGTTTTGTATTTTTTGTCTTCCTGAGAGTTTCACATATGTAGAGGGCTGATGTTCCGAATGCCAGACCGATTTCAACGCTTACGATAGCTTTTGCTTCGGTCATGCATTTCTGTATAAGACTTCCTTCCTCTTCGCTTATCTGTCCGATCACCTTTTGCGGGCTTCCGTCTAATTTTTTCGTAAATCCGGTCTTTAGAATTTCCTCAAGGACTTCATTCATTATTTGGGCTAAAAAAATTTACATAAGTTAAGACAGTAATTATTGTTTTTCAATCCTTTTAAATAGTTGTTCTGCCAATCAGCTGCAGCTATTGTTAATTGGTTTTTCAAGTATATACCATGAAACGGTTGAAATTATCAGAAGCATTATAAAATAAATTACAAACATTAAAAACAAAGAATTAGCCGGCGGAATATTCAGGGCTTTGTAAATTGCCGGAATAAAAGTATGAAAGATATACATACCGTAACTGATTTTACCGATGTACATTATAAATTTATTTTCCAGTATTAATTTCCAAAAACCTTTTGCACCGAGACTTAATTTTGAGACCATAAAAAATGCGATCACGGAAATACAAAATTTAAACATTGCGACATCGACAGCGTTAATTTCAAAAAACATTAATATTTTAAAAAAAAAAATGCTCCGAAAAGTATAAAAAGATACACGCCTATATTTAAATCAATGTTATTATCAATGTAATTTTTTGCATAAGCCAGCAACGCGCCGAGCGAGAATGAGTCTATACAGGACAATGTCAGCATATATGAAAACATTGTCTGATACTCAGTTCTGTCATTTATAAGAAAATTAAATTCTCTGAATAAGATCCCGGTGATGGTCAGAATAAAAATTATTTTTAAAAAATGTTTCTTTGTCGTAAAGAAAATAATTAAAGGCCAGAAAATATAAAACTGTTCTTCGACGGCAAGAGTCCAGAAGTGGGACAGAGAACCCGCCCAGTCCATTTTAAAATACATGTAATGAGATTTGGAATGTATAAAACAAACCAGCCAATGACCGCTCTTATATTTTCGATGTTTAAAATATATAGCACTGTAAGCGTAAAATAATAAACAGGAAAAATTCTTAATGTCCTCCGGATGTAAAAGTATTTTAAAAAATAAAAAACACCGTTGTTACCGGAATCAGCGGAATCCTTGTTTCTTAATAATATTCCTGAAATCAGAAATCCGCTCAGCACAAAAAATATTGTAACGCCTATAGTCCCGATTGGGATTTTTTTAAACCAGACATCTTCCTGAATCCAGTGCCCAGTAAAACTAAAAATATAGAAAATGCCCGTAGTGAATCGAGCTGAGGCATTTAAGTGATTTTGGGGTCAGAATTCATTACAGATTTTGCAGTATTCACTTAAGAAATTTATTTATTTAATCCGGCGGTTATTATATCTGTTATAACAGTAATCAGCTGCTCATCCATTCCGTTAAATAAAGGGAGACAAAGTACTCGAGAAGCGTTGAATTCGGAAACGGGACAGCTTTCGCCTTTAATGAACGGAAGTTTATTCAGAGAAGGAAAAAAATATCTCCGGGCGTAGATTTCATTTTTCTTTAATTTTTCTTTAACAGATAGCATTTCATTTTCACTTCTGAAAAATACAGGGAAATATGAATAATTATAAAATATATCATCCGGAATTTCAGGATAAGCAAGAGGAAGATCTTTCAGATATTTTTTGTACAGCAAATTTATTTTTTTTCTTTCATCAATAAAACCGCTTATGCGGGGAAGGTTACACAGTCCCATTGCAGCGTGAAATTCGGAAGTTCTCGCATTGATACCAATAGAATAGTAATCATCATCCATATGCCCAAAAGCGCGGTACAGAAATAACTTCTCCGCTAATTTATCATCGTCCGTTATGACAGCGCCTCCTTCAATGGTATGAAACAATTTCGTTGCGTGAAAGCTTATTGTCGAAATATCTCCGTAATTAAAAACAGAGTTATGGTTTATTTTTACTCCAAATGCATGCGCACCGTCATAAATGACTTTAAGATTATTTGCGGCGGCGATTTTTCCGATACGATTTACATCACATGGAAATCCGTAAACATGAACCGGTAATATTGCGGAAGTTTTTTCAGTGATCAGATTTTCTATTTTTGAAGCATCTATACAATATGTTTTATCTTCAATGTCACAGAATACAGGCGTGCAGTTTTCCCAGATAACGGAATTAACAGTGGCTGCATAAGAAAACGGAGTAGTAATGATTTCACCTTTGAGGTCAAGAGCTTTTATCGCGATCTGAAGAGCAATAGTGCCGTTTGATACAAGTAAAAGATTTTTGACACCGAGATAATTTTTAAGAAGTAATTCAAGCTCTTCGCAAAGAGGTCCCTGATTTGTAACCCAATGAGATTCCCAGATTTTTTTTAAATGCTCATTATATTCTTCCTGCGGAGGAAGAAAAGTTTTTGTAACATTTATCATTTGTTTGCATTTTCACCTGACAGCAGACTCCAGTCAAGTTTTGGTTTTACGATACCTTCTTTTCTTCCGACATTTCCAATCCTGAGATCAAAAGAATACATAATCTCAAACGAAAGCACTTCTCTTTGTTCAAAGATCACATCAGTTTTATTTTTTATAAGATAAAATTTATGCAGGGAGTAAGAACCCTGATTCATAAAATCTGCAGGCACTTTGCATATCCATTTGAAATAACCCTCGCTTACTTTTACATAATTATTGTCAAGACTGGAGCCGATGAAAACTATATTGTCCAGTTCATCCTTAAGCTGAAATACAACATCAAGAATATGTTCTTCTTTCATCAGACTATAAAAAACAAATTCGAATTCAAAAGGATCTCCGGCTTTGAGATGATCATTTTTTGAATCGTCGAATTTAAGTTCGGCTTTTATAAGTTTGGCATATTCGCTGCTCGGCGCGGTTTCCATATCATATTTATGAACAGTATGCTCTTTGACATAACTGCTCAGATACACTGATACGACTTTAGAAACTTCGCCTTCACGTATAAGCTTGCCGTGATTTAGTTGAATTGCTCTTGTGCAGATCGCTTTGATTGCTGAGAGATTATGACTGACAAACAAAACAGTCCGTCCCTGTTTTGCGAGACTTTCTATTTTAGCAATACTCTTTCTCTGGAAATCAGCGTCACCGATATTTAATACTTCATCAATTACCATGATCTCGGTTTCAATACTTGCAGCAATAGCAAATGCGAGACGGATCCTCATTCCGTTTGAATATTTTTTCGCCTGAGTATCAATAAATTTTTCTATACCGGAAAATTCTATTATCTCATCAAATTTTTTATCGATTTCTTTTTTTGTCATTCCGAGAATTGTTCCGCTGAGATACACATTTTCCCTACCGGTCAGTTCGACATTAAAACCAGTTCCCACTTCAAGCAGACTGGCAATTCTGCCATATACTCTGGCAGATCCGGAAGTTGGTTCAGTAATACGGCAGAGAATTTTCAGCAAAGTGCTTTTCCCTGCGCCATTATGTCCGATAATACCAAGCACTTCTCCGTGATTGATTTGAAAGGAAACATCTTTTAAAGCCCAGAAATAATCTTCACGCTCTTCGGCATTTTTATAGGTATTTAATCTTTTTAAAGTCCTGTAATTTTTGAGAGGGGATTTCAGCCATGAAGATACCGCTCCGGCAAGAGTATCATGGGCTTCATCTTTAAGACCTATAAGATATGCTTTGCTTATTTTATCTGTGGTTATTGCAATATTAGACATTCAAAAAATAAATTTCATAATTATAAATTTCATCATGCGACATCAGCAAATATCTTTTCGGTTTTTTTGAAATGCAGTGCACCGCTGAAAAAAATTATTATGGCGCTGACAGAACCCATTCCTATCAGATTCCACGGCATTGGATTAAATCCGAGAAGAGAAGATCTGAAACCTTCAATGACTCCAACCATCGGGTATAATCCGTAAAGAAGATATACTGTTTCGCCGAATTTCTCGGCTACGAGTGAAGCCGGAAATACAACAGGGGCTGCATACATCAGCATAGAAGTCATGAAACCGATTGCAAACCTTACATCCCGGTATTGAATTGCAAGAGAGGACAGCCACATTCCGATACCCAGCGCTGTTAAAATCATAAGTATCATGAGCAGCGGGAGAAACATAACATTCCAGGTAGGACTGATATTGTAAACAAACATCATTACTAGCAATATGGAAAAAGCTATAGTAAAATCCATCAGCTTGGAAAAGATCGGCGTTAAAGGAATCAGTATTCTCGGGAAATATACTTTTGTAAGAAGATGCGCGTTTCCTACAAGACTGCTTGTAGCACCGCTCATCGACTGTGAAAAATATGTCCATGGTAAAACCGCAGCATATGAAAAGATCGGATACGGTATTCCGTCACTGTCTATTTTCGCAAGCCCACCGAAAATTACGGAGAATATTACCATAGACATAACGGGATTTAAAATAGCCCAAAGCATACCGAGTACAGTCTGTTTATATAATACCGTAATATCCCTGAGTACAAAAAAGTAAAGAAGGTCTTTATATTTAACAAGTTCTTTAAAATCAAACAGTTTCCATTTCTTCTTTACGGTAATATCAAAATGCGGTATTATGTTGGATGACATTATAAAGTTTTTTAATATTATTATCTCAGCACTGCAAGTTTCTGAATAGAAGTTTCCACCTGGGAATTACCCTCAAGAATAAATTTGTACAGATAAGTTCCGTTTGCAATAAAGTCTCCGTCTTCATCTTTTCCGTCCCAGTATATTGAATTATAACCGATTACTGCCGGCGCTTTGATTTCTTTTATCAGTTTTCCCGCTACAGTATAGATCTTCACTTTACATGATGTGGGAGGAATCTCACCTGAAAGCATAAACATAAAATTTGTTTCAGTGCCCATCGGATTAGGATAGTTTGCCATCTGAGCTATTCTGAGATCATTTTCAACTACAACAGAATTAACAATCGAGTCGGCAATATTACCTGAATTATCCGTAGCCATAAATCTGAATTTATGAATACCTTCGCTCAACACAGGCTTATAAATTACAGTCGCCTGTAAAAAATTATTGTCCGGAAAAATTATTTCAATCAACGGATTCTGAATTCCGTTGATAAAATAAGGTACATATTTATTGTTGAGAAATACTTTTACATTGGATGTATCGCTGATAACCATTCTGCTGTCATCTAGGAATTCAAGCTTAATAGTAGGAGTGGACTGAACGTAATCACCGTTAGCTATCTTTATTCCGTCATATGTAACATCGATAACCGGATTTATCGAATCTCCCTGTATTATAAATTTTGTGATCGCCTTATTGTTGTAAGTAAATAATTCATTGTAATCACCAAGCACAATTGATTCAAAATAAAGATCAACCGTATCGCTTTCAAGTTTTATGTCACGGAGTCCGGCAGTTGAAAATCTGACTGAGGATGTTCTCATACTGTCGATCCGAAGCGGAGAATTGATTGTATCCGTTTTGAGATAAATGTTCTGTCCTTGCCTGATGATATACCAGTTATTAATATAATTCTGAATATCCCTGAACCCTATGCTGTAATAATTCACGGAAAATTCAACGCTGTCGCCTTCTTGCACTGTAGTATCGCTTCCGGTGAATGAGTAATTATCAGGAGTTATCTCAGCAGGCGGCACATATTTAATTTTAGCTGATCTGAAAACAGGTGATTCTAGTCCTGACACGGTATCTATTGTAAGATTATTTACAAGTCTTAATTTCGGATAAGTCATCGCATCAATCGTGTCAAGTAATACCGCAGAATTACCGGAAATTCCTGAACCGAGCAATACCGGATTATTGTCAGCATTAATTCCGTAAATGTCGAGGTCAATATTATTGTTCGGAAGTAAGGTTTGCTCCCATGAATATTCTTTCCATTTGTCTGAGGTTCCGAATTCCTGAACTAAATAACCTTCGGGAAGAATGAAATAAGGATTTATCTGACATTCCTGCGGTTCCCAGTTAAAATTTGAAAAGAATGTATGATAATTTTCACAAACTTCAGACTGATCCGCGCCGAGGAAGCCAAAGAACGCCCATGTATCAAAAAATCCTATTCTGATGGAATCAATATGCTGACTTCCGAATTCGAGAAACTTTGCAATAGCATCACTTCTAAGGCTGTCCGAGTCTGCGACATAGGAAGCATTATAACCGAGCAGATAATCAGTTGAGTCAAAAGTATTCAGAAAATTTAAAACTGAATCGGAAGACTGAGGAGAAGTAAACATAAAGCTTTTTATTTCCGAGGGTACGCCGGTAAGTTTTTTAACTTTGGCAAGATTGAGACCTCTGTTAAAACCGCCGTCGCTGTAATAATTAAAATCATTTATTGTAAAGAAAGAAGATTCAAAGCCATTACTTCCCCATGACCTGATAAATAGATTACCTTTAAAATCATCAAGTCTGAATCCGCCGTTATCATAGACAAGATTTGATAATGAGGATTCATCAAACTGCCGCTGATCAAATTTATAAACAGTATAAGCCGAATCCGTATTACCGTCAAGATTTTCGGATATATTGGGATTGTAAATAATGTTTGTAATTTCAGACCAGCCGGAGCTGTCAGAGTTTATAACAGCATTAGTCCTCAGATAGTATAATGTGTTAAGATTTATAACCGGCAGATTTACATTAAATGAAGAACTGACGCCGGATATAGCTGAATTATTATATGTCTGTAGCGCAGAAGAATTAAATAATTCTGACGTATCGATCTGAAGAATAATTTTAATACTGTTTGACCTGTAGTCAATATTAGGATTGAGTCCGGTAAATTTAAAATTCTGTGAAGTTACTACGCCGTTATCGAGTGGTTTGATCTGAACGTAAGATACATTTCTTAAAGTAAGGGGAAAAGTTATGGAATCATTATCATAAAATTTCTGCTGATAAAATTTATTGGGATCCATAATTACAGTCATGTTATAATTTCCGATAGTATCGATCTTAAAAAAATGATCTATTGTATCAATATATCCAAAAAATCTGAATACTGTATCTTTCGATTGGGACAGCGCTCCGTCCTTTTTAATTTTAAATCTTATTCTGACAGAGTCGGCGAATGTGCCGAGATTTTTAGGGAAAATTCTGAGTTTAACATTCTCTCCGATAGCCGGATAGTTATTTGATAGGGAATAATCATTTTGTCTGATGTCAAATTCCGGTTTGGGTTTCATCAGAAGCTGTGATGCGGGATCTCCTAAAAGGTTAAAACAATTTATTGTATTTCTTGCCGCAAAGCTTGAAGAATCCTGTGCTATCTGCTGCGAAGCATAAGACATAAGGTCGCCGATAAATCTAACACTGTCTTTTGCAAATCTTTTTATCAGTCTGTCATTATAAGAATCGCCGACACCTGAAAAACTCCATCCTGTTGTTCCGACAAAGCCAATCGCCAGTTTACCTGGTTCGAGAATAAATTCTTCACCGAATGATCTCCGGTTAGTCTCGGAGTTTTGACCGGTAAAACATGTAAAGCTCAGGACCAAAGGCTGTTTGTTTCCGTTATCAAGAGTTGAAGGATCTTCAAGTCCGATTTCCCAGTCCTGCGCTGCGGCATGTCCGATAAAATTCACAATCATAGATCCGCGGTCAAATTCTTTTTTAATTGAGTCCTTATAATTATAGGTAACATAACCTGACGAATCATTTCTGTAAATTCTGGAAATGTTCATAGAAGCCGGAGCGGGTTTAAAATAATTATTTATAAAATTTTCTGACTTAGCCTGAAAATTAAGCTGCTCGGATCTGTTGCCGCCGCCGGTTATTGCAATATAATTTTTCCACCACTTTTCCGGCGGCTGAAGATCATAAGTAATTATTTTGTCAACAACATTCTGCGCTTCGGCAGCTGTATAAACGGGAAGTCTTCCTACTGATATCTGATGATAATAAGTGAAAGTCCCGAAATTAAAATTAACGAAATAACCGTCGGTAGGCGGGTTACCGTAACTCGGCACAAAATTCTGATAATAGACTGAACCCGGACTGTTCTTTTTCGGATCAAGAGAAGCTCTGCCGAAAAGATTAACAAACTTTACCGAAGGACCTGTCCAGTTAGAGACTGCATAGTTAATAAAATTTCTGATTGCCGACGGATCTTCTATTCCGTAATTGAAAATATCATATATATCTTTTATCTCAGCATTAAAAACTCTGAAATTATTAAAGCTCTGTCTGTGATTTTTCAACTGCTCCGCCTGTGACTCGAATAATCTGTGATAGACAATTAAGTAATCAGCTCCGTTGGATGAAGAGGTCAGGTTTTTAACCTGTCTGTTCTCAATACGGATTGGTTTCTTAGAAATATTTGTATTTGCAATTTCAAATTCTGCATTGCTCTTTCCGGAAAAAGTCAGCGTATTCTGACTGAAAGACTGATTTTCAATTTTAATTCCGTTAGTAACATCATATATGCTTAACGGATTTGAGGATAACACTCCGTTGACTGTAATTTTTCTGGAAGTCGTATCTGACCCGCTGAATTTAATATTAGTAAAATTATTTACAAAGCTGAATGCCTTGGGGTATTTTAGCTCAAAAAAGTCAAGATGAATTCTCGGCTGAAAAAAATTGCCGGTAACAGGTGTATATGTAAGAGAAATATCATTGTTTACATTGCTGTTAAGTAAGGAAGGAGAAAAATATAAAGTTGTATCCATTCTTCTAAGACTGTCTGAGATCAGCGTACCAATGAGATTGTTGTTAATTCTCACCTCTACTCTGTGTTCATTGCTTGCCTGAATATTATAGGAAATCGGAAACAGCAGCAGCCTGAGTTCACAGTTTTGAGCGCTTGTAACATTTACAGGATTAAAACTTTCCGTATGAACGTCATTAGTGCCCATGACTTTCCAGAACCAGCTTTCGCCAGCAACTTTTTCATTACTGAAATATCTGAAGTCAGTATTTGAATTAACTGTTTCGCCGAGATAATATATAACATCCTTTTCAAAATGAACCGCCTGCATGGAAAAGTTATCAGGGTAATTCAAAGGAGAAACAAAATTTGAAACCTCCATTCTCTGTCCGTTATTACCGCCCCAGTCTATCCAGTAAGCGTTTGTATCTGAATAATTGCTGTATTTTTCATCGGTAATATACTCAACTGTATTAGAATAGCCGTTATAATGTTTTGTAAGTCCTCCGTAATTTCTTACGCCGTAAAAATCAAGATAGTCCGCAACGTCAAATGTTCCGTCGGATTCGCCCCGGAAAAAAACCGGGATCTGATTTCCTTTGTAAAGGACTTTTACTGTTCTCGGATCGATACCTGAAGTATTTACACCGTTATTTGTGAAGTCGGATTTTTCAATTCTGTAAACGCCGTCTTCAATAATGTAAAGCTTAAGATATGTCTTATTGGGAGTTATCCAGTTAAAATTCTGTGAATATAAATTGTTCACTGAAATAATAAACAATAACAGTGAAATTAATATCTTAATCATAAATTGTTTAGGATAATAATTAAAAAAAATTGTATCCTTTATTCATACATGATTTTTTGTTTTAAAATATTTCAAGTTTTAAATATCAGAATAAAAATGATGGTTTAGACTTTTCGGGCTCTGATCCACATATCCCTGTCCGTATTAATAAAATAATTTCTTTTTTTGTGATCACTTCTCTTTATGCTTCTTAAGATTTCAAATAACTGTTTCTTTATTTTTAATCCGGCGGGCATTACCGGATAACCCGGATTGTGAAATCTTCTGACAGAAATACCGCTGTAACCTGAATTTTCTAAAAGTCTTCTTATAATGTTTTCTGATGCAAAGCTTAAATGATCAGGTAGATACAAAGTATGCGGGAAATCCTGCCTGTTCAGATCCGCTGCATCACCTGTCTGAATAAGAATTTCACCGTCCTTCTTTAATATTCTTCTTATTTCCTTAAAAAATATTCCGGGATCAGGCAGATGAGAATAAACATTAAGCATAGATACAAAATCAAAATGATCATCAGGAAAATTTTTTATGTCGGTAAAATCCACATCAAGACCTTTACTTACGGCAAAGTTCTTTTTAATTTCGTTGGGTTCAATGCCTTTGTAAATCCCGCTGCCTCCTGCAAAACTTTTTAAAGCAATTATAAACTCTCCGTAACCGCAGCCAATATCAAGCCAGCTGAATGTGCTGCCGAAAGAATTCTTATCATAGATCAAAGGTAACTTTTCAAGATAATCATTAATCTTCTGATCGCTAAAACTATTTACTACGTTTAGTACGGTCTCGCCTTTATGCATACCCGTCTTTACCGCAAGATCTATTTCTTCTTCATCCGGAACAGGATTTACATAAAGCAATCCGCAATTAGTGCATTTGACCATTTTAAATCCATTCTCTGCTCCCCATTCAAAATAATTATCTGACTTACATGAATAACAGCTAACCTCTCTCACAAAACTATGTTTATTTTTAAATATTTATTCAATCTTCCTGTTAAAAACAGTTTTATTCAAAATTATAAATAAATCAGATTTTCCGGCTGACTGGATACAACCTCTGCATCAGGCGCTTTCACCGCTTCTGTATGAAATTTTTAGTATTATGTTATTTAAATACTTATAAAGTTTGTATATCCGATAAAGTTATTAGCGGCATTATTTTAATTATACACAAAGGAAAAGACTTTAACAGTGAAATCCTGAAAAAATTTGTCATTAAAAATGGTTACTGAGATCAAAATAATAAGAACAAAATGAAAAATTTACTTATAGTCCGGTTAAGGATTTTATAAGTAAAAACATTAACCTTTTACATAAAATCCTTATTTGAATCAGGTAAATTGAAGTAACAATATACAATAATTCAAATATAATTTCAGTTAAATAATAGTTTTACCGTTGGAAATTGTTCTGATAATAAAGAGCGGAATCCCGAAAAAATACCGGCTGAAATTTTTTCCCGGTTCGGCAAGCATTCTTACAAGCCATTCAAAGCCGATTTTCCGGATGAATGACGGTCCTCTTATTTTATCACCGGAAAAAACCTTTATTCCGTCTCCAACGGCAAGTATAACACTGCAGCTGAGTTTCTCTTTATTGGCGGAGATCCATTTCTCCTGAATCGGACAGCTGAGTCCGATAATTAAAATATCCGCGCCTGCTTTGTTTATCTTTTCAATCACCGTTTCATCTGAAAAGTTATATCCTTCATGTAAGCCGTTAATTTTCAAATCCGGGAAACGGCTTTGTATTTTTTCAAGTTCTTTGACCGTATGTCCGAAAAAAAAGAAAGAGCGGTTTTTTTTAATTGATTCGGCTGTAAGTATTTCATAAAAATCAGAACCCGCAAATCTTTCTTTCATTCCATTTTCCTTATAAAGATATTTTGATGCGAGGAATACTCCGATTCCGTCAGGATGTATTATATCGATGTTATCATAAATATTAACAAGAGATCTGTCTTCATAAATTTTATTCAGAGTATCTGCATTTGCGTATGCAATGGTTATTTTCCTGCAGGAAGATATAGCATCATTAACAGCGGAGGACAAGTCACGGTAATTAATATTGTTTACGCTGACGCCGAATATTTTAAATTTATTATTAATACCCAGTGAAATTTATTGAAAAATTAAAAAACAGATCAGGATAATGAACTGTATATCTCTTCAATCTGAGGCATGACGGTTTTTTCCGTAAAACTTTTCATAACATCTTCGTGGAGTTTAGCAGAAAGAAGCCCTGATAAATTACTGTCCTCAGATAACATAAAAATTTTGTTTTTAAGTTCAGCGCTGTCTCCTCTTTTAAATATTAAACCGTTATCATTGTTTCTGACCACTTCCAGAATCCCTTCAGCATCCGAACCGATGAAAGGTTTACTGAATAAACCGCTTTGCAGCAAAAAACCGGAAAGCGGTTCTGTCAATGAACACAATACGCAAATATCCGCTGCTTCGTAAAACGGTCTTAAATCTTTCTGAGACGGGATGAGAATGGCGTTTATTGATTTTTCTTTAATGAATTCCGAGTATAGAGAATAAAGTTCTCCGCTGCCTATAAAAACAAAGTAAAACTTATTGTCCTTAAAACTCTCTGAAGCTTTGAGCAATGTAATCTGATCTTTATCTTTATGAAATCTTCCGACAGTAAGAATAATTTTAAAACCAACTTTTCTCCTTTGAGAGATTTCCGATAAATATTTTTTTACATCTTCAGTTAATGGTATTTTATCTGTCAATTCCTCAGTATCAGTAAAATTTGGTATTAAATGTATTTTATTTCCGTCAACTCCGAATTTATTTATAAGCATTTTTTTTACTGAATTACTGACAGCAATAAGTCTGTCTGATCTGTATTCTATAAAATATCTTTTGTCAACAATGCTCAATGCGGTAAATACGGTTTTCACGCCAGTTTTTTTCCTGACCGAATTCGCAATAAATTCTGAGAATCTGTGATGGCTGTGAATAACTTCTATCCGTTTCTTCTCAACAAAATCCGTTAAAACGGATTTTCCCTTCAGTAACTTTTTTTTATCTCCCAGCTCTTTCATTAAAAAAAACTCCGCGCCTGTATCACTGATCCTTTCTTTCGCTTCCGGATTATTCGAACATAAAAAAACCTCATGTCCGTTTCTTTTAAGATATTTCAAAAGAAGATATACATAATAAGACCTGCCGTCATTGTATCCCATGTCCGGCGATATGTGTAAAATCCTCCGCTTCACTTAGTTAAGTTTCCTGAATTTACCTTCGCTGTATAATATTATGTTTGCCTTATCGGTAAGTAATTTTAAAAACATATTTGTTGGTTTGTTAAATATATTTTCAGCAGAAAGTTTTAATATTAAATCCCTGTCCTTATACTTGTTATTAAATGCATCAAGTCTCATAAAATACTGTGTCTCTCCTGTTGTACTGATCTCGTATTCATTTTCATTCAGCATTTTTACGGATAGCTCCGAATTAAGCGAACCGGAATCCAGCGCTCCTGTGTAAACCAGATCAAAAAATTTGTCCTTCAGTACAAAATCATTATGCCTGTAATAATTATAAGGACCAATGGCATAATCCATTATGTATGACTGTCTCAGTCTTGAGGGAAGTCCTATGATAACGTTCTTTTTTGTTTCGTCAAGTTCAAGAACTTTGAATTCTTCATAAACTTTCTGAGCCACTGTGTAGGAATAATTCCAGTTCCTGACAAGCTTATAGCCGAGTACTCCCCAGTTTATAAGAAGCGCAAGTATTGTGATCAGAAAAAACTTATAATAATATTTAAGTCTGTATAAAACGAGAGCTGTTGTAAATACAGTAAGCACAAACGGAATAAGAATGAGCTGCGGTCTGAAATAGCCGGCAATAAGATTGGGAAAAATTGCGCTCAGAAATATCAGACAGATCAGAAAGAATTTTCCGATGCTTTTCGTTACCGTTAAAATGAACAGAAGAGTTACGAGAAATGCAAATGATACAAGCAGATATATCAGAAAATTTCTGTTGAGCGTGTCAAGATTATCCTGAACAGACAGATAATCAAAAGGTACAAGCAAAGAGAGCGAAGCTTTGAACACAACTCCTACAGTAAATAAGATACCCGGATTCTGATATGCCGTTACCACTTCTGTCGGCTGTGTACCGAGTATAATTACTCTGTAGGAAAAATAAAGTATCAGCAAAAAGAATTCTAAAAAAATCAGATATTTAATTTCATGTAGCTTTTCCCTCCCGAAAGAAATATATATTATAATAAGAGTTATAAAAGGAAGTATCACCGAGCTTTCCTTCGTCATCAGCGCAAAGAAAAAGAACAAAAGACAGAGCATGATTTTATACTGACTGTTTTTTACGCAATATGAATAAGCGGTATACAATGCTGCGAACATAAATATAGCGCAGAGCATGTCAACTTTCCCAACTGTCCAGCAAATGTCGTTTAGGTTATTCGGATACATCAGGCAGAAAAGAAGGAGAATAACGGAGTAAACTAAATTTTTTGAAATTCTGAAAAACAAAAATGAAATAAGAAGCATTAAGAGATAGTAATAAAAAAGATTCTCTATGCGGAAAAAAAGAAAATCATTTTTAGCAAATCCGAGCATTTCATTTATGTTTATGCTGTTAGCAATGGAGATAAACCAGAAAGGTCTGAGGTGAAAGTTGCTGTAATTCTGAATGGAGCTTGTAAACTTCTGAAACAGCGTTGAGTTCTGCGCTGAAATAAAGTTCAGATAATCATCCGACAGTAATCCAATACTGAAATAATCCGATATGGCGAGATATATTGTGAAAAAAACAAATATCACAAAAGCCGAAATAAAAAACTTACCTGTGTCTGTCGTAAAAAACAAATTGATTTATTTTAAGTTTAGCAGCATATTCAGTTCTTTATTAAAATTATTTCTGTTCATATTAAAAGATTCAATCCGCTGCCTTAATCTCATACCGGTTATTTTATTAAAATATTTTTCTGGTAAATATGTATTGTAAAAAGCAAGTGTCTGTCTGAAATCCTTCGGGCTGCTGTAATAATTTCTGGCTCTGTTTTTGTCTCCGTAAAAATATTCAATCCAGAAAAGTTTTTCAGTTACGGCTTTATCAGCAGGATTTTTTCCGGACTCTGTGAAGTTTCCAAGGATATTATTCATAAGAGTTTCATAAATTTTACTCCGGTTTCCCGTTGACGTCATTGAATCCTTTCTGAGTCTTGTATAAACTAATGATTCAGGAATAATATTAAAACTTAATTTATTTTTCATTCTGAGCCAAAGTTCAAAATCTTCGTACACACCGAATTTTTCATCATATCCACCTTCTTTTAAAATTTTTTCCTTTCTGAAAATCACTGAAGAATGATTTATCGGATTATGCAGATACATAAACTCTTTAATTTTTTTGTCTCCTGAAGGAGGACTGAGCTGAAATAAAATTTTCCCGGGATCCGCGAAATAAACTGAATGACTTCCTAGGACGTCCGTCTTAGGATGTTTAATAAGATATTCAGTCTGCGCTTTAAGTCTTCTGACGACACTTAGATCATCAGCGTCAGCTCTCGCAATCCAGTCGCCCTTTGCAATCTTCATTCCGTAATTCAGCGCTGCGGCAAGTCCGGAATGTTTAATCCTTTTATAAATTATCCTATTGTCTTTAATGGAATTTATAATTTTCCCTGAGTCATCTTCAGATCCGTCATCAATTATCAAGAATTCAAAATCACTTAAAGTCTGATTTAGAATACATTTTACAGACTGTTCAACAAATTTATCGCCGTTAAACACGGTCATCAGTACAGTAATATTTAATTTTTTCCCGGACATTTTTTGTAAAGGTCAGTATGTATTTTAATCATTCCGCTGAGATTGAAAAGATCAGCCGCTTTATTCTGAAAAGATTCAGACATCTCCTGTGAACATTTTTCATTTTCAAGAGCGCGTAAAATTTTTTCCGCAAGTTCCGTATGATCTCCTGCTTTGAAACAATGTCCGTCTTTGTTTTCATCAAATACTTCCGTAAGCCAGCTTTGCCTTGAAGATATAATCAGGCAGCCGCTGAATGCAGCTTCCGCAACTGTCATTGGAAATCCTTCTGAGGACATTGCAGTTGTGCTCACAAAAATGTCAGCGTTCCGCATTACCGGTAAAATATTTTTCACACTTCCCAGAAACTCAATTCCTGAATTCAGTTTTTCAGAAAGAGATTTAAGTTCGCTTTCAAATTCACCTGCTCCTGCGATATAAAATTTTAATTTTCTGCCTGTAGTTTTCCTTACTTCTGAAGCTGCCTTTATAAATAAGTCACAGCTTTTTTCCTTTATTAATCTTGAAGCGTACAGGATCACGGGAATATTTTCAGTCCCATAACCATGAAATAATTTTTTTCTGAAAAGATTTTCTTCAGGAATACCCTGCCGGATTTCTAATACATCATCTTTCTCGGAAATACCGTTTAAAATTAAATGCTCTGTAATTTTTTTATTTAAGGAAATATATTTATCCGCATAAAAATGTCTGAGTCTGCCTCCTTCGGGTATCAGTCCGTGAATAGTCTGTACTGTACATGTTTTAGCGGCGGCAGCAGCCCTGCCTGCAATGTTTGCCGCATAGTGATTATGAGAATGTATTATGTCGATTCCGTTTTTCAGACAATATTTTTTTACTTCGAAATATGCTTTTGAAAAATTTACAATACTTCTGGACTCATGACTGAGATTTTTATTAATCGTAAGACTGACAAAAGGCAGATTAAATTTTTCCGCTGCTTCACCGCCGGTGCATATCAGGTGAATTCCGGTATCCCTGTTTTCAGAAAGTCCGCAGATCAAATTAAACAAATGACTGGATACACCGTCAGTGTAATTAAGTTCTCCGGTAAGAAATAGAATATTCAAAATTACGGAAAATTATTTTTTATAATCGCCTGACTGAATTACATCAGCAGGAAGCCTGCCTGAAAAGTTTCTAAGATCGTTTATCAGCTCAGCGTAAGCGTCCGGAGAAGTCGCATAGAATGTTACTTCATCACTGCCGCATATAAAATTATCCTGTATCTTCCATTTGCCTGCGGGCTTCCATTCATCAGGTATTAAATTCTTCAGGTCAAACCATTCGTCATATATTATTGCAATTCTGACATTGTTTTTTTTACTTAGCCCGGAAAGAAACTGTTTGTTGAAATAACCTCCGAGCTTTGCATCTGCTATTTCAGTGCTGCCTAGCCCAATCAGATCAGTGCAGTAGATATTTGCGTAAAAATTTACAGCGCCGATATCATTCAGAGCTATCGATCTTCCGGAATAATATTCATTAATAAATCCCGCCATCTGTATCTGCTGTTGATAAATGTTTTTAATAGCGGTTACGGTATTATCTATGTATAATTTCTTGTAAGAAAAATAAACTGCTGTGAGTAAAAGCACTAACACTGCAAGTTTACTGCTTAGCGGTTTTAAAATCATATTGTATATTCTAGGATCGCTCTTCAGAATGTAATTAACTGCAATCGCATCAAAGCAGATAAATGATATAAACAGATAACTGTCATATCTGAAAAAAGTGGAAGTTACAAAAAGCTTTTGTAACAATGATGTGCAAAGAAGTATTATCAGCGACGATGAAATATAATTGCGGAAATCCTTTTTCTTTTTAAGTATTATAAACAGCAGTATACATGTTACAATAAACAGAAATATGAATTTCTTATTCATGTCAATAAAAATGAAAATCTTTTCCAGAGGGTTTTCATTCAGCAGATCACTGACTGACATAAAAAGATTATTCTTCAGCATTACCGAGTCAGGGAAAAATGATCTTCCGTTATATACGGAAATCAGCCCGAATACCGAACTGCCTGAAACAGCGGATACTGTCAAAGCTAAAACAAGTCTTATTTCCTTTTTGAGAATAAAAAGAATTGCGGCGATAAAAATCGGAAATATACTTTCGTATCTGACTGTCATCATTAAAAAACTTAACAGCGTAAGCTTCAGCTTTGCCGGCGTAATAAACGTGAACGATCTGTCCCTGCCTGAATATTCCTCGGCAGCAGTATTAATAAACATCAGCGTCAAAACAGCGTGAAGCAGATGCTCCATTCCCGAAAATACATGTATGGAAAGGGGAGTAAACACAATTGTAAATATCAGAACTATACCCGTGAAAAATGACGGAAGCTTGTGGTCAGTAAGTATATTGAAAATGACAATCAGCAGAACGGCAGAGATTATAATGTTAAGAATAAACGGTATATATTCAAAGATGCCTGTCAGAAAAAAAACACATGAGATCAGAAATGTCCACGCAGGCGAAGATGATGAAGAAGTAAATCCGTGCTCCGTAATCCCCCAGACATTATGCAGGTAAAGATTTTTTGCATAAGCAAGATGTATGTATGCATCATCGAGCGAATAAACAAATTCTCCGTTCGTATTTCTGATGCTCAGATAAAATACAATTGATATTATTGTAATGAGAAACGCAATCGAAATTATCAGCGGAATGTAAGCAGCCGGTATTTTCAGTTTATTCATTTTTCCCGTCTGTAAGTTCGGAATAAATATTTTTATACATTATATATACATTTTCCCAGTTCAGCACTTCAAAAATTTTTCCCGCGTTATCCGATAAATCGGATAATTTCCGTCTGTCTGAATTAAGTTCGTTTAAAATAGTTTTTAAATGAGCAGAGTCATTTGTGTTATAAACAAATCCGTTTACTCCTTCACTTATATAACGTGACATTCCGGTATCTTCAGACACTACCGGAACTGCGCCCGCAGCCATTGCTTCGGTGACAGTCATCGAAAACGGTTCATATAATGATGCAGAAATTACAATGTCCATTTCAGAAATTAATTTTGAAAACCGGTCAGTGCCTGCTGATTTTTCTGAAATAATATATTCTTCCTGAAAATCAGTTTTACTGCCTGATAAATAAAGTCTGAAAGGAAAACTTAATCCGCTGAATACATTTTTTATTGTTTCAAATCCTTTTTCTTTTCTGTCCGGATTTCCGGAGAATAAAATATTTATGACTTTATCCGTATGCTTTTTTTTGAAATCTGCAGTGTGAAATTCCTTATCAACGCCGTTAGGTATTATAATAACTTTATCTTCATCAATATTAAAACAATCCGCTGCTATTTTTAAACATTGCCCCGAAAGAAATAAAAGTCTGTCGGAATATTTTAATATCAGATTTTCTGTCAGTCTGTCTTTAAATCTGTAAGCTTTGCCGGTAATGTTAAAATTTTCATTTTCATATACTGCAATTCCGTGAACATTATAAACAACTTTCACTTTTGAAAATACTTTATACAAAAATACCGCAGCTGAAAATCTTTCATAAGTTATTATATGGATAATGTCCGGTTTAAATTTAAACAGAAAAAAGATCATGCTGATTATTCCGAATCTCATCACGCCGGAATTACTGACCGTTGTCACTTTCTCACAGCCGAATAGTTTTTTATATAAACCGAACATTCTTCCGTCAAAGAAATATTCAATAAAAACCGTATCGTATTCCTGAGCATGCCTATTGAAAATTCTTTTAGCAACTTTTTCCGGACCAGTTAACATTTCCGAATCATTGTATCTGCCTATGAATGCAAGTTTCAATTCGGTTTAATTTTTTTATATAATTCGATCTTCACGTCGTCGTATAGATCGTATTCTTTGAAAAATTCAAAACCCGAAAAATTCTTATTTTCAGCCATATCAAAATAACAAGGACTTGCGTCTCTGAAAGTATATACTCCGTCTGCATTTTTCTTTTTCCACATTATAATCCATTCAGGATTCAGAGAATACACATAATCCGGAAGGGATCTTTCAAACCAGGTCCCGTGCCTGAAACCCTCTTTTGCTATGTGTTTATTTGTCAGTCCTACCAGGTCAATAAATTTTACATCTTCAAGATAGTAAGGAATTATTCCTGATGAACCGTTTGCAGCAATACTTCCGGGAAGAATATATTTATAAATATCAGCAGATTCTTTTTTCAGATTATTCCACATTACAGTTTCTTTTTTTATTACAGTTCTGTCCGCGAAATATAAACCCGCAATTGAAACGGAAAAAACTAATAAAGTAAATAATTTAATGAAAGCCGGCTTGCTGACTTTTGAAAATGTCAGCGTGCTGATGCAATAAACAGCGCCAAGCGAAAGGAAGGGAATTGAGACTACGGCAAATCTGTACTGAACCATCCAGTCGCCTCCCGAAAAAATTATAAAAGCAAACTGAACAGAAATTATTGAAACAACAAACAGAAATTTTTTGTCGGATTTTAATTTGCTGAAAGCAAAAGGCAGCAGCAGAAAGAAAACTAAAAACTGAGGATTGGATTTTAGAAAAAATAAAATATAGAATATTCCGTTTTTATATGTCCTGAATTCATAATATCCTATGATGTTATGTCCGATTTTTGCATAATATGTATTCGGAAGTATATCACCGAAATAATAAATCCGGAAAAGCAGAAAGGATCCGAAGAGCAGAGAGTATATTCCCAGATGTTTAAACGTAAGCTTTAAATTTCCGGAAAATATGTAAATGAAAATCAGCATTGTTACGGAAAAAGCTATTCCTTCAGGTCTTGAAACTGAAAGCAGAAAGATCAAAAAGCTAAGCAGTAAACTGAAGCTGCTGTCTGCGTTCATTCTGACTATGAGCTGAAAGCATATCAAAAGAAAGAAAATGAACATCATAATTTCAAATCCCGAAACTGCCCATAGTATAAATGGTAGATTGAACAGCATAAGTATGACAGCGGGGATGAAAAAACGTGACAGGTCGGTTTCATTACAAATTATGTATATACTTATCAGGCTGAAAAAAGTAAATACAAGTCCGGTAATTTTTGCTGAAAATTCGAGAGGCAGTCCTGCTGATTTAAAAACTGATAAGATCATCAGCCAGCTGAAGCTTGAAAAGCCTTCGACGAATTCACCTTTGTTGAAAACAATTCCGTTTCCCTGTGTGAAATTATGCACATACCTGAAATAGATGTAAAGATCGTCAATCACCCAGTCAAATACATTAATTGTCAGTATGCAAAAAAACAGAAATAAAACTCCGCCTGAATAAAGATTCAGGTTTTTGATACTGTCTGTCATTTCCTTTTTTCTATTAACTTCACAACCGCACCGAGTCCAAGTTTATTCTTCAGAATGCTTTTTAAAGTAAAATATTTCCCGTATGTTTTTTTCAGATCAATTCTTTCCTTTGAAAGCAGCACGACGCAGTATTTTCTGAGTTCGATATCTTCAAACTCCGTTATAAGATGATTTTCATATTTTGTAAAATCGGATATTTCCCAGACGCTTCTGTGTATTTCATAATTATTTTCATTAATAGCTGACTGTTCCCAGTTTGAGCCGAGGGGAATATTTATTAATACATATCTGCCTTTCTCCATAGCGTATGAAATTAGTTTCAGAGCGTTATCTTTTTCAAAATGCTCAATGACATCGCCGCAGTTGATCAGATCATATGTGACAGATGTTTCCTTCAGAAAATCCAGCGCATCAGTTTTATAAATATTATCATAAAAATATTCGTGATAACTTTTCAGATAATCCGGAAAAATTTCTACACCGTCTATTCTTCTGTTCCATTTCCCGGAATAATTTCTGTCGCCCCAAATTTCCAGAAACTCCCGGAATAAAATTCCCCATCTGCCGTATCCGACTCCTATATCCAGTATAGAATGAGGATCAAGTTTTTTCACAAGATCAATATTGTAAGATATATTCTGCCAGTTTGATGTGCCCATTTATCAGATCGCTTTAAATTTCTTCAAATATATATAATCGCCTGTAAAAATAAAATATTCTGTGAGGACTGTAATGACAGCCGCACCTGCAATTCCATATACTGGCAAAAAAATTATGTTCAATATGATATTTAGAATCAGCCCCAGAAAAGTAACATTCATATTCTGTCTGTACATCCCGAGACCGTTAAGGATTACTCCCGTAAGATTATTAAGAGCAAGTCCCGTTACGGCAAAAGAAAGAATTTTCAGCACTAAAACCGAATCATTAAATTTATCAGTATAAAATAACTCAATGATAACTCCGGCAAAAAAAAATAAAACAGCAGTCAGTATAATGCATACAGGCATTAACAGCGACAGATACTTTTTATAAAATAATTCAACCGCCCTTTTATTTCGGCTGAGATATGAAATTCTGTTAAGTCCTGTTATGAACAAAAAGGAATATATCAGAGCTGAGCTTTTAAATATTCCGTAACCTATGCTGTAGTATGCGGTGTTTTCAAAATCAATAATTTTGGAAATTAAAATTATGTCAATCTTGTCATAAAGAAAATTAAACAGCACGGCTAATCCAAGTGGCAAAGATATTTTCAGAATGCTCTTTGAAGTTTTTAAACTAAAGTTTTTTAAGCTAAGATTAATTTTATTTGATCTCAGTGATCTGATCAGAGAGTGAAGCTGAATTACTGCGCCTGCGGTAAGTATAATTATTAAAATTGACAGATCTGTTTTCAGGATTACTGCAAATACTATGAAGAATGTAAACGCAAAAGTCCGTGAAAAAAGCAAAGCTTTAAACTGTGACTGAAAATCCCTGAGTCCGGACAGCGCTTTGCTGATGAGATTTGATACTGAAAAAAGATAAACCAGAATGGATGTGAATGTAAAAAGTCTGAAAGGAAATTCCGGAAAAATTAAAAGCTGGTATAAAGTAAGGGTTAGAAAATATACCGGGAATAAAAATACTGAAACAGCTATTGCATTGACTGCAAGATCCGCAGAATGTTTTTCCCTTGAAGAAAATTCTTTTTGCAGGAAAAGCGGAATGCCGAGATCGAATATAATAGCGAAAATATTTGCAAGTGAAAATATAGTTATGAGTTCGCCGAAGGAATCGGCTGAATATTCTCTTGCTATGACAAGAAATATAAGAAAGAAAAAAAATCTTTCTAAGATATTTATGTAAACCGGATATTTATTCTCCCGGAATAATTTGGAAAAATTTATTTTCAAATATGAAAGCTTTTAAATTTATCCGAATCACCGGATTCAGATATGCAATGACCGGATATGAGAAAAACTAATTAACTTTCTTCATGATCTTTGCAGGAACTCCTCCTGCTATTGTGTTTGAAGGTATGTCTTTTGTAACAACTGCGCCTGCAGCAATTATAGAATTTTCGCCTATCGTAACTCCGCACATTATTGTAGCGGATGAACCGATAGAAACGCCGTCGTTTATGTGTGTTTCAATCACTTCCCAGTCCTCTTCAGTCTGAAGTTTTCCGCCGGAGGCAGTAGCTCTGGGATATTTATCGTTAATGAATGTCACGTTATGACCGATGAAAACATTATCTCCGATATGAACACCTTCGCATATAAAGGTGTGAGATGATACTTTACAGTTCCTGCCGACAGTAGCGTTTTTCTGAATTTCCACAAACGTACCGATCTTGGTATTGTCTCCAATTTCGCAGCCGTAAAGATTTACAAAATCAAATATCTTAACATCCTTTCCTAGTTTTACATTTACAATATTTTTTTTTTCAGATGAATGATCCATTAAAATTATTTTGCTCCTCTGCCAAATATCATTACAGGGAAAGTTTTGAATATAAGCTGAAGGTCAAGCCACGGAGTCATGTTGTTAATATAATACAGATCCAGTACGATAGAATCTTTAAATGAAACCGAACTTCTTCCCGAAACCTGCCAGACGCCTGTGCAGCCGGGGTAAACTATATTTCTTCTTTTATGCCACTCATCATAAGCGTCAAACTCATAAGGCAGACACGGACGCGGTCCGACAAGACTCATATCGCCTTTCAATACATTGTAAAGCTGAGGAAGTTCGTCCAATGAAGTTTTTCTCAAAAACTTTCCGATTGGGGTTACTCTTTTTTCATTTAATATTTTTGAGGAACCGCTGATTACAGTTTTATCATTTTTCATAAACTCCATCATACTCTGCTCTCTGACAGTATCATTTTCGTTTTCAACATACATCGATCTGAATTTATAAAAGTTAAATTTCTTCCCGTCTTTTCCGATACGGATCTGCCTGAAAAAAATCTCACCCGGAGAAGATAATTTGACAAGAATTGAAATTATAAGGAATATAGGCGATAATACTATAAGTCCTATAAAGGAAGCCGTGTAATCAAAAACGCGCTTGTAAAGATAATTAAGATTTCTGTTAACTTTCGGAGAGAGATCAACGACCGGAATTCCGGAATAGGATTCTGTTACAATTTTTTCCGGAACAATGTTAAAAAGTTCGGATGTCAGCTTTACGCTTTTATATAATTCATTGCATCTGTCTATCAGCTCCATCAGACTTTCATATTCAATTTTGTCTATTGAAATAATTATTTCATCGACATTAAATTTTTTAACTGTTTCCTTAAGATCGCTTATTTTGCCGAGACAAAGAAATTCTTTAAATACATCTTCGCCTTTTCTGACATTGTCATCAAGAAAACCCGTTATTTTTATTCCGTAAAAATTTTCGAACAATAATTTTTCCGCAAGGAGTTTGCCTGATTTTCCGGCGCCGATTATAAGAATATTACTGTTGTTCAGAATCTTTGTAAAATGCATGTAATACGGTTTCAAAATTAAAATTCTGAATATTGAAACACATGTGAATCCTGTGAGAAAAAAGAAAAATACAAAGAATCTTGAAGAGAGAAGAAGATTGAATTTTATTACAAAAGAAAAAATTATGAGAAGAAGAATTCCGTAAATAAAAGATTTTAAAATCGCAGTTAGATGCGGAGCACGCGTTAGCAGAATATTAATTTTATACAGATTATTATTCTGAAAAATAAACACGAATATAAGCGAGAAAGTCGTAAAAGTAAGATAAGTCAGAAATTCATTTTCATTCATGATGACATTCTTGTTCAGGACATTTGCAGTTATATATTCGGATATTTTAAAAGAAAGGAATATTATTGCAAAATCAAACAGGGCAAACACGTATTTATATCTGGGATACTTCATGAATGTTCAGATATTAATATTTCCATAAGAATAACTCAATTTATCCTTTTAAAAAATGTTTAATTTTGTCACTTACATAACTGATCTGCTCATCGCTTATACCGGGAAACATAGGGAGTGAAAGACATTCGTCCGCTAATGACTCTGAATTTGGAAAATCCTTTTTACAGTATCCGAGTTCCTTAAAACATTCCTGAAGATGAAGCGGCACCGGATAATGCAGCCCTGTGGAAATCCCGCTGGCATTTAAATATTTCTGCAGCTGTTCTCTTTCTTTAATTCGGATCACATACAAATGATAGACATGTTTACCGTACTCCATTTCTTCAGGTAAAATTATCCGCTCGGTACCTCTTAGCAGTTCTGAATATTTAGCGGCGGCAGCTCTGCGCTTTTCAGTCCATGTTTCAAGATGTTTCAGCTTTAATCCGAGCGCAGCTCCCTGAATCCCTTCCATTCTGTAATTATGACCGTAATATTTGTGATAATATTTTTTATCCGAACCGTGATCTCTAAGCATTCTTATTCTCTGCGCCAGTTCATCATCGTTTGTAGTTACCGCCCCGCCTTCACCGAAAGCCCCGAGATTTTTTCCCGGATAAAAACTGAATGAAGCGGCTGATGAAAGTCCTCCTGCTTTTTTCCCTTTGTAAAGAGCAATGTGTGACTGCGCTGCGTCTTCTATCAGCAATATATTTTTTCTTTCAGTAATTTCCCTGATCGGATCAAGGTCTGCAGTCTGTCCGTAAAGATGAACGGCAACAACCGCTTTTGTCTTATCCGTAATTTTCTCTTCAATTTTTTCCGGATCAATGTTATAACTCTTTCCGTGACAGTCCGCAAAGACCGGTTTTGCGCCGCATAAAGTCGCGCCCCATGCAGTTGCAATAAAAGTATTCGCCGGCATGATCACTTCGTCACCTGATTTTATGTCCTGCGCCCACAGAGCGAGATGGTTTGCGTCAGTGCCCGAACTTACGGCAATACAATGCTTTACTTCATGCTCTTCGGCAAACGCCGATTCAAAATCAGTTACTGCTTTGCCGAGGATAAAGGATGAATTATCAATAATATCTGCAATGGAAGACAGCGCTTCTTCCCGTATGACATTATTCTGACTTTTAAGATCTGTAAAAGGAACCTGCATCAGTTTTTAATTAATTTAGATTTAGATTTGAAAATTTCTCCCGCAGAATAAAATAAAAAATACGGAAGAGTTCTTAAATATCTCCCCGCCATTTTACCGGGCTGCTGTATCAGTCTGAAAAACCATTCCATCCCGATCTTTTGAAAAAATAAAGGAGCTCTTTTTATATCGCCAAGATAAAAACGAAAAGCTGCACCGACACCTGTCATTATTCCTTTGCTTAGTTTTCTGTAATTATTCATCATCCATATTTCCTGTTTTCCGCCGCCAAGCGCTACCCAGATAAAATCAGCTTCAGCCGATTTAATTTTTTCCAGTATTATATCATCGGAAAAATCATTATCCGGATTAAAATCCGGACTGTGTGTCCCGCAGATATTTATCGCATATTCACTTTTTGCTTTAGCGCAAATTCTTTGCAGAGTTTCTTCAGTGTCTCCCAGAAAAAAATGTTTTATTTCAGTACCTCCCGACTTTTTAAAAACCTCTCTCATAAAATCAGGACCTGCCACTCTTCCGATATTATTAATTCCCTTCAGCTGCGCAAATACCGATAACGGTCTTCCGTCCGGAAGTGACAATAAAGAATTATTGATCGCTTTCCTGAGTTCCGGATTTCTTTTATAAGCATTTACCAGATTACCGATATCGGTTACACAAACATATTCTGAACCTGTGTTACCGTTTAAGAAATCAAAAGCTTGCTGAACTGAGCTTTCAATATCACAGCAGCTTATTTTTATTCCTTTGAAATAAAAACTTTTTATTTCCAATTTATAATTAATTGTAAGTTAAATCAGTTCAGCGCATTATTAAATGTAGTAATAATATTATTGATATTTGTTTCAGCGGTAAAGTTTTTTAAATATGATTTTACAGCAGCAGCGCTTATGCTTTCTCTTAAAAGTTTATTTTCTGTAAGTGTCATAACTGCTTCTGCAATTTTATCCGGATTTTTCTTTTCTACAAGCAATCCTGTCACACCGTTATCTATCATCTCAGGAATAGCTCCGGTATCTTTTACTGAGATGACGGGTATCCCATGGGCAAACGCTTCTATTATCGCAAGAGGACAACCTTCATACGGATACCATGTCGGATGAACAAGAATATCGGTATTTTTCAAAAAATTTTCTTTATCTTTTCCTGAGACCACACCGTGAAAAAATACATAATCATTTATACCGCCATCGCTGATTATTTCTTTAGCTTTATTCTCCGTAAATCTTTCATTATCCGGATAGTCACCGGCAATATTAAGTTCAAAATTTCTGTTCTTGCTTTTTAAAATTACTGCAGCATTCAGCAGATCAAGTATTCCTTTGCTTTCATAAAGATTTGCAAAATAGCTTATTTTAAATTTTTCATCCGGTTCCTTCTGAATTCGATTATACTTTACAGCTTCAGGAAAATCCGCTCCGTTAGGAAATGCCGTGATATTTTTTACAAAACCTTCGAAATTGAGTTTAAGATTATTGCTGTAAACAATTGCAGTATGAACTTTTGACAGCGCTTTTCTTATGAAAAATTTTACCGGCTCCGAGGATTCATTGTAAAACGTTTTTCTGAAATAATCTCCTTCATGCAGATGAATAATTATCTTTGCATCTGAATATTTTGAAGCGGTTAATATCATAAGACCGTCCCGGAGAAACGGCAGAAAATTTGAAGCGACAGGTATATAAACAATATCCGGATTAATTTTTTTTACAATTGCTCTGATACCGCTTATACTTTTTAAAGCAACTTTAATATTTGTAAAGTCAAGTTTTGAAAGATTCTTCAGATCTCTGTGATCAGAAATATCATGATGATGAATATCAAACATATCTTTTAATAAATCCGACTCCAGCAGATTTTTTATATAAACACTTGAACCGTGATAAGGCGGCGGCACGCTTCCGGTAATTATGATTTTCTTCTTTACTTTAAGCAACTTAAGCGGTTAAGATATAAAATACGAGGTATCTTCTGAAATAAAAAAAGCAGCTTTAAAAAATTTGTTTAAACATATTAAACTTAAGTCACTTAATAAATTCAATTCACTGATTCTTTATTTCAGATAATTTATTCTGAAGCCATGTCCTTTCCATAATTTCAGTATTATTGTTAAGTTCAAATTCTATTTCACTTTTTAATTTCAGATCATCGTTCTCTTTTGCTTTCACGAGTTTTCTGAAATAAGTAAGGAAATTATTTGCTCTGGTAAACCGTAAACTTTCTATATTTTTTCTGTTTTTTCTGAGGAACTTACTGTATGCGTCAAACTGATAATAGAGCTCTGAATAATATCCGAGTTCATACATTGATTTCATTATAAGATCCCTTACAGAAAAATTATTGCGGACATAATTGGTTAACTCAATGCTGTTTAATAATTTCAGAGCTTCGGAAAAATTACTTCGCGCGAAATTTAATTTTGCATAAGAATACTTTTTAGTGCTGTCGCTGACTTCAGGTGACAGCATGTGACTGTATTTTTTTATAAAATCATTCAGCCAGTCAAGTTCATTTACGGAAATTGCGACAAGGACAATATTCCCGAAAAGCATATCATCAAAATAATCCTTTTCATACAATGAGAATAATTTCTGCTCAAGTGCGATTTGATATAATTCGAATCTCTCTCTTCGGTATTCCGGATTACCTTCAAAAATCCTGATTATACAATAATGCTGAAGCACATTTAGCAGATTATATCTGTCAAAATGATCCGTTTCATTTTGTTTATTCAGAAAATTATCTTTTAATTTTATGTAATACTCTTCATTTCCGGATTTATGCAGCAAAATCTGAAGCTTGTACAGGTTAAGAATCGGATTACCTGCGACATAGTTTTCATCCTCGAGAAATTTTTCTTTTATTATATCCAGCAGCTCTGTTGAATATTTTTTAATAATTTCAGGGCTTTCTTCAAACATCAGATTATTATATGAAACAGTGGTCAGGTATATAAAATCGGTCAGATTCTCACTCATTTTTTTTACAGATAAAACTCTAAACTGAATGTAATCTTTTTTTCCGAACCGGTTGATCTCAATAAATATCTCCATTTCCCGCTGCATTTTAATCCGGGTCATAAAATAATCGTCATCCCTTATTTTCACTTTATCAAGAGTGGATTCCATTTCTTCAAATTTTTTCAGAAAAAGTTTATTCAGTTTTTTTTTATTGTATTCTTTTAATAAAATTAATTCTCTCTTTAATAATGTATTTTCACCGCTTTCTAAAATTATAAACTCCTTCAGAAGATTATTAAGATTAAAAATAAGCGTCCGCATTAATCCGTCATTATATTCCGTTCCTTGGAATAATTTTGAAAAGACAATTTTCTTACTCACTTTTGATTCCGGAAATTCCGGATGAAATTTAACTATGTAGTCAAAAAAAGGTATTAAGTTTTTGTTTGTATTGAAATAGGATCCTGAAATGAACGTCCTGAATTTTTTTAATTCTTCCCTGGAAAATGAGCCGAGTATGTCAATTATATTGGATCCTGTCAATTTTGATTGAACTTATTTATAAAAATTTTTGAGAATTTGACCTGAAGAAATAAAACAAATTTACATATCCGGATTGTGAAAAACCATTGAAAACAGCATAAAAATAAACATTATTGGATGCATATGTTTGTTAACAGACTTATTTTTAAAAAACATTTGCAGAAAAAAATCTTTGTTTAATATATCCGTCAGAAGTAATTTTGCATATATTTTTTTCAGGGTGACACCAAAAAAATTATTAAATAAACTTCCTTAAAAAAGACGAATCTTCAATCTTCGTCTTTCAAACGTCACCCTGGAAGATGCCCGATACGCCGCCTTCAAAAGGCGGCATACGGCTTTAAAATTTTTTAATTAATTAATAACTAAAAACAAAATGAGAAAAACTTTTATCGTAACTTTAATCACAGTTTTAGCTTTTCTTGCGTCTTTTTCAGTTTCATTTTCACAGCCGGTTTTTATTGAAAATTTTAATTATCCTGCTAGTGATACTGTTGCAAATAACGCCGGCTGGAGTCTCAGCGGATTTTCCACTCAAAAAGCAAAAATAATTTCACCTGGACTAACATATTCGGGTTATCTCGGATCAGGATCAGGGAATTGTATTTATCTTCCCAATGCAGCAAACGGTGAAATGTTTACCAATTATTTTCCTAACTTTGAATATTTTGATCAGGGTACAGTATATTTATCATTTTTAATCAGAGTGGACAGTATGGCATTAAATGCAACACAGGGATACTGTATAGGACTGGATGAAATCGGATCAACAAATTTAACTTCTTATGTATATTTTAAAAAAGTAACAGCAAATACTTTTAACTTCGGAATCAGAAAAAGATCAGCTATTTCTTATTCTTCAAATGTGTATAATACTAACACAACTTATATGATAGTAGCATCTTATACATTTAAACCCGGAAGCAGTACAAACGACGAATGCAAATTATACGTTTTTAATTCAGGAGTTCCGGTTAATGAACCGGTGACACCTGCTGCTCTTGATACAAATGGTACGGATCAAAATGAAATCGGTCGTGTTATTATTTCAAATTTATTCAATCAGTCCGGACTTCACGGCAGTTCCGTAAAAATCGATGGAATAAGGATAGGTACATCCTGGACAGGAACACTTCATCAGAATATTAATATGAATCTTAATTTAACAGCACTGATTCAGGGATTTTATGATAATGTAACGGATAAGATGGTAAAAGATACTGTAACAGTAACACTGCGATATAGAAGGTCACCTTATCAGATTGCTGAATCCAGAAAAGCAGTTCTTGATTCGACGGGAAAAGGCACTTTTACTTTTCACAGTATAGGAAATTCTGTACGATATTATATTGCAGTGACTCACAGAAATACAGTTGAATCATGGAGCAGTCTGACGAATCAGTTTTTTTCAAATGCTAGCACATATAACTTTACAACAAACGCCAATGTTACATACGGCAATAATGTTATACAAAAAGGAACAAAACATTGCTTCTATAACGGTGAAATAAATCACGACGGTATAATTGATGTTACTGATTATCAGTTCGTAGACAATAATGCTTTCGCATTTGCAACCGGATATAAGGCAACTGATCTTAACGGAGATGAAGTTACTGATATTTCCGATCTGGTAATAGTTGAAACAAATGCTTATAATTTTGTTCAAAGAATAATACCTTAATTACAAATATATTTGCAATCTATTTTTTATAAATACTTAATTAATTATATGAAAAAATTACTTTTAGCAATCTTAATTTTATTTTTTACATCTGCTTATTCTGTATCACAGCCGGCTTATATTGAGAATTTTAATTATTCAGTAAGAGATACGGTCGAAGAAAATGCAGGCTGGTACAGGTCATTTTCTTCAGTTAATGAAGCAAAAATAATTTCACCGGGATTAAATTATCCGGGATATATCGGATCAGGAATTGGTAACTGTATTCTCATCCCGAATGAACCAAGCGGTGAAGTCTATGTATGTCAGTTTATGAATGGAAATTATTTTGATCAGGGAACAGTGTATTTGGCTTTTTTGGTGAGAGTTGACAGTATGTCAATAAATGCAAACGAAGGTTATTGCATAAACCTTGATATGACGGGAGGATCAACTAATTTCAATACAAAAACTTATTTTAAAAAAGTATCAGGAACTACTTTTAATCTTGGTATTCAAAAAATACACGCTAGTGGAAGTATAGTATATTCTAATAATGTTTATAATACAAATACCACATACTTGATTGTTGCCTCATATACTTTTAAACCGGGAAGCAGTACAAATGATGTTTGTAAATTATACGCGTTCAGTTCAGGTGTTCCGGTTAATGAACCGGCTTCACCGCTTGCCCTCGATTCTGTCGGAAATGATATAGTTGATATAGGAGATATTGTATTGGCTAATTCATTCATCCAAACCAATGGTTTGAGAAACAGTTCTATGAAAATTGACGGAATCAGAATCGGCACTTCCTGGAACTCCACGCTTTTTCAGAATTACGTTGCATCATTGTCAATGACTGCATTAATACAGGGATTTTATAATAATGTAACGAATAAGATGGTAAAAGATACAGTAACAGTTTCGCTCAGATACAACAGATCACCATATCAAATTGCTGAAACTAAAAAAGCTGTGCTTGATTCGAACGGATCAGGAATATTCAATTATAATACTATCGGAAATTATTCAAATTACTATATCGCAGTTACACACAGAAATATGGTCGAGTCCTGGAGTAGATTAACTCCTTATTTTCACTCAAATGCTTTATCATATAATTTCTCGCAGAGCATCGGTAATACTTTTGGATTTAATGTTATACAGAAAGGATCAAGATACTGCTTCTATAACGGTGAAATAAATCACGACGGTATAATTGATGTTACTGATTATCAGTTCGTAGACAATAATGCTTTCGCATTTGCAACCGGATATAAGACAACTGATCTGAACGGAGATGAAGTTACTGATATTTCCGATCTGGTAATAGTTGAAACAAATGCTTATAATTTTGTACAAAGAATAAAACCATGATTTTTAATATATTTGCAAACTATTTTTTAAAAATAATTTACTGCATTATATGAAAAAATTACTTTTTGCAATCTTAATTCTATTTTTAACATCTGCTTATTCTGTATCACAGCCGGTTTACATTGAAAACTTTAATTATTCCGTGAGAGATACAATTGAAGGAAATGCAGGCTGGACCAGATCTTCCACATCAAATAACAAAGCGAAAATAATTTCTCCCGGATTAAATTATGTCGGTTATACCGGATCAGGCATAGGAAATTGCGCATTCATACCGAATGAATCAAGCGGAGAAGCTTATACATGTCAATTTTTAAATAACACTCCCCTGGACCAGGGAACGGTGTATTTATCTTTTTTGGTGAGAGTTGACAGTATGTCTTTAAATGCTACGCAGGGATTTGTAATAAATCTTGACGAGTGGGGAGGATCAACTAATTTTAATACGATTACATATTTTAAAAAAGTTAGTGGAAATACCTTTAATATTGGTATAAGAAAATATACAGGCAGTCCTGTGTTTTCCGGTAATGTATATAACACAAATACCACATACCTGATTGTTGCCTCATATACTTTTAAGCCGGGAAGCAGTACAAATGATGTTTGTAAATTATACGCTTTCATTTCAGGTGTTCCGGTTAATGAACCGGCTTCACCGCTTGCCCTCGATTCTGCCGGAAATGAT
>DDUU01000025.1:22069-75011 GCA_002344965.1 Candidatus Tepidiaquacellales bacterium UBA2330 | reverse complement strand
TAATCATTATATATTTTGAAAATATTTTTTTAAATAGTATTTGATTTTATATTCCTTCAAATTTTTCAATCAGCCAGGTTTTTTGTGAAACTATTTTTTCTTTTTCAATTTCACTCTTTAAATATAAAGCTTCATTATTATTTGCTTTCACTGTCAGATTTAAAAGTTTAATATAGTATTTAATAAAATTAAAATATGACAGATTAAGATCTTCCGGCATTTCGTTATAAGACTTTAAATTATGCTTGAAAGTATCTGCCATTGAATACGCCTGTTCGGTCAGCTTCAGCTCATAATATATCTTTAATGAAAGCACTTTTACATCGACTTTAAAATTAACAAGCGCATATTTTACTTTTGAAATATTCACAAGCGCTTCTTCATACTGTTCCATTCCGAATGAAATCATTGCTTTGGAATAATATTTCATATCCCTGCGAAAAACAGGTTTAAGCTCTTCGGTATATTTTTCCGTGAAGTTTTTTGCAATATCAAATTCCTTCAAATTAATTGCAGTTATAATAAAATTTCTGTAAAAGTCCGGCTGCATATACGCATCATTGTTCATTTTATAAGCATTGTCTTCAATACACGAGACAAAAAGATCAAAATTTTCTCTTCTTCTGACAGATAAATTTATATTCTGAAAACCTATATTCTGAATATTAAAAAGGTCCGCATAGAAATAAACTTTTTCCATTCTGCTTAACTTTGATTTATGAATGTAAAATATTTCCTTTGCCTTAGCATATAATCCGGCATCGCAATTATTTCTTATACTTAAATACGAATAGTAGTGAAATCCTATAAATACAAAATGAGGTGAGTCTTTGTAAGCTTCCAGAATACTTTCCATATTCAGTCCTGCCAGAATCAGATCACATATGTTTTCTTCTGATTTAATATTACTTCCGATCTCCGAGAACGATTTTAACTTGGCAATCCTTAGAAGATTAATTAAAAAATAATCAGAAAGATATTCGCCAGAACTGAAAGCTTTTTTCAGATAATTTTTATGATCAAGAATGATATTTAAATACTGAGTATCATATACTTCCAGAAAATATTTTTCAAGTATAATTTTTCCCGATAATTCTCCTTCTATGTTCACTGCCATTTCAGCGGTTTCCCTGTATTTTTCATAATACTTCACCAGATCCCTTTCAAGTAATTCTTCCAGCATTATCCTGTGTTTTAAAGTTTTTTTCCTGCTGAAATTTGAAATTACCATATATTCCTCCGCCGTTTTCAGAAGTGATGATGACAATGTCTTAAGAATGTCTCTGGATTTTTTGTCACCAAATTCCGTATCCGGATAAATTTCTTTAAAAATATTTTCTTCGTTAAATCCCTCTGAAATGAAGTCCGGATGGAATTTTATAACAGCTTTATAAAGAGGAAGCAGGTCTCTGCCCTGTTTGAAAAATGGTGAGATTATGAATTTCTCAAATTCACTTAATTCCTTTTTTGAGAAAGTCTGTAAAAATATTATAAGTTTTGTGTCTCTGTATTCCATTTATTTATAATATATACAATTGTTACAAAATAAATATATAAAGTTAAATTATACACCCCTTTTAAAAATTTTTTAAATTTTAGTTTAAAACTGCCGTTACAAAACAGTTTATTTTTCTTTGCATCGCAGCTCAATGCAGTTTAGTTTTACACAACTTTAAAAAACAGGAGGGTAAAATGTTCAAAATTATTTTAATTTCATTCTTATTTTTCTCAGCATCTCTGAAAGCTCAGAATGCTCCGGCGTCAATTTTCAGTAATACTGTTTTAGAATCACCTGATCAAATTAAATTTACAAATTCAGTAAACTCTTCCGTCGAGATCCCGGCTTTATATTCAGTCATAAATTTAAATGATTTCAAAAGTAAAGCACAGAAAGGTCTGGACTATGTGAGTCCGGGCAGCACTGTCACAAATGTGAAATGCCTGAGAATTACAAACTGGTCTGAAACAATTTCTGATGCGTTTCAATCTTATCTCACTTATCTCAGAAAAGATGACATTACAAAAATGTCTTCCGGATACAATGTAGAAACAATTTCAGAGAAAATATCCGAATTCAGTAACGGCGGTTTTATCATCGGAAAAATGTCATGGGAAATCAGGAATGATCATCAGTTGAAAAAAATTAATTCCGTGGCAGTTTTTGACAGTGAAGGAAATGTCGTTTTCGATACTGAATTAGTGAACTTCGTTACAAATATATCTCTTCCGGAAAATCAAATATCAGAATTTGAAGATGACAATAATTCACCGGTCACTTCGGCTGTTATTGTAAATCAAAGAAGCGGTAGTATGACTTACTCCTATGTAGTGGAAGGAACGTTTGGAAATGTTACACATTACAATAAAGTAACGGCTACTGCAATAGTGCCTCCGTATATTACTGCCGCAACGAATGATGCATTTTTTAACTCTCAGACTACTGAAATCATTTCAGAAAGAAGGAACGTCACCAACTTTTCCCCGCCGACCGATCCATGCATTTATTTCGGAACCGGAGGAACTATTGCAAACAGTTATTCAGCAGCAGTCCCTTTCAGCAGCCGCGTATATCTATCCAATACCAACGACCGGTTTAATAACGGCACATATCAGGTCTCCGGCACAAACGGAAACAACTGGAGTTTTACTTTCGATTTTAATGTGAGTGCTGGACCACTCGGACTCGGCATTACACCTCAGCAGACCACTCCTGATTTTACTCTTTCTTCACCGAATTTTTCTGAAGTAAGAGTCAGAAATCATGTATATTATTACCTGCTCGGGAATACTTACAGAGCATTATTTTATGATGACGGCGCATTGAGCATAAATAATTTTAATATTCTCACAGGAGGTAATGCCGGTGAAGTGGGTTCAGTCAATGTAGTTCTTCCGATGCAGATCGCATACTGGAGTTATTTGGTTTTATATTCATACTCAAATATTGGCGTATCACTTAATCTTTCAAATATTCAATATCTTCGTGGCGATCATATCCGGCAGCCGTCTTATAATTTAACTTCAACAAATTACAATATTCCCGTAGGACAGATTGACACAATAAAAGCAAGAGTTACAAACAACAGTCAGCATGTTAAGCTTAACGGCGGAAATATTTCAATGAATGTATCATCTTTAAATGACCGACTTACTTTATTATCACCTGCAACTTTACCTTTAGGTGAAATCAATACTTCGTCAAATAAAACTTACAACTTTATAGTGAGGGGAAATTCAAGCGGAGTTGTAACTCCTCAGGTAAACATTTCTTCAGCCGGCTGGACCTGGCCTGTTCCGCCTGATGTAGTGATCAATACTATATTCAGCATTGACTCAAATATCTCCGTCGGCACTACAGGTATTAGTCAGACATCCGAAGCTTTACCTGCAGAATATACTATATCTCAGAATTACCCGAATCCGTTCAATCCGGTAACGGGCATTAATTTCAGTATTCCGAAATCCGGTTTCGTGAATATAACAGTATATGATATTCTCGGTAAGGAAATAAAAAATCTTGTAAATGAAAATCTAAACGCGGGATATTATAAAACGGATTTCAGCGGTAACGATTTACCTTCAGGAGCATATTTTTACAGAATTACAGCGGGTGAATTTGTTCAGATAAGGAAAATGACCTTGCTGAAATAATAAAATGTGAAATGAATAACGAAACAGATTTACTGATACAAAAAAAAAGCCCGTGATTCATTCACGGGCTTTTTCATAACACTTTTCTGTTTACGGAATTCAGATTTGAATGAGACTTAAAGCAGACTGAAAATTTTTGTATAAAATCTTACAGGATATTATGTTGTCTGATTATTTAATAATTATCATACTGCATCACCTGCATTATCATCTTTATTAATAAGGTTTTTATCCGGTTTATTATTTACGTCCTGATTTGCAGACGGATTTTTTTTCTCTTCGTTAAAATACTTACCGACAAATGAATTACTATATTTATTTACTGATGTAATAATGTAAATCACAATTATAAATACAGCGGCTATTAATCCAATAACCCAGATAGCAACTTCCAAATCAATCCTTTATAAAACACATTAAATAAAATTATAAATTTCTCTGATTGAATAATCTCTGATCTCTGTATATCCTTATTCTCTTTGCCTGTGAAACGGCGTTCATTCTGTTCTCGGCAATTTTCCTTGAAGCGACTTCAGTAGGAATATTTTCTTTTTTGGAAATATTGATTATACTTTTAAGAATGTCATAAATTCCCGATGCCTGCTTAAGAGCTCTGTCCCTGTTATATCCTTCCAGTTCATTGTATACATTGATAAGTCCTCCGGCGTTAATTACATAATCCGGAGCGTAAAGAATTCCTTTATCCTTCAGCATCTTGCCGTGTTTTTCTTCTTCCCCGAGCTGATTATTTGCCGCTCCTGCCACAATTTTAACTTTAAGTTTCGGAATTGTATCATCATTAATAATTCCCCCGAGAGCTGCCGGTGAAAATACATCAGCTTCGGTAGTATAAACTTCCTCATCGCTTATGACTTTTGCCTTAAAATCAGTTACCAGTTTTTTCAGCTTATCTTCATATATATCATTCACAAATAAAACTGCTCCGTCATCATAAAGATATTTACAAAGATGCTTTCCGACATTACCTCCGGCTCCCTGAATAATGACTTTTTTTCCTTCGAGCGAGTCATTTCCGTAAACATCATTCACACAGGCTTTAATGCCGACATAGGTTCCATAAGCAGTAACCGGTGAAGGATCACCGCTGCCGCCGACTTCGATAGGTATTCCGGTAACGTGTCTTGTTTCCATCATGATGTATTCCATATCCTTAATGCTTGTTCCAACGTCTTCGGCTGTAATATATCTTCCCGATAGTCCTTCTACATATCTGCCGAACGCTCTGAAGAGACCTTCCGTTTTCTGTGTTCTTGAATCACCGATAATTACAGCTTTTCCTCCGCCGAGATTAAGCCCTGCAACAGCGGCTTTGTAAGTCATACCTCTTGATAATCTCAGTACGTCTATCAATGCTTCTTCATCCGAAGCGTAATTCCACATTCTCGTTCCCCCGAGCGCAGGTCCTAATGTAGTATTATGAATTCCGATTATTGCTTTTAAACCTAACTCTTTGTTCGAGCAAAATACAACTTGTTCATGACCGAAGGATTCTATTAACTCAAATGCGGAAAATTTATTCACTGACATAGTATTATTTTTATATTTTGAATTCAGGTTAGTTTAATAATTCCTGTTTACTTTTGAACAGTTCAGGATTTAAAGCTTTTCTTATATTTATAAAAACATCATCTACCTTTATATGAGCCATGCACTGCGGTACCTGACAGCCGTAATCATGTCCGAGATACAGACACGGACTGCAGAATTTGTCGCTTTGAATTAGTACGGCGTTTTTTGTATATGATCCCCATTTAAGAGGATTGGTCGGACCGTGAAGACCCATTGTTTTAGTTCCTACACAGGAAGCAATATGAAGCATTCCCGTATTACTGCAGACAATTACTTTCTCCTTTTTAACCATTGCGACTACATTATCAAGCGGATACATTCCTGCGGTATTAATTACATTCTTACCTATTCCGGCTGCGATCTCTCTGCATCTTTGCTCTTCATGCGAAGCTCCTGTGATCAAAACCCGGATATTATCATCATATTTCACAAGTCTTCTGCCGAGCTCAATATAGTTTTTAACTTCCCATTCCCGCGGTTTACCGTTCTCGCCGCAACCGGGATGAAGTCCGATGACAGTCCTGTCATTTAATTCATGCGTATCCCAAAACTCTTCTGCAAAGTTATAGTCTTTAGAATTTAAAAAATATTCTAATTTTTTATCCTCATCAGTAATATTTATACCGAGCGGAACTGCAAGATCCAGAAAATTCTCGAGTTCATGTTTTGTCCGTGAGTGCGGCACGACGCTGTCATAACCAAAATGTTTGTGCTGCCCGTCTGTTTTAAAACCTATAGTATAATCAGACTTTGCCAGCATTGCCATAATTGCATTAATTCTTTCCCATTGTCCGACATCTATAATCACATCATATTTATCTTTACGTAAGTTTCCGATAAATCTGAAAAATCCGAACGGCTTTCTTAAAAATGAATGGACATTGCAGTCAATAATCTTATCGACATAAGGTATTTTTTTTATTACGGAATAATTAATCTGTGAGCAAATAAAAGTAATTTCAGCATTTGGAAAATTTTTTTTCAAAACTCTTAACGTGGGAATCAGCAGTATCGAATCGCCAATTGCAGCAAGTTTTATTATCAGTATCTTCCTAATGTTTTCAATTGGTATCCGTCTCTTCCTTTTTGTTAAGATTGCAAGCAGAATAATTAAAGGTATGCCTAAGTATTTATCGAAAATCCTGAATATGGCTCTTCGTTTCAAATGTGTAGTATCAGAAAAGTAAATTTATTTGATAATATACTCAGAAATGGATATATTATCAATAAATAAGAATACCAATACATTGCATCCTGATTATAACAAGCTGATAGAATATTCAATTAAAGCGAGAAAGTTTTCATATTCGCCCTATTCGAAATTTTCCGTCGGAGCGGCAGTGCTGACAAAAGATAATAAGATCTTCACAGGCGCGAATATTGAATGCGCTTCTTATTCACTCTGCATCTGTGCAGAGAGAGTTGCATATTCAAAAGCAATTTCGGAAGGATATAAAAAATTTACTGCAGTTGCAATTTCATCAAGCGCAAAGGATTTTACTTTTCCATGCGGAGCCTGCAGACAGTTTATGTCTGAATTCGGAACGGATACTGAAATTCTTCTTATAAAAACCAAAAATCTTGTAAGGACATTTAAATTAGCGGAATTAATTCCGGGTGTTTTCGATAAAAAATATTTACTGAATTCAAAAAAATGAACGAGAATTTACAGATCAGAACCTATAAAAAATCAGGTCATATAGAAGTGATTTGCGGAAGTATGTTTTCCGGAAAGACGGAAGAGCTTATCCGCAGGATCAGAAGAGCTGAAATTGCGAAACAAAGAGTAAAAGTATTCAAACCTAAAATAGATAACCGATACAGCGAGTTTGAGATCGTATCACATAATGAACAGTCTTATCCGTCTGAGGTAGTAAACAGTGCTGAGGAAATTGTAGATAAATGTTTTGACGTGGATGTGATCGGAATTGACGAAGCTCAGTTCTTTGAGAATGACCTTGTGCAGATCTGTCAGAATTTAGCGGATTCCGGTAAGCGCGTTATTGTAGCCGGACTTGATCAGGATTACAGAGCTATGCCTTTTGAGCCGATGCCTCAGCTTCTTGCCGTAGCAGAGTATATTTCAAAGACACTTGCTGTTTGCGTTGTATGCGGAGCGCAGGCAAACAGAACTCAGAGAGTTACAGACAGTGAAGAGCAGATACTCGTCGGAGCGAAAAATCATTACGAAGCAAGATGCCGCCTTCATCATATGATCAATATTGATTCCAAAAAAGAAGCGATTTAAACATTCGAATTAATTAATAAAATAATTTTATGAAAATAATATTCACAGCACTCTTCACTGCAGTTTTATGCTTTAGCTTTAATGCATGCGGTAAAAAAGAAGCTGTAAATGAATCCGGCAAAGAAACTGAAACTTCCGCCGCTCCGAAAAAAGTAGGACTCGTGTTTGACATCGGAGGAAGAGGCGACAAATCATTTAATGACGCAGCATACAAAGGTCTTGAAGAAGCAAAGGAAAAACTCGGTATAGATTTCGAAGTCATAGATCCGGGCGACGGCTCTGACAGGGAATCCGCTCTCAGAAAATTAGCAAGTAAAAAAGACGTAGGACTTGTCTTCGGAGTTGGATTTATTTTTACAGATGATATAAACAATATCGCTAAAGAATTTCCCGATAAGAAATTTGCATGCGTGGATTACTCAATTGATCCTTCGAAGCAGATACCCGCAAATGTCGAAGCCATTGAATTTAAAGAAGAAGAGGGTTCATTTCTTGTGGGAGTTATTGCAGCGCTGAATTCAAAGACAAAAAAAGTCGGATTCATCGGAGGCATGGAATCAAATCTTATCAGAAAATTTGAAGATGGTTATAAGCAGGGCGTAAAATACGCTGATCCTGACTGTCAGGTCCTTTCGGGTTATGTCAGCGTTTCGCCCGAAGGATTTAAAAATCCGGGCAAGGCAAAGGAAATTGCTCTCAGCCAGTATAACAGCGGAGCTGATATTATTTATCATGCATCAGGATTATCCGGTCTGGGACTTTTTGAAGCTGCGAGAGAAAAAAATAAATTCGCTATCGGAGTGGATATGGATCAGCAGAAAGAAGCTCCCGGATTTGTAATGACTAGCATGGTAAAGCTCGTTGACAGAGCTGTGTTTAATACAGTAAAAGATTTTACTGAAAATAAATTTACCGGCGGTATAAAAACATTCGGACTACTGGATAACGGCGTAAGCTATGTTTATGATGAGAATAATAAATCGCTTATCAGTGAAGAGATCATTTTAAAAACTGATGAAGCAAAGAAAAAACTGTCGGCCGGTGAAATTAAAATCGAACTCAAATAAAATTTACTGAATAGTAATTCTGATATTTAAACCCCCTTCATTCGAAGATCTCGGTACGGTTGTAACTGATGTTCCTGTCGGTTTTGTGGAAATATATTTGTAAAAGAGCTGCATTGATACTTTAGAACTAAGCGAATACTGTATTGAAGGATTTATTGTCGTAACTGAAGATCCGTTACCCGTAACAGGCACTTTCACTCCTGATCCGAATTCATAATTTATCGGTTCGTTTTTAGAATTGGAAAAAGTCAGCGCGAAAGCTATGTCGTTTTGCAGTGATAAACCGAACAGCGGAATACTGAAACCGCTTTTTGTAAAGTTTGCATTTACGCTCCATTCGCTTGTACCTATTGTCTGAACGTTTGCACCGATCGGATTGAGTATATTCGATATACTGGAATTGATTCTGAAGTTAGTTGTCATATTACCTCCGAGTAATTCCTTAAATACAACATTAAGTCCTAACAGCGGACTGAACGCCTGAGTTACTGCCTGTGAATTTGGAATGTCAACGCTGTTGATATCAATTAATCTGCTTTCCCTGTATTCTGATATAAAATTATTTTCAATTGAAACCTGCGAAGCAAATTCAGAGAACAAAGGAAATTTTTCAAGTCCTGAAATACTTAGTGACCAGTTTGGAAACGGAAAAGATGAAATCTGATCTTCAAAAGCTGATGTCAGCTGAGATCTTGACTGCACAGTATTGTTAGCATCTCCCTGAAATTCAAAATTTTCCATATCGCCTACAAAGAATATTGAATTTCCTGATAACACTGAACTTGTTTTACTTGTTGGATTTCCAATATTACCGATCTCATCTGAAGTATAAACGAGATTGTTTGTAAAGCCCCAGTTAGTTTTAAAATTCAGAGACATAGTTATATTTTCAGGAAGAAGCGGATTTATTGATGTAGAAAACGAAAGTTCATTTCCGTGAAGATAAGTATCAGTAAGCTGACTGAGATTCGGTGCCCTTGTGCCGGGATACTGACTGAATCCAAGCTGATACATTCTGGAAGGACCGTATTTCTCCTGAGTAGTCGGATAAAACCAGAAATTTCCGAATCCCGGATTTCCCGTTACGCCGGCATTTGATACGGTATTATTCTGCGAGTATGTAATGCTGATATCCTTAGGTACAAGAGTTTTAAATATATTTAAAATATCAGCCAGACTCTGCGAACTCTTATTGATTGTATCTCTTCCGCTTCCTTTACCCATACCGTTTGCTCTTAAATTTCCGTTATCAGAGCCGCTGAAAATAGAGAACAATTCATTCAGCTTTAAACTCCCTGTTGCATTAAGTGTATTTGAGAAACCTGTATTATAACCGACATTAATGATCTGATTCGGATTTATCCATCCGTATCTGACATTATAAGCACCTGTAACGGTAAAAAATTTATCTATATACGGAAGACTGATCTTCGGATTAATGGTAACTGTCTGAACGTAATCAAGATCTTTTCCGAAATTAACCACTCCGCCGTTAAAGAAAATATCATTAAAAATTTCGCTGTCCGGTCTTTGAGTACCGGTAGTATCTGAAACTTCATATGGCGTAAGATCACTGCCTGCGCGGAAATCGTAGTTTCCCGTAAGATCAACGATCCAGTTTTCAATAAATTTCCAGTCAAGCCGGAAACCTCTGTTTGCTCTGAAGTCTCTTGAAGTAAGATCGTCATTTACGAACTGTCTCTGCTTTGATTCAAATCTTGATCTGTTAAAATCTGTAGATGCGGATATATTATTACTAAACAGCGGTATCATAGGGATAAACGGTAAAAAGAAATACAACTTTGCATTACTGTATTGTTCGCCGAGAGGTATTAGTTTTCCAATATCAAGATTCAGCTTTTCAGAAAGTCCGAAGTCAGTGGAAAAACTCACACCGCCGTTATATCTGAAATCATTCTTTCTTTCATATGTTATGTCCCTTGAATTTCCGAAATCCGCATTAAAATTAAATCTAAGCTGATTGAAAATGTTTTTTACAAAAAAGTTACTTCCGGGCAAAGTAAAATACATACTGCTTATAGTCAGATTATTTCTTACTACAAGACTCTGAGCTTCTTCATATACATTATCTTTTGCGTTTTGCGCCTGTTCAATACTGCCTGTCTGCGCAAGCACTCTCTGATATCTCTGATCCGCCGCCCTGTCTATTTCAATATCAGTACCGGGAAAATATCTGGGATTATTCATTGTTTCGGAATGTCTGAATGTCAGCGGAAGCGTAATAAAATCTTTCCAGCTTTCAGATATGGCAGAAGCAAGCGCATTGTTAATGAATTTATGAACATTAATAGTGGTGCTGAAATCCCATGAAAGTCCGGTATTTCTGGTGCCTACCCGGGTGTCAAGCGAATGGAAAAAAGGATCTGTCTTGGAAATAGCAAAATTAAAATCCATAAGATCCGCCAGCTTAACATTTGCATTTAAATTAAATGCAACTCCGTCGTCATCTATTACATTGACAAGACGAAGTTCGTTAAACCAAACGCTTCCCGAAATTGACGAATTAAGTCCGCTTCTGTTTTTTTCTATTCCCATTATGATCTCTCTGATTGATTTCAGATCCGGATTTCCGAAAATCCTGTATTCTCCGCCGGGTACATTTGCTACAGGAGCAGACACAGGAACATTAACGCTGTCCCGCGCGAGTTTCAGCTTTGTAAGTTCATTGAAATTTATAGTAACATTGTTTAATGAATCCCACGGCTGCTCAGGTCTGTTAAGATTTCTGTTATCGGGATGTATCGGAGCTCTGTATTCATAATAGTTATTCGAATCATTCCCGAATCTGATTACCATTATCGCGTCATAGATCTGATCATTTGTATAATTAAAAGACGGATCTCCGTTTACGAACATTTTCATCGAACGGTAATTAAAAAGATCAAGTGGCAAAGTGCTGAAATCTTTTCTTGCAACTTTTCTAACTCCGCTTGTAAGGTTTGTAACTTCCAGCGAAAGCGACTGCTCGTTTGATTTTGTATCCTGATTATTCTGACCTCTTACTGTCTGTCTCAGGACGTCGCCGGGAACCGGACTCTGATAGTAATTCGGATTTTCTTCAATGCTGACAACGGAAATATTGTATGTTGTATCGGTTTTAACAGGTTTTACCCACTGATTTCCCGTCAGATTAATTTCATACATAGTCAGTCTGACGGAATCCTTCAGACCTGTAAGCCACATTCTTGAAAACTGTATATTGTTAAAAGAAGCGTTACCGTAAGCTTTGGTAAACTGTGAAAGAGGTACCTTATACTGATGCCAGCCGTTCAGTCCGGTACCTACTATATATGGATTCAAAGAAGATGTATCGAGAGATATTTCAAACTGAAAATAATCATTCCCGTTATTTATCCGGACAGTTTTGTTCAGATCCTCCGTGTCAGGTCTTCGTCCGTTATCAAAATTTAAATTTCCCTGCGTACCGTTAATAAGATTTTCATCAAACACAGGATTTATGTTATTATTATCCCCTGCAGGATCGGGCAGCTGCTGCAAAGTAAAATTGGTGCCGTTCCTGTTATTGTATTCGATTAATTCCTCGGCGTCAGTTTTGAAATCAAGTCCCTTATCATCGGCTTCTGAACGCAGCTCTCCGTTACCAAGCGTATCTTCCGTATTAAGTTCGCCGTTTGGGATTGCGTCCTGACTTATATTACCAAGATCGATAATCAGCTTCCCGCCTATAGTATTCTGATTAAGATTTTCCACACGCATACTGAACTCAATGAAATTTATATTTTCATTAATAAGATCATTGCTGGTTGTATTCAGAAATTTCATAACACCGTTCCATGTCGAATCCAGATTTACAATAGTTTCATAATCCCCGTTGTAATTATATGTTCCCCTTTTAGTCGGAACATAACTCATATAAAAAGGAGTGATTGTATTCTGATTCGCCTGAACGCTCTTCAGAGGATAAATATTTGTGAGGAGTTCACTGTTTGGCAGATTGTACCATTTCATTTTTCCTCTTTTGCGCTGCTTAAACTGCAGACTGTCTCTGAATCCTATTGACTCATCCAGAGGTACGGAACTTATTGTCCACGAATTATATGTAGTACCGAGTGAAATAATTTTTTTCGCGCCTTCCATATCATCAATGTAAGCGACTGCTTCATTATTATCACCGGGAATAAGACTTTTCTTTGTATTTGGATCAGGAAGTATAGATGCAATCTCTCCTCTTACTGTAATTGTGGAAGGTTCTTTTGTATTAAAACCCGGAAGCAGATTCACAAGATTTGTAAGCGTTTTTACGGGTATCTCTGTTTGAAAATCAAGACCAAACATAGAATTATTTGTCGGCTCTTCCCCAATTCTTACCTTGTCATTGAGAGTCTCCTGTTTAAGATTTACAAAAGTAAAACCTATAGAACTTTTATCCGAAATTTTATAATCTCCCCTCAATCCGAGAAATGTTTTTGAAGCAAGCGTAAAGAGATCATTTGTTTCGTAAGATACTTTTAAATCTTTTGAGAGCAGAGCTGAAGTATTTCTTATAACTACGGTACCTGTAGAGTAATCCACAGTGTAATCAATATTGGGAGTAAGTACCAGTTCACCGACTTTAATCACTACGCTTCCCTGTACTAGATTAAATCCCAGACTGATAGTATTGCTGATACCTGCTTCGCCTCTGGCTTTACCCATGATCGAATAATTATTTGCATTCGGCTGAAGTCGGGAATCATTTTTGGAAAGCGTATAGATCTGCGGATACCAGAAGCTTGAATCTATTCTGTTTCCGTTTTCAGAATATTCAGACAGATTGGAAAGAAATGGTTTCAGAGTCGGGAATATAACATAGCCGTTTTCCACATCAATTGTAGTACCGGGTATAAAATCAAACTTGTTATCAGGTTCACCTGACCTGCCGTTTGTAAAACGGTCAAGTCCTAAAATAAAAATAAGATTTCTTGAAATATTCTGAGAAGGCGGTAAAGTCGGTATGTAATTTCCGTTGTCAAGATATTTTACTTCAAACTCAAATCCTTCCTGTACCACCCTGGAAACGGGAAGTCTGTATATGTTTTTTAGCTTATGCTCCCAAGCAAGTGTGTTTGACGGAACAAGATTTTCCGGCTTGATCATTTTCAGTATCAGCGTATCCTGCGCATTTCCGGAATCCGTACTGATAGTTCCGAACTGCTCAAGCGTCTTTGTTCTTTTATATGCAACGCCTATGAAGTAATTTTCAGGTAAACTGACATTAAGCGAAACATAACCGGCAATTCTGTTAAGTTTATATTCACTGGTTTCGAGTTTTCTTACAATTCCCGAAGCATTAACTCCCTGTAAATTAAAATTCACGGTTTTTAATGTATCATTGTATCTGCCTCCCTGAGGTAGATTAGGAAGATCAATATACATTGCAGCTCTTCTGTATCCCGTGGTCTGCAGATCAGTCTGCACCCATACTTCGAATGACTGCTCATCCACAGTCAGACTGTCAGTCCTGGGGCTGATAGTAGTGCCTGTTGTATAAAAATCTATAAAACTTGATCTGTATGCAGTATCAAGAAAATAATGGTTATCGGAATAATCCCAGACCTTTATATCAAACCTCTGCTCCTGCGCGCCGCCGCTGTAATCTTTAGTTTCTGTTTTACTTTTCTTCTGTGATATGACTGCGGAAAGCGATAATGCTCCTAACTGGAAATCACCTTTTACTCCGAACAGTGACTGTGACGAACCTATAAGACCTGATCTTGTTTCGAGTGAAACATTACCTCCTTCAATCTTTTTTATAACTTCATCGGCATATCCTTCATATTTCAGTCTGAGCTGATTCTCAAAATCAAAAAGTCTCTGAGTATTATAATCTGCGTCAATGCTTAATTTATCTCCGACCTTTCCCTTTGCAGTAAGCTGAACTTCCTGTTTGAAATTAATGCTGTTGTTAACATTACTAAGACCTGTAATAATTGTCTGATCGCTTTTTGCACTCTGATATGATGCGGTAATATCCACTGCGCCGTTAAGCTTTAGATTAAATGTTGGCGGACCGAAAATACTTTCTGATTTAAACGGAAGTGGAATAGTTATGTCTGTAAATTTTTCAAACAGCTTACCGAGATCGTCCTGTGTCCCTCCTCTGAAATATTCATTTACAATATCTGAAAAAATAATATCCCTGTTTTTTGCTGAAAGCTGCTGAAGATATGTCTCAAGGGGAATTACAAGCGGTGCTCTGATTGGCTCGCCGTTAAAATTTTCAGTAAGTATAACATTGCCGGATGTATCAAAAGATACTTCCGGTTTCAGAACAGACGAATTACCGAGAAGCAAAGGAGATTTCCTGCCGGTTAGTTTTGTACCGAAAAAATAATCGGGTTCGTATTTAAAGTACTTAATACGCGCAGTAGAATCCACCGGTTCTCTCGCTTCTATTAGTTTCAGCGAATCTTCAGCTGAAATAACAGATGAAGTATCAGTCTGTCCGACTCTGTTGTAGTTTACGTTACCGCTTATCCTGTCGCGTCTGCCTTGCGAAAAAGTAACATTGCATATACCAAATAGAATTATTATTATTAAAAATAATTTCTTTGGCCGGATAAGTGAATGTGTTTTCGATGTGAAATTAAAATTCAACTTCGAGTTAAAAATTACAAAATTGTAAAATTCTTCTATAAGCCTTATTTTAATCTTTTAAAAAATACTCTGTTTATTTGACTAATTCTTACCGGTTTTAACTTACTTAACAGCACCAAATCTATTTAATTTTTTGTCAATTATAATTATTAACAAATTAATATTCAATGTTTAATATTAAAGTCCTGAATTTTTCTCTTATTGTTACAGCTTTAATTTTTTTTCCATTTTCAAATAAACTTTATTCACAGTTTGACCCGCATCCGGAGCTTGAATGGCACACAATTGAAACCAAGCATTTTATAATTCATTATCACGAAGGCACTGAAAGAACAGCTAACACAATTGCAAAAATCGCTGAAGAAATATACGGACCGATCACTTCTTTATATAAATACGAACCTGATGAAAAAGTAAATTTTGTAGTAAATGATGTTTCGGATATAGCTAACGGTGCAACGGATTATTTCGGAAACAGAATTGAGATTTATTCCACTGCGCTGGATTATGATCTCAGAGGCACACACAACTGGCTGAGAAATGTTATTACTCACGAGTTCGTTCACGCTGTCCAGGTGCAGGCATCGCTTAAGTACGGAAGAAAACTCCCGACCTTTTACCTTCAGTGGCTCGGCTATGAAAACGAGATCCGTCCCGACGTACTTTACGGTTATCCTAACGCCATAGTCTCTTATCCCCTTTCAGGCGTTGGCGTTCCCGCATGGTTTGCGGAAGGAACCGCTCAGTATCAGAGACAGCAGCTGAATTACGAATACTGGGATTCTCACAGAGATATGATCCTGAGAAGTTACATTGAAGGAGGTAATCTTCTGACCTGGGGTGAGATGGGACAATTCTCTTCCATTACAAGTCTTAAAGCAGAATCAATTTACAATCTCGGTTATGCGCTTACAAGGTTCATCTCAGAGCAGTATGGAGAGGATAAACTCAGAAAGATCACTGAACATCTCGGCGACTTTACTAACTTCAGCATGGACAGAGCGATGAAAGAAGCTCTTGGAGTTGACGGTAAAAAAGTATATGAACAGTGGAAAGAGTATCTCGAAAAAGATTATAAAAAACGTCTGGAAAATGTAAAGAAAGATGAAGTAGAGGGAGTTATTCTTGAGAATAAGGGCTTTGCAAATTATTATCCTCAGCTTTCGCCCGACGGAAAAAAAGTCGCTTATCTTTCAAATCAGGATTATGATTACGGATCTACAGGTCTGTATGTATATGAAATTGCGTCAAAGAAACTAGATATTATTGACGCTCCAGTGGCATCGAATTTTTCATGGTCTCCCGATTCCAGAAAAATAATTTATTCTAAAAGAAATTATCCAAGGACTATTTTAAACTCCACTGTTTTTGATATTTATGAATTTGACACTAAGACCAAGAAGGAAAAAAAACTTACTTCAAAGCTCAGAGCGATTTCACCTTCATACTCGCCCGAAGGAGATAAAATCTGTTTTGTAATTAACGGAGACGGTACGCTAAATCTTCAGATAGCTAATGCAAACGGGAAAGGATATAAGCCGCTTACTTTTTTTAAAAACGGCGAACAGATATATAATCCGAAATTTACAAGAGACGGTAAAAAAATTGTTTTTGATTATTCATTTGAAGAAGCAAGGAAAATAGCTGAGATAGATATTGAAACTGGAAAAATGGATTTTATACTTGATGAAAAAGGTATTGACTTCAGAAGTCCGTTTTTTTCCAGGGACGGTAAGAAAATGTATTTTGCTTCAAACCCGACAGGTATATTTAATATTTATTCAATGGATATGGATTCCGGAAAAGTAATGCAGATTACTAACGCAATCGGCGGAGCTTTTATGCCGTCTGTCGATGATAACGGTAATCTGGCTTATTCTTCCTATAAACCTACAGGATATAAAATAGCATATCTGAAAAATTTTGCCGAACACAATCCTGAAGCTCTTGGAAAATATGATCAGCCGGATATTCTTATCACAAAATATACAAGCGAAGATTCGCTTACCGCCGGCAGTAATTATAACTGGAGCAGGCTGAAAAATTTCAATGACAAGGATGTGCCTCAGCTTGAAAAGAAACCATATAAAAGTCTCTTCACTTCGCTTTCTTTTGTTCCGGTAATAAGGTTTGATACCTATCAGAGAAAAAACAAATTTAATTTTCTTGAATCAATAAAACCCGGACTTTATTTTTTCTCAAGCGAGATGCTTAACAGATTTGCAGTATTCGGCGGAGCGGCAATGAATATAAAAGGAGAAAGGGATCTGTTCCTCCAGTTTGAATATAATAACGGTTTTCCTTTTTTTAAGGATTTCTTTACCAAGAAAGTTGGCTTCCTGCCGAAGATAACTCTCGAAGGTTACAATACTACAAGAAAATCTGACGGTGATCTGATAGCTGGTATTGATACGATCAATGTCGGCATTACTTATGATCTGCTTTCATTTGATTTCGGAATGGCGTTTCATGTATTCAATCATGATCACCAGATGAAACTGGGATACACTCTTTCAAATTATGCTTATGATATAGACGCATTCGCAATTCCGCAAAGCGGAATTTCCGTGAGATCATCCAGGGAAACTTATTTTAAGGCAAATGATTTTTCTCTCACATATAATTACGAGAGCATTGAACCGGGAAAAAATTCCGATATAAATCCTGTCGGAAGGATACTGGAACTGAGATATGATTTTGAAATGAGTAAGATCAATCCGTCTATTGTAGTAAATGAAAACGGCACTATTTCCACTAATTATGAAAACAGAAATCTGAATAAGTTTTACGGAACATGGACGGAAACTTTCGGATTTTTTAAAAATACTCATTCATTGTCCTTAAGACTTGCCGGCGGTACTATATTCGGTCCGCCTGTTGAGGATTTTTATAATTACTACGCTTCCGGACTTCCGGGTATGAGAGGTTATCCTTTCTATTCCATCGGCGGAGGAAGATCCGTAGCACTGAATGTTACATACAGACTACCCGTATTCTCAAAAATAGATACAAGAATTTCACCGCTTTATCTTGATAAACTTTATTTCTCTCTTTACGGAGATTACGGTAATGCATGGAACGGCAGCGATACAAAGTTAAAGGATTTCAAAACTGACATCGGAGCGCAGCTCAGACTTCAGGCGTTTTCATTTTATGTGTTTCCGACAAGTATATTTTTTGACGTTGCTTACGGCTTTGATAAATTTACAAACACTTATCAGAATACGCCGGTCACATACGGAAAAGAATTAAATTACTATTTCGGAGTGCTGTTCGGATTTGATATCTGATATTATCTTATAAGATCTTTGTTAAATAATTTTAATACTTACACTACACTTCCAAGCGGAATTTTGAATTCCGCTTTTTTATTGTCCGCTACTGAATAAAAATAATTTTCAAGTTTGACCGCAATTTTTTCCCAGCTCAGGTTATTATGAATAATTTCCTTTCCTGATTCACCTATATACTTTCTGTAATTTACGTCTGAGAGAAGATTGCAGACTGAATTAATAAAATCAGCTTTATCATCAGCGAGAATTAAATCCCTTCCAGCTACAGCTCCCAGTCCGGCAAATCCAATGCCGGAAGATACAACCGGCACTCCCATTGACATCGGCTCAAGAACTTTATTCATTGATCCCGCTCCCACTCTGACAGGAGATACTGCTATCGAACTTCTGCTGTATTCATCCGCAAGTGATTCCACAAATCCTGTTACTATAATATTGTCTGAAGCTAATTTTTGAATTTTCTCCGGAGGATTCTGACCTGTAATCTTAAATTTTACATAAGGATATTTCTTTAATATTTCAGGAAAAATTTCCGTAGCAAAATAAATTGCCGCATCAATATTCGGATAATATGTCATATTGCCCGTGAAAATTATCTGATCATTAAGATCGTAATTGTGTCCTGAGCTATTGTAAAGATCTGTATCCACTCCGTTTTGCAGAAGCTCAATATTGTTCAGATCATGTTCATCAGACAGATAAGATTTATCCTCTTCCGAGCATACCAGCGAGAGATCAAACTCCCCTATTATTTTTTCATATTTCAGCATTTTTTTGTACTCGGAATTTTCAATAAAATTCATCAGCGGATTTTTTTTCTGAACTGATCTTCTTTTCCAGTAAAGCGAATATGCATCAGGCAGATCAAGTACCGTGCTGCAGTTTTTTAAACCGGCTGTATACTGCGCCATTCTGAGATGTTGAGTATGAATCACATCGATATCATTTTCTGAAACAAATTCACGAAGAGTGTAAGCTAACCTTTCCGACTTAAAATAATTAATCTGAAACGGAGTTTGTGAAAATACATTTATCAGAGAATTAAATGCCGACATATAGTGCGGCATATACACAAGGTTAATTTTCGAAAAGTATTTTTCAAGTTCACTCACATAAGAATAATCAGACTTGTTATCTATGAAAGTAACAAGATACAGCTCATGTCTGACTGACAATTGTTTTGCCAGATTAAAAATCTTCAGCTTATCTCCTCTGTAAGGAGGATATGGAAACCTGTTTGCAAGAAATAAAATCTTCATAATTAAATTTTATTGTTAATGTTTATTTTTTAATATTCAGCTTCTGCTCCGGACTTTACCGTAAAGCGAGATATCCTTTATTTTTTTTATTGTATTCAGAATTTTGTAACTCATGTTCTTTTCAAAATGCTTTGCGATATAATAATCCATTGATTCGGAAAAATGAGCGCTCCTTCTTGCCACCACATGACCAATATGCATTATTCGCGTTTCAGGATAATAAAGAATTTTATAACCCGCTTCTCTGATTCTTTTGCAGAGATCCTCTTCTTCCTTATACAGGAAAAACTTTTCATCAAATCCGCCGATTTTTTTAAAGACGCTTTTATCACACATGAACACAGCTCCTGAAACCCATGCCGCTTCTGTTTCACTGTCTCTCGGCTTCCAGTATGAAGAGCCGTAATTATTCTTAACCCATGAATAAATTCCCGTAAGCTCTCCGTGATCAAATTCCTGTCGGCTTAGATCTTCCACCACAAGCATTGGTCCGATCACACTGAATTCGCTGCTTTTAATCAGTCTGTCATACATAGACTTTACAGTATCCGGCTGAATAAACTTAAGATCAGAATTTAATATCAGTATATATCTGCTATCCGCTTTTTCTGAAAGAAAATTATGTCCGCCGCCAAAGCCGAGATTTTTTTTTGAATAATAAAAAGAAACGTCTTCGCCTGAAAATCTTTTTTCAGAATCACTCAGATCATCTTCGGAATTATTGTCAAGCACAAGCACTTTATATTTCAGTCCTGAACTTTTCAGATCATTAAAAAGACCTGAAAGACATTCCTCAAGATATTTCTTCGTATTGTAATTTATTATTTGTATCTGCAGATCGTACATTTTCTTTGTTGAAATTATTTACAAATTCATTTAAGTACCGATTAAGTTCTCTGCCGATAATGTTCCAGTCGTATTCACTTTCGGCTAATGCTCTTCCGTTTTCCGAAAGCATACCGGCAAGTTTTTTATTTTTTAAAACCTTAATAATTTTTTCCGCGAAATCCGTATCGTCCTTACCAATCAGAATATCTTTGTTGATTTCAGCATTTATTCCTTCTGCACCGATCTCAGTTGAAATTACAGGCACTCCCATTGAAAAAGCTTCAAGGATCTTCAATCTCGTCCCGCCGCCGACTTTAAGAGGGATCACCGCTGCTGCTGCATTTTTTAAATAATCTCTTATATCATCCACATAACCGGTTACAATCACTCCTTCATCTGATGCAAGCTCAAGAATTTTCCGGGAAGGTTCTTTTCCGGCAATTATAAATTTAACATCCTTAATTTCCTTTCTGACTAACGGCAGTATTTTTTTTGTAAAATAAACAGCAGCTTCTTCATTAGGATAATATCCGAACCATGCCGTAAATATAAGCGCCGGCTCATCCGCTGCATTTTCTCTTTTATAAAAATAATCCGTATCCACTCCGTTCTCTATAACTTTAATCTCAGCTCCGTTATAATAAGAAGAGAGAAGTTCTTTTTCTTTTTCCGAAGTCGTGATATAGACTTTATATTTTTTTAAAATTTCTATTTCGTATTTAAGCAGCTTCTTCCATTGTGACTTTGCATACATTTTCCTAATAAAACCGGACTGCTCGGACATTCTTTTGTAAAATGTATATCCGCAGTCTTCGTTATTGGGAATTACCGGAATCTTTCCGGCTATGTCATCCGGCAGATATTGAGCAAGATAAATATGATCGCAGAGTATAAGGTCATAATTATTTTCTCTTATATATTTACTGACTGTTTCTTTCATTCTGTCAGAAGCAAACCTTCTTATTATGTAAGGAATATCCGTAAACAGACTTTTAATCAGACCCGTAATGCTGTGATTGTAATCCCATTCTGCGATTTCCATCTCAGTGAAATATTTTCCCATTTCGTCAATGCGGTCCTGACTGATTTTTCCTCTTACTGTTCTGTTAATCCAGTGAAGTTCATTTTCCCTTGCCATCTGTTTTATCAGATTAAAATCCCTGCTTATCGAACCGCCGGTCGGGGGAAACGGAAAGTCATAAGATATATATAGTATCTTCATAATTAATTCATCCTGTTTTTAGATTCATATAATTTCAAATACATTTTATCCATATCTTCAGCTGTTCTCCATTCCTGAAAATGATTTCTTTCTCTTTCCATTGCATTAGCTCCTAACTTTTTTCTATATGCTTCATCGCTGATTAGACTTTTTAAATTTTCAGCAACCGATGAGCTGTAATTTTCTTCGATTAGAATTCCCGATATACCGCTGATTATTAATTCTTTCAGTCCGGATACATTTCCCGAAGTCATTGCGATAACAGGTTTTCCCAATGCCATCGCTTCCTGAACAGAATACGACATTCCTTCCCACAATGAAGTCGAAACATATATGTCAAAATTATTAATGTAATCCTGAATATTTTCCTTATAATCAAGAAAAATTATCCTGTCATTTAATCCGTAATCATCTCTCATTTTTAAAAGCTCTTCTCTGCAGGTGCCTTGACCGATAATAACAAACTTAATTTTTTCCGGAAGATCATTAAGCATTGATGCGGCTTCGATGAAATAGCTGAAACCTTTCTGTCTCTCCAGTCTTCCGGCAGATCCGATAATAAAGTCATCTGTTCCGAAGAGATCTGTCTTTGTAAGACTTTTATTCAGTTTAGAATGAAGTTTGTCAATATCAACTCCGTTGACTGTAACTGTTATCTTTTCAGGATTATAGTTAAGTCTGCTTACCATTGTATTTTTTTCATACTCTCCTATTGCGACAGTAGCGTCAAAGATACCGGACTTAAATTTCTGAAAATATTTATCCTTTAATGAAATATTCTCAAGCTCATCCTCGCTCCAGAATACTCCGTGTCTTGTATGAACAACTGCTCCCGCGCCGGCTAATTTACCGACGATTCCTCCGAAAGAATTCAGATGCGAATGCACAATATCAAATTTTTCTTTTCGTAATATTTTAAACAGTTCAAGAGAACCGTCTTCCGTTATTCCGTCAAATTTATTTTTATATCCGTGTTTTCTTCCCGCGATAAAATATTTTATGCCGATCTTTTCAAGTTCATCATTAAAATTTCCCTTTTCGGGCGTTGCTACGTAATGATCAAACTTATCCGGGTCAGAATGTCTGACTAAAGCAAGTATGTGCCTTTCGGTTCCGTATAGTTTACCGTCAGGAGCAATGTGCAGTATTTTAATTTTTTTATTCGGCAATCTGATATTTATTCTTTGAATAATTTTTTGTTAAATTGCTGACTTGCCGGACTGCATCATTTACACTGATATTTTTCATGCATAGAAAATCCGGGCATGTCTTTCCGGCATCTCTCGTGCAGTATTGTTCATTATCAGGTGATGAGCAAATCAGTTTAGTATAAATTATTTTATGAATTTCTCCCGGCGGATTTGAAAAGCCGGGATTGGTCGGACCGAACAGTGCAACCGAAGGTACTCCGGCAGCTCCAGCTATCTGCAGTCCTGCGGAATCGCTTCCTATAAAAAGATCTGAAACGGAAATAAGCGCTGCACTTAAATTCATCGGAAGCTGCAGAGCTGCGCACTTTTCAGAAGTATTAGTATTTTCAATAATTGATTTATTTGTTTCAATATCCTGCTCCGATCCTATCAATACAATTTTAAAACCGGAAGGTAATTCATCTATCAGCTGCGAATATTTTTCACCGCTCCATTCCTTTGCTTTCCATCCCGCTGACGGCTGAATTGTTATTATATTATCATCAAACGTTATTCCATTTTCAGACAGAATTTTTTGTATTTCATTCAGAGAACTTTTACCGATATAAATTTCATTCCTTAAATTTCCTCTATCTGACGCTGATTCAAACTCTTCAGTACTTAAGTCTGCACATTCCCTTATCACTTCCGCATACTTTCCGGCTAAATGTCCTGCAGAATGCTGAGTATCAATATTTATAAATTTATTATAGCAAAAACCGAATCCGTTGTAATTCAGTCCGGCGGTATATTTAAATCCTCCGAACAGCGTAAACAATGCTGTAGAATATTTTCCTGTCAGGTCAATACACAGATCATAATTTTCCTTTCTGACTGACTTTATAAAATTTATTTTTTCTTTCAGATATGGCTTTTGACTGTCATTGTAATCAGCGGTTTTGAAATGATCGAAGACTATCGTTCTGTTTATGTGAGGATTGTTATCGAGAATTCCTTTGGAGCGTGATTTGATCCATATATCTGTCTGAGCATCAGGAAATATTTTACTTAACATTCTTAAAGCAGGAGTATTCATCATCACATCGCCTCTGAAGTAAAGCGAGATTACAAGTATTTTCTTTACTTCTGATCTGACTATATTCTTCTTTCTGAAAAAGAATAATGCGTTTCCTGTTTTTGAAAAAATTTTCTTTATAAAGCTTTTCATTTCTAAGATGTTAATACTCGTTCAAATTTATTTACTGAATTTTCCCATGTGAACTTTTTGATATGTTCATTTCCGTTGTAAGCGATTCGGATTCTGAATTTATCATCAGTAATTAATTTCCTAACTGCATCCGCAGCAGCAGTTCCGCTTTCAGGCACGAAGAGAACCGCAGTTTTATTATCTTCCGCATATTCCCTGTGACCGCCGATATCCGTGCATGTCAGAGCGGCACCGCATATCATAGCTTCAGCCGGCGGCAGCGGAAATCCTTCCGCAAGACTAGGACTTATGAATACTGAAGATTCATTGTATAAATTTCTTAGCGTCTTTCTGTCAGGCGACTGAAAATATTGTACTCCGTCCGGAAGTCCCTCCGGTCTGTCAGGCACACCAAACAAAATTAATTTAAGTTCAGAAAACTCTTTCTTTAAAATAGTAAATGCTTCAATACCGTATTTACTTCCCTTGAATTCAAGATCATTATAAAGCATCATTATCTTCAAAGAAGATCTGTTTTCAGGAAGTATGTCCATTCCGAATTCCGAGAAGTCAAATGCATTTGGAACATATTCAGCATTCTCTCCCATTTCTGATGCAATATCATTCAGCCATTTTGCGATCACAATCTTTTTATAAGGCATTTTCCATGTTGCTTTTACTTCATCTTCCGGTCCGTTCCAGGTTTCATAATGCTGTATAAAATAAAATTTTTCACCTTTGCTTTCACTCAGCTCTCTCGCACATACGGCTGTTCTCCATGCGGTAGTAATTAAAACGTCAGCATCCGGAATATTTTCATTGCTGATATTTCTCACCCACATCGCGTTTACATTTTCATTCAGAGAAAACCATTTCTGAGGCAGATAACTTTTATTCAGACTTCTTTGATGATATCTCAGGAGATATTTTAAATTATTGAAGGAAGATTCTTTAAAAGTATATGAAGGATGTATGACATTCACTTTATGCCCTTTTTCAGTCAGACGGTTTGCGTATTCATAAACTATCTTAAACCCGCCTATCGGCTTGTTCCCGGCAAATGGTAATATAAAATTAATTGTCATTTCTAATTTAAATCTAAACAAAGTTATATAAAAATATATTTTATCCCAAAATCAAAATATGACAATTATTAGGTTTCAAGATTTCTTTTTTTAAAAAAATACATCATAAATGAAGAAGAAATAATACTTTATCTTCTTAAGAAAGATCTGACTATCTGATTTGTGTAATTTACTTTAAGCAGTGAAGCGAGAGTTATGTAAATTAACAGAGTGATAATTGAGCTTAGTAATACTGTAATTAACAGTTCTGATAATCCGTATGTTGTTGTCAGAATAAACATATCCTTTATATAACTGATAATAAAATATGCACCTGCCCCGCACACAAACATCATTATAATTTTTTTAATATGCTCATTGTATCTTCCGATAATTTTTACGGAATATAAAAGAAGTAAAACTCCATAGACTCCAGTAGTAATAAATGTCGCCATTGATACTGCATAAAATCCGAACCAGCTGCTGAGAAAATAATTTAAAAGTATTCCGGTAAGATAAGTTATGCTGCCTATCTTTGTCATCAGTCCGTATTCTTTCTTTGCAAGGAAGAGGGCTGTAGGAATAATGTAAAGGACAAAAGTCAGAAGTGACAGGGCATCCCAGAAAAACGGTTTCAACGTCATCTCAATACCGCTCTGATCGAAATTACCGCGCAGATAAACAAGTGAAAGCACTTCCCTGCCGAATGTCAGAAACACTACAGTAACCGGTATTAAAAGAAAAAGAAGCGCTGATAAAGTATTCAGAAAAAGATCTCTTGCCTTTTCTTTTTCACCGGCTGAAAACAAGGTGGAAAGTTCAGAGATCAGCACTGTAAAGAATACCGCAAAAATCAGAGAGAAGATTACGCTTGTCAGCGTTCCTGAATAGTGCAGGGATGAAACAGCGCCTTCTCCGAAATACGAAGCAAAGTAATTTCTTGAAAGTATGTATATCTGATTACAGACTACAAGAAACAAGATCGATAACGATCCTCGGAGAACTTTTTTTGTAACTTCATCTAATTTGATACTGAAAACACTCTGAAGTCTGAATTCCGCTCCGAGCTTCATAAGTCCGTAGGTCATAATACCGGCAAGTAAAAAATTTCCGGCGAGATTTGCATATGACAGATTGTAAACCGCCTCATCCTTATAGAAAGGAATCATTACGGAAATCAATAAAGCAATTCCCGTAATTACCGGAGCGATCACCGGAAGGTAAAATTTCTTTAATGCATTATATACAGAATGAAAGTAACCGGTGAATATCTTAAAAAAAAGTATCGGAAATATTATATATGAGATCTCTTCCGCTCTGATAAATTTATCCCCTTCAAATCCGGGAAGTAAAATTTTAATTACTGCACTGTTAAAAATTATTATCACTGAAACAATAATTATGCCTGCATAAAATAATAGATTGAAAAGATTATTGAATGAATTCCAGATAAGATTTTTTTCGTCTTCTTTCTGAAGTGACGCGTATTCGCTGTTGACTACTCCTTTAATAGTATCAAGTCCAATAAGTACTATTAAACTGTCGGGAATGGATATAAGCGCGGTATATATGTCTGCCGAAGATGAAACGCCGAGTACGGCTGCTATCACAAGATTTTTGAAAACATCGAATATCTTTATGAAAATAACAATTATGAACAGTCTGGAAAAAATGCGTGAAGTACTGTTCATAAAATTACCCGGTTATTTACTTTAAATAGTTTTAATTTTTTTTGCAGCAGGAAAATCCTTCAATCTGAATGTCAGTGAAATTAGTATCCAGATTACAATGGTAGTAACACCAAAGAGACTGAGATACGGTTCGAAATTAAATGCAACTATAAGTCCGATAAAAGACAGCTGTAGCCCGTCAAAAAATTTTTCGTAAACCGGATCACATTTCGTCCTGCCTTTTGTAAACGAATATATAGACGCTTTAAAGAACAGAAAGAAATAAATTACGGCGCCGATCAGACCTGATTCCTGTATTGCCCTTAGGTAAGTATTGTGAGGATGAGGCACATCCACTATATAGTAAGAGAATACATCATATTTGTATAAATAATAGGTATCAAACCCGTATCCAAAAAATGGATTTTTAAGAATTATCAAAACCGTAGAATACCACGCCTGCAGCCTTCCGAGTGAAGATTTATCCTGATCAAAGTTTACAACCGATAAAAACCTTTCCTCTATTATATTAAAAAAAAAGAGAACCATTACCCCGAAGAAAAGAAATACCGGTATAATGATCTTTGGCTTTCTGATAAAAAATACTGCAATAGAAATAATCATAGCAAGCCAGACTCCCCTTGTCTTGGTCAGATAAATTCCGAAAAGTATAAATGTAATTGTAAACAGGTAAAAAAATATTTTATCCGAATGTCTGTTTTTTATAAGAAAGGATAGATTAAACATAAACAATACCATCAGATACATTGACACCATATTGAAATCATTCCAGAAAGACGGCACTCGCATATCGCTTCTCATATTATATGAAAAGAAAATATAAACTGAATACATTCCAATCACTGCGCCGGAAATAAGCATCGAATCAAAAAATCTTGTGAGAGTTTTCTCATCTATTCTCATATTCCTGAAAAGTATAAATATAAAAAAAGGAAGCAGCATTGTGCCGGTGTAATATTTCACGGCTTTTACGGGATCAGGAGTAATATAACATACATACAATCCCCACATCAGCATCAGTCCCCACGGCAGCAGCTGACTGAAACTAATCTCGTGATCTTTAAAGGAAAAATATCTGAGGAATAAAAACGCAAATGCGGATAATATAAAAAGCGCTGATAAATACCAGTTGCCCGCTATGAATGTAAGCGGGGTAAATATGATTATGAGTTCAGGAGTAAGTTTAATATCTTCCTGTCTTATGATGTCAGCCGGTTGCGCCTTCAATTCTCTTAAGCTGTTTTTTTACAAAGAAGAATCCGTAACTTAAAATAAATCCTATGATCATAACTGCCATTATTGTAATAATTCTTTTCGGCTTAGCTTTTTCATCAGGAATAAACGGCTGATCGAGGACCAGAATAGTAGGAATTTCCTTTTTCTCCTCGATCTTCGCCTGTTCGTATAACGGCAGTAGTACCGAAAGAATTTTATTCTGTATCTCTACATTTCTTTTAAGTCTGATAAAATTCAGAACTACATCAGGAGAACCTTTGAGCTGCAACTTGGTATTATTATCCGTTGAATTCTGAAGTTTAAAAAGTCTCTGCTCTAACAAAATAATTTTTTCTCGCTGATATTCTACTTCATCCTGATTACCTGATAATATTTTTTCCAGCAATTCAAGCTTTATCTTTTCAGATTCGATCTCAGCTTCCAGCCTGATCTCAAGCTCAGATACTTCCATTACCTGCAGCTCCGGAGAAATACCGTACACATCCTGAAACTGCTTGAGACTGTCTTCAGCTTTTGTTAAATTAACTATTGATGCTTCATATCTTTCCTGAATAAAATCCCTTTGGTTTTTCGCATTCTGTCTGTTCATTTCAATATTAATAATGTCAAGCTGTTTTATGAGAAATTCCGTAATCTCTTTTGACCGGACGGGATCTTTATCATACACACCGACATCCATGGTTCCGGAGACAATGTCTTTTACAATATATACAACATTTTCTCTGACATCCTTAATAGCTTTCTGCATATTCTTATAATTATACTGTTCCATCAGTCCGAACTTAATAATAGTCTCTTCAAGACATCTTCTGCTCAGCAGAATATTCTGATACAGCGCAAGTTCTTTTGTGTAGGAAGTTCCTGTAAGCACTTCTCCGAATTCTCCTATTTCAGAACCGCCAATACCGAGATTAAGTCCGAGCACTTTACCTGATGTTTTAATGGTGCCGTAAGAAAGAAAAATCGGATCCATTATAAAATAAACCATAAAAGCCGCAAGCAGCCCCAGAATGAGACTTACTGTCAGAATTTTTTTCCGCTTATCTTTATAAATGCCGATAAAATCTTTTAAAGTAAATTCCATTTTCCTGTTCTGGTCTACTCCGCCGGTATTATCTGACATTCAGTTATTTTATATGATGATTAGAAATAAAAAGTGAAGTCAAGAGATGATAAATGTTTCTAAAATAATATGGTTCAAATTAATGATAATGAATTCATCTATCAAGAACATTTACGCTTGATATGTAGGATTCATTTTAATATAGTTAGTAGTTAGTAGTTAGTAGTTTTAAAAAAATATTTAGGATTTAGGTATTAAGTCAATTTATCAGTTCATTATATTTTTCAGTCAGCCATTTTTTGCCCGGGGAGTTTGATTTTTCAATCAGCTTTTTTATTTTAAACAGTGTATCCCCGCTTTTTTTAAAATTATATTTTACAAGCTGTTCGGTTACAGTTATGAATTTTCTGAATTCATTTCTGTAAATTTCACTGACATACTTATTTTTTCCTAAAAAATGTCTGAAAGAATCGCATATGTAAATTATCTGCTCGTAGTTTTTAAGTTCATAATGACATTTTATAATAAGGATTTTTATAAGATATTTAAAATTTATAAAGTCAGTATCAACTCTTGCAGCTATTTCAAGCGATCTGTGAAATTCTTTCCTGTGAAAATATATCAGAGCTGAATAATAATCGGCAGCAATGCTGCTGTAATCCGGATTCAACTTTTCAGCAAGCAGCGGAATGAGTTTTTCCAGTTCGGGTAATTCTCCGCAGGATATGCCCGTGTTAATTACCGCACTAAAAAAAGTCAGAGGAAGATATCCCGGTATTTCGGCCGGTAATTTTTTCTCAATCATTATTTTATAAATCTCAAAACATTCCTTTATAAAATATTCTTTTCTTAACTCAATTTTCTGTACGCATATATTTGCAGCAATTGTGTAAAGTCCGTATAACTCCGGGGCAGAAAACAATTTTAAATTTTTTTCTAAAGAATTTCTAAATTCAAAATAAATTCCATCGTCTGAAACATCTTTTATGCTTCCGTACATTTTCAGGTAAACATTCAGAATCAGAAAATCCTTTTGTGAAATTTTCTTTGCGTAATTCAACAGCTCATCCGGACGGACTGCGCTCAGTATCATTTCAGATAATATTTTTCTCTGCCCTGAATTAAACTGATTCTGATAGGCGAAATAATTAAAATGTTTTATTACTTTTATAATGTAATAATAAGAAATATAATCAGCTGATAACTTAATATGATCCCTTTTATATAATTTCAGATCATCAGAATATTGACTGAATGATAATTTTAATTCCTCAAGCGCGCTGAGATTATAATAATATTGCTCGCCGTTTACGCCTTCTGCTGCGAGAAAGCTCTCCGTAACTTTAACATATTTATCAAACAATGATCTGCTTTTCTTCAAAGTTAATTCAGAAAGAAGCTTTTCATTGTATAAAAATTTATCCTTCTTCATTCCTTCATATGCAAGAAAATCTGTACAGGAGTAAAGCAGGTCCGAAAAAATATTTCTCAATACTGCGTCATTAAATTTATTAGTATTCTTTTTGCCGGACATTAAAGTATTAAAAATTTTTTCCTTCGTAAGCTCCTTATGATTGAAGAGCGGGTAATAATTTTTTAGAAATCTGAAAAGAATCAGCAAGCCGGAGTTTTTATTATGATAAGGAGATTCAAGAAACTCTTCAAATTTTCTGATCTCTTTTTTTGTGAATGATTTCAAAAGCACTATGACTTTTGCATTGAGCATTTTCAAATGAATTAGTTCTACAAATTATAAACTGTGACTAAAACAAAAATAGTTTTTTATTTGATTTATAGCAATTTTTCAAAACATTCCATTCCCGGTATCCAAATTTTTCGTTCTACATTCAGATAAAACTTTCTTTGGTATTGAATGCGCGCAGTGTATAAATTTGCATAAAATTAATTGAGAAGCCTGCGCAGCCCGGTTCTGAAGCAGAGATTCCGGACTCTCTTCCGAAACTAAGAATTACAGACCGTAACTGTATGCTGCGCTGCTCTCTGAATATAAAATCAGGAGGTTGTTTTGAAAAACGGTACTATAAATTTTTTGAAATTCTATTTTATCTTTTTACTTATTATTTGCAATTGTAACATTGCCGAATGTCAGTCAGGGTGGAAGCTTATATCAACGGCAATAAATTTAAATTCTGTTTATTTCTCAAATTCTGTAAACGGTTGTATAGCCGGAGATTCGGGAATAATACTCATTACTTATGACGGCGGAATGTCCTGGTCAGGTGTTAATTCAAACACTAAAAATAAACTTAATTCAGTTTACTTTTTAGATGAATATACCGGCTTTATTGCCGGTAATAACGGAATAGTTTTAAAAACCACAGACGGCGGGGAAAACTGGACGCAGCTGATTACAGGAGTTAGTTATAATTTAAATTCCGTTTTCTTTCCTTCTTCAGATACAGGATATGCAATCGGTGCAAAAGAAATAAGAACAACTGACGGCGGAATTACCTGGACAGATTATATACTGACTCTTTCCGCTAGTTCATCTTATTTTATTTCAAACAGCACCGGATTTTACACCGGCAGTTCAAATATTTTTAAAACTACAAACGGCGGCAGCGCTTGGTTTTCAACTATACTGACCGGTTCATTTAATTCCGTTTACTTTGAAAATTTCTCGACGGGCTGGGCAAGCGGTTCGGGAATAAGAAATACCACAAACTCAGGCGCAAACTGGTCTTCACAGACAAGCGGAGCCGGATTCAGCACTTTATACTGTATAAATTTTTCAGATTTAAATAACGGCTGGACTGTGGGAAGCGTTGGTGTCACAGGCGGCAACTCTGAAATCAGAAGGACAACAAATGCGGGCATAAACTGGACAGGACAAAGCAGTCTTACTAAAAATATTTTAAGGTCAGTAAGAGCTTTAACATCAGATCATGGAGTTATAGCCGGTGATCTCGGTACAATACTTGTTACAACAAACAGCGGCACAAACTGGGTTAATAAAAATTTCGTGTATGATTTTCCTTCAAGCCCTTCATATAGTCTGAATTCGGTTTTCTTTATAAATGAAAATACTGGATGGACTGCAGGTCAGCTTGGAATTGTAAACAAAACCACTGATTCCGGTCAGAACTGGTCATCATACGCTTCCTCTTCATTTAATAATATTAACGCGGTTCATTTTCTTGATAAAGATACAGGTTGGTCAGCGGGTGCTTCAGGTACCCTGCAAAGAACTGTGAACGGAGGAATAAACTGGACATTAAATGCTTCTCCGGTATCATCATCATTAAATGATATTTTTATCGGAAAATTTTCACTTACAGGTTTTTTCGGACTCCATAAAATCGGATGGTCAGTCGGTAACTCGGGTACAATTTTAAAAACCACAAACGGCGGCGGCAACTGGATATTACAGTCAGCTCCCGTAACGCTTGATCTGTATTCAGTAAGAGCATTCTCCGAAAACAACGCCGTTATATGCGGAGACAGCGGTACAATATTAAGAACAACAGACGGAGGATCAAGCTGGTCAGTTTATGTTACCGGAATTATTACAGGTAAGCTTAGATCTCTGTCATTTTATGATAATGATAACGGAATATGCGCAGGTGACAGCGCAACTGTTCTTTACACTACTGACCAGGGAAATACCTGGACACCGGATCTTACCGGACCGCGCAGTGTTACATTTGAAAATCTGAATGATGTATTTATTGCAAACGATTTTTCCCCTGTATATTATGCCGCCGGTGACGGCGGTGTTGTTATTTCTTCCGCAGACGGCGGAATTACATGGACAAGGCAGTCTTCCGGATTTAATACTAAATTCAAAGGAATATCCTTTCCGGAGGACGGCACGGGATTTATTTGCGGTACGAACGGAACTGTTATAAAAACTTCAGACGGAGGAGTGCTTCCTGTTGAGCTGATCTCACTTTCTTATTCTGTTAATGCTGACAATGTAAAATTATACTGGATTACTTCATCAGAAATTAACAACAGCGGTTTTTACATCGAAAGGAAACAGCACAGTTCAGACTGGAAGTCATTGAAATTTATAAAAGGAGCCGGAAACAGCATTACTCAGAACAGTTATGAATACAGCGACAATAACATCGAAAACGGAATATACTTATACAGACTGAAGCAAATGGATTTTAACGGTAACTTTGAATATCATAATTTAAATCAAAGGATTGAAATAAATTATGCGGCTGAATTTTCCCTGGGACAGAATTACCCGAATCCGTTTAACCCCTCTACAATAATCAGATTTAAAATCGGTGAAAATATTTTTAATACTAATGAAAAAGTTTATGTCAGTCTGAAAGTATATGACATAACAGGAAAAGAATGCAGGACACTTTTTAAAGAATATCTCTCTCCCGGCGCATATGAAATTAAATTTAATGCTGAAGATCTGTCATCAGGAATTTATTTTTACACTTTATCCGCCGGAAATTTTATCCGGTCAAAATCATTGTTGATACTGAAATAGAATTATTCTGATCTGAATCCTGATAAAAGGATTTGTCTGATTTCCTTAATTCATATTCTTAATCCGGCAAATCCTTTAATCATCGTCCTACATTTATTTAAGGAATTCCGGTTTTACATGTTTCAATTCAAACAAAAAATGAAATACAGAGGATACAGAATTCCTTCTCACATAAAAAGTAAAAGTATTTAATTTATTTACGGCTAAAAATTTATTTTTTTTACAGAGTAGTTTTCAGGAATAAAAGGATCCCCTTTTCGTTTCTACCTAAAAAATATTTGTTTATTCTTAAAAATATTTTATCTAAGTTCCGAAAGGTCTCGGATTTTTCCGGTTTATAATTATCCCCCCAAAGTGACCTGACTTTAAATTCAATTTTACATTACGGCATTTCAATAAAAATATTTTAACCCCAAATAGTATTTTTGGCGAAGTTTAAAGTAAATTCTTAAACAGTCAAATAAAACTTATGAAAAGAAATTTTTGGGGATTCTTTTTATTTTTAATTTCAGGAAGTTCTTATCTTTATTCTGATACTCCTAATAACAGAGTATTTCCTTCAGCCAACATTCAGCTTTGTACATACATAGCAGCTCATCCTTTAAATCCAAATTTTATGGCGGGTACTGCAAATACTGATGTGTATCAGGGCGGTTATACAACCGGAGCATACATTACTTCAGACGGCGGAACGACATGGAACGGTACAAACGCAATCAGAACTGCACAGAATAATATTATATCTACAGTCGGTGATGCATCTGTAACAATAGATAAAAACGGCGTGATTATTATTTCATATATAGCTCCTCCTCCTGTATCCGGTCAGAAAAATTTCAGACTCGGTGTCAGCAGATCCACTAACAGCGGAGCATCATGGACTCCGACTTATTTTGTGCAGGGAGTTGATACCGCAGATAAAATATTATGTGCGACTGATGACATATCTTCGAGTCCTTATTACGGAAGAAGTTATATTGTTTACAGCGAAAAGCGCGGAGTATTTATGAGTTACACAACAAACAGCGGAGAGACCTGGTCTGTTTCCGCAAGAGTTTCACCTCCTCAAAATCACGGCAGAGTCGGAGCTTCAATTGTTACCGGAAATGCAGGAGAAGTTTTCGTTACATGGCCGTATATATACGGCTCGGTGAAATATATCGGATTTGCAAAATCGCTTGACGGCGGAAATACCTGGATAAGCAATGATTTTGCAATACCGGTAATACCTTCGCCTTTTGATTTCAGATTTAATTTTAATCTTGTAAAATTAAACGGTCTGCCTGCGCTGGCAATTGACAAATCCGGAGGATTGAATAACGGTAAACTTTATATTGTCTGTACACAGGGACTAAGTACACAGTCACCTTCTCTTGATGATTATGACGTAGTATTATATACATCCGTAAACAGCGGCTCGACATGGTCAAATGCAAGCCTTGTCCATCAAAGCATTTCAGGAATTACCCGGCATCAGTTTTTTCCGAATATATGCGTTGATAAAAACGGCGGAGTAAATATCTCTTACTATGACAACAGAAATACTCCGACCAATGATTCAACGGAAATTTATATTTCAAGATCGGATGACGGCGGGAATACATTTCAGGATATTCTGATGTCAGATCATAAGTTTAAATTGTCCCAGCTTTCCTCTTCTGACAGATTTTTTGCAAATCCTCCCTACATTGGAACATACTTCGGGATTACAAGCGCAGGGGGTAAAGTACATACACTTTGGTTTGATAATTCAACGGGTAAATATCAGGCGTGGCATTCATTTATTGAGACAGCGCCAGAAGTTTTGGTAAAGATAATTCCTCAGGGTTTATACACTCCGGTCTCAGATAAGCTTGGTAAAAAAGATTCCGTTAAAATATTTTTAAGGTCATATACTCCGCCATATCAAAAGCTTGATTCGTCTGTCGGTATTCTGGATTCAAATTCATTTACCGGTAAATTTATTTTTGAAAATATTGTAAACGGACAGTATTACATAGAAGCTGTTCATAAAAATTCTGTGATAACATGGAGCAGTAATCCGGTTTATTACAATACATTAACCGGTTTTAATTATGATTTCAGTGATGCGCAGGGAAAAGCATACGGACAAAATCAGATACAGATAAATAATAATCCTGTCAGATATGCAATATATACCGGTGATGTAAACAGAGACGGATCAGTTGATCTTCCTGATCTTCAAATGGTCGAAGAGGATCTTGTAAATTTTCAAACGGGGAATTTCATTACAGATATTAACGGTGATAATATTGTGGACAATGCAGATCTGACTTTCGTAGAAAACAATTCTGTGAACTTTGTTTATTTGCTGACACCGTGATTTATTTTTAAGCAATGTCAGAATCGTTTTATTAGAAAAATAATTTCTATGTACGGATCTACTTTGCTTCAGCGGATATCCTGAATTTTAAATCAGCTTTATCTTTCATTTTGATAACAATATCTCCCGCCATCCACAGGTCGGCGTAAATTTCTCCGGTTATTAAGATGTTTACATTCTCACCGTCAAGTGAACCCTGACATTCTGAAGTAAACTTCACAACTTTAACAGCAACCATTCTTTTTTCATCAATGAAAGCCGAATAACTGCATTCATTCACGGAATATTTTTTCAGTATCTCACCTGAAATTTTTCCGTTTTGAAAAGCAAAAATATCATCTAAAACCTGAGGCATTCTGTCAACGTCAGGAGGCGTTTCTTCCGCTAACTTTCCTTTGAATCTGCCGCCGTTAAGATCTTCCTGAACTGACTGTGAAAAGCAATTTTGTGAAATATATAACTGAATTAAGATTACAAATAAAGCCGTAATAAATTTTTCTGATTTCATTTATTTTGATTTTAAATACTTATACAAAACTACTGAATATTTACTTCAGAGTCTTTAAGTATTTATACTTAAAATTGTTCCCGGTAACAGAAAATTATTTCAACAGAACAATTTTCTTTACAGATGTATATTGCCCTGATGAAAATTTTATGAAATAAACTCCGCTGTTCAGATTATTTCCGTTAAGAGTATACTTGTATTTCCCGGGTGACAACTCATCATTCAATAATTGCAAAATAAGTTTACCTGAAACATCATAAATATTCAGACTGACGCTGCTGTTTTCAGGAATATCAAACTCAATATTAGTTGAGGGGTTAAACGGATTCGGATAATTATCATAAAGCTTATATTCGGCGGGAATTGTCTGCGATATATTCTGAATACCTACTGAATTTCTTTTGAAAATTATCAGAGAGGAATTTGAAGAAAAAAGTGAATCTGTTTCATTGAATGCTTTTGTTTTGTATGAAACTACCAGCGAATCCCCTGTCATTCCAAAACTTTGCACTATACTGTCAAGCATGCTTTTTGAAATCAGCGCAAAAGTGTCAAGTCCGTTGTTTGAAGACAATAAAGTTTTTTCATTATTGTTCTGTACTTTTCTGAAATTAATTTTATAAACAGTATTCGGATCAGCGGAAGATTTTCTCCAGTTGAATAAAACCTTTGATGTATCTGCAGGTGAAGTAATAATAGTTACAAACGGATTTCCGACAGGATTCAAAACCGTGAACGAATTCAGCTGGGTAGGATTGATTTGAAACGCATTTAATAAGTTAACGGAATCCGATCCGAAAGAATTTGTTACTCTTAGCTTTACATTATAACTGCCGACCTGCGTGAAAACGAAATCTGGATGCTTTTGTGAAGAAGTTTTATTTTCAGGACCTGTAACAGTCCATTGCCAGCTTTGCGGAATACCATCTGAAGCGTCAATCAGTCTAAGTGTATCGTATTTTGCAGCAGATAAATTTCCCGGAATGAATTTAGCTTTTGGCAAGTGTGAAACAGGAGGAGTTAAATCAGGCATTAGCACGAATAAACCTCTGGTTCTGTCCGAAGCAATAATTTTTCCTGAACTGAACATATAAACTCCCCAGCAACCCTCATAATTTGTTCTGTTATTTTCAGGATGCGTATCATACCAGCCGATGAGTGAAGGGTCAGAAGGATTTGTAATATCAAGTATCTGCACCCCTGCAGAGTAATAAGCGGTTACTGCAATGTTGCCGTAGGTTTCAACATTATGAACAACTGATTTTTCAAACGGAAAAGCATTATAGGATCTGATATAATTAATATCATTCAGATCCGAAACATCCCAGATTTTCATTTTACCTGCAGATGGTGTAGTCCTTTCATCCGTAACATAAGCGAAATCTCCGGATTGAGAAAATGCAATGTTGTGAGGTCCGTTCGGCTGCGGAAGATTTATCCAGCTTCTTATTGTAATCGGATTATCTTTATTTACAGCATTTATAATTGTAACTCTTCCGTCTGATATATTACAAGCCCAGATCGTATCATTGACAATTCTCGAATCATGGACATACATATCATCCCATGTACCTCTTAATACAGGCAGTTCAGGGTTTGTCAAATCTACAATACTTATACCTTGTGACAGACCGGGATTGCAACCGTTCAGATAAAGGAAAGCGCCGCTTTGTGAAACTGAATGCGTGGAGGAATGACCGGGCAGATCAAATTTCCCGACATATCTTACTGAATCAGGTAAATAACGCAGATCGGCGATTTGTATATTGCTGTTATCATCTTCTGAAACTATATAAGCATAATGAGAATAGGTTTTCATTTCCCGCCAGTTATTTCCGTTACCACCGGGATTGGGAGCAGGGATAAAATCAACTTCGCGAATATTATTAGTATCTGTTATATCTATAAATGCTGTTCCGGAAAAGCATCCGAGTACAGCGTATTCCCTTCCGTTCGGAGCTGTATATCCCCAAAGCGCAGAATAACTTGAGTTATGCTGATTCAGTTCAGCGAGCTTTCTTATCCTGAATCCGGTCTGAGAAAAAGAATCATAAACCGATAAAAAAATCAGTAAAAAAAATATAATTTTCATAAAAAAAGTATCTGAAAGGTGAAAGTAATTTGGTAAAATGTGAACCTAACTCGTTTCAGTAAACCTGAACTAATAATCTGTAATTTATATTCTGAAAATTAAAAAACGTTATTCGTAATTTATCATTAATAACCTGAAACTTAATACTTGCAAAAAGTAATTTGCAATTTGCAATTTATAATTTATTTAAACTTCTCTCTTAAGTGCTTCTTTTTCTATCTCAAGCTGTTTTATTTTCCTTTCAAGATTATCAAGTTCCTCAGGCATAGAATCTATTTCTATTCTTAACTTTGAAGCGGCTTCATCCACAAGGTCTATTGCTTTATCCGGAAGGAATCTGTCAGAAATATATCTGTCCGAAAGCTGCGTTGCCGCGACGATTGCACCGTCTGTAATTCTTACTCCGTGATGAACTTCATATTTCTCTTTCAGACCTCTTAAAATGGAGATCGTATCTTCCACATCCGGTTCTCCGACAAACACCGGTTGAAATCTTCTTTCAAGCGCAGGGTCTTTTTCAATATACTTTCTGTATTCATCGAGAGTTGTAGCTCCGATAGTTCTTAATTCTCCTCTTGCCAGAGCCGGCTTAAGCATATTTGACGCATCGACGGAACCCTGAGCTGCGCCGGCTCCGACGACAGTATGCAGTTCATCAATGAACAAAATAATTTCTCCGCCGGATTCCTGAACTTCTTTTAAAACAGCTTTCAGTCTTTCTTCAAACTGACCTCTGTACTGCGCTCCGGCAACGAGCGAACCCATATCAAGAGCAACTATTTGTTTTGATCTGAGACTTTCGGGAACGTCACCCTGTATTATCCTGTGAGCAAGTCCTTCGGCAATTGCGGTCTTTCCTACACCCGGCTCCCCAATCAGAACTGGATTATTTTTTGTCCTGCGGGAAAGCACCTGCAGCACTCTGCGAATTTCATCATCTCTTCCGATCACCGGATCCAGTTTTCCTTTCATTGCAAGTTCATTCAGATTCTTTCCGTATTTTTTCAGAGCTTCATAAGTATCTTCCGGATTCTGTCCCGTAACTCTGTTTGAGCCTCTTACTTCTTTCAGTGATTTAAGAATATTATTTTTGGTAATGTCGAGAGATTTTAAAAGATCTGAAACCGGTGATTTTTTCAGATCGGACAGACCAAGCAGAAGATGTTCGGTGGAAACATATTCATCCTTAAGATTTGACGCTTCTTTCACTGCGTTTTCCAGCACTTCATTAAGTTCTGGTGAAAGCGACTGACCTGAAGTAGCGCCTGTAACTTTCGGAAGTTTTTCAAGAAGCTCGCCTACTCTTATCTGAAGAAATTCTTTATTCGCACCGAGTTTCTGAATTGTAGAAGTTACAATTCCTTCAGGATCCTGAATCAGCGCTGCAAGAAGATGTTCGGGTTCAAGAATCTGATTGGAATAATTTGATGCAATATCCTGTGCAGTCTGAACAGCTTCCTGCGCTTTTATTGTGAACTTATTTAAATTTACAGCCATGAAATTTTTTTATTTCAATATATAAAATAAGATTTTTTTTGATAAGTCATTTTTCAGACTGTAAATATGAAAGTGTTATGGACCTTCGGAGCCGGTGCCCGGGAATGAGGAGTGAGCAGAGCTTAAACGGATTGAAAGTGAGAACGCTGAGAGTATTTTCCATTTACAAAAATCACTATTACTTAAAAGTATTAATGCATATTTTTGTTAATCAATGCGCAAAGTTTCGATAATTATTTCCGTTTACAATAAAACAAGAGAACTCGAGCTGATATTTTACGCCCTTTCAATTCAAAGTTTTAAGGATTTTGAGGTAATAATTGCAGAAGACGGAAGAGATGCCGGCATGGAAAAGTTTATAGAAAACCTGAAAAGAGAATTTAATTTTCCGGTTATACATCTGACTCAGGATGATATTGGTTTCAGGAAAAATAAAATTCTTAATGATGCCATAAGAAAATCATCCTCGGAGTATCTGATTTTTTTTGACGGAGACTGTATTCCCCATTCAGATTTTATAAAAAGCCATTTTGAAAACAAAGTAGAAAATACTGTTCTGTGCGGAAGAAGAGTTAACCTTACAAAAAAAATATCGGAATCGCTGACTAAAGAATCTATTTTGAACAGGGACTATGAAAAGATCAGAATCGCTGATGCAATTTTTTCTACATTAAACAGAGACAAAAGGGATTTCAACTTTAATATAGAAGAAGGGATTATGATTAAGAACCCATCATTAAGAAAAGTTTTAACTAATGAAGATGAGCATATACTGGGATGTAATTTTTCAATACCTAAAAATCTTTTATTAAGAATCAACGGCTTTGATGAGAATTACGAAGGACCCGGACTCGGGGAAGATTCTGATATTGAATTCAGACTGAGACTTATAAATGCGAAATTTAAATCCGTAAGAAATCTTGCAGTACAATATCACATGTATCATCCGAAAACAATTGAGAATGAAATGAATATGAAGTATTTCAATCAAGTAAAAGAGAGAAAAGAATTTTACTGCAGAAACGGTCTGGAAAAAGTTAATTAATATGAATAAAATCTCCGGTTTAGTAATATGCGGGAATGAAGAGAAAAACATTGAAGAATGTATAAAGAGCCTTCTGTGGTGCGATGAGATAATAGTGGCAGACAGTTTCAGCACTGACAGCACATTGGAAATATTAAAAAAATATCCGGTGAGTTTATATCAGAATCAATGGAAAGGTTTTTCAAATCAGAGAGAATTTGCCCTTGGAAAAGTAAATCATGAATGGGTATTCTCGCTTGACGCGGATGAGAGATGCACACCGGAACTTGAGTCTGAAATAAAATCTATTTTAAAAAATAATATTAAAGCAAATGGTTTTTTCATTCCGAGGAAGAGTTTTTTCCTCGGGAAATGGATAAAACACTGCGGTTGGTATCCGGATCTTCAGATGAGATTTTTCAGGACAGAGAAAGTAACAATCACAGAGCGTCTCGTGCATGAAGGTTTTAAAGTAACAGGCGAAACAGACAAATTAGAAAACGACATTATTCATTTTGCAGTCAGATCCGTTACTGAATACTCTGAAAAAATAAACAGATACTCATCTCTTTCTGCAAAGGAAAAAGCCGGAGCTAAAAAGATCACTTTGTCATATTTATTGATTAAACCATTCTTTGAATTCAAAAAAAAATTTATTTTTCAGCAGGGATTCAGAGACGGTATTTACGGTCTGATGGTATCTTACTTTCACATGATGACAAAGGTCCTGACTTATATGAAGATCAGGGAGATTCAAAATAAATCAGGCGATGAATAATTATAAAAGGATTTTCAAATATGTAAAGCCGTATCTGAAGCAGCTCATCACTGCAAATATTTTTACTGTCCTTACAGTAATTTTCAGTCTTCTATCGGTAATGATGATATTTCCGTTTATGGATCTTCTCTTCAGCGAAAAGGCGCAGACAGTTTCTGATAAAGAAGTTACATCAGTTTTTGATCTGAAAGATCTAATCATAGTTTACTTTGCAAAGATCGTAGCTCAATATGACAGACTTGATGTTTTAAAATACCTTTGCGCACTGATCTTTATTACCTTCCTTTTAAAAAATCTTTTCAGTTACCTTCAGACATACTTCATGTCCGCGGTAGAGCAGGGAATCTTAAAGGACATAAGAAAAGATCTTTACAATCATTATCTTGATCTTCCGCTGAGTTTTTATACTGATGAAAGAAAAGGAAATTTAATTTCAAGGATTATAAATGACGTTCAGATAATCAAAGATTCTTTAATCGCAGTACTGAACAGTCTGTTCAGAGATCCGCCTACGATAATTACATTCTCTGTAGTTCTTTTTCTTTTCAACTGGAAGCTTACTCTTATAATTTTCCTAATGGCTCCAGTTACAGCATTTATCCTGAGCAAGATCGGAAACTCTTTAAAGCGAAGCAGCCATAAGTCTCAGGAGAAAATTTCCGACATAACTGCAACGCTGGATGAAACTCTAGGCGCGGTAAGAGTAGTAAAAGCGTTTGGCATGGAAGAATACGAGAAGCAGAAATTTGAAAGGGAGAATCAGTCATATTTCGAACTGCTAGTGAAAATTTTCCGGAAGAGAGCTCTTGCATCGCCGGTTTCGGAGATCATCGGGGTTATAACAATAGTGATAATACTTTACATATTCGGAACAGATATAATAAACGGCAGCAGCGACATGACACCCGGAGCGTTCATTTTTTATCTTGCGGTATTTTTTCAGATGATGCCGTCGTTAAAATTATTCGGACAGATGTTTAACAGTTATAAGGAAGGTTCAGCGGCATCAGAAAGAGTATTTAAACTTCTTGATACGAAACCAGATATTGTAAATTTACCTGATGCTGAAACACTCGATGAATTCCGCAGCAGCATTGAGTTCAGAGATGTATCATTTAATTATGAAAAGAGCGGAATGATACTTAAGGATATAAATCTGCGGATTGACAAAGGTAAAATCATAGCGATAGTGGGACCGAGCGGTGCTGGGAAATCCACTTTAGTGGATTTGATACCGAGATTCTATGATGCCGTCTCGGGAAGTCTGCTGATAGACGGAAAAGAAATTAAAAGTCTTACTATAAAATCCATCAGAGATAAGATGGGAATTGTTACGCAGGAAACGATTCTTTTTAACGATACAATCAGAAATAATATCGCTTACGGAATGAAGGACATTCCCGAAGAAAAAATCATTGAAGCTGCCAAAGCGGCAAATGCTCATATCTTTATAGACAAACTTGATTCAGGATACGATACTATTATCGGAGACCGGGGAGTGAAACTTTCCGGCGGAGAGAGACAGCGGCTTTCAATTGCAAGAGCACTTCTGAAAAATCCTCCGATTTTAATACTTGATGAAGCTACATCATCACTCGATACGGAATCCGAAATTCTCGTTCAGCAGGCGATAGAAAGACTTATGCACGGTAGAACTTCCGTAGTAATTGCGCACAGACTTTCAACAGTCAGAAACGCAAATTTGATAGTTGTATTAAATAAAGGTATGATTGCGGAAACAGGCACTCATGATGAACTAATACTGAATGATAATATTTACAGAAAGCTTTATAATCTTCAGTTCAGACACCAGGAATTAAATTTATGAAAGTATCGGGATTTACTATAGTCAGAAACGGCATGCTGTATGCATATCCTTTTAAGGAAGCTATCTTATCTATACTACCTCTTTGTGACGAGATAATTGTGAATGTAGGTAAGTCCGATGACAATACACTTGAGATAGTTCAGTCAATTTCAGATAATAAAATAAAGATCATTGAGAGCGAATGGGATATGACACTAAAAGGAGGAAAAGTTCTTTCAACGGAAACTAATAAGGCATTAAAGCAATGCACCGGCGACTGGTGTATTTACATACAAGGTGATGAAGTTCTTCATGAGAAATATTATGAAAATGTGAAAGCTGCGATGAAAAAATACTATGATGACAGTAAGACAGAAGGACTAAGATTTTGGTATCAGCATTTTTACGGCAGTTATGATTACGTTCAGGATAATTACAGAAACTGGTATATAAGGGAAACCCGAGTGATAAAAAGAAGTGACAACATTGTATCATGGGGCGATGCAATGGATTTCAGACACAGGGACGGAAGCAAAATTTATTCGAAAGATATTGATGCGGAGATTTATCATTACGGATGGGTAAGACCACCTGAAAAACTTTTAAATAAGAGAAAAGACTTTGAACGGCTATATAACACAGATGAAATTGCTGAAAAGAAGATATCCGGTTTTCAAAATTATGATGACCTTGGAAATTTAAAAATATTCACAGGAACTCACCCTGCAGTTATGAAAGAAAGAATTTCAGAAAGCAACTGGGATTTTGATGCCGGGCTTGAAAACCAGCTGCCTGACTGGATCAGAAAGGTTCTTATATTTTTAAATCCATTGCTCAAAAGATTAACAAAATCCGGATGAATTTATTGGTGTCCAATAAAAAAGGAATAGATTCCTATATTGATAATGCTATCTGGTTTTCATTTATAGCGCTGATCTCTTCAGCAATTTTTTCGATTGCATTATTACAGATCTTTACATGCAGCGCAGTAATTCTTTGGATTTTTAAAATTATTGTCACAAAGAATTATACTTTTGTCAGGACACCGCTGGATAACATTTTTTTAATTTTTATAGCAGCAAGAATTCTGTCCATACCCCTGTCTTTATATCCGGAGATCAGTTCTATAAGATTTTTAAAGGAAATTATTTTTTACACCATATTTTTTGTTGTTACAAATGAATTTGATGTTACAAACAGGAAAAGAATTATTTTAATCTTAAGGTTAATAGTCATTACAGGAATGATCTCTTCAGTTTACGGATGCTTTAATTTTTTAACCGGTTCAGTCGAAAGAGCTGCTTCATTAACCGGAGGATATTATACTCTTGGAATTTATCTGACATTAGTCCTATCAATTCTTTTATTCACCAAGAATGGAATTAAAGTAATACCTTCAAACATTGGATGGTATTTATCATTTCTTGTGATTATTGCCGGAATTATCTGCACATTAAACCGAATGCACTGGGTCATCATGGTTTTGTTGACAGTCATTTCATTTATAATCAATAAAGATAAAATATTGATCTCTGTTTTCCTTTTATCAGTTATTCTCTCAATATTAATTGTTCCGGATGTTATGAACCGTTTTAATTTACTGATAAATCTTATGTCAAATACAAGTGACAGAAATATTATTTATCAGGCAGCATTAGATATGATATTTAACAGACCGGTCTTTGGTCATGGTCTGGCTACTTTTAAAGAAATTTTTCCTGCATTTGATAAGGTTGGCGACGGCGCGATCAACAGCTGGCATAATGACTTTATTCAGGTTTATATGGAAAGCGGAATTGTCGGATTAATTTCTTATATATTTTTGATTATATCAATTTTTAAAACAGGATTTATTAGTATTAAACGTTTTAAGAATAATCAGTTCTATAAATTTTTATCTTTAGGTATTCTGATTGGAACGACCGTAATAATGATCACAGGCGGTTTTTTTGAACCGATCACTTCTATAATTGTATTTCTCCTGCTGGGAATATTAGCCCTTATACTATCATACAGTAATGAAGTAATTAAAGCTGACTGCTGAAATAATCAGCTAAGTTCCTTAAAGTTATTAAAGATACACATTTTTTTTATAATCAAGTTTAAATAAAATTTTAAATGAAAAAATTCGATCCTCCTAAAATAATCTGTGATATTTGCGGTTCAAAAAATATTTATAAATTTCATGAATCCGCTAACGGAGCACAAATTTTTAAATGCAGAGATTGTAAAACTCAGTTCATGAATCCGCAGTATTCTGAAGAATATTTAAACCACTATTATTCGACATATATCAGGGATGAATCATTTAAAGAGGAAAATCTTATTGAAGCACAGTCTTTTTGCCTCTCAATTGTTGAATCTCAAATTCCTGACAAGGGAAATCTCCTTGAGCTTGGTTCCGGAAACGGATATTTGCTCAGTATTGCAAGACAGAGGATGGATACCATACGGACATGAAATAGACTGTATGAGCGCAGGGAAATTAAGTGAGAAATTAGGTATGGAAATTTTATGCGGAGATTTTCTGAAACTTGAAATAGACAAGGTATTTGATGCCGTGATAATGCTGCATGTGCTTGAGCATTTAAAGGATCCTGTGCAGCATTTAAATAAAATCTCAGGTCAGCTGAGAAAAGGCGGAGTTTTTTTTGCAGCATTGCCAAATATAGAATCCAGATCAGGGTTAGTAAAATTGGGGCTGGAAAAATTAAAATTGAAAAGGAAAAATATTGCAGGATATTATGATACAGAACATCATTTATGGTACTATACACCTTCAACTTTAAGAAAACTTCTGCAAAAAAACTTTGATGTAATTACTGTTTATAGCGGCGACAGATTCAATCCCGGACGAAGTAAATTAAACACCATAATAGAAGAAAAAATATTTTCAAAACTGCTATGGCATTCTTCGATGGGTGTATTGGCAGTTAAAAAATAATTGCGAACCTTGAATTTATTATAAAAGCAAATTCTGTTTTATTATTCATTGTTACGTAGTAAAACATTATAAACTAATATTTATAATTTTATTTTAATTATGAGATTTTATAAGATTTTTGTACTGTTGTTTATTTCTTTCAGTTTAAATGTTTGTATTTCCCGGACAAGTCTTTCACCCGGCTTTGATCCAGCTGAATACTAAGAGCTACTTGAAATCTCAGCAAGGCAGGTTGACACTCCCTGGACAAATGTGTTATTTCCATTTCCTGAAAACTGTAAAATGGTTTACCGTTCCAATGTCGCCGGTCTGGATAACCGATGGGATCTCTGGCTGAGATCAGACAGTGTGGGTATAATAAGCATTCGCGGAACAGTAAATAATCCGGCTTCATGGTCGGAGAATTTTCTTGCTGCAAGGTTCCTGCTAAAGGTTCGATCAGATTGGAAGACAATAACATTTTTATATATAAGCTTGCAGAATCAGATAATGCCGTTGTCCATGCAGGCTGGCTTACAGGGCTGGCTTATCTTTCAGAATCAGTAATACTTAAAATAAATACAATGTATTCACAGGGAATTAAAGAATATATTATTATCGGACACAGTCAGGGAGGTGCAATTTCTTATTTACTTACTTCATACCTTAATTATCTGAGCGGGGAGAGAATACCGGTGGATGTAAAATTCAAGACATACAGCAGCGCTCCTCCAAAGCCGGGGAATATGGAATATGCTTACGATTACGATTTCATAACAAGAGGCGGCTGGAGTCTAAGAGTTTATAATTCTGAAGACTGGGTTCCTGAAACACCGATCTCAGTTCAGACTTTAAATGACTTTGCTGAGATAAATCCATACAGTGAAATTGATTCCATGCTGGTAAAAATGAATTTCATCGATAAGATTTTATTTGAATATATTGTCGGCAGACTTAAGAACAGTCTCACGGATTCCAGAGATATTCTGGTGGAATATTTCGGGAATGAGACATTCAAATATTCATTTGCCAAACATCTGAATGACTTTCCAAAACCTCTGTTCACAGATGACTCTTATTATTATCCCCGCGGAGTACCTGTAGTGCTTCTGGCAGAGAGATATAAAATTCAATATAAAAAAGCACTTGAGACTGAAACTCAAATTCCTTTGCTTTTTAAAAATCACTTGGTTCTTCCTTATTATTTTTTACTGAATGAAATTTATTTTAAGCCATAATACATCTTTGGTGAAGTTTCTATAAATATTTATTGAATAAAATAAAATTCTCATAATCATTATATTTACATTCTTAAAAAAATTAAATTAAAAAATAATCATAACATGAACGAAGATAAAAACAAACAATTATTCTTATCTCTTATATATAGTTTTCAGATGCAGGCGATGATACAGATGGGAAAGTTGCAGAATCCTGTGACCGGTGAGATCGACAGGGATCTTGATGCAGCGCAGGTTTCGATAGATATGATTGATATGCTGAAAGAAAAATCCAAAAATAATATCTCTCCTGAAGAATCAAGTTATCTCACAAAAGTTGTTTCCGAATTAAAGATGAATTTCGTTGAAGAAAAGCAAAAACCTGAACCGGTCATTGAAACGGATAAAGGGAATGAATCCTCATCAAATAATACCGGAAACAATAACAGAGACGAATCTGAAGATAATGAACTGTCAGAAAGAAACGGTACAAAACAGAAAAATGAAGCAGATACAATTAACCCGAGAGCCAATTCGGAAAAATCCTCAGATGAATAAAAGCAAAAAATCAATTTCCGGCAGCGGCAGTTTTATAAAAACGAATGAATCTGCAGTAATCGGAATTCTCGGGAATACAAGTAAATTTGTGGTTTCAGAACTGCTTAATTACATTACCGATATTCTTGACAGAAATAATCTGAAATATCTGATAGAAAAAAATCTTGCATCATATTCAAATTTCAAAAAAAAATCTGTAGTATGTAATGAATCTGATATTTTAGAAAATTCCGATTTTATCTTCTCGCTTGGCGGTGACGGAACTTTTCTTAACAGCGCCAGGATAGTTAAAAATAAAAACATTCCGATCCTCGGTATCAATCTGGGCAGACTCGGATTTTTTTCAGAGATAGCTCCAAAAGAGTTTGAGAATTTTATATCAAAATTCATTGCGGGAAAGTTCAGGATCACAGAGCAGGTATTACTTAAATCAGTTACAGACGGTAAGAAAATACTATACGGACTTAATGATATAGTAATAGACAAAGATGATTCGGTCAGGACACTGGAGACAGAAACATATTTTAATAATGAAAAGGTCGTTAATATTATTTCGGACGGCGTAATAATATCTACGCCTGCCGGTTCCACCGGATATTCAATGTCCTGCAACGGGCCTATATTAAATCCTGACAGCAAAGTTTTTTTAATAACTCCGATCTCTCCTCACACACTGAACGTAAGACCGATTGTAATCCCTGATGACGGGAATATACTGATTAAAATACCGGACACAGGCAAAGCCAGGATCATAGCAGACGGTCAGAAATTTTTCAGGACAAAAACTCCTTCTGAAGTTAGCATCACTAAAGCTGATTTTAAGATTAAAGTGATTAAGAAAAATTCTTCTACTTACTTTGATACACTTAAGAAAAAGCTTTTCTGGAATATGGATAAAAGATACAGCTGATCAGTAAGGAACTCCGTCTGCAGCCGGCGGTTTTGTTTTACCGATAAATCCTATAAGAACTAAAATAGTGATAAAATAAGGAAGCATTTGAATAAGCTGTGATGGAATATCTGATCCTGATATCTGAAGTGATATTTCGAACGCTTCAAATGCAGAGAACAAAAGACAGGCAAAGAATATATTTACAGGTTTCCATTTTCCAATGATCATTGCAGCAAGAGCAATGTATCCTCTGCCGGCAATCATCCCGTCGCTGTAAGAATTCTGATTCGAAGCCATCCAGATTCCTGCCACTGCGCTTAAAAATCCGCAGATAAATATTCCATAATATCTGTAATGTCTAATTTTAATACCGAGACTTTCGCCTGCTGCCGGATTTTCTCCTGCTGATCTTAGCCGCAAACCGAATTTTGTTTTAAATAAAATATATACTGAAATAAATATAAGAAGAAAACAAAAAATTGTAATATAATCCGTGAGGAACAAACCGAAAAAAGGAACATTTTTAAACAAACTTAATTCAGGAAGACCTTCAAATCTCGGTGTATTACTGGAGCTGCTGAAAATATAAACAAGCAGAAATTTTGTCAGACCCGCAATAAAAAGATTAAAGCCTACACCGGTTACAATCTGATTTATCTTCAGACTTACAGTAAAATATCCGAACATAATACTGAATATCAGATTAACTAAGACAGCAAGAATAAATCCAGTAAAAACATTTCCGGTCAGTATAGAAATAACAGCAAAGCTAAATGCAGAAAGATTCATAAAACCTTCCACGGAAATATTAATTACACCGCCTCTTTCAGAAAAATTGGCAGCGCTGGCGCCGAGATAAAACGGAGTCATTAGTCTGAGAACCTGAGCTACAAATCCAAGCGATATGACCGAAGATAAGAGATCCATTTAAAAACCAGTTAAATAAATTTTCATATAAATTTTCCACTGAAATAATTAGATACTAATTTATCAACAGCAAGCAATGAAAGAATAATTATACCCTGCACTACCAGCATCAGTTCTTTAGGAATTAACTGATTTACGGAAAGACCTCCGTAATCGAGAATTGCAAAAAGCAGAGAAGAGAAAATAATTCCTATTGGATTATTTTTTGCAAGTAAAGTAACTGCAATTGCTGTAAAACCTATATTATTGGAAAATCCAAATTCGTAAAATCCCTTATACCCGAAAATGTAATTCATTCCCGCAAAAGCGGTGATACCTGCTCCGATAAAAAAGGAAATTAGTATTACTCCGTTTGTTCTTACACCAAGATACTTAGAGGCAAGCTCATTAAATCCTACAGAGCGAAGCTTATAACCGAATCCGGTTTTGTAAATAAAAACATAAGTAATAACAGCAGCAAGAACTGCAAGTATGAAACTGGAATTAAGTGTGGATCCCTGAAAGAAAGGCACAAGATCAGAAATTTTCAAAAACATAAGATCTTCGTTTATTTTTTCAGTTCTCATTGTAGACTGAACGGCAAAAAAATCAAGCAGAAAATAATTTACGAGAGCAAGAATTACGAAATTCATCATAATAGTAGTAATAACTTCGCTCACATCTTTTTTAATTTTTATATAAGCAGGTATAAGACCAAAAAATCCGCTTACAAGAAATCCGCAAAATAAACTAATTATAATCACTGCATAAGCAGGAAGAAAATCCAGCTTAAGCGCGATTAAAGCAATTACAAATGAACCTGCATTCAGCTGACCTTCTGCGCCGATATTAAAAAGAGAGGCATGAAAACAAATTGCTAAACCGCAGCTGATGAATATCAGCGGAGTTGCTTTAAATAAAGTCTGCCCGATACCGTAACCATCGGCAAACACCTCTGATAAAATCGTTCCGAATATTTCAAAAGGATCTTTTCCAAGAATCAGCAAGAAAAAGAAGACTATTAGAACCGTCATCAGTACTGAAAGAATTACGGATATTAAGTTTATCAGATTTTTTCTACTAATCATTTATCCCGGTCATTAGTTTTCCTAACATCTGTAAAAATTCCGGATCTGTTTCAGGTTCTACTTCGCTTTCTGATCTGATATAACCTGAATATTCATCTCTGTTAAATGTTCTGGTAATTTCTCCTTTATACATGACGCTTAATCTGTCTGAGAGGGAAATGAGTTCATCCAGATCAGATGAAATTAGAAGCACAGCTTTACCTTCATTACGCTGTAAAAGTATTTCATTATGTATAAACGCAGTTGCGTTGATATCTACACCTCTTGTCGGATGTACCAAAATCAGAATATTATTATCTGATATAGTCTCTCTAGCAAAAATAACTTTCTGCTGATTTCCTCCTGAGAGATTGCCCATTGGCGCAGTTTTATCAGAGAGGCGAATATCATTACCGGATATAATTTTATCAGAAATTTTATTTATAGTATCAGCGGGGAGATAAATAAAATTTGCACCTTTTAAAGAAATATTTTCACCGATATTAAATTCCTTTATAAATCCTTTCCTTTTTCTGTCATCAGGAACAATTGAAATTCCACCGGAAACATTTTTAACATATTGTCCTGTAAAATTTTTCTGAAGTCCGTAAACAATATCAACTAACTCGCTTTGCCCGTTACCTTCTACGCCGCAAATACCGTGTATCTCTCCCATAAAAAGATTTAAACATAAATCATTAAGCTTCCGGACATTATTAACAGAAAGGAATATATTGTTCAGTTCAAATGCTGGTGAATCATTTTTATTTATTTTTCTATTCTCTGTAACTATGATATTACTGACATCACCTACAATTGCATTACTGAGTTCAGATATTGCAAGAGCGCTATTTTTATTATTATCCGCTTCATAAACTAATTTTCCTTTTCTCAGAACTGACACTCTGTCTGAAATATATTTCACTTCATTAAGCTTATGAGTAATAAAAATAATCGTTTTGCCGTCTGCTTTGAAAGATTCAATAATTTTAAAAAAGAGATCTACTTCGACAGGAGAGAGGACAGCAGTTGGTTCATCAAAAATAAGAATTTCAGATTCTCTGTAAAGCAGTTTCAGGATTTCCACTTTTTGCTGGAGACCAATGCTCAGACTGCTGACAGTTGAACTAAGGTCAATACCAAGATCGTATTTTGCTATAAGTTTATTAAGAATATCTTCAGCAGTTTTAAAATCCAGACCGTATTTATTAGAAATTTCATTTCCAAGAATTACATTCTCAAGTACGGTAAAATCATCTATTAGCATAAAGTGCTGATGGACCATGCCAATATTATTTTTTATTGCATCAAGCGGAGAGGAAAATTCGACTTCATTACCAAAGACTTTCAGCTTACCGGAATCTTTTTTATAGATGCCGAAAAGTATATTCATCAGGGTGGATTTGCCTGCTCCGTTTTCACCAAGAATACAATGAACGTCATTTTTTCTGATGTAAAAAGTTATATCATCATTTGCGATGAAGTTTTCAAACTTTTTCGTAATGTTTTCAAACTCTATTGCATTCATAAAAAATTTTAAACAAAGCAAATTAAACTTTTATGAATTAAAAAAATACAAATAAACGTTTAACAGCCAAGAACATTACAACTTGGCGAATACTTAAAACCAAACACTTCCTCTCAAGATCCGCAGCTGCGGCGATAAACGGTTAAAACCGTTTATC
>DDUU01000025.1:0-21841 GCA_002344965.1 Candidatus Tepidiaquacellales bacterium UBA2330 | reverse complement strand
ATAAACGGTTAAAACCGTTTATCGCTATTAATAATCTACAACATTAAACTGATGACAAAAGTACTGAAAGCAAAATTGGTGAATACATCAGACTGAATTCTTCCCGTCAAGATCCGCAGCTGCGGCGATAAACGGTTAAAACCGTTTATCACTATTAATAATCTACAACATTAAACTATTGACAAAAGTACTGAAAGCAAAATCGGCGAATACTTCTGACTGAACTCTTCCCGTCAAGATTCGTTGCTGCAGCGATAAACGGTTAAAACCGTTTATCACTATTAATAATCTACAACATTAAACTGATGACAAAAGTACTGAAAGCAATATCGGCGAATACATCAGACTGAATTCTTCCCGTCAATATCCGCAGCTGCAGCGATAAACGGTTAAAACCGTTTATCACTATTAATAATCTACAACATTAAACTGATGACAAAAGTACTGAAAACAAAATTGGCGAATACTTAAAACCAAACTCTTCCTATCAAGATCCGTTACTGCAGCGATAAACGGTTAAAACCGTTTATCACTATTAATAATCTTCAGCATTAAACTTATAACAAAAGTACTGAAAGCAATATCGGCGATTACATCAGACTGAATTCTTCCCGTCAAGATCCACAGCTGCAGCGATAAACGGTTAAAACCGTTTATCGATATCAATAATCTAATGTATTAAACTGATGACAAAAGTACTGAAAGCAATATCGGCGAATACATCAGACTGAATTCTTCCCGTCAAGATCCACAGCTGCAGCGATAAACGGTTAAAACCGTTTATCGATATCAATAATCTAATGTATTAAACTGATAACAAAAGTACTGAAAGCAAAATCGGTGAATACATCAGACTGAATTCTTCCCGTCAAGATCCACTGCTGCGGCGATAAACGGTTAAAACCGTTTATCGAAATCAATAATCTACTGTATTAAACTGATGACAAAAGTACTGAAAGCAAAATTGGCGAATACTTAAAAGCAAACTCTTCCTACCAAGATCCGTTACTGCAGCGATAAACGGTTAAAACCGTTTATCACTATTAATAATCTACAACATTAAACTGATGACAAAAGTACTGAAAGCAAAATCGGTGAATACATCAGACTGAATTCTTCCTGTTAATATCCGCAGCTGCAGCGATAAACGGTTAAAACCGTTTATCGCTATTAATAATCTTCAGAATTAAACTTATAACAAAAGTACTGAAAGCAATATCGGCGAATACATCAGACTGAACTCTTCCCGTCAAGATCCGCAGCTGTAGCGATAAACGGTTAAAACCGTTTATCACATTCATTTACCCTTCTCTCATTAACAACTCCAATTTAAATTTCTTCCTTATACCATTGCCACAGTAATAGATTATTTATAGTTTCATTTATTAATTAAATTATCTGAAACTCTTACACTACAATTTCTCAATGGTTAAAATAATCAGTCTAAAGTATTTTATATTATTTATATTTCTTTCTTTCTTTAATTCCGTCCAAAGTTATTCCCAGTCCTCTAAGCCGGTATCAAAAAATGAAATGAAAGAAAAAGCATTTTCTTTCTGGAAAGGTACCAAAACTAAAATGACATTTCTGGAATTTGCTTCTCACTGCGCGCCTATATTCTGGTTTTCGCCTGACGAACCGGAATTGAAACTTGCTTCCGGTAAAAATATAAAAATTCCTTCTCATTTTCCTTTTGATGAACATTGCGACTCTCCGGTTGTTTATTATCAGATTACAGAGATACTCACGCGAAATAAAAATTCCGGATCAGCAATAAAAAAAAATTTCATGCATCCTGACAGTTCAGTAATGGATCTGTCGAAAATCAGCGCTGTTAATATTGATTATAATCATTATTACAAATTCGAAGCGGGGCTCGGCGGGCATAATCATGATACTGAACAGGCAAAATTCAAGATCCTGATTAGAAAGTTAAAAGAAAATGATACTGCAAAATACCAGCTGGTCTTTATTGAAGCTACCGGAAAAGCGCATGCGCTCAGCTGGTATGACAATATTTATTCAATAGATACCACAACTTTTGAAACTAAACTGCCGATGCATATTTTAGTAGAAGAGGGAAAACATGCAAGCTGCACTGATATGAACGGAGACGGATATTATTCTCCGGGATATGATGTAAACAATAGAGTAAATGACGCATGGGGCATAAGAGACGTAATCAGAACCGGGACATTATTCTCATCTTCTTTTGAGAGTTATATGCAGAAGATCAGAAAGCCCGAGCACAGGGTCTTTCCTCCGTTGCCGGAAGACAGTCCGATTAGAAAATATTATATCGAAAACGGAGAGTATGCCGGAAAGAATGCAGTATACAGATTAAGACCTATGCCCAAACCGGAAAAAGCCGGCAGTGATCTTGTCCTGAAAAAAGATATGGAAGGATATTCCCAAAAGACTTGGCCGATAGTAAAAGAAGAAAGTTACAGTTTTCTTGATTTTTTTGAATCTGAACAGGTTATAAAATCCTTTGCATTTTCATACCGCAATGATAACGGTATAAGCGGAATATCTTTAGCTTTTCCTTTACTGATAGTTAAGAATGTGGAAATGCCGATCATCGGCGGATGGTTAGTCAACAGAATTTATGCGCAGGATGTTTATTTCCGTGATCAGGGATTTAGTTTTCTGTACACTAATTCCGCTTCAGGATTTATGGATTCTTATATTTCCGCAGGCGTAGAGTTTAACAGAAGCGAAGAAAAGGATTCTCTGCAGAATGCTAAGCTGATTACTGAAACGGATTTTGCGATGGAGCTCGGACTGAAGTTCAGGGCAAACATAAAATATTCTCCTTTGAAATTCCTCAGCGTTATTTCTGATTTCTGGGGAGTCAGAATAGGCATTAAAAACACCGGCTTTACCTCCATAAGCAGACTAAATTATATTTTTGAAGTTGGAGCAGGTGTGTGGTGATGTGAAAATTTGCAATTGTTATAGTTAGCTGAATAAATTATTTTATATATTTTTCACCAAACATAGTAAATTGCAGAATAACTTCAGGGATGTAAGAAAGCTTGTCGATGAAAGCAGCAGAATAATTTTAACAACACATGTAGTTCCGGACGGAGATGCAATAGGAAGCGTAATGGCATTTTCCGAATATCTCAGATTAAAAGGAAAAGATCCGGTAATTATTAATCACTCCGAAACACCTTTCAATTTTAAATTCATGGATCCCGGTAATTCAATAAAAGTTTTTTATGAAAACAAAGAAGAAAGTATTTCACTTCTTGAAAATGCCGATCTTATAGTTATACTTGATACAAATGATTTAAAAAGAACAAAATCTCTTGAAAAATATATTGAGTCGTCAAAAGCGAAAAAACTCTGCATTGATCATCATACAGGATTAGATCCCGGTAAATTTACTTTATATATTTCAAATACTGAGTATCCTTCCAACTGCTCAATACTTTACGATTATATTAAAGATGATGATGAAAAATATTTAACACAGAATATTTCTTCATCTCTTTATGTCGGCATAATGACAGATACCGGGTCCTTTAGATTTCCACGGACTACATCTGATGTTTTCCGTGTCTGTGCTGATCTTATTGACAAAGGCGCGGATCCTGTTGCACTTTATGAAAATATTTTTGCCACTACATCAAAAGAGAATTTAAAACTTATGGCAATGTTCATAGAAAGTTTTGAGTTTTATTATGATAACAAAGTCGTAACAGGCGTCGTAACTCAGAATGATTTCAGATCCCTCGGGCTTGACATTCAGCATATAGAAGGATTCACATCCTTACTTATGAACATTGAAGGTATAAAAATCGGAATCGTACTTGTCGAATTAAAAGATAATATAAAAATATCATTCAGATCCAAAGGTGATATTGATATGAGCAGACTGGCAAAGGAATACGGCGGCGGAGGGCATAAGAACGCAGCAGGTTCTAATGTAAAAGAAACAACAATCCCTGAATTGAAAGACAAAATATTGAAAGACCTTAAAAATTATATATAATAAACTTAAAGCTAAAATGAAAATCATTTTTGAAAAAACATCGATAGAAAAATTAAAAGCTCAGGCATACATTTTTCTGTGTTACGAAGATAAAAAATTATTTAAAGAGGAATTAAGGCTCATAGAGGAATTACTTAACTGCAAAATTGCAGGTATCAGTCTGGAGGATTTTGAAGGAAAGGAAAAGCAGACAGTTCTGGTTTATACTGATAAGCACAGGATAATTTTATCAGGTCTGGGATTAAAGGAAAAATTAACGCTTGAAAAAGTACGTAAGGCAACCGCCCGCGGGATAAAAAAAATTAAGTCGCATAAAATAAAAACCGTTGCAGTTGAAATACTTCAGGACCTTACTCTTAAAGGTGTTGAGATAGAGGATATTACAAGAGCGCAGACCATCAGTTCCCTTCTCGCTTTATATTCATTCGATAAATACTACACTAAAAAGGAAGATCAGGAAATACATTATATCAGGGAAATTATTCTTTTCTCACAGTATAATTCTCTCGGGAAATATGCAAAAGAAATTCAGGAAGGCATTAGAACCGGGACTATCATTGGTGAATCTACAAATATGGCGAGAGATCTGGGAAATGAACCTTCAAACGTGATGATTCCGGCAGAGCTTGCAAGGAGAGTTATGGCGCTGGCCAAGCTGAATAAATTTTCAGCTCAAATACTCAATAAATCTCAGATAGAAAAACTGGGCATGCGGGGAGTACTCAGCGTAGCTCAGGGAAGTGAACATCAGCCGAAATTTATAATCATGGAATACAAAGGCGGTAAAAAAAATGACAAACCTTATGTAATAGTCGGCAAGGGCGTAACTTTCGACAGCGGCGGTATATCTATTAAACCATCGGCCGGAATGGCAATGATGAAACTTGATATGGGAGGAGCTTCTGCTGTGGTTGGTATATTTAATGCGATTACGCAGCTTGATCTGAAACTGAATGTAATAGGACTCATTCCCTGCGTAGAAAATATGCCTGATGGCAAAGCGTTTAAACCCGGTGATGTTATTAAAGCATATAACGGTCTTACAATTGAAGTGGACAACACTGACGCCGAGGGAAGACTGATTCTGGCTGATGCATTATCTTACGCATCGAAATACAAACCTGCAGCAGTAATTGATCTTGCAACTCTTACCGGAGCAAGCGTTATAGCGATAGGAAGCGTTGCTTCAATTGTAATGGGTAATGATCAGAAATTGGTTGATGAAATTATTAAAGCAGGCGATCAGACATATGACAGAGTCTGGCAGCTGCCTCTATGGGATGAATATGATAAGATGATAGATTCTGATATAGCAGATGTTAGAAATTCAGGTGTTGTAAAGCAGGCCGGCACTATACTTGCCGGAATGTTTCTAAAAAGATTTATCGGTGATTATCCCTGGGCTCATCTTGACATCGCTGCAACAGCAATGAGATCATCTGAAACTGATTATGATCCTAAAAATGCCACAGGCACAGGCGTCAGGCTTGTGACTCAGTATTTAATGAATGAAGGCAAAAAATTAAAAAAATAATTTCTTATAAGATCTGTCTTTTTTAAATGCAGTTGATATTTTTTAACTGCATTTTTTATTTTAATTAGTTTAAGGGAAGTTTATATTGTAAAAAATTTTTTAAATGAAATTAGGATACATATTTTTAATAACGGCAGTATTTTTATTTTTTGCATTTTCTGAAGCTGATACTGATGTAAAAAATTATAAGAATGAAAATAAATTCTTATTAGGTAATGAGAATCTTCTGCTTAATCATAAGGATAAACTTAAAGGTAAAAGAGCAGCACTGATCACAAATAAAAGCGGGGTTATGTCAGACGGAAAGTTTTTTCTTGACGAATTAATAAAGTCATCAAGTGTCTTAAAAATATTTACTCCTGAGCACGGGCTAAGAGGCGATGACAGAGATGAAAACTTTACAGATGAAAATACAGGACTTTCCGTAATCTCACTTTATGGTAATTCAAAAAAACCTCAGGCCGGTGATCTTGCTGATACGGACGTAATGATCTATGACATTCAGGATGTAGGAGCGAGGTTTTATACTTTCATCAATACAATGTTTTACTGTATGGAAGCGGCAACTGAACTTGGGAAAGAATTTATTGTATGCGACAGACCCTTAATGCCTGACGGTAATTATACCGACGGATATATGCTTGACGGCAATCAGGATTCATTTGTAGGAATGATCGATATACCGATCGCTTACGGCATGACCTGCGGAGAGCTTGCACAATATATTAATGCTGAATATTTTAATAATGAGTGCAGACTTTTTATCAGCCGCATGCAAAACTATTCAAGAGAAACAGATTACGGTTTACTGAATCTTCCCTGGATTAAACCTTCTCCTAATATTTATTTTCCTTCTTCGGCTCTCGCTTATCTCGGAACATGCCTTTTCGAAGGTACAAATTTTTCAGAAGGAAGAGGAACTGACAGGCCATTTGAATATGTCGGAGCTCCGTATTGTGACGGTAGTATTCTTGCTGAGGAAATGAATTCACTCGGACTAAAGGGAGTAACTTTTGAAAAAATTGATTTCGTACCGACTACAATTACAAGTCCTTCCAATCCTCCGAAATATGTCGGAGAGCAGTGCAGCGGGGTTTACATAAAAGTTACGGATAAGAAAATGTTTGAACCTGTTAAAACAGGTATAGCTTTACTTGTCAGTCTGAATAAACTTTTTCCGGGATTTGAAATAAAGAAGAATAAATTTTTAGATAAACTGGCAGGCACTGACAGGTTAAGAATTGCCGTACAGAGAGGAGACTCAATTGACGAAATATTCTCAGGATATAAAGATGAGCTTGATAATTTCAAATCAATAAGAAGCAAACATTTACTATACTGAAACAATGGGCAAAGTTCACACTACACATTTTTTCTGTCAATTACCAACACGCCTGCCTGCGCTTTCGGCAGTAAAACCATTTCAGCAACAACAAAATTATCATTACGCGAAGCGGCAAAAATTATTGCTTCGGCAACATCATCCGGAGTAAGCGGTTTCATTCCTTTATATGCAGCTCCGGCTTTCTCAGTATCTCCTCTGAATCTGACAAGACTGAATTCTGTTTCCACAAGACCGGGATCTATAGATGTAACTTTTATATCAGTGTTTACAAGTTCCATTCGAAGACCTTTTGTAACAGCATCCACTGCATGCTTGGTTGCACAGTAAACATTACCGTTAGGATAGACTTCTCTTCCCGCTATTGATCCTATATTAATTACATGTCCGGAATTATTTTTAATCATAAACGGCACGATGCATCTTGAGACATAAAGCAGTCCTTTTAAATTTGTATCTATCATTTCATCCCAGTCCGCTATATCTCCAGCGGAGATATGACTGAAGCCTCTTGCAAGTCCCGCATTGTTAACCAGAATGTCAGTAGTTTTAAACAGCTCAGACTGATATTCTATAATTCCGGATAAGCTTTTAAAATCTCTGACATCAGCCTGAATGCATTCGATATTTATTTCAAATTCCTTTATCAGCTGAGCAGATAATTCCATAAGTCTGTCCTTCCTTCTGCCTAAGAGAATCAGATTGGATTTGCATTCGGCGAATTTAACAGCTGCTGATTTTCCAATACCGCTTGTTGCGCCGGTAATGAGAACATTTTTTCCTTTGAGTATGCTCATTTACAAATAACTTTTTATAAAGATTATGATTGGATATTTTGAGAGGCAATTTTATTTATGTTTAAAATACACAATAAATGAAATATAAGAAAACAAAAATTATCTGCACGATAGGTCCGGCAGTTGATACTGTAGAGAAGATCTGTTTGCTGATTGACGCAGGAATGGATGCTGCGAGACTGAATTTTTCACACGGTACACAGGATATTCATAAAAAATATATTAAGGCAATAAGAGAAGCCGGTAAGATCAAAGGTAAAATGATTGCTATAATTCAGGATATTTCCGGTCCGAAGATCAGGGTCGGTAATCTTGAAAACGGAGAAATTTTTCTTGCAGAAGGAGAGATGGTAAACATTACATCTGAACAGATAAAGGGAAACGTTAAAATGTTTTCCACTAACTACCCTACTCTTATTAATGATCTGAGTAAAAATCAGATAATACTTCTCGATGACGGAAGATTAAAACTCCGCGTTGTATCAATGAAACCTGTTAAAAAAATTATTGAATGTGAGATAATTTCCGGAGGAATTTTAAAGGAGAAAAAAGGAATCAACCTGCCGAACATGAAACTCAATCTTCCTTTACTTACCGAAAAAGATTTGCGTGATATTGATTTCGGCATCAGAAATAATGCAGACTTCATTGCTGTTAGTTTTGTAAGAAGCGCGGATGATTTAAAATATGTCAGATCACTTCTCAGTTCCAAAAACAGTAAAATACCTCTGATAGCAAAAATTGAGAGATCCGAAGCTGTTGAGAATATTGACTCCATCATCAGGGAATCGGATATGATAATGGTAGCACGGGGAGATATGGGAGTTGAAATTTCTACTGAGGAAGTTCCGATCATTCAGAAAAGGATAATAAAGAAATGCAATGAATCCATTAAGCCGGTGATCACGGCGACACAAATGCTTGAATCAATGATAGAAAATCCCGGTCCGACAAGAGCTGAAGCATCCGACATTGCAAACGCCATACTCGACGGTACAGACTGCGTTATGCTTTCTGCGGAGACTTCTACAGGCAAATATCCTGTTCTGGCGGTAAACACTATGAAAAAAATTATTCTGAAAACAGAAACTATAAAAAAATCAATTTATTTTAAGGATATGTTTGTAGAGGATTCGCCCGAAAACACTCTGCATACAATTTGTAACTCTGCAGCGGAAATATCTACGAGGGTAAATGCAAAAGCAATTATAACTATCTCTCACACAGGCAAGTCACCGCTTTTATTGTCAAATCACCGCCCGAATGCGCAGATAATTTCTGCTACAAACATTGTCAGTATTATTAAAAAGTGTAAACTTATCTGGGGTGTAGAATCTATTTTCATAAAGAGAAGCAAAGATTTAAAACAGACCACAGATATGATCTTTGAGAAAATTCTTGAAAACAAAATTCTGAAGAAAGGCGACAGGATTGTTATAATATCACCTATGCCGTTTTCACATTCAGATTCCGCAAACATGATTCAGGTTACACAGATATGAAAAAATCCATCAAAGAAAATTTTTTGACAGATCTGATAATTGTTGGTGCGGGTCCCATCGGACTTGCATGCGGTATTGAAGCTAAAAAAAATAATATATCTTATCTGATAATTGAAAAGGGATGCGTGGTAAATTCTATTTTTAATTATCCCACTAACATGACATTCTTTTCGACTTCACAAAAGATTGAGCTGAGCGGAGTGCCATTTGTCTCTCACGGCATTAAGCCAAACAGAAGAGAAGCGCTGGAATATTTCAGAAGGGTAAAAGAGTCATATGCTCTGAATATAAATACTTATGAGAAAGCTGAATCAGTAAGTAAGACCGGAAAGTATTTCACCGTAATTACTGACAAAGCGATATATCATTCGAAATTTGTCATTATTGCTACAGGATATTATGATAATCCGAATCTTCTGAAAGTGCCGGGCGAATCACTGCCTAAAGTAAAACACTATTTTGACGAACCTCATCCTTACAGCGGACATAAGGTTGCTGTTATCGGCGCCGGTAATTCCGCTGTGGACGTTGCTTTAGAGCTCTTCAGAATCGGAGCTGACGTAACGATGATCATAAGAGAAAGCAGAATAAAACCTTCCGTCAAATACTGGGTAAAGCCGGATATTGAAAACAGGATTAACGAAGGATCAGTTAAAACTTATTTCAATACGATTGTTGAAAAGATTACTCCTAATAAAATTTTTATACGGAATAAAAATAAAATAACAGGTATCGATAATGATTTTGTATTTTCAATGACCGGTTATCATCCGGATTTTTCATTTTTAAAGAAAACCGGAATAAAGATAAGCAGGGAGATGTGTCCCGTATTTAACCGAAAGACATTTGAATCTAATGTCAAAGGTCTTTTTCTGGCGGGTGTTGTCTGCGGAGGAATAAACACGGATAAGTATTTCATAGAAAATTCCATCAAACATTCTGAGACTGTGATTGGAGAGATTGCATCGCGGATGAAAATGCGGAGCTGAATAAAAAGAATTACTGATAGCAATAATCTGTAATTGTCTATTCAAATTTTCCGATTCTTTTGCTGAGATATTTCAGAAGCCAGATATTAAATTCATCATTTTTTCCGGTTACGGAGACAAATTCATCTTTGGGAATTATCATAACATTTGTATCCGACGCTGCAATAGCTGAATAAACATAATTTTCATCCCTGAGAACATCCTCAATACCCAGAATATCACCCGCTGAAAGTTCATATTTAATTATAAAATTTCCGTCGGGCAGCACTGTCCCGGCTTCTATGTTTCCTGTAAGTATAAAATAAACACCGGCAGGAGAGCTCCCCTGAGATACAATTTTATCACCTTTGAGAAAAGTATGAAAATTATTTTTACTGAATCTGTTAATTAAAAAATCGAGGTCAAAATCCTTTAAAAAGGAATCAGAGAATTTCTCAAACATAAAAGTAAATTAAAATTATCAGTCATAAAGATTAGCGAGCTTTAGCAATGCTTCGCTTCTTAATATCTTAATTTTCTTTCCTTCTATTTCGAGAATACCCTCTTTTCTGAGTTCGGATAAAAGCCGTATGGCGGTTTCTGTAGCGGTTCCGACAATGTTTGCAATTTCTTCCCTGGTAATGGTTATATTCAGATAGGCGTCTTCATCTTTGATTCCGTAATATTCTTTAAGCATCAGCAGCGTTTCTGCCAGTCTTTCAATAACAGGTTTTTGCGCGAGATTAGTGATCTTGTTCTGAGCAAATTTCAAATCGTCTGCAAGGAGTTTCATAATTTTTCCCGTTAGCTTTACATCCTTTTTGAGAAGTTCAAAAAATATACTCTTGGGAATAACACAGATCTTTGAATCTTCCATTACAGTAGCGGTAGCTGAGTACGGATCACCGCTGATCAGCGATCTGTAACCCATTACATCACCGTCCTTTGCAAGACGTATGATCTGCTCCTTGCCTTCAAATCCTGTCTGCGATAATTTAACTCTGCCTTTATTTATACAGAACAAACCCGAAGGATAGTTTCCCTCATTGAAAATTGTCTGACCTTTAGAGTATAAATTGCAATGCTTACTGTCAGAAATAAAAGAAACCTCGTCTTCAGGTACATCACAAAATACAGACTGAAATCTGGCGCTGCAGGTTTCACAGGAAGGTGAATGAAATTTACGCATTTGAATTAAAAATTGTGTTCAATTGCAATTAATTTACTTCGTATGAATATAAATTACAATTAAGAAGCAAATCAATTTTTCATTTATACCTTACATTTAAAATACCGGCATGAGAGTCTCAGAAATTAAAAAAAATATTACGCGAAAATAAATACGTGAAAGAAAATTTCGATATTAAAAAGAACAATATTTTATTATCCGGAATTAATTACACTGTAATTCCGTGTTATCAATTTCTGTATGTGATTTCAGCGAAGGACTGACGTATGGTATCCCAAGTTCCAGACCTCTTAAAATGAATAGTACTGCAAGTATCACTGCAAAAGCAGGAACAAATTTCCTGATGACATTTCTGAAATTCAATCCAATGAAATTACCGAAGACAGATATTCCGAACATTAACGGGAATGTCCCCAATCCAAACATCATCATATAAAATGCTCCGTCAGTAAATTCACCGCTGGCAAGCGCTCCGCTGAGTCCGATATAAACAAATCCGCACGGAAGAATTCCGTTTACAATTCCTGTCACGAGATAGGACGATTTAGAATTTCTGTCGAAATTAATATTCAGAGTTCTTTTTATGAAAGAGATTATTCTGCTTTGCAGTGAATTCAGCATTCTATTTTTCTTTAAATAAAATCCTCCGAAAACAACGGACAGGATAATTATTCCGACAGCAATAGATACAGCCTGCTGAAATCCGAATAAGTTCAAACGGTTTCCGATTAATCCGAATACTGCGCCAAGAGACATATAAGTTATGATCCTGCCGGAGTTATACAATATTCTTCCCCTGATGAATGACCATTTTGAAAATTTATCCGCCGGAAGACTAACTGCAATCGGACCGCACATACCAATACAGTGAAAACTTCCTAACAGTCCGATAATAAATCCGCTGATTAGCTCCATTTTCTTCAGTTTATGAAAATATTTTTTTCGACAAAATAATTTTCTCCGTCGCGGGTCATTTCAATTTTCAGCTTCCATGAACCGCTTGCCATTTCATTAACAGGAAAAACCTGCTCTCCTTTTTCATTAATGTTCAGATCATAGTAAAAATCCTTCGAAGCGTCTGAAGACCTGTAAAAATTTATCCTGCCCGACAGATTATTATACTTTTCGGATTCATTAAGTTTTAACATAATATTATTCTCATCCACAGAAACATTTATGTCACCATTCAGTGTCTTGGACTGTTCGAGAATATCTATATGTTTCTGATAATTTATCTCTTCCTCATAATACTTCTCATGCACAAGATCTACATTCCTTGAGATTGAAATTATTACAAGAGCGGTAAGCCCTACTGCGAAGATTATAAATACTAATATTATTTTTATTCCCCAGCTCATTTTTATTTTTTAATATTTTGCGGTCCCAGAAAATTTGTTTTTATCTCGTCCACCTTCTCGCCGTCTGAAAACACTTCAATACTTACCGGAGTATTGGTTAGCTTAATCGATTCTTTTGGCAGTAGTATCAGCATACTGCCTTCGCGTATATCCAGCGGTTTCAGAACAATATCATTGCCGATCAGTTTAATCTCTCCGTATGATTCCTTAATTTTCAGATCAATCTTTTTCTCATCATATGTCTTATTGGAAATTTTAATGTTATACATATTGCTGACTTTATCATCATTTTGATTCTGAAAGAGCATTCCCGGCGTTCTCAGGATATTTATATCAATATCACTTCTGACTGAAAATAAAAAGATAATTGCAATCAGCAAAACAGAAAGCACGGAAGTGTAACCTGTAAGTCTCGGCGTCCATTTAAATCCTGATCTCCTTTCAATATTTTCCATTGAATCAAATCTGATCAGTCCCCGCGGTCTTCCGATTTTATCCATAATGGAATCACATGCGTCAATACAGGCGGTGCAGTTCACACACTCAAGCTGCGTGCCGTTTCTTATATCAATTCCGGTCGGACATACATTCACGCAAAGTTTGCAGTCAATGCAGTCTCCGAGATTATGATTTTGCTTATCCTTAACTTTCCCTCTGGGCTCACCTCTTAGTTTATCATATGCAATGACAATGGAATTTTTATCAAGAAGCACGCTCTGAAGTCTGCCGTAAGGACATACCAGAATGCATGCCTGCTCTCTGAACCAGGCGAATATCCAGTAAAAGAATAATGTGAATACCGTAATCGAAATAAACCCGCTCAGATGATCGCTTACCGGCTCGCTTATTATCTTAAGTAGTTCATCAATGCCGATAATATATGCGAGAAAAGTATTTGCTATCACAAACGAGATAACAAAAAATATCCCGTATTTCGAAAATTTCTTAAAAATCTTTTTCATATCCCACGGAGATGCATTCAGGGTTTTCTGACGGATATAATCCCCTTCTATAAAATATTCAATTTTTCTGAATACCATTTCAAGAAAAACAGTCTGCGGGCAAAGCCAGCCGCAGAATATTCTTCCGTACACAGCAGTAACAAGAAAAAGTATTACGAATGTAAAAATCATCAGCAGTCCGAACAGGTAAAAATCCTGCGGTGTAAAGACTGTTCCAAACAGTATGAATCTTCTTTCGATTATATTAAAGAGCATAAAAGGATGCCCGTCGATCTTTATCCATGGAGTGCCGAAAAGGAAAGCAAGCAGAAATACACTTAATATTGTTCTTGCATTATAAAATTTTCCTGATGGTTTTTTCGGGTATATCCATTTCCTGCCGCCTTCTTTATTTACAATAGAGATCGTATCTTTAAATGATTCGTCATTTCTTCCGTTTGTAATTTTAATATCTGTCTCCGTTTCGGTCATAAATAGTTGTTTATCTGAATTTATTTTTTTAAAGTATCCTTACCTGTATCCGCATTTTTCAGAGTATTCTTTCCGGAAACTTTCGCTGAATCGGTTTTCTTCAGCGAATTATTTTTAACATCAGAAGTATCGGATGACTCTGAATATAAATTTCCTTCCGGTCCTTTACCGTTCGGAGGATTTGTTCCGCTTAGCGAGATCACATAACTAGACACCTGCTGAATACCTTTCGGATTCAGAACGTTTTGCCAGGCGATCATACCTTTCACCGGCACTCCGTATTTGACTGTCTTAAAAATATTTTTAATTCCGCCGCCGTGGATCCAGTATTGATCAGTCAGATTCGGACCTACGGTTCCTTCCGCATTACTGCCGTGACACGGAAGACAATTTGCCATATATATTTTCTTTCCCATGCCGAGAGATTCAGCATCCGTAACTAACTCAACTGATTCTTCATTAATGAAAGCGCCGGTTCTGATAAGCTCATCCCTTTTTAATTCAGCAGCATAGATCTCATCGGTATATTCTTCAAACGGAAGTTTACCTGTTTTAAAGACATGATAATTCAGCATATAAATAACCGCTATCACAATAGTACTGTAAAACAATATGTTGAACCACGGCGGAATGTTGTTATCTAGTTCTCTGATACCGTCATAGTCATCGCTCATAAGAAGTTCTTTTTCTTCATTTAACGGTTTCAGTCCGGTGATTTTATCTGTGATAACTGAAATGATTGATTTCTCTTTTTTCACGCTTTCAGCCAAAGCAAGTTCCTCCTGAGTTTTTTCAGGGATAAGAAGCGGTATGAAAACAGCATGTAGTAAAGCAACTAACAAAACAATTAAAATTATCATCTGCATATAAGATCCGGCATCGGCTGCGGGTGCAGGCGCCGGAACTGTCTGAGACATTGCCTGCTCTGCAATGATCATTACAGCAAAGGATCCAGCTGCTGATATTTTCAGAATTTGTATGAAATATTTAATCAGACTCCTGATGATGAAATTATATTTCATTTTTATCATCTCCTTCCAGCGGCAGAGTGCTCATTTCCTTAATATATTTTTTATCTGTTTTTAGAATAAATCCGAAGGTCAGAGAAAAAAATATTACGAAGACCATCAGAGAAAAAATGGGATAGATCTCAATACCGTCTATCAGTTCGAAATAATGTTTAAACATATTTAAATTAAAAATTAAATTAATTATTCAATAATTTATTTACCTGTCGTCGCATCGACCTTAATATCCGTACCCATCCTCTGCAGGTAAGCTATCAGCGCAATGATCTCCTTAGTATTTTCAACTTCGATTCCGTTTTTCTTAAGATCCTCTGAAATTTTAGACGCCTGATCTATCAGTTCCGTATTTGAAATTTTTTCATAATCCGGATTATAAGGGACACCGAGTTTTCTCATTGTGTTTATCTTAGCTTCAGTAGTGGATATATCAAGTTCCTGCTCGAGCAGCCAGGGATAAGGCGGCATTATGGAGCCGGGTGAAATGGAAGCCGGATCATTCATATGATAATAGTGCCAGAGATTCGGATACTTCCCGCCGATTCTCATCAGATCGGGACCTGTTCTCTTTGATCCCCAAAGAAACGGATGATCATAAACAAACTCTCCTGCCTTTGAATATTCTCCGTATCTTTCGGTCTCAGATCTGAATGGTCTGATCATCTGTGAGTGACAATTATTACAACCTTCCCGGATATAAATATCTCTGCCCTGAAGTTCAAGCGGAGTATAAGGTTTGACGCTTGTTATAGTCGGTATATTTGATTTTATGAGAAAAGTCGGTATCATCTCCACTGCTCCGCCGATCAATACTACAACAGTCGAAAGCAGCGCAAATTTTCCCGGTCTGGTCTCAATCCATCTGTGTTTGTATTTTGATGTTTCGTGTAATTCTTTTATTAAAGCCGGAGCTTCAGCATCTTCATTTGCAATGAGTTTGCCTGACTTAACTGTTTTAAGAAGATTGTAAACCATAACCAGTACGCCGAATAAATACAGCGAACCGCCTATTGATCTCATAATATACATCGGAATTATCTTTATCACCGTCTCAAGAAAATTCGGATACTGAAGAAGTCCTTCCGGCGTAAACTGTTTCCACATAAGCGACTGCGTTACGCCCGACCAGTACAAAGGCGCAGCATAAAAAACTATTCCGAGCGTTCCAATCCAGAAATGAAAATTCGCCATCTTCTGTGAGTAGAGATCCGTCTTATAAATTCTTGGTATCAGCCAGTATAATATTCCGAATGTCAGAAATCCGTTCCAGCCCAGAGCGCCGATATGAACGTGCGCTACAATCCAGTCAGTGAAGTGTGCAATAGCGTTTACATTTTTTAAGGAAAGCAACGGTCCTTCAAGTGTAGCCATTCCGTAAGCAGTCACCGCAACTACCATAAATTTCAGCACTGCGCTGTCTCTGACTTTATCCCATGCTCCTCTAAGAGTTAAAAGTCCGTTTACCATTCCTCCCCAGGACGGGGCAATCAGCATTATGGAAAAAACCGTTCCGAGCGACTGCGCCCAGTCCGGAAGCGATGTATATAAAAGATGGTGCGGTCCGGCCCAGATGTATATAAAGATCAGTGACCAGAAATGGAGTATAGAAAGTCTGTAGGAATAGATAGGTCTGTTTGCCGCCTTTGGTAAAAAGTAATACATCAGTCCCAGAAAAGGCGTGGTAAGAAAGAATGCAACTGCGTTATGTCCGTACCACCACTGCACCAGCGCGTCCTGCACTCCGGCATATACAGGATAACTTTTTAAAAATGTAACCGGAAGTTCAATTGAGTTAACAATATGAAGTACAGCTACCGTAACTACTGTTGCAATATAAAACCATATCGCTACATAAATATGCTTCTCTCTTCTTTTTACAATTGTACCGAACATATTAATTGCAAATACAACCCAGATAAGAGCTATAAGTATATCTATCGGCCATTCAAGCTCAGCGTATTCCTTGCTTGTTGTAATGCCCAGCGGAAGTGTTACTGCAGCCGAGACAATAATAGTCTGCCACCCCCAGAAATGAATCTTACTCAGAATATCGCTGTACATTCTCGCCTTGCAGAGTCTCTGAAGGGAATAATATATTCCCATAAATATTGCGTTGCCTACAAAAGCGAATATTACTGCATTTGTGTGCAGAGGTCTTATCCTTCCGAATGTAGTATACTGGTTTCCCATATTCAGAGCAGGATTAATGAGCTGAAGCGATACGATCAGCCCGACCAGCATTCCTACGACTCCCCAGACTATTGTGGCTATTGCAAAATCACGTACGATCTTGTTATCATACCTGAATTTTTTCATCTCCATTTTTTTTAAATCTCCGTTTTATTTTTTATATAATATTAAATTCTTTCATGCATTTTTTGATCTTTTCAAATGTGGGTACAATATCATTATCAAGACCGATTGAAAATCTAACAAGCCCGTTGCTAAGACCGATCTTTAACTGTTCTTCTTCAGGAATCTCGGATGATGTACTGTGACCCGGTGAACTGAACAGTGTCTTAAAGTATCCGAGACTTACTGCCAGATATCCTACTTTTTCTTCCTGCATCCTTGTCATCAGACCGCATGCCTTTTCGTAACTTCCGGCATCAATTGCAAGCATACCTCCGTAACCGAATCCTTCATTTCTTATAGAGTTATATAATTCAAAGTGTCTGTTTGATTTTAATCCGGGATAGTAAACTTTAAGTCCCAGCTTTTCAAATTCATCAGCAAGAAAGAGAGCGTTCTCTCCGTGTTTTCTGATTCTGATATGAAGACTGTGCAGATTTTTTAAAATGCTCGCTGCTCTGAAACTGTCTAGAACAGGACCTAGAAGCATTGTAGCGCCAGAATTAATATCCGTAAGACTTGCAATAAAATCATGTGTTGAGCATATACATCCAGCCACGCAGTCACTTGTACCGTTTATGAATTTAGTCATGCTGTGTATAGTAATATCAGCGCCAAGACGGACGGGAGTTATTATCATAGGACTGAAAGTATTATCAATAATAAATTTCAATCCGTACTTCTTTGAAATTTCGCTTATCGCCGGGATATCAGTGACTTCAAGCAATGGATTACTTATGGATTCTGCGTAAATAATTTTTGTTTTATCCGTAATGGAATTTTCAATTAACTTATGGTCATGTATGTCAATAAATTTTACATTAATCCCGAGCTTTGGCAGGAAATTTTTAAACAGCGCATAAGTGCCGCCGTATATTGTTCTGCCTGAAATGATCTCATCACCGGTTGAGCAGATCTCCATAATTGCCGAACTTATCGCCGCCATTCCGGATGAAGTAACCTGTGAGGATTCAGAGTCTTCCATTTTTGAAAGAGCATTTGAAAGATATTTATTGATTGGATTCCAGTGCCTCGAATATAGAAAACACCCTTCTGTTTCATGATTATAAAGTTCTTCCATCTTCCCCGGATTCTGAAATGTAAAAGTTGAAGAATCTGTGATCGAAGGATTGACATCGCCAAATTCACCAAAGACAAGATATTCGTTTATCGCATTACTCGGGTCAAATTTTTTCATAATGTGATCTATAATTTCTTAATATTTTTCGGTAAGCTTTTATCTTTTTTTAAATCTTCAGGAGTTTCATTTTCATCAAAGAGCATCCGGACTGACGGTGTATATTTATCTGCATACTGACCTGAGCTTACCGACCAGATAAATGCGATCAGAAAAATCACAGCTACAGTCAGGCTCACGCATATAAGAATAATAATTGCGCTCATGCGAGACCTCTCCTTTTCGCAAAGAAATTAGTCAGTAAAAATATTATTACTATAATGGAAATCGAATTAAAAGGCATCAGAATGGCAGCAACCAGCGGTGAGAATATTCCCTGAGCTGCAAGATATAATCCTATAATGTTGTAAACAAAAGAGATTACAAAACTTGCGCGTATAATATTTATTGTTGTTTTTGAGAACCGGATGAACTTCCCAATTTTCGATATCTCATCTGCATCTATGATAGCATCACATGAGGGCAGGAAGTTTGTAATATTTTCCGAAACGGAAATTCCGACCTCACTTTGCTTCAAAGCTCCAGCGTCATTCAGTCCGTCCCCAATCATCAGAACTTTTCCGGAAACGGACTGTATCTCTTTTACATAATTCAGCTTATCCTGCGGCTTCTGATTGAATAAAAGTTTTGCACGGCTGCCGAAGATCTTAATAAGATTATTCATCTCGGAATTATTGTCACCTGTTATCACCGCAAGTTCATAGTCTTCTGAAAGTTCATCTGCCGCTTTATCTATACCTGCGCGGTATATATTTCTGAATGAGTAATAACCTTTTATAAAATTATTAATTGAAATAAATACATTTGTCGAGAACGGTTTTTTTATGAACTCATGACCACTTTCGTAATATGAGCAGTCGAGGTCTTTTAGCAGATATTTTATATTACCGACTTTAACAGGTATACCGCTGACAATACCGGATATGCCGTCGCTAATAGATTCATCAAAATTTGTAACTTCAAGATCATCACTGCAGTCTTCAGATGATATTGATTCAAAAATTTTTCTGCTAAGCGGATGGGAGGAGTTTCTCACAAGAGTTTTTACAAGACAAAGCTCAGTATGGGAAAGCTTACTGCCGAAGAACTTAACGGAAATATTTCCAGAATCTGTTATAGTTCCTGTCTTGTCAAACACTACTGTATTTATATTCGACATGTCTTCAATAACGCTCCCCTTTTTCAGATAAAATTTATTTCTGCCGAATATTCTCAGCGTATATCCGAAGGCGAAAGGCGTGGTCAGAGCGAATGCGCAAGGGCATGCAATTATAAGTACCGTTGTAAATGCGTCTATAGCTTTATTAATATCTTCACGAATCCAGAATAATCCTGAGCCGAATGCTATTGCAAGAATAATTACAGTAAAGTATTTACTAACCTTATCAGTGAGGTTCTGAATGTTTGATTTCTGAGTTTTTTTAAACGCATCATTATTCCAGAGCTGTGTGAGATAGCTTTGTGATACAGTTTTAATTACTTCTAGTTCTATAGCGCTGCCGAAATGTCTTCCGCCTGCGTATATAATTTCACCCATAACTTTCTGCTCCGGCATTGATTCTCCTGTTACAAAACTATAGTCAATATTCGCATTTCCGTTGAATAGAATTGAGTCAGCAGGAATTATCTCGCCGTTTCTTATCAATATCCTTTCTCCTGTCTCAAGCTTTGCAACCGGTATGCTGATTTCGTTTCCGTTTTTTAAAACCGTAACTGAAACGGGAAAGTATGATTTGTAATCTCTTTCAAAATTTAGCGTCTGATATGTTTTACTCTGAAATAGTTTTCCGATTAATAATAAAAAAATCAGACCTGCAAGCGAGTCGATATATCCGGAATTGTTAAACAGAATAATTTCATAAAGACTTCTTACAAATAAAGCAATCAGACCGAGTGATATCGGGAAATCTATGTTGATATAATTTTTCTTTACCGCTTTCCATGCAGAGATAAAATAATCCGAAGCTGAATAAAAGAAAACAGGCAGTGAAAGAAGAATATTAAGATAGTTAAAAATATTTTTTAACTGCGAATCTATCTCACCGCCATTTGATAGATATTCCGGGAAGCTTAGCAGCATAATATTGCCGAGACAAAATCCTGCAATGCCTATTTTCAGAGTAAGGTCTTTATTTTTAAACTCATCTCTCTTTATCTGATCATCATTTTTTTCGGGAGAAATAAGCGGTTCATATCCAATCGAAGAAATTAATACAACTACATCTTTCAGAGATATTGCTGAATGATCGAAAATAATTGTAATTGACTTTTTTGGAAAATCCACAACGGAAGATTTAATGCCTGAATTGAGTTTAAAAAGTTTTTCAAGCAGCCATATACAGGAGCTGCAGTGAATGGAAGGAATTATGAAAGTGACTTTTGAGATTTTATTGTCTTTGAAATCGAGCAGCTTTTTCTGAATGTCTGTGTCATTCAGATATTCAAATTTATTTTCAAACTTAATAACTGAAAGTTTCGTCGGGTATTTTTCATCCTTATTATAATCAGTATAATATGAGCAAAGATCATTACCTTTGAGAATTTCATATACAGCTTTACAACCCTCACAGCAGAAACTTTTTTCCTCCGATGTAATACCTGAATTTTTACAATCCTCGCCGCAGTGATAACATTTTTCGGCTATATTTTTTTCTTTTACTTTTGGCATTTTATCCTGTGTCAAGATATAGCGAATATTAAATTCATTCTATGATTTATATCATAAAACTGCATTTAAATTAAACTTTTCAACATGTTTGCAAAGGAGAAAGTAAAATATGAGTCGGTGGGAATAAGGGAGATTCTTCCGCTCAAGCTGAGTCTCTTGCAGCTATTTTTCCAGTTTAAATTATATTTAACGTGAGGACTAAGCGCATGAAGTTACTGAACTCCCCCTTTTTCAGAGAGTGTCTCAAAACATGTGGGGGAGAAAATGATTATATTTGCAGAACAAAAACTAAAAGAAATGTCTCGAAGAGTTTTGAAACACTCTCTGACAATGGGGAGAAATAGTTACGGTCAATAAAATTTTTATATCTTAAATCAACAAGAAATTAATATCAATCGTCCGAGTCTCCGGAGCTTTCCGGAGCTCATATGGAAAAAGTACTGAACATATTTACTTCATCAGCAGCATACGCTTA
>DDUU01000013.1 GCA_002344965.1 Candidatus Tepidiaquacellales bacterium UBA2330 | reverse complement strand
CGGACAGGAAGTTGCAACATTGGTTAACAATGAAGTTGTAACTCCGGGAACAAAAGAAGTTACGTTTACCGGAAACGACCTGAGCAGCGGTATCTATTTCTATACTTTACTTGCAGGAGATTTTAAGGAAACAAAGAAAATGATGCTTATAAGATAAGTTAAGATTTTTTTTTCATAATTGTAAATTTACAGCCCTCAGAGAAATATAAGAAGTTGTATCTCATTGAGGGTTTTTTGTATTAAGATTAATACAAAACAATTTAATGTTTTTGAAATCAGATTATTAAATTAATTTCATTAAACAAAGGTAATCAATATATTTAATCACCTATAAATTTTAAATTCTTTGAATAATTATATGAAAGCAGTCCTGAGAATATTAATTTTAACATTTATATTTTCCGCTAATAATATTGCGGGAAAAGATATATATTTTAATTTTGACTATGCGCTTTTTAAAGGTGAAGGGGAAACATCAGTACTTGAATTTTACTATTCGGTGAATCAGAATTCCCTGAAACATGAAACAGGTGATAACGGATTTGAAGGCGCGGCAATGATAGAAATAAACATACTTGATATTGCGACAAATGAATTTATTATTTCAAATTCCTACAAGACTCCTTCTTTATTAAAGGATACTTCAAAGAATGCAGCTACACAGAAATTAGTAGGCCAGATAAACTATATATTAAAACCCGGAAAATACAAACTGAAAATTACCGGCAGTGATTTTAATCATCCGGAGAACAGAGATGTTTTAGAAACTGATATTAATGTAAATCCGATAGAGAATTCTTCATTATCTCTTAGTGACATTGAGCTTTCGACAATGATAAAAAAATCAGATAATACCTCAAGTATATTTTATAAAAATACTCTGGATGTTATCCCAAATCCTTCCGGACTTTTCGGAATGAATCTGACCGATATGTATTATTATGTGGAAATTTACGGGCTTCTTCCTGAAAATATTTCTGAAAAATATTTGATTAAATATTCAGTATTAAATGTAAATAATGAAGAACTGATCTCAAAAGTTAAATCAGCCGAAAGAAGCTCTCCGGACAGAGTCGATTACGGAAAGATCAGCATAGACAGTCTGACCAGCGGAACTTATTTATTTAAGATTACTGTGAATGATACTGCCAGACTCGTTACAAAAAGCACTGAAAAAAAGTTTTATGTATTCAACATTGGTAAAGAGCAGGTGAATACAGGTGACGCAGATGATTTTCTAAGAAGTGAATTTGCCGGAAAATCATCAAAAGATGTTGAAGATGAATTCAGTAAAATGTCTTATATTATGACTTCACAGCAGATCAATAATTTTAAGGATCTGAAAAATCTCGAAGAGAAAAGAAAATTTCTTTTTCTCTTCTGGAAATCAAAAGAATATGCTTCCGGTACACCTTACGTTAAACTTAAATCTGATTATTTCACGAGAGTGAAAGAAGCTGACAGTAAATTCAAAGAGTCATTTAAAGAAGGCTGGAAATCTGACAGAGGAAGAATTTATATTGTCTACGGCAAGCCGGATGATATTGATAATTTTCCATTCCAGGCGGCAACAAAAAGTTATCAGATCTGGAGATATAATGCAGTGGAAGGCGGCGGTGAATGCGTGTTTATAGAACTGCAGCCCGGAACCGATGTTTACTGGCTTGTTAACAGTACATTCAGAAATGAACTCAGAAACGATAACTGGGAATCACAGCTCGTACAATAATCCATTTTATGAAAAAGAATATCGGTATAATTATTATCGCTTTTATATTTGCTCTCATACTGTGGATGTATATAAATCTTAACCAGAGTTTCTCAATTGATCTTTCAATCCCTGTTAATGTCACATCTTCAAAATCACAGGCACTGGCAGAAGAGATACCCAATTCAATAGATGTAAAGCTAAGAGGTAAAGGCTGGAATCTGATGAATATTCTGATCTCGGAAGATCTTGCATATAATATTGACATTACGAAAATCAAAAAGGATACAAGGATAATTACCGAGCAGTTTGTTAATGAAAGGTTAAAGCTTCAGTCAGACATTTCCGTTCTTGAAATTAATCCTGATACCATTCAGATAAGTTTTGATAAAGTTTCCGAAAAGAGAGTACCGGTAAAAAATAATATAATCGTAAATCTTAAAGAAGGATACAGTATAGTAGGAAAACCTGAATTAAATCCTGATTCAGTTTCAATACAAGGCGCTTCTTATGTTCTGAACAGGATCAAATCCATTCCTACAGAGACCAGAATTTTTAATAATGTGAATACAGATCTTAGCGGTGTGATCGGCCTGAAAGATACGCTGCATAATCTTCTGAAAATTGAAAATCCGGTGATTGAATATTATATTAAAGTTCAGCTTTCTGCTGAGAAAAATTTTGAAGACGTTGAAGTAGTAATTTTGAATTTACCTGAAGATAAGGAAGTTCTGCTTATCCCGCCAAAAATTAATGTGTCGTTAAGAGGCGGCGTGGATGAGCTTGCACGGACTACTGCCGGTGAAATTATTATAAATGTAGAATATCAGAATATTGAGGAAGATACTCTCGGTTTCGTAATCCCTGAAATTAAGCTGCCTGATAATACCAGTTTGCTTAAATCCGAACCCCAGAAACTTCAGTATATTATCAAGAAAAAACAGCAGAATTGATCCCATACCTGAAGAATGAAATACGTGAACTGATCATTGAAATAAAAAAACTTGATTTTAAAGTAACATTTATTTTTCTGTCAGTATCGATAATTATATTTCTGTCAATGGAGTTTGCATCTCCGAATTTTTATTATCAGAATTTCGGAAAGGATAAGTTTCTTTCAAGAGTTTACTGGTTTCTGACTGACGGATTACTAATGTTTGTTTTGCCGGTTCTTGCGGTTAAGTTTTTGTTTAAAGAAAAGCTAAAGGATTACGGATTTACGTGGGGAGATAAAAAATTCGGATTTATTACATCCGGAATATTTCTTGTTGTTATGCTGATAACAGTTTGGATAGTTTCAGCAACTCCTGTCTTTGCATCAGCTTATCCACAGGGCGGAGCAAGAGTTAAGGAAAGTTTCGGGAATTTTGTGTTTTATGAATTTTGTATTTTAATATATATGCTCGGATGGGAGTTTCTCTGGCGAGGATATATGCTTTTCGGACTAAGATCAAAATTCGGTTACTATTCAATATTCATTCAGATGATCCCGTTTTTTATTTTACATAAGGGAAAACCGGAAATAGAATTATTTGCTTCGATCTTTGCCGGTATAATACTCGGCATACAGGCACTCAGAAGCGGATCATTCCTCTATTGCTGGATTCTTCACTGGTTAGTAATGCTTTTCATAGACGGAATTTCAGTGCTCAGATCTTCAAAAGAAATTTACGGCATAGGTATCAGTGATTTTTTTAATTTATTTTTTTAAAATAATTTTTTCATAAAATAATGAAACTTGCAATCAATATAGATCATGTTGCGACATTAAGAGAAGCCCGGGGTGAAATTGAACCGGATCCTGTAACAGCTGCGGGTATTTGTGAACTTGCAGGCGCTGAGGGAATTGTGTGTCATCTCCGTGAAGACAGAAGACACATAAATGACAGAGATCTTAGACTCCTGAAGGAAACAGTCCAGTCCAAACTCGATCTCGAAATGGCTGCTACGGATGAAATGTTGAAGATAGCCATTGAGACATTGCCGGAAATTGTAACGCTTGTTCCGGAAAAGCGAAGCGAACTTACAACGGAGGGCGGATTAAATTTAACTGCCGGAAAAGAAATGTATAAGGATTATATAAAAGAACTTAAATCAAAGGATATTCTTGTAAGTCTTTTTATAGATCCGGATCCAGCAAATGTTGATCTTGCGGTCGGTCTGTCCGCAGATATAATTGAGATCCATACAGGAAAGTATGCCAATATGAGAACTGAAAAAGATATCCTGACAGAGCTGAGTAAAATATCTGTCATTTCTACAATGGCTGCGGAACAGGGACTGATCGTAACTGCGGGACACGGTCTTAATTACAGAAATATAATGCCGATTGTAAATATCCCTGAAATTCAGGAAGTAAGCATCGGACATTCCGTTATCTCCAGAGCGGTATTTACTGGTCTTGAAAATGCAGTTAAGGAAATGCTTAAGCTTGTCAGAAATAAAAATTACTAAATAAAAACATACAGATTGAGTGAATTAAAATCATATAAGTTAGTAAAGGAATACAGGAAGAGGAGGGTTGTCAATAATGTATCTCTTCAACTGAAACAGGGAGAAATTGTCGGACTGCTCGGACCAAACGGCGCCGGCAAGACCACTACTTTTTATATGATCTGCGGAATGATAAAACCTGACGAAGGAGAAATTGAAATTGACAGAGAAGTTATTACTTCGTACCCTATGTATAAAAGAGCAAATCTCGGGATTGGATATCTGCCGCAGGAACCTTCTGTATTCAGAAATATGACTGTAAGGGATAATATTATGTCTGTGCTTCAGTTTATGAAACTTGATAAGGCGGAAAGGGAAGATAAATGCGAAAATCTGCTTAATGATTTTAATATCAGGAAAATATCTGATTCAAAAGGTTATGTGCTTTCCGGGGGAGAAAGAAGAAGAACAGAAATTGCCAGATGCCTCGCAACTGATCCTAAATTTATTCTGCTTGATGAACCATTTGCGGGAATAGATCCTATAGCATCGGAAGAAATTATGAAACTCGTTGCCAATCTGAAAAACCGCGGGATTGGTATTCTGATAACTGATCATAATGTGCATGAAACTCTTTCAATTGTTGACAGAGCTTATATACTTATTGACGGAAAAATATTCAGATCAGGTAAAGCTGAAGAACTTGCTGAAGATGAGCTTGTGAGGAAACACTACCTGGGTGAAAATTTTAATCTAGACAGATATATACTGAAAAAATAATAACTTAACTTATATCTAACATTATCAGGCTGAAGATGTATTCTTTTCAGCAGGTTTAGACTTTGCTCCGGACTTTTCCTTTGTTCCGGATTTTTCTTTTGTAACCGGTGACGATTCGCCTGAAGTTGATTTTTTGGTTGACGGTTCGGTTTTTATTGAATCAGATCCGGATTTATTTTCTGCTGATGATGCAGATGCTGTTTCAGTCTGTTTGTTCTTGTAATCGGTAAGATAGAACCCGCTGCCTTTAAAGATAAGACCGCTTCCGGTTCCTATAAGTCTTTTTAATGTTTCCTCTCCGCATTGCGGACACTTGGTTAATTTTTCTTCTTTCATCGACTGAAACTTCTCAAAAAAATGTCCGCAGCTGTCGCATCTGTAATCGTATGTAGGCATTTTTATAAATTTAAAAATTCTTTTTTTGCTTTTTCAAATTCCTCTGCTGAGATGAGCCCTTCTTCATGCGCTTCTTTAATCTCCTTAAGCCTGTCCTTTGTTAAGCCTGTATTTGTTTGATTTGACTGCTTAGAAGAATTTTCGTCACCTTCGGATTTACTTAATATTTCCTCTACTCTCAAAACTCTCTTTTCACCGTCACCGCACAGAAAAGAATAAGTATCAGGAAATTTTTTAAATGAAACCACTTTTTCAATAAATTTTTCCTTTTCCTGAATCGGAATTTTGGATTCAATTTCTCGTGAAAGGTTTCTGAGAATTGTATATTGATAAGTTTCAATTTTCCTTTTTGCTTCACCCGCAATTTCATATTCAGCTGGCATGTAAATTACATCATAATAATATTCATAAATTGCCAGCATCTCGGCAAGTTTATTAGCCTTAAAAAATTTATCCTGAACAGCTTCAGCATCCTTAAGAATTCTGTATCTCAAGGCGTCTCTTCCCTGTTCTTCAAAAAGTCTGTTGATTAGCCGAGACTCAACGCCAAGCTGCTCCACTCTTTTTACGGTAATACCTTCCTGCTTTGTATATTTGTAAATCGCCCTTGATGAATCAGTCTCGGGAATTATGTCAAATACACCGAATATAAGTCCGAGTATGTATGCTTTATATGCTTCATCAAGCCTGATTTTTTCATCATCATTGAGAGGGATGATATCGTGATAAATAAAATAGTTTTTGTTAATATGAAGATCTACATTGTGATTCTGCGAAAGCTGTTTGTAATACGGTTTCATCTCTTCCGCAATTGTGTAAGAATAAAATAAAGGGAATCCAGCCCACTCTGAATAAAAAGTAATTGAAGAATTGTCAGCGGAATCCTTGAATTCCACTGATGATCCTGCAATGGACTGAATAAGCGTCTGAAATTTTTTAAAAGAAGGCGTGTTTGTTTTTATTCCGATATAATATTTCTTTGCCGACTCGTCAAGTTTAAAACTTCCCGGGATCTCTCTGGTTCTCATCCAAGGGAATGCCTGATTGAACATGCCTCTGATTTTTGATTCGCTTCTTATGGAATCTTTTTCAAAAAGTATATCTGTAATATTGTAATCCTCTCTTATATTTTCAAAATGCTTCCTGGCAAAATTCAGCATCTTGGATTCTATAAGTTTCGCATCGCGTTCTCTCAGAATATTTACAATGTCCGTTACATCCGACGCTCCGAGATCTTTAAGAAGTTTGTTTGAAAGATTTTTTATGTTCTCAAATGCCTTTTGTCCGGTACCGATATATCTTACATAATATTCGTTGCTTACTTCATCGGGCTCATAGACCATAAGATTAAAACTCGTTTCCTGTTTCTGAATGAAGTGATTATATTTCTGCAGAAAATTATTTTTCAGTGTACCGAGATTTCCTGTAAGTTTATTCAGATCGGGGATAAGGCCGTTTGAAATGATCTTGTCATTTGCAGTCTTTTCTTTAGTCTCTATAAGTGAAAGAATTCTCAGGCAAATCTCGCGCGCATAATATCTTGACTTAAGCTTTATAAGAGTATTGTAATAATCCTCCATGACGTTCAGAACTTTTTCAAGACTGCCGGTCATAGCGGATTTCTTAAGCACATTGAAATTCGTCCTCGCTTCATCTTCCTTAAGCTCCTGAAATTTCCTTCTGAAGTCAGCGTCAAGCTTTGTAACTAATGACTGAAGATCTTTTATTTCCTTTTCGTATTTAGGTATGTAATCGAAATTACCGTCTGTAAGAATAAACTGAAGTCTTCTTAAAAGATTGATGGCATAAAATACTCCTCTTGTAGAGTCATTCACGAGAGAATTTATTTTCCTTTCCAGCATACCTATGGAATTTCTGTCCCTGTCTCCGATCAGATTCTGCAGATCCTTGGTTCTGTTTGAATGTATCTGAGTAAAAAACATTCCCTGTCTGTTCACATCATTATCATCCCTGAAATTTGTGTCAAATTTCATTTTCTCATTCAGAAGATAAGCTGACCAGTTAGCGCCGCGCTTACCGCTTACAAGGTCATTCTGCATTGCAGTGAGAAATGACTTTATGTTTGACTGTAATGACGTCTTCTCTCCTGACTTGTAAAGAGAATCAAGAAGCTGAAATTTATTTTTAGACTCGAGCAGCCCAAGCTCCGGCAGAAACTCGCCTATGAGATAGTTATCAACATCGCTCTGTGAACCTTCGGCGTAAGTCAGATAATAGTTAATGATTTCCTCGCAGAGTTTATAAGCGCATGAAATAATAATCCTGTCAACCGGAATGGAGATTGTTGCCTGACCGAGAGTTGAATATTTTCTTGAATAAGTGTTGTCCGTTACGGAGTTATCATCAGGCCATAGTCTTTGCTTATACTGCACAAGATTAACCCTGACTCCTCTCTTATAATTTGCAAAATCGGAATTCGAGAAATCCTGAAATATTGTATCAGCTAACATTTTATATATGTCCCTGTTGTTCTGATCGGACAGCGAAAGATTTTTTGAATTTTCACCGTCAATTATATAGGTATCGTCAAAAACTCCGGGCTGAAATTTATGCGGTTCATTTTTTTTCCATGAAACATCGAATGTATTTTTCAGATTATAGTATTCGAATTCCTTCAGAGCTGCATATCCGTTGGCAAATACTCTCTCTTTGCCGTAAGCCTGATAAATTTTCGGCAGGACGACATAGCAAGTTGAGACAGCCTGATTCCTGAAAATGCTTCTGATAAGAAAACCCATGTCAAGTATCATTCCCGAACCTGTACCGCCGCTAAGAGAAGTAATTACATAAACATTAATCTTGTCAGTGTTTACATTTTTTATCTTATGAAATTCTTTAACAGTATTTATGGATTTGGAATCAGTGATCCTCGATTTTGCAGCTGTAAGTTTAGAAACTATCTCATCGTAGTTATGATAGAAAGCAAGTCTCGCTGCAGGCCTGATCTGACCTGCGCCTGTATTCATGGTGCCCAGTTTCGCGATCTCGCCTGTTGTACTCAGCCATTCTTTAATATGAGGGACGTCCTGAATTCTGTATATATATTCCGATGGATTTACAGGATGGAAAATTTTTTCGGAAGGCTGAAAGTCAATTTCATTTATCAGATAATCTCTTTCTCTTGCAATTCCGCTTTCTTCGGAAGGCGCATTGTCAGTATCTATATAAAGATATGAAATGATCGGGAAGTCATTAATGGAACCGTATTTTTCTACGAACTGCCTTCTGATCCTGAGAAGAGTTTCCTTGCCCGTTCCGCCGAGACCGATAAGAATTGTCGGCATCAGCTCCTGAGTTTTCAGCTCAAGCTTTTCCTTTGCTGAAATATCCATGATAAGGTCAGAATCTTTGCTGATCAGATCTGAATTTAACTTACCTTCCATTTTACTAATAATCTCTTTTAAAAAATTTTATTACAATTCAACTATACTTTCGCCGCCGTCCAGACCTATTACATTACCTGTCATCCAGTGAGAATTATTTCTGTAATTATCAACTACAAATTCCGCAACTTCTTCTGCGGTAGTAAGTCTGTGTTCAGGATTTCTCTGAATCGCATTAGCAATAATATTCTCGCTTTTTGGAATTTTTGATAATGCCGGTGTCTGCGTAACGCCGGCTCTTAAGGAATTAGCGGAAATTCCTCTGCTTCCGAGTTCCATCGCAAGCTGTCTGATATAAGATTCAAGACACGCTTTAGCGGCTGAAACAGCGCCGTAAAATTCAATCTGCCGCGTCCCTCCGGATGAAGTCATTGCATAAATCTTACCGCCTCTTTTCATAAAATCATTCTTTATAATTTCCTGTGTCCAGTAAACAAGACTATTTGCCATTACATCCAGTGTCATTTCAATTTGTTTCTGATTGATCATTTCTTTCGGATCGTCTGATATAAATGGTTTCAAAGTTCCGAATGCCAGGGAATGCACAAGCACTTTCAGTTCCGGATCTTTCTCTTTTGAAAAAATCTCTCTTATGCTTGAAATTACATCCGCTCTTTTAACTGCGTCAGCAGCATTCACATTGTAAAAATGCACATCTACATTATTTGATTTTAAATCAGATATAAGAATTTCGACATCCGGCATTGTAGTAGCTCTGTCAAGATGGACTCCGATTATGCTTACACCCGATTTTGCAAGTCCGGCTGCTATAGCTTTTCCGAAACCGCTGGATGCTCCGAGTATTAATGCGTAATGTTTTGTCATAAGAAAGTTTTTCGAAAATACCGTAAATTAGAAAAATTATTTGGATTTGACTGCTATTATAGTCATTATCAAACTTATTATAAATAGAAAAATCATCACGATCATGAATGAAGGAACTGTCCAGAACGCTGCGACAATGCCCCAGATAATAAATATCCAAATTATTGTCACGATGAAAAATAAATTCCAGCTAAGCAGAAGAGACTGACGGGTAGATCTTTTTTTATGAAATGTCTTGAACAGATTTATTACGAAGATGAAAAAAAATAACACAAGACCTAAAACAGAAAGCAGTATATAAATAAATAAACGCGTATTTGTAAGTTTGTTTTCGTCCTCTGTTTCTGTCATTACGGAATCTATCTTTTGCACAGTATCCGCCTGAATATAAGTCTCCGTTGTCTTTACGGATGCAGTTGAAGTATCGATCGGCAGAGACTGCTGAAGTCCGTTTTGATTCGGTTTAACTGTATCCGGTTTACCTGAAGTATCTATGCTTTGACTTAATGCAGTTGAAACCTTCGGAGCGGAGATCAATACCTGAGGCAAAAGTAAAAATGAAAACAAAAATAAAAGTATGGATTTTTTTTTCAACTTTGAATTAAGATTTATTTAAATTATCTATGAACCCGGTGTCAAAATCATTATTTATAAAATTATCATTCATCATCATCATTTTATGAAAGGGGATTGTCGTATGAATTCCTTCTACTATAAATTCATCGAGTGCACGTGACATTTTCTTAATAGCTTCAGTTCGCGTCGAAGCGTGCACAATAAGTTTTCCGATCATAGAGTCGTAATACGGAGGAATTGTATATCCGTTATAACAATGCGTATCCACTCTTACTCCGATACCTCCGGGCTGGTTAAATGCAGTGATAATGCCGGGAGAAGGTCTGAAATTATTCGCCGGATCCTCCGCGTTTATCCTGCATTCGATTGAATGTCCGTTCATTGCAATTTTCTTTTTACTCAGTTTTTTTCTGTCTGCAATTCTGATCTGCTCTCTTATGAGATCAATTCCTGTAATTGCTTCCGTAACCGGATGCTCCACCTGAATCCTCGTATTCATTTCCATAAAATAAAAATTTTTATCCTTATCAACGAGAAATTCTATTGTACCTGCGCCGATATAATTCACTGATTTAGCTCCTTTAATCGCGGCTTCTGACATTTTCTGTCTGACTGTATTATCGATAAAAGGAGAAGGGGATTCTTCAATAAGTTTCTGATGTCTTCTCTGAATTGAACAGTCTCTCTCACCCAGGGAAATCACATTGCCGAATTTATCACCGAGCACCTGTATTTCAATATGTCTCGGTCCGTCAACATATTTTTCAAGATATACATCATCATTTCCGAAGGAGCTTAAAGCTTCTGACTTTGCGGTATTAAAAGCACTTTCAATTTCGCTTTCATCACGGACTATTCTCATTCCTTTACCGCCTCCTCCGGCTGAAGCTTTTATCATAACCGGAACGCCGATTTGCTTAATAAGCGCAGTCGCTTCTTCAAGATCTTTTACTACGCCGTCACTTCCCGGAACAACCGGTACTCCGGCTGCGCGCATAGTATCTTTTGCTAAGGATTTGTTTCCCATAGAGTTTATCATGGAAGGGAGCGGTCCTATGAAGTTTATTTTTGAATCAATACATATTTCTGCAAATTCTGCATTCTCAGCAAGAAATCCGTATCCGGGATGAATTGCATCAGCATTTGTAATCGTTGCAGCCGACATGATCCTCGGAATGTTAAGATAACTGTCCTTTGATAATGAAGATCCGATGCAGACAGCTTCATCTGCAAACTTTACGTGAAGTGAATCTTTATCAGCATCAGAATATACCGCAACTGTCTTTATGTCCATCTCTTTACATGTCCTGATGATCCTTAAAGCAATTTCGCCTCTGTTTGCAATTAATAATTTTTTTATCATTTATGACTGTTCAAAATTAATGGGTAGGTTGAAGAATATAAATTCTGCTATTCTTTTTCGATAAGAAAAAGCGGCTGATTATATTCTACCGGCTGAGCATTTTCTACAAGAATCTTAACGATTTTTCCGGTAACTTCAGATTCGATCTCATTCATCAGTTTCATAGCTTCTATGATACATAGTATTGATCCTTCTGAAACAGTTTTACCTACGCTCACATACGGGTCAGCGTCAGGTGACGGAGATCTGTAAAAAGTACCGACCATCGGAGAGTTTACTTCAATTAATTTGCTGCTTTTAGTTACTTCAGTCTGAGGCATCTCGTGTAACCGGGTTTCTTCTTCAGAACCGGTATTAGTATTTTTCACCGGCGGAAGAGTATTGAAAAAAGAAGTATCATATGGCTGTGATGAAGCAATGATCTTATTTTTAGGTTTTGACAATCTTAATCTGGAACCTTCTTCCTGAATCTCAAATTCAGAAATGTTACTTGTATCAAGTATCTTTATTAATTTTTTTAAATAGTTAAGATCAAGTTTCATAAATTCTGTAATTAAAATTTTAAATTATAATTTTGCTCTTTCAATGTAATCTCCTGTTCTTGAATCAATTCTGAGGACATCACCTTCGTTTATAAAAAGCGGTGCATTTACTGTAGCTCCGGTCTCAAGCGTAACCGACTTAGTAGCGCCTGTAGCTGTATCGCCTTTTACACCCGGAGGAGCGGATGTTACTTTCAGATATACGTGCGGAGGAATTTCTACTGATAAAGGTCTTGAATTGTGAAAAAATATTTGAACGGTTTCCCCTTCCTTGAGATAATTTCCGCCTTTACCTATTATGTCTCCCGTTATTGTAACCTGATCAAATGATTCGTTGTCCATAAAAACAAAATCTGAACCGTCTTTATAAAGATATTGATAATTTCCCGATTCAAGTCTTTCGATCTGTATTTCTTCTCCTGACCTGAACCTGTTTTCCATTGTTTTTCCGTTCTTTAAATTTTTCAGCTTTACCTGATAGAAAGCTCTTAAATTTCCGGGAGTCCTGTGCTCTACCGAAATAACCGAGTGCAGTTCATTGTTAAAATTAATTATTACTCCGTTTTTTAAATCTGAAGTTGATGCCATTTAATTAATTAATGTGTTATTTTTAGAAAAAATTTATGTAAAATAGTTATTTAGCCATATAAAAGCAATTTACAGTTTTTAACAGTTTTTAAAGGTTTTTTGAATAAAACGTAAATTATTTTAATGAATTTTGTAGTATTTCTTTAAAAAATGGAAAGTTATTAAAATCAGATCAGGTTAATTTTACGCCGTTTGATTTTAAAATAAGTGAAAGCTGTCCGATATGCATTGGTTCGTGTCTTATTACATGAACCAAAAGTGACTTTTTGGATTTTGATGAACCGAAACTGGCTCCTATGTGATTATCCTCCTCAAGCTGTTCATCAGATAAATTTCTTATAATTTCCATCGCTAAAGCATGGACTTTCTCAAACTTATCCCTGAGTTCTTCAAGGGAAGGTTGTGATTCTATAGATCCCGGGTCAGATCCGAAAGCGTATTTATCAAGCCACGGAATTTCCATTTCACGGTTACCGATCCCGTATACTATCAGGGAATGCTCTGTCCAGACTAAATGCGCAAGCAGCCAAAAGGCAGTATTTATTTTAACCCCGTTAATATTATTTTCATCATAATAATTTTTATCATCAAGTTTTGAAAAGTAAAGTTTTGTTAGATTTCTTACACTTTCAAAAGCATCCGCAAGAATATTGGCAGCTTTGTTATCCATTCTGAAAAATTTTATTTTATATGAAACTATGCAAAATTGATTTAATATTAAAGGTTTTAAATTGATTCTCTAAAGCGATTTGAGTAATTTGATTCAATTTTTTAAACAAATTATAACGGAGGTTAATCAATGGCTTTAAAAGTCGGTATAAACGGTTTCGGAAGAATAGGAAGACTTGTTGTAAGAAGAATGCTTGCTGAAGGCGGATTTGATATAGTAGGTATAAATGATCTTACGGATAATAAAACATTAGCGCATTTATTTAAATATGATTCTATTCACGGAAAGTTTAACGGAGATGTTGAGCTTACTGAAAACGGAATGAAAGTAAATGGTGATGAAATAAAAATTACGTCTGAAAAGGATCCGTCAAAACTCGGCTGGGGTGAACTCGGAACTGATGTCGTCATAGAGTCAACAGGTGTTTTTACTTCAAAGGATAAACTGAAACTCCATCTTGATGCCGGAGCTAAAAAAGTAGTGCTGACTGCACCGGCTAAAGATCAGCTTGATGCAACAGTAGTACTCGGAGTTAATGATCAGATACTGACTCCGGAAATGAAAATTGTCTCAAACGCTTCATGTACAACAAATTGTCTCGCTCCGATGGTAAAAGTTCTGGATGACAATTTTAAAATTACCAAAGGATTTATGACTACAATTCATTCATATACAAATGATCAGGCGATGCTTGATCAGCCGCATAAAGATCTTCGCAGAGCCAGAGCCGGTGCGATCAATATTATTCCGACATCGACCGGAGCTGCAAAAGCAGTAGGGGAAGTGCTTCCGCATCTCAAAGGCAAACTCGACGGTTTTGCGCTGAGAGTCCCGACACCTGACGGTTCGCTTACAGACTTTGTATGTATCACCGAAAAGGAAACTACTAAAGATGAAATAAATGCTGCTATGAAAAATGCTTCTGAGAATGAAATGAAAGGAATACTTGAGTATACAGCTGATCCGATTGTATCCTGTGATATTATCGGAAATTCCAGTTCATGTATTTTTGATTCGCTGTCAACTATGGCAAACGGAAATCTGGTGAAAGTAATCGGATGGTATGATAATGAATGGGGTTACAGCTGCAGAGTGGTGGATCTGGTTAAGAAAATTTCATAAAAGATTTTATTAAATATTTTTTTAAATATAAATAAAATATAAATGGATACTTTATTTCTCGTAGTCAGTTTATTTCTTCCCCGTACTATGCTGATAATTTATTATCTGCTCAATCAGATCCCGCTGAATACAGTGCCTTTCATCGGAGATATACTGCTGACGGTTTTCATTCCGCGCGCGCTGGTGCTTATTTATATTGCACAGACTCTAGGTACTGATTCTCCGTGGTTCTGGATACATCTTGTTACTGCATTGCTTGTATATTTCGGCGGAGGGAAAAAGTACAGGGATTTCAGAAGGAAGTAACCGTTTTTAATTCCGGCATTGGATTTACTTTTATGTTTTTGAAAGTAATATATTTTCCTGTTGTATCGCGTTTAAGGACTTGAATAACTATGATTATAAAATTATTTTTGTAACGTTTGCGGGAATAGCTCAGTTGGTAGAGCGCAACCTTGCCAAGGTTGAAGTCGCGGGTTCGAGTCCCGTTTCCCGCTCTTTCTTTTTGTAATTTCCTGAACCTGCTCAGTTACAATTTTTTTTTCCGGTGTGGTACCCAAGTGGCTTAAGGGGAAAGTCTGCAAAACTTTTATTCGACAGTTCGAATCTGTCCCACACCTCAAATCTTTTACTGATCAGACGCATCCTCTGTATATTAGTTGTGTTTTTATAATTTTCCTTTCCTTAATTTTTTTTACACCTTATTTTCCTCAGAGTATAAATCCTTCAACTCAATATTTTTAAAGTAATATTTTTTTAGATTAGTTTTCTGTAACCCGCATTTCAATGTTAATAAAAACCGGGTAAAATTATTATGCAGTTCATTGACTATAATTTTTATTTACCTTAAATTATTAAGGTAAATAAAACAACGCTAATGGAAAACGTAAATCAGGTTTTTGAGCCGGTCGAAGTAATCGCCTATTTCAAAAATCTGAAACTTGAAATTCTCAGGTTTAAATGGAATAACGGAGTATACAGAGTTTCGGAAATGCTGCAGAGCTGGAAGATCCCGGTCCGTGAAGGATTTGTGATGCACTATATAGTAACCTGCAAAGAGAAGGATCTTCTCTGCGAGCTCTCATTCTGCAATCTCGATATGAAATGGGAACTTGTGAGATATGACGAACTCTCGGCTTCCTGACACACTTTCCAAAAATAAATTCAGGCAGTGCTCCAAAAAGTTTACAGCTCCCGCACCTAATCTTCTGAGAGGCAGCGTCTGCATTTTCACAGCTTTCATACAACCTCAACAGACCGGCACGCCTGAGTTACGAATCAGGAGATTCGAAACCGGGGAAAGAATATTCATTTCAATTATGGATATTTAAACAGAATTATTTTTTTTAAATTATTCGAAATCATTTTAAAAAATAATATGAGCATATTCTTTAAAGCAAGAAGCGGAAAATTCTCATCTTCAGTTGGAATACTGCTGATCAGACTTTCGCTGGGATTTATATTTCTTTTTGCAGGCGCGGAAAAAGTTCTTAACCTGCAGGACTTTATTGTTTCGGTTCAGGAAAGAGGACAAATGGATAACAGTCTTGCATTCATACTGGCATTTATACTTCCTTTTATGGAAATGATATTCGGCGCTCTTTATATAATAGGACTGTTTACTCCTGTCACGAGTTTTTTTCTGGCAATAATGACAATAAGTTTTATTCTGGTACTCGGACCCGGTCATGAGGAACTGGCTTACAGCCATAATTTTGTATTCCTTGCATGTGAGATTGCTACAATGTTTATGGGCGCAGGACTGATTTCATTTGACGCTTTTATTGACAGGGAAAAAACAGAAAGAAATATAAATGTGACTCAGCATACCGTGGTTAAGGAAAGGGTTTATACACCTGCAGGAAACGAAAATAATTTTAAAGAAAATGAGATTAAAGAAAAGGAAGTAACAGTGACATTAGGAGACAGTGAATCTAATAAAGAAACAGGTAAAGAATAATAAAATATTTCAGTAATAGAAATTATTCAAATACTTTTTCAAATTCTTCAAATATCACAGGCATGTCTTCATTGAATTCAATGCCCTTTTCTCTGAGTTCGTCTGAAAAAAACTTAATGTGAACTCTTCTCCAGTAAGCAAGAGATTTGTCCCCTTCGCCTTCGCGTGATGCGAGATCTTCAGTCATATCTCTGAAGACAATTTCGGTTAGTTTTAAAGTTCTCGTAATACATTGTGCAACTCCGTCCCAGTTTGTGATCACATTGAATTCTCCGGTCCGGGGCATTTTTTCACCGGCTGTTTCATACCAGTATTTTAATGAACATGTAGCTGTTTTAATATTCGCTTTAACAAGTTCGGCAAGCTCATCAGCGCATTTCTTGGTATTGCAGAAATACCATGATACATATTTTTTGTCGGAAAACTTCGGATATTCTGAAATGAAACGGTCCCACATTTCCTGAACTGATTTATGAGCCATATAATTTTATTTTAAGATCAGACTGTCCCTTTCCGGACCGACAGAAATATATTTAATATTATAACCTGTAAGTTCTTCAATCTTACTTACATACTCCTGCGCTGCTTTCGGAAGTTCGGAAAATTTCCTGCAAGATGTAATATCTTCATCCCATCCGTCCATTTCAATATATTCCGGTGTTGCAATTTCAAGACCGGGAGTCAGTAAAAAATCATTATATATTTTTCCGTTAACATTATAACCTGTGCATATTTTCAATTTCTTCTGACCTGATAGACTGTCCACTTTAGTGATTGCAATTTCATCAGCGCCCTGAATATTCGCGCCGTATCTTGAAGCTACAGCGTCAAAATGTCCGATTCTTCTTGGTCTGCCGGTGGACGCTCCGTATTCGTAAGCTGTCTCTCTCAGCAGTTCCGCCTCATCTTCATTCATCTCGGTTACAAAAGGACCGCTGCCTACACATGTGGAAAACGACTTCATTACGCCAATGATAGAGTCAATTTTTTTTCCCGGAAGTCCGCCCCCTATAGGTGCAAATGTCGCAAGCGTACTTGAAGAAGTTGTATATGGGTATATGCCGTAATATATATCTCTTAATGTGCCGAGCTGGGCTTCAAATAATATTTTCTTTCCGTTTTCATAGTATTTATCAAGTAATACTGAAGTGTCGCAGATCTTATCTTTTATCTTTCCTCCGAATTCTTCTATCCACTCTGAAATTTCTTTAACACTTATAAGCTTATCACTCCCGTAAACATTTTTTATGATCAGGTTTTTCCATTCGACAATTTCATTTATGCGCTTCTTTAAATGATCCGGATAAAATAATTCACCGAGCATAATGCTTTTTTTCATATATCTCTCGCCGTATGCATATGCAATTCCTCTGCGCGTAGAACCGAAAGCCCCGCTGCCGAGTCTTTCCTCTTCAAGATTATCTTCTAATCTGTGAAACGGAAAAGTGATTGTCGCTCTGTCTGAAATTCTTATATTGTCTGTATTGATCCCGGACTTACCGAGATCAGTTAATTCTTCCGAAAGAGCTTCGATGTCAATTACCATTCCGGTTCCCAGTATGTTCATAACTTTTTTGTTAAAAATACCGGAAGGAATGAGATGAAGTTTGAATGTTCCGAATTCGTTTACAACAGTATGACCTGCATTGTTTCCGCCCTGAAATCTTACTACGGCATCAGCATCTTTCGCAAGATAATCCACCATTCTTCCTTTTCCTTCGTCACCCCACTGAAGCCCGACTAAAACTGTAATTTTATTAAGCATATTAATTTGGTTTAAATAAAAAATCTTCAACCGGTAAAATCAGATTGAAGATTTCTTAAAATAATATTTATATAATTAACTGATTAACTGTTTATGTTAAAAATTTTCTCAAGCTTTGAAATTCTGAATATGTTTACTATCTTTTCATTGGCATTTTCAATTCTCAGGCTGCAACCTGAAGTGTTAATGTTTTTCAGATTACTGATCAATATACCAATACCTGAACTGCTGACAGAGGTAAGATTAGAAAAATCAAATGAAAAGTTTTTTACGCCGGAGGATATTTCCTCTGTAATAATTTCATTCAGAGATTTATGATTTGTCAGACCAAGCAGTTCATTTTCAATTACAATATGAACTCTTTTCAATCCGTTTTCTTCCGAATATGTTTTCTTTATTTCAGACATTAAGCTTTTTTAATACCAGCCGCTCTGATACCGGCTGATTTATTTTTAAGAGATTTCGATTCTTTAATTTTCCAGTCTGCAACTATTGCGCTTGCTATCCAAATTGAAGAATAAGTTCCAACTATAATACCTATTCCGAAAGTAAAAGCAAAACTTCTGTTAACCTCTCCTCCGAAGATGAATAACACCAGAACAGTTAAAAATACAATACCGCTTGTAATTACTGTTCTGCTTAACGTATCATTTATACTTTTATTTAAAACACTGACGGTATTATCATTTTTAAACAATTTAATATTTTCTCTTATTCTGTCAAATGTAACAACAGTATCATTTGAAGAAAAACCTACCAATGTCAGAAATGCTGCAAGCATTGATTGATTAAATTCTAACCGGAGTCCGGGTATCAAAAAATTAGCAATAGCTATAATAGCAATCGTGACCATAACATCATGAAAAAGAGCTATTACAGCTGCTACAGCAAATATGAACTGGAATCTGAATGCCATATAAATAAGAATAGCTATCAGAGAAAAAATTATTGCAAACAGCGCATTTCTTCTGAGTTCTTCACCGATCTTAGGACCTACTTTGTCAGTCCTCATTACTTCAAACTTATTATCGCTGATTTTCTGTTTAATACCATCTTCTATTCTTTCAGCAACCTGTAAACCTTCACCCTGCATCGGGGTCCTGAGCAAAACGTCTCTTTCAGTTCCCATTGTTTTTATTTCCATTCCTGCAAATCCCGCATCGTCCATTGCTGACCTGAGCTCGGAAATGTTGATGTCATTTTCAAACTGCAGCTGAATTTCTGTTCCGCCGCTGAAATCAATTCCAAGAGGAATACTTTTTGTTGTAAATAATATTATGAAACCAATTACAATTATCACTGCGGAAATCAGATAAAAGCGGGTCCGTTTTCCAAGGAAATCAAAATTAGTATTTTCAAAAATTCTCATTATATATAAAAATATTTTTTTTTATTTAAATTATCCGAAACTTACTTTCTTTCCCTTTTCAATAAATATCTCAATAATGAAGTGTGTAATTACAATACCTGTAAATAAATTAGCAAGCAGACCGAAAATCAGAGTTAGTGCAAATCCCTGTATCGGTCCTGTTCCAAACTGATACAAAATAATACCTGTAATTAATCCTGTGATATGCGAATCAATAATAGCAGAAAATGCTTTTTTATAACCAATTTCGATAGCAGTTTTTATTGGTTTTCCTAAAGATATTTCTTCTCTTATTCTTTCAAATATTAAAACGTTTGTATCAACTGACATACCGATTGTAAGAATAAGTCCGGCAATACCCGGCAGGGTAAGAGTAGCTTTAAGCGATGCCATTATCCCGAATATGAAAAGCATATTTATGATGACAGCAACGTCTGCAACTGAGCCTCCTACTCTGTAATAAAAAATCATAAAAAGAGCAACTAAAATCAAAGCAGCAATGGAAGATAAAATTCCCGAGCGAATTGAATCTTCTCCGAGTGAAGGTCCGATCGATCTTTCTTCAATGATTTTGACCGGAGCCGGCAATGCACCTGCTTTTAATACGATTTCCAAAAGTTTAGCTTCAGGCACGTCAGCCATTCCTTCTATCTGAGAGCTTCCTCCGCTGATCTTACTTCTTACTACAGGAGCAGAATAAACTACGTTATCAAGAACTATTGCTATTCTTTTATTGATATTAGCGCCAGTAATCCTTGACCAGTCTGAAGCTCCTTCAGAATCCATTTCCATTGTTACTACAGGTGTGTTTGATGTGGGATCAATATTTGCTCTTGCATCTACTATTACTTTACCCGTTAGCTCGGCGTCTTTTTTTACAGCATAAAGTACAAATATTTCTTCACCTTCAGATTCGAAAGTCTTTTTTGACCAGGCAAACTGCAAATCGGAAGGTATTACTGTTTTTATATCTTCTCTTTTTAAAAGTCTGTCAATTTTATCCTTATCGCTTTCCTTTACATATCCGTCTGCCATTCCGCTTTCCTGATTTAAGGATACCATTGCGAAAAACGGAAATTTCTCTCTGAACTCTTCTTCGCTGAGCTGAGCCTGTGATGTGTCAGTCTCATCTGCAGCAGTATCAGATTCAGTTACTGCTGTATCAGTATTTTTAACCGAATCACTTGTTTTTTTAGTTGAGGTATCTTTTTTGTTTACAGAATCTTTACCTGCAGACTTTAATTCAGTAACTGATTTAGTATCCTTTAAAGAATCTTTTTTGCCTGCGGAATTTATTTTTGAAGTATCGGTTTTCGAAATGGACTCATTACCGGAAATAAGGGAATCATTATTATCTAAGGTAACTGTAGTATCGGAAACAGAAGAAGTATCGCCGGTCATGATTTTATTAATTGCTTCCATAACTCTTACCGTTGCCTGCGGATCATAAACAAGTTTGAATTCAAGAAGAGCCGTTCCTTCAAGAAGCTTTCTGACTTCTTCGGGATTACTGACTCCGGGAAGCTCAACTATAATTCTGCTGTTACCTATCTTCTGGATCTGCGGCTCAGCCACGCCGTACTGATCCACTCTGTTTCTTACAATCTCAACCGCTCTGTCAAGAGCATTGTCTATTTCAGAATTAAGTCTTGACTCTACATCTGATTCGGTATCTCTGATTTCCCCGTAATAAGTTTTAAGATTAAGACCTCTTTCGCCTAACTTGGTTTTGAATGTTTCTAAAATAATTTCGTCATTATCCTTGGAAGCTTCTTTGACTTCTGCAAGTATCGTAACCAGTAAGTCGTCTTTTTTATCAGACATATCTTCTAAAAGCTTGACAATATCAACGTCCATTACCACATACATTCCGCCTTTAAGATCAAGACCGAGCTTCAGTCTTTTATCTCTGGCATCATTAAGTTTCTCGCTGTTTTTGTCCACAAAATCAATGCTGTCCTGTCCGGTTAGCTTAGACAATTCCTTAGATAAATTATAATCCTGATAAGTGGGGTAAAGGAAGTAAACCGAAAGCACAATTAATGCAATAGTAATTACTATCCGGGAAAGATTTTTCTTCAAAATTTCACTCCGTAATAAATATTAATATGTTTTTTGTCTGGAATAGATTTAAAAAATACAGTCCTCAATATAATTTTAATGCTTAGAAATGTCAATGTAAAATACTGAGTAAGTGAGCTTCTTTTTTAATTTTTCCTCTGATAAATAATTAAAATTTAAAACGGTGCAGTATTGAAATTGTAATATTAAAAATATTTTTCAATAAATTTAAAATTTTTTAAATTTAACTCAGTAAAACACAAATCCAAATATTGTTCCGGCTAATCTCCTTAAGAAAAGATTTATTCTATCTTAAAAATGAGATTTTTGAAAAACCAGTTTTATAATTCATAGATAAATTTGTTACACAAACCGGAAAATAAATCTTTGACATTAAATCGTTTTAGATTTAGATTAAAAATGTCAACCAGTTTTTTAATTATAATAATTTTACGCTATGGATACTAAAAATTATATGCTGGTAATTTTAACTAGCATAATGTTAATTGCTAATGATTTATTTTCAGCCGATTTATCTCTAGAGAAAATTAGTTTCTTATATAAAAAGTTGTATACGGATCAGATCTGTTTTTTTAATAAAATTGTTTTCAATTCAGGAGACAATTCAAATTTTAATATAAATGATTTAACTTCTGACTCCGCTGCCCGCAGAATAAATAAATCTGCACCTGTAATTAATAAAATTAATAATCATACCGGCAGTAGCGGACTGATCCTGTCAAATGTTCCGCTCAATTCAAATAACATTAGCGCTTGGTATCTTAATAACGGAAGATTTAACTGGAAAGAAAACACAATCGGTTTGGGCTTTCAATGGCCAAAACCGGAAAATAAGTTTGCCCGTTATACTTCCGGTCATATTTTCGGTGCAATTGTTAACGGCGATACATTAGTTGCAGTAATAGAATATGGATCGGAATATTTACCCGGATATACTGATGAAAACGGAAATCCGCACGGAAACGGTTTACCTGAATTCAGAACATACAAACTTACTCACGGAGTAAATGATTCTGACAGATCGATGTGGCCGAATATTTTGCTTGGAAATTCTGATCAGAACGCTCCTGTGTATTTTGATAAAAAAACTATGAGCTGGCAACCTGATGATTTTGCAAATCAGACTATGTTTTACTGTTATACAGATTCTTATGAAGGTTCACATAATTATTACTCTGGAAGCACACAGCCATTGAAAATTGATATTAAGCAAACAAACTTCTCCTTCAATCAGCCGGAAGAATTAAAAAACGTGATATACCAGGAGTACAAAATTATTAACAGAAGTAATAACATCTGGTCAAACGCATATTTCAATATTTATACAGATGATGATATTGGTGAAGCCGGTAATGACGGGGCTGCTACAGACACAAATCTCCGCCTAACATATACTTATAATTATACATCTAGCGATTTCAGTTATGGAAATAATCCGCCTGCTGTAGGATTTCTCGTGATCAGAGCGCCGTTAAAATATACAGGAAATTCCAGTGATTCAGTTTATTATTATCACGGAAAAAATAAAACAGTCAAACGCGGATATACTGAAATGAAATTTAACTCATCAGTAATTTATCATGATGATTCTTTTCAGCCACGTAATTACAGGGAAGAATATAATGCAATCCGGGGATTAAAAAATAACGGCACTCCATATATAAATCCCGTTACAAATGAAGTTACAAAGTTTGTATTTTCAGGAGATCCTGGTACAGGATCAGGCTGGATCCAGTCAGGAAGCGGAGATATGAGATTCTACAACGGATTCGGACCAATGACGGTAAATCCTGGTGATACTCAGATTATTGTACTGGCACAGGTAATTGACAAAGGAGTTAATAATTTAAACAGTATTACAAAGCTGAGAGAATTATCAGTTAATGCAAAAAAGTATTATGATAAATGCTTTGAAGATGTAGTGATAAGTGTTTACAACGGTTCATCCGCAGTGCCGGAGGATTTTATTCTATATCAGAATTATCCAAATCCTTTCAACTCATCCACAGTTATTAAGTATGTTTTAAAAAAACAGGGTCATATTACTGTAAAGGTGTATGATATTACCGGAAAAGAAATATCAACGCTTGTAAATGAAAATCAAAAAAATGGTACTTACAGTGTAACTTTTTCTCCGAATGAAAACGGAAATCAATTACAGTCGGGAGTGTTATTTTATACTTTAAGCGTGAACAGTGTTCCGATATCAACTAAAAAATTATTATACGTTAAATAGATAAGTTCAGAATTTTTTTTTATGAGTTAGACAGATGTTTAAGGAACTTCAAATATTTTACTGCGTCAATTATTAAAAAATAAGAACACTTCAGGATATATACAAATCGGATATTGGTCAAACCAGTATCCGTTTTGATTTTATTAGCCGGTATTAAAAATCAATCTGTATCTTAAAATTTAATTTAAAAAATTTATAGAAAATTCAAGAAAAGTTTTGTATAATAAATTAATTTATTTTAATTTTGAATAAAAAATTGTTTCAGAAGTTTTAAAATTGTTGCATTACAATTTAAACCAACTCTATTACTAACTAAAAACTAATTAAAATGAAAAAAAAACTATTCTTTTTTTTATTTTTTGCTTTAGCATTCAGCTATTCATCCGTTTCAGCTCAATGGTCATCTAACCCATCTCAAAATTCAACTATCTGTGATATAAAGCAAAAGCAAAGTTTTGCGAAGATCGCGGCTACCAGTGACGGAGGCTGTTTTATCAGCTGGCTTGATCAAAGAGGAAACGGAAGCTACAAAGTTTATCTTCAGAGATTAAATGCGCTCGGAGAAAAGCAGTTTGCGCAGGACGGACTTTTAGTAAGTGATAAACCTCAGAATACATGGGTCGGAGATTATGATCTGAAAGCTGACACTTCGGATAATGCAATTCTGGTATTCTCGGACATAAGAAATTCTCTTCAGGATACGATTGCCAACCCTTTTATCTATAAGATTTCTTCAACTGGACAGTTTCTATGGGGAGCTGATGGAGTTACATTAACAAGTTTGACATCAGATTATCAGATTTGGCCGAAAGCCGCTCCGCTATCAGACGGCAGTGTTGCTGTAGTATGGTGGTTTATAAACTCAGCGCAAAACAATACTTGGATTACAATGCAGCGTCTGAATTCAAACGGTGTTCCGCAGTTTGCAAATCCGATAGATATTAAGGATCCCGGAAACAAAAGGTATCAGTATCCGGATGTCTGCGCGGCGGATAACGGAAACTTTATATTAAGCTGGGTTTACGGTCCGAAAGATACAGTCGGAAGTTTTGTCCCGGACAATATTTCCATTTTCTCCATGAAATATAATCCTTCCGGCACACCTTTATGGAATTCATTAGGCGTTGTTTACGATAATACCGGAAATCATGTCCCAATCTACTCGGTTCCTAAAATTTATTCTGACGGAAACGGAGGTGCGTTGTATTCATACTTTACTTTAGAGCTTAATGTCCTTTTCTCCAGCGCTAACAGGATACTTTCAAACGGAACAAGTCCGTTTCCTCCGAACGGTGCAGTAACCTCCGTAAATAATTTATTTTTCCATGTCGATCCGTATTTAGCTTTTAACCAGTCCACAAATGAAACTTATGTTTTCTGGACAATGGCAGATGCTTCTTCTCAATCTTTTTTTACTGTCGGCGGACAAAAATTTTCAGGCACAGGTCAAAGGTTGTGGACAGATTCGGGAATTACTTATACTCCGCTGGATACGCTTGAAGTGTTTGGAGTGAATTGTTTATTGCATAACAATAATCCTGTGGTAATATATCAGAGAGCTTTTTTAAACTCAACTATATACGCATTCAGAACTGATCAAAACGGCAGTTATGTATGGAGCGGAAATATAATTAATGTCAGTAATGCGCAAAGTCCGAAAAGCGGAACTTCATCTGCAATTAATCAAAACGGTATGGTAATGTCAGCCTGGACTGACGGACGAAATTCTGTCACTTTCGGAGACGGTGGTATATATGCGCAAAATATAAATTTCAACGGCACGATCGGTCCGGTAGGAATTAATGTGATCTCATCGGAAATTCCTGAGAGTTTTACTCTCGGTCAGAATTATCCAAATCCGTTTAATAATATGACTTCAGTTGAATTCAGCATAAATGTCAGCGGTATATATAAAATGGAAATTTATGATATTACCGGAAAATTAGCTGATGAAGTTTTTAAAGAGTTTAAATCTCCGGGTACATACAAACTTAATTATGACGCAGTTAAACTTACCACCGGTGCATATTTTTATAAGCTGTCTTCCGATAAAATTAACCAAACGAAAAAATTTCTGCTGATTAAATAGACAAATAAATTAATTATTCAAAAGCTGACATTTAATTTTTTTGATGTCAGCTTTTTTTATAGTTATAACAGCTCAGGATTGTGAATATTTACAAAATTTAATTATTACTTTTGAAAATAGTATTTGATAAATAAAAAAATAAAAGTTAATTTTATCCATACCTACTTTTATTAATTTAATTAACTCACATGAAAAAATTATTTAATTTTTTGTTTATTTCAGTTTTGTGCTTTGCAGTAAATAATACAGTTTTTGCACAGCCAAATTCAGTAGAGCTGCAGGACGGCGGCGGAAGTCTTTTAAGCTCTCACAGCAGCATAGAGGAAGCTTATAACGCAATTCCCGCTGTATTTACACAGGCGTATATTATTGAAATACTTGCGGCATACACCGGCGCTAACGAAGTTTTTCCGATTGACCTCACATCAAAATCAGGTCACAGCGCAGTTAACACAATTACAATCCGTCCTGATGCCGGTAATTCCGGTGAAGTAATTACATCAGCAAATACAAGCGGTACAATTAACATTCACCGTACGGATTATCTAATAATTGACGGAAGACCGGGCGGAGTCGGGACAGTGCCTGACCTTGAGATAAGAAATACATCCACCGGCTCCAACGCTTTCGCAGTTCTTCTTGACAGCGGTGCAACTTTCTGCGTAATAAAATATATCAAGTCCTATGCAAATTCAAACGGAACAACAGGAGGAAGAAATATAGAAATAGGACCTTCTCCGAATATTCCCGGCGGTACATCAAACAATATTGTTGACAATTGTTATGTAAACGGCGGAAGAACTGCAATCGGAATTGACGGCGGTACTGCACCTTCAGGCAATCCGGCCGTGAATAACATAATTTCAAACTGTACAATTGAGAATTTTGGTTTCAACGCAATATGGCTTCTAAATCTCGCCGGCAGTACTGACGTGGTGGATAATGTTATTAACGGAACCGGCACTCACAGCGGAATTGCAAATGTAACTGCGATAAGTATTCAAAGCTCATTCGACGGATATATTACAAACATCAACAGAAATAAAATAACAAATTTTATAGCGTTATCAACAGCGACTTCACTTGCGCCGAGAGGAATTGCCACTATAACTGCTCCCGGTACAGGTTCGGTTTTGAATATTGAAAATAATTTTATTGCTATGACAGCTGATAACAATAACGCTGCTACTACTTATGGAATATACACAACCGGTACAACAGAAAGTTATACCTGTAATATTTATTATAATACTATATTAATCGGCGGAAATCAGACAGGCGGATTAGCCGGAAGAATAGTTTCGGCAGGTATTGTAAAGCAGTCGACTGTAGCCGGAGTTGTATATAACCAGAGAAATAATATCTGCATAAATACAAGAACTGGCGGAACTGCAGGGGTAATCCATGCAGGAGTAGGAATTAACGCTGACGCCGGTACACTTGACATAGATTACAACTGTTATTATTCAGCAACAGGAATTCCTGCTTCATGGGATTCTTTAAACTATGCAACTTTGCAGGATTATCAAAATGCAATTGGTGATTATGAAAATAATTCCAGAGTAAAAAATGTAACTTTCATTTCAAGCTCCGATCTGCATCTTGACGGTTCATCAATTCAGGATCCTGACTTAAGTGCAAGACCTATAACGGGAATTATCACAGACATTGACGGAGATACAAGAAGTGCCGGATTCCCTTATAAAGGAGCGGACGAATCAACAGCTTTTAGTCTAAAGACATTAAACCTGACCGTAAATCTTGAAGCCTGCTCGCCGGTACAGGATACCGTTGTAGTATCTTTACGAAGCAGCTCTTCACCATATGGCTTAATAGAAATGTCAAAAGTTTATTTAAGCAATACCGGAACAGCAGCAGTGAATTTTGCAAAAGCTGTTGACGGAATTAATTATTATGTAGTTGTAAATCACAGAAACTCAATTGAGACCTGGAGTAAAGCCGGCGGGGAAGTATTTGCAGCCGGTGTTTTGAATTTTGATTTTACAACAGCAGCTTCTCAGGCATTTGGTAATAATATGGTAAATGTAAGTTCCGAATGGTCAAATTATACTGGTGATGTAAATCAGGAAGGAGTCGTAGATGTCGGAGATCTTTCAATAATTGATAACGACGCTTTCGGATTTGTTTCAGGATATGTAGCTTCTGATCTTAACTGCGATAATGTGGTTGATCTGACTGATGCATCTTTTGCAGATAATAACGCCGCTAATTTTGTTTCAGTAGTCAAACCGTAATTTATAGATTTATTTCAAAAATTTATTTTTATATAAGTAACGGTATATTCTAAAGTAATTCAAAATAAAAAGACAAGAGATCAATTTTCTCTTGTCTTTTTTTTAAAAAATTCTTTTAAAAATCTTTTATCACTGTTGAATATTATTTCTCAAACAACTTTCCCGGATCTCTGAATGCCTTAAACTCCAGCGCATTCCCAGAAGGATCATATAAAAACATTGTCGCCTGTTCACCTGATTCGCCTTTAAATCTTATATAAGGTTCAATGAGAAATTCTGTATTCGCAGCAATGAGTTTTTTCTCAAGTATTTGCCAGTCATCAATACTTAATACAACACCGAAATGAGGAACCGGAACATTGTGTCCGTCCACAGGATTACTTCCGGTTACGTTTAAATTTCTTTTATCACCTGAAATATGAAGCACTAACTGGTGTCCGAAAAAATTCAAATCCATCCATTGCTCACTGCTTCTGCCTTCATCACAGCCAAGCACGTTCCTATAAAATTCTGCAGTCTCTTTAAGTTCATTAACAGGAATAGCCAGATGAAACGGATATAGTTTATTTGATTCCAATTTTATAAATTATTTTGTATCTAAAATTATTTCCCCTGAAGTTTCTTCTGTTTGTTTCTTCTTCTTAAATTTGTCAACAAGATTGTAAACAGATACGAACATAACAGGAACTATCACAAGTGTCAGGAATGTAGCGAAGGATAAACCGAAAATTATCGCCACGCCCATAGGTCTCCAGAATGCCGTGTTTTGTCCGTCAAGTAACCATGAGAAAGTTCTCCAGTCAAAATCCACGCCTGTTGTCAAAGGTATAAGTCCGAGTATTGTTGCAGCAGCAGTTAGAAATACAGGTCTCAGTCTGACCATTCCCGATTGTATTACCGATTCTTCTCTGCTGAGTCCGCGTTTCTGTAGCTCAACCTGAAAATCAAGAAGTATTATGGCATTTCTCACTACAATTCCGCCAAGAGAAATTACTCCTATACCTGTCATGATAATTCCGAAAGGCGTCTGGGTTATCAGCAATCCTATCAATACTCCGATCAGAGATAGTACTACTGTAAACATTATAATGATTGGTGACAATAATGAATTGAATTCTATAACAAGGAAAAAGAAAACCATTAACAAAGAAATTAGAAAAGCTTTGCTTAAAAAGTCTGAAGACTCCTGCTGATCTTCCTGCTCACCGGTATATGTTATATTGTATCCGTCAGGCAGATTAATATTTTTTAATTTTTCCTTTACATCCATCAGGACCTCATTCCCAAGTCTTCCCTCAGCATTTGCTGAAACAGTTACAACTCTCTTAAGGTCTTTTCTGTTAATCGCACCTATCCCTCCGGTAAAATCTATTTTTGCAACAGATGAAAGAGGGATCTTTGCGCCTTCTTTACCGGGTAAGTATAAATTCTGAATTGTCTGTAAATTTTCTCTCTGACTGGAATCAAGTCTTACTGTAATATCATATTCTTTGTCAGCTACCCTGTATTTACTGGCTGCTGTTCCGTTAATAGCAGTTCTGATATCAGATGCAATAATAGCGGTATTTAATCCGTAAAGAGATGCTTTTTCCCTGTCTATTGTAATCTTTATCTCAGGTCTTGCTTCGTCATAGTCATCTTTCAGATCTTTCATTCCGGGAATATCAACAATCTGTCTTTTAATATCATCAGAAATCTGTCCGAGTTTATTAAAATCATCACCTGAAATTTCAATATTAACAGGCGGACCTGTCGGCGGACCTCCGGTTTGTTTCTGAATTCTGACATCAGCTGTTGTAATGTTTGAAATTGCATCTCTTATTTCCTCTATTGTTTTAAAAGAGCTTTGTGATCTGTCCGCTTTATCATAAAAGCTCAGAGTAATTGTACTCTTGTTTGAAACATCGCTTCCGAAACCTTCTCCGATCTCCGAACCTACATTAGTTAAATAATATTCGAGATCTTTAAACGCAGGAAGTTTTTCTTCAACTACTTTGGATACTTCGTCAGACTTCTCAAGGTTTGTTCCGACCGGCATATTAACGTAAATATACGCCTGCTGCGGCTCTATCTGAGGAAAAAATTCTATTCCTTTACTGAACATTCCGTAGATTATGAATACAAAAATTAGAAGCAATACAGTTAAAGATATTGATGTTTTTCTGTGCCGCATTGCCCATCTTAATGACTTCTCATATTTCTTAACTATATTGGCAAACAATTTGTCGAACCATAAATGAAATCTGTTAATTACATTGTACCACTTTGTTTTACTTTCATGCTTAGCTCTGTCCTTTTTGTAATTAATGAATTTTGCCGCAAGCACAGGGTTGATTATCATTGCAACAAACAATGACGAGAATAAACAGACAATCAGAGTGATCGGAAGATACTTCATAAACTCTCCTACAATCCCGGGAAAAAACAATAAAGGAGCAAATGAAGAAATAATAGTGAGTGTTGCTATAGTCACAGGTATCTGTACTTCTCTCGGTCCTTCAATTGCCGAATCATGCTGATTAAAACCTTCGGACTCCTGAAGTCTGTATATGTTTTCCGTAACTACAATTGCGTCATCCACAATTATTCCAAGTACAAGTATCAAGCCGAATAAAACCACAATATTCATAGTTACACCCAAAGCGGAAAGAATAATAAAAGATATCAGAAACGAAAAGGGAATTGAAGTAGCAACAAGAAAAGCATTTTTTAAACCCATAGCAGCAAGAAGTATAAGACACACCAGTAAGAATCCTGTAATGATTCCGTTCTCAAGCTCATGAACGGTAGTTTTAATGCTTTTGGATTCATCACCGGTAAAACTGACTTTCAAACCTGCAGGGAATGAAGATTCCTCTTTTTTTACAAGTTCTTTAATTTCATCTGCAATTCTTATAATGTTTTCACCGCTTCTTTTCTTTATAACTAAAGTTACAGCTTCGTTTCCGTTTTCACGGGCGAGGGTTGTCCTTTGCTTGTACCCGTAAACAACTTCAGCAATGTCTCTTACATAAATAGGTTTTTCATTTTCGGATTTTATAATGAGGTCTCTTATCAGTTCGGGATCTTCATATTCCCCGGGAACACGTATAAGATAATTTTGCGAACCTACATCTACGCTGCCTCCCGGTATGCTGAGATTTTCCTGACCGATTTTATTTGTGATGTCAAACAGCGTCATATTGTAATATTTCAGACGGTCAGCATCCACATTTATCTTTACTTCTCTTTCAAGTCCTCCTTTTACATCAGCACTCAGCACTCCCGGAATTCCTTCAATATCATCACTTAAATTATCAGCTATATCTTTTAATCTTGCAAGTCCCAGATTTCCTGAAAGGTTAATGTAAAGCATTGGCTGCTCAGAGAGATTAATTTCGGACACTGTCGGTTCTTCAATATCCTGAGGCATTTTAGTTTTCGCAATTGCCACTTTATCCCTGACTTTCTGAAGTGCATCGTCTATTACTACATCGGGATTGAATTCAATATTCACAATAGAAAAACTTTCCTGTGAAATGGAAGTAATTTTTTTAACATCCTTTATACCTTTTACTTCTTTTTCAATCTCCTGAGTTACAAGATTTTCCATATCCTGCGGTGAAACCCCAAAGTATAATGTTGTCACAAAAATATTCGGAATTACTATTGACGGCGCTGACTCTTTTGGAATGGAGTTGTATGCTGAAATGCCAAGTATCACAAGAATTACAACCATTATATAAACTGTGACACTGTTATTAACAGCTAATTTTGAAATATTCATTCTTAAATTCTTTTTTTCAGTTAGTTAATTATCTCAACTTTGTCTCCGTCTGCAACGGATTGAAATCCCTCTTTAATAAGTATTTCACCTTTATTTAATCCGGATATTATCTGCACGTTATTATTGTCCCTGCCGCCTATCAAAACAGATCTTTTGCGCGCAACACCGTTTTCGAGAACATAAACAAATTTCTCGCTGCCGAAATCTATAAGCAAATCCTGAGGAAGTACAATAGCATCCACAATCACTGACTTCTCAATTATTATGTTAGCGCTCATTTCCGGCTTTAACCTGCCGCCTTTATTTGGGAGCACCATTTCTATCTCAAATGTCCTGTTTTGCACGCTGAGCGTCGGTGAAATATAATTTACCGTTCCTGTAAACTCTTCACCGGGATATACATCAAAAGTTATCTTAACCTGCGACCCTTTTTTTATTTCACTCAGATATCTTTCGGGAATTCCCGCTGATATTTTTACTCTGGATACATCTACTATATTGAGAATGGGAGTCCCGGGTCCGCATACTTCTCCCCGGCTCATGTATTTCTCATCTACTATCCCGCTAATAGGTGAAGTTACATATGATTTTGACAGTCTGGTCTCAATAAGGTTAAGAGTCTTTTCCGCAAGCTCAAGCTGAAATTTTGCGTTCGTATAATCCTGTTCTGTGGAAACGCTTTCATTATAAAGTTTCTCCGTCCTTTCAAAATTACTTTTCGCTAATTCATATTGAGTTTCAGCCTGCTCAAATGAAGCAAAGTCCGTATCCTTCTTTAATCTTACAAGAGTCTGACCTCTTCCGACTCTGCTGCCTTTGTCAAAAGGCATATATGTTATAAGTCCGCCTTCTTCCGAAGAAATTTTTGCAGTCTGATAAGGTTTCACAGTACCAACTACTTTATATGTCTCTCTGAATTCCTGTGTAATTATTTCTGCAGTTTTTACTGCCTGCAGTTTTTTCTCCGGTTCTGTCTTTGACTCACCTTCGCTTCCGCAAGATATAAATAAAGCTGATCCGGTTATAAGAGCAGTTATTATATAAATGATATTTTTCATATAAATATAAATTTTTAATTTTTTCGATTTTATTTTTCCAGTAATTTTTCAAGCTCAGACTTGGCAATCTGATAATCATAAACAGCCTGATAATATCCCAGACGCGAATTGTATAATGTCAGCTCAGCATCCTGAACGTCAATCTGATTCAGCACGCCTTCTAAGTAACTTTTATTGGCAAGATCAAGTCCGCGCTCCGCAAGAGATACAGTTTCTTTAGTGGAGAGAATTCTCTGCTTTGCATCTTCAAGCGCTATAATTGCAGACTCGGATCTTAATTTCAATTTCTGCTTTACATCTCTAATCTGTTCCTCAGATTTTTTAACTTCCAATTCCGACTGATTTACTTTATAGGAATTTCTGAAAAGATTCAGGTCCCAGGTTAATCCTATGCCTGCATTAAGCGTATTAAAAAATCTGTAATTTGTTATTGGCTGTCCGTCATTTTCCTGCGAACTCAGAGAATACTGCCCGAACAAAAACAGCTTCGGAAGATAATTCGCCTTATCTACATTTACTAATTCCTGACTGATTTTCTTATTAAGCATAAGCTGTCTGACGGTTACGTATTCTTCTGAGATCCTGTCTATCATTACATCTGTGCTTTCCCATACTTCTGTGCTGTCATACTGAAGAGAATCCAGTATTTCAATTTCGTCATTTACTTTTAATCCGATTGCATTGGAGAATAATTTTTTACTGATCTCAAAATCCCTTTCGGATTTTAAAAGAACAGGTCTGACATTTTCTACTTTAACTCTTGCCCTGAGGAAGTCGAATTCCGTAGCGACTCCGTTCCTGAATCTCGATTCCACAACTTTGAAATTTTCTTCGGCATTTGTATAAGTAATTTTATTTACATCCACAACCGCCTTTGAAAGCAAAACCCCGAAGTAAGAATTCTTAACTGTATTTCTTACATCATTTTCCACTGATTCAACATTTTCCTGCTGTATTTTTGAATAATACTCTGCGATCCTGATACCTGAGAATACCGGAGTTCCCAGCACAGGTATCGGCTCTGTCGCATTTAAAGTCGTAGTTAATGCATTGTCAGAACCTATCTCAAATTTTTCACCGAATATATCAAATACCTGTTTTTTAAAAGATCTGGAGTAATTGGAATTCAAAGTAATTGTCGGCAGCAAATTTTCACTGTAAACTTCGGATACTTTTTGTTCAGCTTTCAGCTTATCATATCTTGCATTAATCACATCGGAGTTGTCTTTCATTGCAAGTGAAATTGCCTGCTCAACCGATGTTATAATTCTTTTCTGCTGAGACCTGACATCACCCGTATTTAAAAAAAGTATAACGAATAAAATCAGGCTAATATAACTGAAATTGTTTTTTATCATTTTTAAAGTTTTATTTCTTTAGCTAATAATGATTTCTCTTTTTTGAATATTTTCTTGCCGGTAGGAGTCAGGATACCGTTCAGCAGCATTTCATAAGTTGTCTTAAAAGCCATCTGCATGGTGAATTTATTGTTGATCAGAAATTCCGGATTCAAAACTCCTGAAATAGAATTTATAAAAGCCGAAATGATTATCTGAGGCGGATAATTCTCAATCAGTTTTTCCCTGATGCCCTGTGTGATCAGTTTGTTGAGAATTCCGTTGATCTTAAAAGTTCGGTTGTGATTAATTGTCTTTAAAATTTCAGGATGATGTATCTTGAGATCGTGAAGCCATTTATCGCTGATGTTAATTGTATAATTACTGTACATATTAAGCAGTTTTACAAATTTGAAAACCACATTACCTTCACCGTCTACTATTATATCAACATTGTTGTAAATTTCCTTTGTAGTGTGTGAACAAATTTCCTCAAGAAGATTTTCTTTTGAAGGGAAATGCTTATATATGGTTTTCTTACTGACGCAAAGCTCCTTAGCTATCTCATCCATTGAGGTCTTGTAAAAACCTTCTTTGTGAAATTTCTGAGCGGAATAGGTCAGAATCTTTTCGCGTTCTTTTATTTGTCTGGCTGTGGTTTGCAATAGAAACTAAAATCGTTTTATGAGTTTCCAAAATAGTGATAATATATACATTGTTCAATGCAGACTTTAAAAAATATTATAAATTTAATATTGGGTTCGGAAGAATCTTTTACTTAAATCGGAGAGTACGGGCTGATATTTATTTTGTTAAGGATACCGGAGCTTATGAAAAATTTTTAAATCCGGAATAAAAAATGCGGGTTATGATCCCGCATTCTAAAGAAACGCAATTGAAATTTCTACTTATATATTATTTTATCTCAATCTTCGATTCAATTTTATCTTCATTTTCAATTCCTTGTTTCTTGACGTTTATCATAATCTTTCCGTCCTTTCTTGATATCATAATATCTTCAGGTCTGATATTTTTATCTCCGATATCTTCCGCTACCATTTTCCTGATCTCATCATCAGTCTTATCCTTAAATCTGTCCCCCTCTCCTTCATTTCTGAATTTTCTGACTTCTGCCGTTCTCTGAATGTTATTGCCGTCCTTTATTGTGATATCAAAACCGCTGTTATCTTTTAAACTGCCTTCAGGAAGTTCTATTTTCGAAATTCTCTTTCCGTCTTTGTTTCTGTCAAAACTAATCTGAACATCTCTGATTCCGTTTTGTGAAAGCTGAGTTTCGATTTCATTTTTCAGATCCTGATCTGACATATTGGTTGCATTAATATCAACCTTAAATATTTTATTTAAGGCAACGGAGTAAACCGGTCTGGTGATCTTTTCATTCAGAGGAACCAGACTAATATCATTAATTCCGCTTATTCCTTTCAGCTGATCCATATACTTCTGAGCATTTCCAAGTTCATCTTTCAGCAGCACAAGTTTATACTCAATTTTATCATTTGCCGCTTCCGGTTTACTTATTCCTGTAATCGCTTTTTTTGTCCAGTCCAGTCCCTGTATTTTTTGAATAGCTTCTGTATTATTTTTGTTTACACTCCACTTTATTACATCTGCAACAGTCTCCTGTTGTGTTACAGGATAATTGCAAGCTGCCACTATTACTGCCAGCAGAAGAAACGCATAGGCAAATCTGATTTTTGGTGATCTCATATTAAATAATTTCCTTTCTTTTTTCGGGGTAATGTTATTTGATTTTAGTGAATTAATATTGCGGAGCCATTTCTCAACTACAGGAAATGTACCGTCGTTATTTTCGTTTCTTAAATTATCGAACAGCTGATCCAGTCTGCTATTTTCTGAAGGATCATTTGCCTTCTGTTTCCGGTAAAAGTCTGATTGTTTCATTGTTTATGTCTCCTGAATAAATTGTTTTATTTATTTCCGTATTTTGTAAATTATTTTCTTCGTTCTCAATAATGTTCTTCAGTTTTTTTCTTGCGCGGCTTAGTCTGGATTTTACAGACGAAATGCTTCTTTCATTTTGAATATCTTTTATTTCTTCAATACTGAATCCGGCGATTTCAAAAAGCAGTATTGATTCTCTTTCCCGTGAAGATATGCCCGACAGCGCTTTCCGTAACAGCATTCCTTCGCAATTTTCATCCTGATGAATAAATATCTCAGGAAATACAGCGCCTGAATTTTTGTCATCGGACGGCAGAAATTTTTTCCAGAAATCATTTCTTATTAATGTATAGAATTCTCTGGTGATTATTTTAAAGAACCATGATCTGAATTTACTCTGATCTGACAAGCTGCCGAAGTTTTCAAAAGCTTTCAGAAGCGACTGCTGCAAAACGTCTTCTGCATCATCCTTCGAACGCTTTGAGCATAATGCCTTACAGTACTTTAAAGCATTACCGTATTCCGGCTTCAGCAATTCAATAAATTTATCGGTGCTATTTTCCATTACCAGTTTTATAAAACTTATAAGTTCCTGATGATTAGACGTTACCGGAGCATTAAAAGTCGCAATTATTTTTTATTTATTTTTGTATCAGAAAAAAAATTTAGTAATTAAATCCTTTTAAATTTTTTTTTCAGAAATATGATCCTTATACAAATGTAATAAATTTATGTTCTGAAGAATTTTTTTAAAAGTGAATTAATATTAAAATGCTTTATGATTATATTAAAAGAAAATGAAAAAACTAACTGACACTTCGCTAAAATTAGTTTTATTCTGTTTTATTTTATTATCAAGTTTCTATCTCATTTCCCAAAGCTCCCATCCTTTTATTTCCTGTCAGAAAGAAGATATAGTTATTAAAAAAGATTCTGTAGTTCAATGGAGAGCGCCGATTGAAAGCGACATTCCAGACAATGATGAAGGTAAAATAATAAGAACCGGGATGGATATTTTTAAAAATACCGGTAAATATATCGGTCCGGATGTTTCGGATATAAGTAAGAGATTTGCCGGTACTAATATGTCATGTCAGAGCTGTCATTTCAGAGGCGGGACTTTGAAGAATGTATTCGGTCTTGTAGGAGTTTATTATAAATATCCGCAGTTTGACGAGAGATCAGCCACTGAGATCACAATTCAGGAAAGGGTTAACAACTGCATGAAAAGAAGTCTCAACGGCAAGGCGATGCCGGAATCTTCAAATGAAATGACTGCAGTGGTTTCATATCTGAAATGGCTTAGCACATATGCTCCAAAAGGCACTAAACTCGACGGACAGGGAATACCTAAAATAGAATTAATAAACAGAGCCGCAGATACTGCTGCCGGCAGACTGGTTTTCCTGAAACATTGTGCATCATGCCATGCTGATAACGGCAGCGGAGTTTTATGGAAATCCGGAAATGTTAAAGTTCCGGCGGATTCGGTTTACGGTTATGAATTTCCTCCCGTAATGGGACAAAACAGTTATAATGACGGAGCGGGTATGTACAGACTGCTGACCGCCGCTTCTTTTATTTATTCAAAAATGCCATACAATGACGCAATTCTTTCCGTAGATGAATCTTATGATGTTGCTGCTTTTATAAATTCCAGACCGCGTCCGAAATATCCGGATATAAGTAAAGACTATCCGGATCTGAAATTCAAACCGGTTGATTTTCCTTTTCCTCCTTTTGACGATAACTTCACGGCGGAGCAGCATAAATACGGACCGTATCCGGAAATGATGAAGGAAGGTGAATCTGATAAATATGTAAAGCCGAAATAAAAGATTATAAATTTAAAATTTTATTTGATTTGCCTTTCAGTATAGAAATGGGAAAATCATCTTTGAATTGTTTATATAAGAACCGTATTCCGGAAATTTTTCAGTGAGTAATTTCTCTTCGTATTTTAATTTAATGATCAGTACAATAACAAGCACTGACCATACAATAATTCTTATTAAGCTTAAATTATTTATTACCCAGATCAGTGTAAGTGAAATTACAGATGTGTACATTGGATGTCTTACAAATTTATACGGACCCGATGTATTAAGAGTCTGACCTTCTTTTAAATCCGGAAAAATGCTGAACCTGAAACGAAAAGAATATATTGCCCAAATTCCCGGGATAAGTGTCAAGATCAGAAGCGTAAGATAAATTTCATCAGAGGGAATTATTTCGCCTGTAAGCATTAAATAAAACATACATGTGAACTGAACTGCGACGAGAGTATAAGATAACTTCAAAATGTTTTAAACTATTTAACTGATTCATTCTTAACTCAAAAAGTCAGATATAAGTCTGTGAAAATGGTGTGTACCGGTTTCACGTTTTACGGAATATCTTCCTCTTTCATACAGTCCTGAATTTATTCCTCTCTGCACATTTTCGACAATAGCTTCATCTTCTCTTTCCACTTTATCAAGCGCTCCGCCTGCGCCGTCATTTATTTTTGATTCGTCATATACGTATGAAAGAAACGAAACTTTAGTCAGATCTTTTCTGACTGGTTTTACAATATTAACGGACAATCCCCAAGGATAAAAATTGAACATAACATTCGGAAATATCCAGAAGTAATAAGCTGAGATATTCTTTCCGTGATCGGGGTGACCTTCCGGAATTTCAAAACAAATATCTCCGCCTTTTGAAATACCTGTCTGAAGGCTTGAAAATCTGAAAAGTTCAGTAGTGTATCCTGAATAATCAAGTTTTTCATTCAGAGAATTATGAACATAAGGAATATGAAATCCCTCAAGATAATTCTCACAGTATAAAGCCCAGTGCGCATTCACCAGATAGTCGCGCGAACGTGACGCATCGAAAACAAATTCATCAACAGGCAAAAATGAAATGCGGGAAAACATATCACCGTAAAAATCCTGCACTGGAGCAATCGGATTTAATGAAACAAATAAAAATTTATCCCAAACATAAAACGGAATTTCAGTCAGATTATCTTTTGCAGACGGAAAGTTTTTCACATCTTCAAACTCCGGCATTGACAGAAATTTACCGTCAAGATCAAATTTCCTGCCGTGATATCTGCACCGGATAAATTTTTCAGTGCAGTTACCGTCTATTAATATATTCCCTCTGTGAGTGCAGACATTTGAAAGACAGTGAAGTCTGTCATTTTTATCTCTGGAAAGTATCAGAGGAGTATCAAGATATTTCTCAAGCAAAGTAAAAGGAATGATCTGACCCGGAGCTTTTACATTTTCCGAATCGTGAATATACTGCCAGCTTTTTGAAAAAATCTTTGATTTTGATATTTCAAAATATCCGCCGTCAGTATAGAATTCAGCCGGTAATGTTTCCGCTAATGAAATATCGGAATTTATTTCAAACTTCTGATTATTCAAATTTGTAAATGAGATTTGAATTTAAAAAAATTTTTAATCTAACCTTTTTCTTCCCATATCATACAGAGATGAATTATTGTATCAACCGCTTTCTGCATATCCTGAACAGAGATCCATTCCAGATTAGAATGAAAAGCGTGACCGCCTGCAAAAATATTAGGGCAGGGAAGTCCCATAAAAGAAAGCCTGCATCCGTCAGTTCCGCCGCGGATCGGCAACTTAACCGGAGTTATTCCGGCTCTCTGAACCGCTTCCATTGCAAAACTTACTATCTCCGGATTTTTGTCAAGCACTTCCTTCATATTCCTGTATGATTCCTCTATTCTCATCTCAAAAGATGATTTCTTATATTCATTTATCACTTCCTCAGTGACTTTTCTGATAAGCTCTTCCTTTTCTTTTAAAAGTGAATTATCAAAATCCCTCACAATAAATTTTATGTAAGCGGAGTCAACTTCAGCTTTTACATTTACGGGATGAATGAAACCTTCTTTACCTTCTGTTGTCTCGGGAGTCATCGAGTCCTGCGGAAGTTTACCAATTATTTTATTTACTATTCTTATGGAATTTTCCATACGGTCTTTAGAAAATCCGGGATGAATATTAAAACCTTTTATATATAGGTGCACAGTATCGCCTGAAAAAGTCTCGTCTTCCACGCTTCCGAGATCCGAGCCGTCCATAGTATATCCGAAATCCGCGCCGAGCTTTTTCATATCAACGTGATCAACTCCGTGACCTACTTCCTCATCAGGCGTGAACAGAATTCTTATTTTTCCGTGCTTTACTTCCGGATGAGTCATTAAAAAATTCGCTGCATCCATTATCTCAGCTATTCCCGCCTTGTCATCAGCTCCGAGAAGTGTAGTGCCGTCCGTTGTAATTATATCATTACCAGTCTGAGCGGATAACTGCGGATGTTCATCAGCTATTATAACTTTTGAACTATCACCGGTCAGAATAATATCTCCGCCCTGATAATTTTTATGAATGACCGGCTTTACATTTTCACCTGATGCATCCGGGGAAGTATCCATATGCGAACAAAAGCATATTACAGGAACATTCTTATTAGTATTGGAAGGAATGGTCGCGTAAACGTAGCCGTACTGATCCATTTCCGCATCTGAAATTCCCATTTGCTTTAATTCATCAACGAGTATAATTGCAAGATCTTTTTGCTTTTCAGTGGACGGGAAAGTATCGCTGTCATGACTGGACTGCGTGTCAATCTTTACATATTTGAGAAACCTTTCCGTGCAGGTGTAATTTATATCCATTAAATTTATTAGATTTTTTTCAATATGAAAATTTAAGACGGAAAAATACACATAAAAAATTTTGAAGATGAAACAGCGCAAACTATTTTAAAAACAGCGGATGTGAATATTTTGAAAATCAGAATGGTGTCCAGAGGAAATCCCTGAGATTTATTAAGTCAGGATCAGCAGTGGTTTAAAAAATATCTTAAGAGTTTTATATTAAAAACTCATCTGCGTAACTCCGGCAGATGAGTTTTTATATAAAATATAAATAAAATAATTACGGAAATATTCCGAGATTTGAATATGAAATTGCAATCTTGTTTATAGCGCTGATAAATGCAGCGGTTCTGAGTGAATCTACTTCAGGATACTGCATTTTAGTTTCCCTTATTTCGTGATAAGCGGACATCATTGTTTCTTCAAGACCTGAATCCACAAGTTCTCTCTCGCTTGCTCCTCTTATGAGAATGTCTCTCTGAACTTTACTGAGTTTGATCTTTACAGTTTCCTCGAGTACATTTACAAAGTTGAGATTTGCAAGTTCCTCATATCTTTTACCCATTCTTCCGAAAGAAACGTGCGAAAGGTTTTTAAGCCATTCAAAGTATGATACAGTAACGCCACCTGCATTAAGATACAGATCAGGAATTATAAGGACGCCTTTGTCAAGAAGTATTTTTTCCGCTTCAGGTGTTACAGGACCGTTAGCACCTTCACCGATAATTTTAGCTTTGATCCTCGGAGCGTTTTCTTTAGTGATCTGATTCTCAAGCGCTGCCGGGATAAGAATGTCACATTCGATCTCAAGCGCTTCAGAGTTATTTAAAATATTTGTTGCTCCCTTAAAATTTAGAATGCTGCCTGTTGTTTTTCTGTGATGAAAGACTTCATCCAGATCCAGACCGTTTGGATTCATTATTGCCCCTTCGAATTCCGAAATGGCTATCAGTACAGAACCCGCTTCCTGACAGTATTTCCCTGCGTAGTAACCGACATTCCCAAGTCCCTGCAGCACAACTCTTTTTCCTTCCATGCCGGTCGGCAGTCCGAGCTTTTTCATATCTTCAGTTATACTAACCGCTTCTCTTAGTCCGAAGAAAACTCCTCTTCCTGTTGCTTCGCGTCTTCCTCTTATACCGTGCTGGCTTAAAGGTTTACCTGTTACGCATGCAAAAGCGTCTATCTGTCCGGGATTAAAAGTTGCGTATGTGTCGGCTATCCAAGACATCTCTCTTTCGCCCGTGCCATAATCAGGTGCAGGAACGTCAATACCCGGACCGATAAGATTTTTCTTAATTAATTCCGAAGTATACCTTCTTGTAATATTTTCAAGTTCTCTTTCCGTGTATTTTTTAGGATCTATCTTTATTCCGCCTTTTGCTCCTCCAAACGGAACATCAACCACTGCACATTTATATGTCATCAGTGCAGCCAGAGCTTTAACTTCATCTTCATTAACCATCATGCTGTATCTGATCCCGCCTTTCACCGGCGTCTTGTGATGTGAATGCTCTATCCTCCATGCGTCAATCACTTCTATATCATCATCGCTTATTCTTAATGGAAAGCTGAATTTGTATATGCTGTTACAGCCTCTGATCTGATGAAGCAGACCTTCGTGATGATCTGTAAATCTCGCAGCATTGTCAAAATATTTGCAAACATCCTGAAAAAAATGTGTATCAGGTTCTTCCGTAATTGATTCAGTTTTAGTCATGATATAATTTTAAGTTTGGATTTAGTTTTCCTGAAAAATTACTTTAAAACTTATTTTAAATAAAGTTAAAATTTTTTAGTAAAATTAACGGAAATTTCTTAAACACGGTGAGTTTACAGTGTTAATAATTTATAATTGTAATTTAAAATTAATAGCCATAAGTTTTAGTAAATAACACCAAAGGAGGCATTATGAACAAGCAACTCAAAAAAATTTATGCTGTGTTATTATGCATAATAACCATAATTTTATTCCCCTCAGAAAATTTCTCTCAATCTTCCTGGTTTATACTGAATGCAAATGAAGACATTAACGGACTGGAATTTGTAAATGAATCAACTGCATTTGCTGTAGGCGGCAACGGCGTTTTATATAAAACAAATGACGGCGGAATGACATGGAACAGAAGTCATATTAATGCTGCTTCAAATTATTTATGGGCAGTGTCATTTACGAATGGATTGAATGGCTGGGCAGCAGGTGATAACGGCACAATTGTAAATACTACTGACGGCGGATTAAACTGGCAGCGTCAGAATGTAAATACGTATAGCAAATTCATCGATATTGATTTCATTAATGATGAAAAAGGCTGGGCAGTAGGACATAACGGAATAGCTGCAAAAACAATAAACGGAGGAATGAACTGGACTTTGAGATATCTCGGCAGCGGCTTAAATCTTTTCAGCGTACAGTTTATAAATGAAAATACAGGATGGGCTGTCGGAGATGAAGGTATTTTCAAATCTACGGACGGTGGAATTGTCTGGGAATTACTTCTTGCCGAAGACTGGGTTTACTCTGTAGAATTTGTAAATGAAAATACCGGCTGGGCGGGAGTTAGATTCGGAAAAATGTTTAAGACTACTAATGGCGGAGACACCTGGACTCCACAAAACAGCGGAACAGGCGCGACATACTATTCAATGAAGTTCATTAACGAAAATACCGGCTGGGCTACCGGCGACTACAATAAAATAATAAAAACTACTGACGGCGGTGCAATCTGGACAGAGCAAAACAGCGGCATCCCGGGTATCAATACAAAATTCAGCTGTATAAACACTTTTGACAATTCCGGTGAAGTCTGCTGGATCACAGGTTTCGGAGGTTTAATTCTAAAGACTGAAGACGGCGGCGCAAACTGGGTAATAAAGCAGAGCGGAGCTGTGTCACAAAGCGTAGATCTTTGGTCAGTTTATTTCATTAATGATAACACCGGCTGGGTAAGCGGGACTTACGGTACGATAATTAAAACCAACAACGGCGGCTTGAGCTGGTTAAATACGGGCGGTAACCTGACAGGTAATACATTGATTGATATTTATTTCAGCAGTCTGAATTCCGGCTGGGCTGTAGGTCATAACGGTAAAATATTGAATACAACAAATTCCGGAATCAACTGGTCACTCCAGAATTCCAATACACAGGAAAATCTTTTTAATGTTTTTTTCCTGAATGATCTGACCGGCTGGACAGCCGGTGATAACGGTATTCTGAAGACCACTAACGGCGGTAACAACTGGCAAATGTCATTTGAATTTGTGTGGATGTATTCAGTATTTTTTATTGACGAAAATACCGGCTGGGCAGGCGGAAGATTCGGGAAATTAGTAAAGACAACAAACGGCGGAACTGTATGGACTGATCAGACAGGCGGCACAGGTGCAACTTATTATTCCGTTAAGTTTTCAGACCATAACTCCGGCTGGGCTGTAGGTGATTATAATACCATTATCAGAACTTCGGACGGCGGGGACTCTTGGTCAACTCAGTTTAACGGAATAAACAATAATTACCTAAAACTCAGTGAAATACACATTGCTGAAGATGACGGTAATACAGCGTGGATCTCGGGATATTTAGGATATATTTTCAAAACAACGAATGCAGGAGTGAACTGGTACAAATCGGACGTTCCTCAGAATGTAAATTATAATTCAATAATTTTCACTTCAGCTAATATAGGTTATGCTGTCGGGTCATCAGGTTTAATAATTAAAACACTGAACAGAGGGGTTACATCAGGTAATGATCCGTTTACAATTATTCCGGAATCTCACATGCTTTATCAGAATTATCCGAATCCATTCAATCCGAAGACTACAATTAAGTTCAGCTTACCTGTGAATGAGAAAGTAACATTAAAAGTTTTTGATATAATGGGCAGTGAAGTAAAAACTCTTGTAAACGATTTCAGAAATGCAGGTGAGCATACCGTTGTATTTGACGGAACCGGGATCGCGAGCGGTATTTATTTCTATAAGCTGGTTACAGGCGGGTTTTCCGAAACAAAGCGAATGATACTGGTGAAATAACGACATTTGTCGCCTCAAAAATTTTTAAAATAACTAAATTAAGAGAAAAAAAGGTGACAATGGAAACAAGATCTTTCCGCCATAGTTGGTCTTAGAGAGCGTAGCGGGCGTAACCGGCAACAAACCGAAACGTGCTTTGGAAGCGGTAAGAATTTCGGCTGACAGAAACACAACTTTGGACTCCACACTGCTCTCCGCTTAGCAATGCGAAGAGATGAGGAAACGCCGTAGGTCATGAAGCAGAATTCGACGGCGGCGGATCTGTCGAGCGAAGTAAATTATTACAAACCGGAAGCAGGTTAGTTAGTTGAGAGTAAGAAAATGATACTAACTATAAATAATCAGTAATAATTTTCTAAAAAATTAAATATATAATATCCGGTATTGTAATATTTTATTTCTTTTTTTTAATACCTTTTTATTTAATTACAATTCAGGTATTTAAATAACATCTTAAAAAATATTTCTGGTATCAGTTTTTAAATGAATTCCGGCAGTCAAAAAATTAAAAACGGTTATTTATTACTTTTCATTTTACTCCTTACAATGATCTCGGCACAGATCGTTTCAGACAGGACTATTCAGACTAATGTGGAAAGACGCATTAATATTCAGGATTCAATTGAAAGCGGTTTGAGCGAAGCTCCGTATCAGTTCAGAGTTGTTAAAACCATTCTGGGAAATGCGGTAGAATTAATTGTTTCAAAATTTGAAGATGATCCCGAAGATTCTCACATAATCTCATACCACATTGTTATCTTTCTTGTATTTTTCGGAATTTATACTCTACTGTTTTATTACCTTCGGATGATGTTTTCGGATAAGACATGCATGATCGGATTGCTGCTGCTGCAGTTAATAATACCGCTCGGTATTACAAGTATCTGGGAAGAAGGCGATTACATAACACTCCTTTTTTATCTGGTCGGGTTTATTCTGATGTTTAAGCATAAAGATCAGTATTTACCGTTAGTTGTTTTTATTGGCACTTTCAATCGTGATCAGATTATTTTTCTTGGGGTTTTTTATGTGGCGTTTCTTATCTGGGAAAAAAGATTATTCACTAAAAGAAGTATTGCTATAATTATAATGTTTTTTATAGCATACTTTGCAGCATATATGTCTTTAAGAATTTTTTACGGTTTCAGAGAAAATAAATATGTTACTGATATTCAGACTTCCACAAATATAGCTCACTGGGATGAAATATTAGGACTATGGATAGAACAGGTTTTTGTGTTTGTGATTTTATCTGCTTTTGCATTCAAAAAGAGCAGTCTCTTTTTTAAACTATCACTGTTAAGTCTGATACTTTATGTCGGTATCTTTTTCTTCAACAGCATACTCAGTCAGATCGCGAAGATTTTGCCTGCATATCTGATTCTTATTCCGATGAGTCTTCAGATACTTTCCGGCGAAAGAATGAAATATTTTGATAAATTAAATTCAGATGATCTTTCAGCTGCTGAGAGCACGTGATTTATATTCTGCAATAAGATTTTTAAAAAGTCATTTGAGATATATATGAAAAAATATATATCTGCCATTCTCTTAATCTAAGTTTATAAAAATTCTCAAGTATCCTTAAAATTCCGTTAGTGCCTGTGTTTTTCATTTTATCAAAACAGGATATTAAAAAGTTTTCGGCAAATGTGATATTAAGTAAATTTTATTTGCAGATTTATATTGATATATTTGAGACTTATTTATGGCAAAAAAAGATACCAAAAAAAATAATCAGAATATTTCAAAGTCAGTATCATCCGGTAAATCCGGAAGTAAAACTGTCTCTTTGGATGATAGTCCGTTCATATCTAAATTTTTCTGGATAGTTATTCCTGTATTTACGCTCATTTATTATGTCAGCAGTAAATACTCGCTTGGATTTTATCAGGATGATGAAGTCGGTCAGTATATCAATATGATAAATTTTTTCACTGATCCGTTTGTCATACTCGGTAATTCTCCGAAACCCGGCTATAAAATATTTATGGTCATTCCTTCGCTGTTCGGTTACAATGCGGTACTGCTTGTAAATTCTTTAATAGCTTCGCTTGCAGTTTATTTCACTTATATACTATTAAAAACTTACAAAATTAATTACGCTTATTTCGGAGCATTGCTTTTAGCAGTTCAGCCGCTGTTTTTTGATTTGTCTTTCAGATCTTATGCTGAAATATTCACAAGTCTCCTTATACTCTTTGTACTTATTCTTTATAAAAAAGAAAGCTATGCGTTATCAGCTCTTGTCTGCGGATACATTTTTACAGTCAGACAGGAAATAGCTTTACTGATTATGATTTTTGCTGTAATATATTTCAGAAAGAAAAATTATACGGCAATTTTAATGCTGGCGGTTTTTCCTCTGATATATAATTTCCTCGGGTATTTTAAAACAGGTGATCTGATGTTTGTGATGTCAGAAATAATGTCGCTGTCCGTATACAGTTATAAGTCGCAGGGAATATCCCACTATCTTCTTGTTTATATTTTCATAGTCGGTCCCGTTACGCTTCTGCTTTTCTTTTTCGGATTTTTCGGATTCCTTTCCGATACGAATAAGATAAAAGAATATCTGATGAAGTATGGAATTTTTTATCTCGTATTCGTTTCCATATTTTCGGTGCAGCTTATGACAATGTTCAGCGACGGTGCTAATCCCGGCAACTGGCGTTATCTTCTGCACATCTCACCAATAGCAGCAGTGTTTGCAACTATAGGTCTGAATAATCTCGGAAATCCTTCATTCAGAAAAACTTCTTACATTCTAACGGGAGTTCTTGGGTTTATCACTCTCGTATTTTTATCAAAGGATACAAACGGTTTCATATTGCTTGAGACTTCGGAATATACAAAGTTCTTTATGATTGTAATTTCATTTCTGATAATACTGATAGTGAAGAAAGATCCGGTTACAGAATATCTGAACAAAGTATCTGCAGTCCTTTTTGCGATAGCAGTAATTTATCTGACTATCAGCTTTAAGCCGAAAGAATTATCATCTGAAAATCTCGCGATGAAACAGACTTCTGATTATCTGAACACACTTGATCTGAAAGACAGGGAAGTTTTATACAATCATACATTCATTCCTTTTTACAGTGATGAACATTACAGAAAAAATCCTTCTTCATTTAAAAGACTTATTTCCGAAAATCTGAAAGAAATAAAACCGGGATCAATAGTGATATGGGATTCACATTACAGTTACAGACCGAAAGATATGCTGAATGACGTACAGCTTGAGACGCTTGAAAAAGACAGCACTTATAAACTTCTGAATAAGATCATTTCCGGCGATCAGAGATTCGGCGCATTCATTTTTGAAAAGACAAATTAAATATCTGACTCGTGAAAAAAGAGAGATGCATAATATACGGCGGCGGCGGTTTCATTGGATCTCATCTTTGTGATAAGCTTCTCGGGTCCGGTTACGATGTTACGGTTTTTGATAAACTGAATTTTTCGAAAAAAAATATTCAGCACATTCAGGATCAAATAAAAATAATAGAAGGTGATTTTAATAATGAATTCGATCTCATAAATTCATTACAGGGAGTTGATTATGTCTTTCATCTTGTCAGCACGACACTTCCGGCATCTTCCAATGATAATCCCGAATATGATGCCGAGACTAATCTCATCTCTTCATTGAAATTATTTAAAGAATGCGTTGCGCTTAAGATAAAAAAAATTATTTTTCTTTCGTCAGGAGGTACTGTTTACGGTATTCCGTCTGAAATTCCCGTGAAGGAAAATTATTCTGCAAATCCGGTCTGCTCATACGGTATTATTAAAAGAACAATTGAAGAATATCTCTTCCTTTATAATTATCTTTACGGTCAGCAGTATTATGTATTCCGGCTTTCAAATCCATACGGTGAAAGGCAAAATCCGAATTCATCACAGGGTGCGATCGGAGTATTCTTAAGTAAAGTTATAAAAAATGAAACAATAGAGATTTGGGGAGACGGTGAAACTGTGAGAGATTATATTTATGTAAAAGACGCTGTTGAAGTTCTGGCTAAATCCGTATCTGCAGATACTGATGTGCGCGTGTTTAATTTAAGCACGGGAATAGGTCATACATTAAATCAGATCGTTGAAACCATCGGAAATGTATCAGGTAAAAAAATTACTCCTGTTTTTAAAAAAGCGAGAAAGCTTGATGTTCCCGTGAATATACTTGACAACTCTAAAGTAAAAAATGCATTCGGCTGGAAACCTCTGACATCTATTGAGGAAGGAATTAAGAATACATTTGATTACCTAATACAGCAAGGAAAACAATGACAGACAATTCAGGAATATCCCTGTCGGTTTTTTTTCCCGCCTATTATGATGAGAAAAATATCGGTAAGGTAGTAGATGCTGCGGTGAAAGTGCTTGAAGAAATGAAGCTGAAGGAATATGAGATTATAATTATTGAAGACGGCAGTCCTGACAGGACAGGTGAAGTAGCGGATGAGCTTGCATTGAAGTATGAAAAAGTAAGAGTGATCCATCATGAAAAAAATATGGGATACGGAGCAACATTAAAGGACGGGTTTCTCAGCGCTAAACTTGATTACGTATTTTATACTGACGGTGATAATCAGTTTGACCTGGAAGAGCTTAAGAAATTTGTAGCATTGCTTCCATACTCCGATATTATAGTCGGTTACAGAAAACATAAGCAGTATTCTCTTTACAGAAAATTCACATCACTCTGTTACAACTATCTTCTGAAACTGGTTTTTGATATTCATTACTGGGACATTGACTGCGCATTCAAATTGTTTAAGACTGATCTGTTTAAAAAAATTAAAATAGACTCGGTTGACGCATTTATCGATGCGGAAATAATGCTGAAGGCAAATCTTCTGGATTATAAAGTAACTGAAATAGGAGTAATGCATCTTCCGAGAGTTGACGGAATTTCTACAGGCGCAAGACCGTCGGTAATTATAAGGACTATTAAGGAAGTTTTTACTTACAGGAAAGAATACTTTGCAGAGCTTAAAAAAAAATCTATTTCTTCTTGACCGCTTTAACGTAATACTGGCCGCCCATAGGAATTTTCTTAAGAAAATTTTCAGTGAATCTCATAAATTTCAGAATAGCCGGAAAAAATAATGTATAATTTTTTTCGGTAACCGTCAGGCCTGAGTTTTCCATCAGCGCAGCGGACTCTTTCATATTGAGAAGAATCGCGTCAGTATCCCATTCGCAGGTATTTACAATATGCCGGGTAACGGGATTATAAGGGTTATGCTCGAAGATATATGCGCTGCCGTGATTTTCCATCATGGAGTAAATTGTTTTCATAGATTCCGCTCTCAGTGAGGGAGCGATATGATGCAATACACAGGAAATAAAAACGAGATCGAATTTTTCGGAATGCTTTTCAATTTCTTCATCATTCAGAAGAAAAAATTTTACTGAAGGATTTTCGCCTTTTGCGATCTCAATGCTTTTGGCTGAAATATCAGCGCCGTAAATTTCTGCATCAGGAAAATATTCAGTAAAAAATTTCAGATTTCTGCCGATACCGCATCCGAACTCCAGGATTTTTTTCGGCTGCCGGGTTAATGTGTTTTTTACAAGCTCAACTTTATATTCAGCAAAGTAAGAATTTTCTTCTCCGAAAAAGTCTAACTGTTTTTCAAGCACATTTTCATATCTTCCCGCGTAATTATCGAAATCAACTTTTTCAGTCTCTTTTACATTCAAATTTTCCTTACTCATTTTTCGAGTTTTACATATTTAAGACGAAGGGAATTTCCGATGACTGTTACTACATCGCTGAAAGCCATCAGCATTGCAGCCATTACAGGGCTTATGTAAATCCCGTAAGGCACAAGCAGACCTGCAGCGAGAGGTATTGCAACTGCATTATAAAAAAACGCCCAGAAGAAATTCTGTTTGATTATTCTGACTGTTTTTTCCGATATAACAATTGATTTCATTATATTTGTCAGGTCATCTTTAACAAAAATTACGTCAGCGGAGTCAATGGCAATATCCTGACCGGAACCGACTGCAATTCCGACATTCGCGCTTGCAAGCGAAGGAGCGTCGTTAATGCCGTCTCCTATCATTGCGACATTTCTGTTTTTTTTCTGCAGCTTTGAAATGATCTGCTCCTTTTCATCCGGCAGAGTCTTAAAGGAATAATTTTTTATGCCGAGCTCTGAAGCTGTCTTACCGGCGGCATTTTCACTGTCACCGGTTATCATGTAAATGTTAAGTTTCTTTTCCTTTAAATCCTTAATGACATTTACGGCATTGTCCTTAAGCTTATCTTCAATTTCTATTATTCCGGAAATTTTATTGTCAATGCTTACAAAGAGATTTGTATAACCGGAGTTGTAAAAAATCTCCGGAAAGCTGATGTTATTTTTTCTGAACAGCTCTTCGTTTCCGATCAGCACTTTTTTATCATTCACAAGCGCGCTTACTCCGAATCCGGATTCATTTTTAAAATCAGATACTTTGTTATAGGGCAGTACATTATTATCGATGGCATGGAGTATAATTGATTTAGCAATAGGATGCGAAGATAATTTTTCAACCGAATAAATATATTTCATCAGTTCATATTCACTGAATCCGTTTCGTGTGTAAATATTTTTCACTGACATTTTTCCTGTAGTAAGCGTTCCTGTTTTGTCAAAGCAGACTGTGTCGACGTTTTTCAGATTTTCTATTGCGTCCGCATTATTGAAAAGAATTCCGTTCTCAGCGGCTCTGCCGACACCAATGACTATTGCAATAGGGGAAGCGAGTCCCAGTGCGCAAGGGCATGCGATTATCAGTACAGAGACGGCAAACAGCAGAGATCTGTCAAAAGCCGCGTCTGCGATCAAATGCCAGTAAAGGAAAGTGAATATTGAGATCAGAATTACTATCGGAACAAAAACTGAAGAAATTTTATCAGCAATCTTTTGGATCTTAGGTTTGCTCGATGAAGCGTTTTTTACGAGTGAAATAATTTTTGAAAGCATTGTATTGTTTCCGACTAAAATCGCCTGCATTTTTACAAATCCGTTCCGTAAAACAGTTCCGCTCATGAGATCGTCACCTATAGATTTTTCTACAGGCAGACTTTCGCCTGTCATTGCGCTTTCATCCACAACGCAGTAACCCTCGGTAATTTTCCCGTCCACCGGAATCTTGTCTCCGGTCTTTACGAGAACAATATCATTAACCCTTACTTTTTTAAAAGGTATAAACATTTCATTCCCGTCTCTGATGACATTTACGACTTTCGCCTGTAGGTCTTTTAGTTTCTGAACCGAAGTCTGCGTTTTATTTTTCATCACTGACTCAAGATAATTACCAATGAGAATGAATGTAATAATCATCGCGCCGGTTTCGTAAAAAACTTCAGTTGATGATGCGAGAGAGGAAATATTAAGATCAAAAACTATATTTATAGTAATGACAAGACTGTAAAAATATGCAGAAAGACTGCCGAGCGAAATAAGAGTATTCATGTCAAATGACAGACTCTTCAGAGAGTTCCACGCGCCTCTAATGAATTTTGCTCCGCACCAGAATATAACAACAGTTGAAAGAAGTGTAAGGACAGGAAGAAGGATTTTTTCAGGAAGATGTAAAAACTCCGGAAGGTGAATATGATCCTTCATACTCAGGATCATTATGATCAGTGAAAGTACAGATGAGATAATAATTTTAAATCTCTGATCTTTGAGATTTTTCTTTTTAAGCTGCTCTGAGATATATTCTTCATCTTCTCCGGAAACTTCATAACCAAGCTTTCTTATTTCACTGATGATCTTTAATTTAGATACTTGTTCGGAGTTAAAAATAATTTCACCTGATTCAGATGCAAAATTAATTTCAACTTTCAAAATGCCGTCGAGTTTTTCAATATACGTCTTAATGCTCTCGGCGCATCCGTTACAGTTCATACCGATGATGTCAAACTCAAACAGTTCTTCTTTGACAGATTTTACTTTATCTGTTTTAAATTTGTCTTTTATTTTTTCACTGTTGCTCATTACTAATATTTTTGAGTTCTGATTTCCTGTTTAAAATCCTGTCTGCAATAACCGCCGCTTTATAATTTTCCTTTACATCATGAACCCTTAGTATATCAGCTCCGTTCATAATTCCTATTACATTTGAAGCAATCGTGCCTTCAAGTCTCTCTTCAGACGGTGATGCAAAAATTTTATCAATAAAACTTTTACGTGAAGTACCCAGAAGAACCGGATATCCAAGTATCTTTATTTTATGCAGTTCCCTTATAAGCGTCATGTTATTATCCAGACTTTTTCCGAATCCTATACCGGGATCAAGTATGATCTGATTTATGCCTGAGTCAAAAGCTGACTTTACAGAACTTTGAAGAAAATTAATCACTTCTTTAGTAACATCAGAATACACAGGATCTTTCTGCATATTTTTCGGAGTACCTTTAATATGCATAAGAATGCATGAAGCATTGTATTTTGCCGTTACAGAAGGAAGCTTTTTATCAAAAGTAAATCCGCTAATATCATTAACAATGCAGGCTCCTTCTTTCAAAGCTTCTTCTGCTACCTCGCTTTTATAAGTATCAACTGAAATCGGAATATCCGTAGCTTTTGAAACAGCTTTGATTACGGGAATAATTCTGCAGAGCTCTTCATCCGCTGTAATGCTTTCAGAGCCCGGTCTTGTGGATTCTCCTCCGATATCAATAAAATCAGCGCCGTCTTTTATCATTTGCAGAGCGTCTGCAGCTGCTTTATCAGTGTCAGGAATACCGTTAAAATATTTACCTCCGTCTGAAAAAGAATCGGGAGTAATATTAAGTATACCCATTATAAACGTCCGGGATGAAAGATCATAAGTTCTGTTTCCGAATTTATAGATCAATTTACATCAGCTCCGGTTTGAATGTCACCGTCAATGGTAACAATTTTCAGTTCCCCGTTTTGCTTCGCTGCAAGCAGCATTCCTTCGGAGTCAACTCCCATCAGCTTTGACGGAACGAGATTATCCACAACCACTACAAGTTTTCCGATCAGATCTTCGGGTTTATAGAATTCAGATATTCCCGAAACAATTTGCTTTTCGGATGTTCCGAGATTTAATTTCAGCTTAAGCAGTTTTTTACTTTTGGGAACGGGAACGCATTCTATAACTTTAGCGACTTTGAGACTGACTTTTTTAAAGTCTTCGATGGTGATGATGCCGGTCTGGGGTGAAACAGTTTTAACTGTTTCTCCCCCGGAAGAAGCCTGAACCTGAATTTCAATTTCCGAATCTTCGATCTGTGGAAACAGTATTCTGTTCTTACCAAGTTCATTACCCGCTGTCAGAATCGTCTTTCCGATTTTATTCCATTTCAAATCCTTATCACTCACATTTAGTATCTTCAAAATTCTTTCCGAAGAAAAAGGCAGGAACGGATTTATCAGAATCGCAATGGAGTGGCATAATTCCAGACAAACTCTGATAATTTCTCCGCATTTTTCTTTATCAGTATTTATGACTTTCCACGGCTCGCTGTCATTGAAATATTTATTAGCAGCTCTGACACAATCCATAGTTAACAAAAGCGCATCTTTGAATTTAAAAGTGTCATATAACTCATTCAGCTTTTCTGACTGTGATTTGAAAAAAGCTAAAATGTCATTACCAGTTTCCGGGATCGTTTTTATTTCCGGAATTCTGTTGTCAAATTTATTTTTAGTAAAGACTACAGTTCTGTTGATGAAATTTCCGAGAATGCCCGCAAGCTCGCTGTTGTTTTTCACCTGAAGATCTTTCCATACGAATTCCGAATCCTTATTCTCAGGCATGTTTGAAGCGAGTGTATATCTTATCACATCGGGATCGAATTTTGCAGTAATGTCTTTTACAAACACACCTGTGCCTTTGCTTTTTGACTGCTTCTCGCCTTCGAAATTCATAAACTCATTTGCCGGAACATTATCCGGGAGAATGTATCCTCCGTGAGCCATAAGCGTTGCAGGGAATATTAAAGAATGAAATACAATATTATCCTTACCGATAAAATGAATTAATTTCGTATCCTCATTCATCCAGTAGTCTTTCCATTTTTCAGGTTCGTTTCTTTCAATGAATAGTTCCTTTGTAGCTGAAATATATCCCATAGGCGCTTCAAACCAGACATAAATTACTTTTCCTTCATTGCCTTTCACTGGGATTTTCACACCCCAGTCCAGATCTCTCGACACAGCTCTGTCCCGTAATCCTGCTTTGAGCCAGCCCTTGCAGTAATTCATTACATTCTGTTTCCATCCTTTTTTACTGTCTAACCATTTTTCTAATTTTTCCTGATAATCTCCGAGCGGAAAGTAATAATGTGTGGATTCTTTTATGACAGGAATATCGCCTGTGATCTTGGACCTGGGATTTATTAATTCAAGCGGTGAAAGATTACTCCCGCAGTTTGAACATTCGTCTCCGCGTGCTTCTTCATATCCGCAAACCGGACAGGTACCTGTTACGAATCTGTCCGCGAGAAACCTGTTTTCCTTTTCAGAAAAAAGCTGTTTATCGGTTTTCTGTACTAAAATATTTTTATTGTAAATATTCAGAAAAAATTCCTGCGCGGTATCGTGATGAATTTTATTTGATGTCCTGGAATAAATATCAAAATTAATGCCAAGATCTTCAAAAGATTTTTTATTTGCGAAATGATATCTGTCTATAATTTCCCTGGGAGTAACATTTTCAGCTATGGATGCCATCTCAATTGCAGTGCCGTGTTCGTCAGAACCGGATATAAAAATTACATCTTCATCATTCAGTCTTTTATATCTTACAAAAATATCCGGAGGAAGATAAGCTCCTGCTATATGTCCTGTGTGAATAAAACTGTTGGCATAAGGCAGGGCAGCAGTAACAAGATACTTGGAATGTTTTTTCATCAGGTAATATACTCAATCACTCTTTTTTTAAAAAGGCACGGCATGTTACAAAAATTTACTTTTCAGTTCTGGCGTCGGTATTCTGCAGACGTCTTTTTTACCAAACCATCTGTAACGGTTCCTTGCAATTATATCATAAAAAAAATCTCTGATAAATTTGGGAATAATTCTCATGAAAGAAAGTATTTTATAAACTCCACCAAGCTCAGCTGCAATCATTAAAGCAGCATCTGATTTGATATAAGCCCTGTCATTGTCTATTAATATCACTGAATCAATATTCTCTGCCGTAAGGTTATAATTTTTAATAAGCTTTGTACCTGTCTCTGACTGTAAAGAAGCAAATTTGAAAACATTCCTTACATCTTTATCTATTATGAAATTCACTGAAGAGTTGCATAAATTACAAACGCCGTCAAATAAAATTATTTTAAATTTTTCCAAAAAATATAATTAATAAGTTTAATTTAAAACAAATAATATTTAAATTTTATGCAAACCCAAATCTAAAATTAATGTCGAATTCGGATATTGCCGTAATTGGCGATATACACGGCTGTTATTATACTCTTAAAAAATTATACAGCCGTTTAAAAAATGTCAGTGAAATTTATTCTGTCGGGGATCTAATTGACAGAGGTAAATATTCTAAAGCTGTGGTTGAATTTTGTAAGCTAAATTCTATAAAATCAGTGCGCGGTAATCATGAGGATATGTTGATCAAGGCAATAGATAAATCTGACAAGTTTCTCGGATTCATGTTTAAGGAAGCGGAACATTACTATTACAACGGAGGAAAAGAAACTCAACACTCTTATATTGATTCACGTTCTTTTTCAGATTTCAAAAAATTCAAGCAAAGAATTAAAGATACAGGTCATTTTGATTTTATAAAAAGCTTTCCGTTGAAATATGATTTTAAAAAAGTTGTAATATCTCATGCGGGCATTATAAGCGGGGGAGATGATATTTCAATACTATGGAACAGGCGCACTCCCGCAATGCTTGACAAACTGCAGATTTTTGGTCATACGCCTCTCAGAGAATTCGTTTATAAAAAAGATTACTATTCCAATATTGATACAGGATGTGTATTTAACAACAAGCTAACTGCGGTTATTGTAGATACTGAAACAGGTATAATTAATGAAGTCATTGATGAAAACTGTGATGAAAATGATGTGGATCCCGAAGCAGAAATGGAACTTTGAGAAAATTCTGAAACTATCATCTCTATAAGAAATTGATTTTAATTTTTTAACTCTTTTTACTCCCTCCTTCAGTTCTGCAGTTTTGGTAAGGTAATTCTAATAAATTTTTTTCTGCTATATCTCCAAGTCAAATTGAATGTTCCGACTTCTTTAATAGATCTTAAAATAATACGACTCAACTGTCTCAGAATATATTGACTATCCGGAGTACTTATTTAAGAATATCATATATTCTTCGTAAATCTGTCTGAATTCAGACAATAATAAATTTTCACAAAACGCGTTTTTTCATATTTGACACATCGAAAGATTATATATATTTTTAACAGGAAAATAATTCAGATCACGTTAAAAAATTAAAGGACATCTTCATCCGGATTGAAAAATCCGGTAATGATATGAAGAATAATCAGCGTGATTTATTATATAATAAGGTGTAATTTCATTTAAAAATATTCATAGTTAAAATTTTATTAATGATAAATTTCTTCAAACTATTTTCACTAACGCTTTTACTATCGATTTTAACTTCAGGCAATTCATCCGCCCAGTCCGTCTGGCAATGGCAGTCGCCTCAGCCGACAGGGAATTTCATGAGAGCATTGTCTTTTGTCAATGAGAATACGGGATATGCTGCGGGT
>DDUU01000003.1:483-255349 GCA_002344965.1 Candidatus Tepidiaquacellales bacterium UBA2330 | reverse complement strand
TCCCGCTTGAATTGAATCTCAGGATTTATGTAAATCTTGTGCGGGGACTCAATGGAAAATTTTGTTGTGTCCATTGAGTCTCCCGCTTGAATTGTATCTCAGGATTTATGTAAATCTTGTGCGGGGACTCAATGGAAAATTTTGTTGTGTCCATTGAATCTCCCGCTTGAATTGAATCTCAGGATTTATGTAAATCTTGTGCGGGGACTCAATGGAAAATTTTGTTATGTCCATTGAGTCTCCCGCTTGAATTGTATCTCAGGATTTATGTAAATCTTGTGCGGGTACTCAATGGAAAATTTTGTTATGTCCATTGAGTCTCCCACTTGAATTGAATCTCAGGATTTATGTAAATCTTGTGCGGGTACTCAATGGAAAATTTTGTTGTGTCCATTGAGTCTCCCGCTTGAATTGAATCTCAGGGTCAATATAATTCTTGTGCGGGGACTCAATGGAAAATTTTATATGTGCTCACTCCCCGCGATATTTCACCGTGAATTTATTCGCTGTCAGTGCGGGTGACTCAGTCCGCACAACAGCTTTTGCATAATCAGAATACTACAAAATCAAGAATGGATTTTTTTACCTCACAGTCATTCCTGCAGGAAAGAGGATATGATGAAGCGTTATTTTGGATTTGCAGATCCGGCATTATTAAATTTTGTTAGTTAAAAATATTCTGATTTCTAATTTATGCTTACACAAAATATGTTGCCGGATTTTTTTAAAATTTATACATAGATAAAAAGAATTGTAAGCTCAGGATTCTTCTGCAACCACTTCCACTTTTATTCTGTCCGGGTCTTCAAAAAAAACTGCATAGTATTCTTCCCCGCCTGCGTACGGATGCCTGTCGCTGTATAAAATATTTATATTCCTGTCCTTGAGTTCTTTTGTAAGTGTGTCTATAAAATCTTTTGACTCGCAGTGAAAAGCCAGATGATTCAGCCCTGTATTTTTTCTGTTGTAATGATTTTTAAGATATTTATCTTCGGTCTGTACTAGTACGATATATGTGCTGCCGAATTTATAACTGACACCGCTGTCCCACTTCTGATAAACAGTGTAAGAAAATTTCTCTGTCAGCAGCCATTCCCAGAATTCTGTGGATTTTTTCAGCTCAGTTACATAGATCTCAATATGATGAATTTCTCCGTTCATAAGATAACCATACAAATTATCTGTTTTAAATTATCTGTGCTGATCAAATAAGATTATATTACCGTCCGGATCTTTGATCATAAAGCTTGCAGGACCGCATGTATTTTCATCAGCTTCATTATCAAATTTTACACCTTTACTCTTCAGCTCTTTCTGTATTTCCCTTATGTCATTAAACGGATCAATTTCCACGGCATCCTGATTCCAGCCGGGATTAAATGTCAGCAAATTATCTTCAAACATTCCCTGAAAAAGTCCGATCACTGTCTGCTCATTTTTCATTATCAGCCAGTTCTGATCTATATCACCGGCATATACAGCAAACCCAAGATCTTCATAAAACCTCTTTGATGCTTTTATATCTTTTACCGCAAGACTTACTGAAAATGCTCCGAGTTTCATTTAAATCCTTTCATTTTAATAAAGCAATTTATTTATAGTTAATAAAATTATAAATATGAATTACATGAATTTTATAATTATATCAGGTATAATAATTTGTCCGGATGAAATTGTAATGCAGTCAGTTGACTGTTTTTTACCTCTCTCCTATTATAATTTTAGTTTCTGGTTTACTACTTTCTTTAGTACGAGAATTAGGAGTAACAATCATGCCCATAAATATTTCCTCTTTAATCACTTCTACTTTATAATCTAAGCAATTTCCTGGATCTTCATAATCGGTTGATATTATTTCTGTCTCACCTATTTGCCAATTATTAACTGAGTCAATAATCGTGGGAGTTAAATGTATATTATCGATTTTTTTATTTGCAGTAACAGCCGGATCCGGATTTATAGGTTCATTATTACAGCCTGCCAGAAAAAGTAATCCGGCAATGAGAAAGCGAAATGATAATTGATGAATGTTATATTTTCTGTTCATATTATCAACTGTCCTTACCAATTCTGAATATGAAAAATCAATCTCAGAAGAATTAATCCTGCCGCAGATTTTATTGTCCCTAACTGAAAGCATATATTCTATTATCTCATTTCTGTTCATTCCGGTAAAATCAATAACGTCTTTTTTACATTTTTGACAAAATACCGATTTTGTTCCCGGTTCCATTTCTTCAAAATTTTCGGTGCAGGGATTATGAAGTATTATTTTATAGTCCATAAATAAAATTAATTAATATTAAACACTTGAATTAAAATAGGTATATATTTAAAAACTCCTTTGTTTTTCCTTCAATAAAGCATTAAGAATGTTAATAACTTTAAAAAATTTTGTCACTTAATCGGATTTTATTTTTAAAATAACTAAATTGATTGTCATAATAAATTTTTAAATAATTTTTTATACAGAAATCAGAGTCATATCAGAATTAATTTTAAAACAACTTTCATCTAAAAAATTTGCAGAAATATTTTTATTTGTGCTTAAAAACTTTTGATAAATTCTTTACACACATTCCGGAATGAATGCAATTTCCGGATTGCCGGAGTATCATTATATCTCCGTTGGTATATTCTTTTACAAATTTTATTTTATTCATATTAATATTAGTTTCACTTACATCAGTACATCATGTATATCCTTATCCTTATCAAAGACAGATTTTGCAAAAGGACAAAGTGGCATTATCTTAATGTTCTTTTCACGCGCAAAGCTTACAGCTTTCTCTAATAATTGTCTGCCAATTCCTTTTCCTGAATGAATTTTGTCAATTTCAGTATGATCAATAATAATATTTTTTCCGGCCCGGACGTAGGTCATTATTGCAGTATGTTTACCGTCATTCTCAATATAGAACATTCCTTTGCTGCCGTCATCTTTATGTAAAATTTTCATAAGTTGTTTATATAAATTTCCGATTCAGACCGGAAATAATTTAAATTAAGTATCTTAAGGACAAAGTTCAGTATTACATTATATACCTGTATTTGCAATATCATTATTAATAAAGTTAAAGTAATTATTTGAAATGCAAATGCTGCAGCTCAAAAATCTTGTTAACAGTATTCCAGTTTCTTGTAGTTACTTCCTTTCCGAATAGCTTTTCCAGTTCTTCCATTCCTTTTGTGGTCTTGCCGGTTGAAATGTCTAAAACACTGAATAAATTATTTTTATACACTTCAATTATACTGAATGATCCGTTCTCTGAAATATGCGGCAGCTTCATTTCATTTTTATACGGATGTTTTAAAAATGAAACATATAATCTTATGTCCTTTGTTATTTTAATTTTCTTAAACGGTTCAAGCTTAATTATCTCCTGAATTTCACCGGCATCTCTCAGTATTACAGGTACCGGGAAGCCAAATGTTTTCTGTAATCGATTTTCAATTTTTATTACAGTTTTTTCCGGGCTGTCTGAATCTGTATCAAATATAACATTTCCAGAGTTCAGCAAAGTAGAAACATTTGTAAAACCAAGCACATTGAATTCACGGCAAAGTTCTGCCATTGGAATTTTATGATGACCTCCGACATTTATTCCACGCAGCACAGCAGCATATTTAATTCTTTCCGGCATTTAAATTTTATCAGTATTCAAAACTCAGCAGTGTCAGTGATATTATTTCATTCAGAACCATTCCATTACTTCAAACTTACCGGCTTTCAGTTTTAGCTTTGGTCTGTATCCTCCTTCAGCATAGATCTCTGCGGAACACAATGTGTCAGACTTTGTAAACACACAAACTGAAAATGTTCCTTCGCCTTTTTGAGGACATTTAAGATCAAAAATTTTCTTTTCTCCGATTTCAATCAGTGAGATACTGTCAGTATTTAAACTTTTATTTGAATTTAAAGTAATTTTCTCAATTTCTATATCGTCTTCAATTTCTATCGTTACTGCCAGGATCTCATTGGATTTGTAATTATCAATTTTAATATCAGTATCACATCCGGTAAATACAAATATAATAACTACTGTGAAAAATCCCGAAAGTATATTATTCATATTAATTATCTTATTAAAGTTAAGTCATTGTAAATTCTTAAATCCCGCCCTTCGTTCCGGCTGAGTCTCTCCCTCTGTTACATTATAATTTATTATCCACACCCGCGGGAGGACTCAGCGTAATGTAATATTTTCAGATACATTTGATTAAAAATCCACACCCGCTTTCGTTCCGGCTGAGTCTCTCCCTCAGTTACATTTGACTTTAATATTTACACTCACGGGAGGACTCAGCGTAATGTATATTTTGTCCCGTCCGTTCCCTCGTTCGTTCTTCGTTCCGGCTGAGTCTCTCCCTCAGTTACATTTGAATTAAAAATCCACACCCGCCCTTCGTTCCGGCTGAGTCTCTCCCTCTGTTACATTATAATTTATTATCCACACCCGCGGGAGGACTCAGCGTAATGTAATATTTTCAGATACATTTGATTAAAAATCCACACCCGCCCTTCGTTCCAGCTGAGTCTCTCCCTCAGTTACATTATAATTTATTATCCACACCCGCGGGAGGACTCAGCGCAAATCAATTCCAATATCCCGTTCATAACCGTTCGTTCCGGCTGAGTCTCTCCCTCTGTTACATTATAATTTATCGCTCACACCCGCTTTTGTTCCGGCTGAGTCTCTCCCTCTGTTACATTATAATTTATCGCTCGCACCAGCGGGAGGACTCAGCGTAATGTAATATTTTCAGATACATTTGATTTAAAAATCCACACCCGCTTTCGTTCCGGCTGAGTCTCTCCCTCTGTTACATTTGACTTTAATATTAACACTCACGGGAGGACTCAGCGTAATGTATATTTTGTCCCGTCCGTTCCCTCGTTCGTTCTTCGTTCCGGCTGAGTCTCTCCCTCAGTTACATTATAATTTATTATCCACATCCGCGGGAGGACTCAGCGTAATGTAATATTTTCAGATACATTTGATTTAAAAATCCACACCCGTCCTTCGTTCCAGCTGAGTCTCTCCCTCAGTTACATTATAATTTATTATCCACACCCGCGGGAGGACTCAGCGCAAATCAATTCCAATATCCCGTTCATAACCGATCGTTCCGGCTGAGTCTCTCCCTCAGTTACATTTGACTTTAATATTTACACTCACAGGAGGACTCAGCGTAATGTAATATTTTCAGATACATTTGATTAAAAATCCACACCCGCCCTTCGTTCCAGCTGAGTCTCTCCCTCAGTTACATTTGACTTTAATATTTACACTCACGGGAGGACTCAGCGTAATGTATATTTTGTCCCGTCCGTTCCCTCGTTCGTTCTTCGTTCCGGCTGAGTCTCTCCCTCTGTTACATTTGACTTTAATATTAACACTCACGGGAGGACTCAGCGTAATGTAATATTTTCAGATACATTTGATTTAAAAATCCACACCCGCGTGAGAACTCAGCGCAAATTAAGTTTACTGCTGTAATTCTCTATAAAAAATTTTTCCTTAAGGTAATTATCCCGCCAGTCAGGATTTAGTTTATCAAGCAATAATCCTTCAGCAAAACCAATCTCATAAAAGCAAAGTCTTTTGTCCTCATCGATTGTCTGCCGATTCAGGAGATTAATTTTCGATTTATAAAAATCATCTTTGTATTTACCGAATGCAACAAAGTCCAGTATCTCTAACATTTCATCTGTTGGAGTATAACTGCTTAACAATTCTAAAAATTTATATTCAGTATAACGCGCTATACCCTCCTGCCAGATCTGGAATGATAAATAACGATAATCAGCCGGCTTAAGTATCTGTTTAAGTTTATTTCTTTCCAAAATATATACGTCTAATTTTTCTTCAAATTCTTCTGTCTCAATACCCTCAAGCGCTTCGGATAAAGCTGAACTGTATTTTTTAAATTGTCCGGCAATCTCAACGCTGTCATACGGGAAAGGATAGTTTAACTGCCACATTCCTGTCTGATCCCCGCCGGAAAGATCAAGACTGTTAACGCCGGAGAAATAATCAGGATATGAATACTGGTACTGATGAAAATGTTCATGAAGCAGTGTGACAATCCAGTCAGTTGAATGTTTACCGGTATTTTCAGGCGTCCCGACAACAATACAGTTAACTCCTTTCACCGCCGGAAAAGTAGCCAGAAAATGTTTATCAAATTGCTTCGGTCTGCTGTAGATATCTGTATTTAATATACTGTCAAATCCGGAGTTAGTAAAATCATCTGAAGGATAAGGATGGTTGATCATAAATTCTGTGCTGTCGGTTATAAGAATTATTACGAATGGAACATCATTAATTCCTTTCCAGATTTTTTCTCCGAATTCATCTGCAATTTTTATCGCTTCTCTTATCCTTATCTTATCTTCATAACGCATTCCGGGTTTGGGCTGTCCGTTTACAATTGTGAGAGCGATAAAGACGGACATTATACATATTATTTTTTTCAATCTTAATTTTTGTTTTTTTTGTTTTAAAAATATAACCCTTTAATTCTACACGCGCAGCAGTCCTCTGAAAGCTCTTGAAGCGTAATAAGATTCTGCTCCGTTGTGATATGTGAATACAGTATTAAAGCGGCGGTCGCAGAATATTGCTCCTCCGAGCTTTCTGATTTCGGCAGGAGTTTTCACCCAGCTTGAAGTCTTTAAATCATATTCTCCTGTTTCCTGCAGTTTTCTGTATTGCTCCTCTGTCAATATCTCAATCCCCATATCTTCAGCCATTCCTGCTGCGCTGTTCTTAGGTTTATGTTCTTTTCTTGATTCAAGCGCTTCACGGTCATAACAAACGCTTCTGCGCTCTTTCGGACTTTCTGCAGAACAGTCACAAAAAATATACTCGCCTGTTTTCTTATCAAGTTCCAGTACATCAGGTTCGCCGCCGGTTCTTTCCATTTCATAAAGTGACCACAGCTTTTCCGGAGACCGGACATCTTCAAGTCTTGTTTTCACCTTATTCCATTCCAGACCTTTATGTCGCTTCATGTTTTTTTCAAATCTGACTTTTAATGTCTCAAGAAGCTCCCTGATCTGTTCCTGTGATAACTTTTTATTTATATTTTTCATCTTAATTTAAATTTGTAATTAAAAATATAATATAATTTAATATTAACAATGAATTTCATGCAATAGAACTAATTTAAAGTTGCTTCAGATGTTCACTCAGAAAGTTTATAAATAAATTCTTCAATCTCTTCCTGACGGGCATTTGCGAATCCCCTGTCAGTTCCTGTTTTTACAAACCCGCACTTTTCAAGTACTCTCTGTGAGCCAATATTGTCAAATGCCGTGCGTCCGTATATCGGCCTGACCTTTTCAATCTTCAGCAGGTTTCTTAATGCAGCTGTAGCAATCCCCTTCCCCCAGAATTTTCTGCCGATCCAGTATGTAATTTCTGCTTCATTCCCGATAAAAAATTTTGCAATACTGCCTGCTATTTCACCGCTGACTCTGATAGTCAGCATATTTATAGACGGGTCAGCTATATGCTTTGAATACTTTTCAATGTATGCAATTTTATCTTTTGGATCTTTGGAAGTAAATGCCGCAAAATAATTTGCCTCCGCGTCAAGCTGAAATTCAAACAAAGTATTTAAATCATCAGCATTGGTTTTAGTAAATGTAATTATTTTATTATTCATTTTTTAATTTCATTATTGGCTTATTTCATAATAGAATTTTTTGGAGCTGCGTCAATATGGATTTATATGAAATCATCTGCAAACTTTATCACCTTTACTTAATTTTATAATTCTTTAGACCTTCAATGAATTCATTTACCTGTTTTCTGTTCTTTAGTATAATGATTCGCTTTGTTTTACTTGCAACTTCCAGTTTATCAAGTATTTTCGCTCTGTTTCTCTTTTTGAAATTCCAGACCCATTTGATAAATTCGAGGTCCAGTTTTTCAGTGCATTCTTCATTCATGTCCGGTCTTGTCTTCCTGTTATACTTGATTCTTCTTTTAAAAATACGGTAAAGACAGAGCATATTCGGCATATCCAAAAATATGATTAAGTCAGCTCTTTTTATTCTTATATTCATTGTCCTTGAATAATTACCGTCTATTATCCATTCTTCACTGTCTGAAAAAGATTCTACTATAATATTCCAATCATCAACCGGCGTTGCAATCCAGTTTGGCTGCCAGAAATATTTGTCCAGATGAATTACCGGTAAATGCAGCAAATCGCCGAGAGTCACGGATAAAGTTGATTTACCGGATCCTCCGTTACCAAATACTAATATTCGTTTCATGATTTGATCTCATGTTGAATTCTGCAATTTCCTAAATCGTTTTCGAATCAACTCAATAGATGTTTTGGAGTGCAGAACTTTCATCCGGAACTAAAGCTTCAATTTAAAAACTAAACTGAATTTAAAGCACGTCTCCCTGCATGACATATAACAAATCCTGGCAAATGCCGGGCGGCAGAGCTTCTAATCTGTCAAAGAATTGCAAATGAAAGAATTCACTTACCCGATTGTTTTTTCCGGCGGCGGTAATTCCTTCAGATAAAGTAACTCAAGTAACATATTTGGTTCTGTCAATTCAAAGTAACAGAACTCAAAAACACCTTCTGTGTAACCGTGTTGAATCAGTTTAAATCCTTGCTTTTCTAATTCATCTTTTGCTGACTGCATACTTTGCAGGTCGGCATAAGCAAAACAAGCATGATGAAAAGCTTCACCTCTTAATTTTAAATGCTCGTTATAAACACTGTTTCCAGTGTGCGGCGATATTAATTCCAGGTTTCCATCGCCTACCTGAGCAAAAGCAGCTTTGAATGAAAAAGGAGAACTCTCTCCGTTTACAAAGCAATGCTCAGGTGTAATTGTCCAGATGTTCCAGGTTACGGAAAGAGTTTTTGCCAATTTTTTGGCAGATTTTTCTATATCACTGACTAAAATACTTGTGTGATGCAATGATGCTGAGTTTGATACCGGCATATTTTTTAAATGTTAAATAATGAAATTTTTTTAATGTTTTTGCAGTCAGGTTTAAATTTAAAATATCTTTTTTCTGGATTCCGTCTTTATTACAAAACTCTATTTACCTTTTTTACGGTTTGAATATTGCCGAAGCCGGGTATTTATAATATAAAACTGTCAATTCACTGAATTTGAAAAGAGACACAAATCTCAGGGTATGCACAGACTGTCCCGATCTTTCATCGGGATCACGCCCGACTGACGTAAAAGCCGTGTTATGCCTTCGCTCTTCTTTTTACATGCCGTATCAGGCCGTTTGATATTTTCTGAAACTGCAAAAAACAAAGTTCTGAATAGTGCCGAACGGTGTCTTATGGTCAACGGTTATGCACTTAATTTTCTCAAAGAACTTTTTCAGTAGGTCGGTCATTGTCGTTTCCGAATATTGCTTGATTTCTATTCCGCTGCATTTTTTTGGTCCATGTTCTGAAAATGTTCCGATAATCAAAACACCTGACGGATTAATACTTTCTTGAGCCGTCTGCAAGTAGTTTGAAATTTCCTGTTCGTCTGTCAAAAAATGAAATGCTGCTCTGTCGTGCCAAAAGTCATATTTCTCAGTTGGTTTAAAAGTCGCTGCATCTGCAACTATCCATTTTACATTTTTTGCTTTGTCACCAAGTCTTTGTTTTGCTTTGTCAATGGCAGCCGCTGAAATGTCGAGAACTGAAATGTCATGATAACCCAAGTCGAGTAAATGGTCAACTAACAAACTGTCGCCGCCGCCAATGTCAATTACTTTTGCATTGGTCGGCACGTTGAATTGTTTAAAAAAGTCCAATGAGGTTTCAGGTATCGGTTGAAACCAGCTAACGTCTTTCAGATCTTTTGTCTGATAGATATTTTCCCAGTGTTTCTTGCGGTTAAAATTTTCCATTTTTCTATGTTATTATAATGCTGATGTGTCGTCTTACAGGGTGAGGTATAAAATTCTCATGCTCAGCACATTGGCGATTCCGGAAAGCTAAACTGAAAATAAATCACAAAACTAGATAGAAGAACATAACTTCAATTTAGCACTTCAGCCCTTATTGCGCCAAACTTGTTCTGTTCGTTCGGCTTACTTTTTTGTCAGGTGAGTTTGACAAAGTTGTCTTCCAGTTTTACGTTAAAGTTGATTTCTGCTTTCAATGCTGTAAACACTCTGATTATGGTGTCTATTGTCGCACTGTTAGCGCTGCTTTCAAGTTTTGAAATTTGGGCTTTCTGAACTCCTATAAGTCTGCCAAGTTCTTCTTGTGTCAAATTTCTTTCTTGTCTTGCTGCTTTAATCATCTTTCCTAAAACGTCCATACGAAGTTCATATTCGTAGTCATCACGTTCTTGTGTCCCAGCTTTGCCGATATACTTGTCTTTCATCTCGACAAGTGAGTAAGTCTTTAATTCTTTAGTTGCCATATGATTACTTTTTTTGCCTGTTGTTGAAATATTTGTTTCTAAGTCTAACCGCTCTGTCAATTTCGTTAGTCGGAACTTTGTCAACTTTCTTTATGAAACCGTGTGTCGCAATTACCAAAGTTTCTTTGCTGTCAGTCTTATCCCAAAATGCAAGAAGCCTTATTTGAAGTCCTGCAAATTTTGTCCGAAACTCCCAAATTTCATTTTGAAGTTTCTTGAAAAGTTTTTGGTTATTGGTTTGTTCAGCAAGGTCAATATTGTAAATGATTTTCTTAATCGTCTTTGAGTCAAGTTGAGAAATGAACTCGTCTGCTTCTTTTAAAAAATTTTGTCTCGAAAAATCTCATTCAATACTTTCTTGTTCAACGTCGCAAAGATAATTAATGTTTCCAAAAATAGAAACAACGTTTTTCTTGATTTTATTGCTGTCCGTTTTCTAAGCAGATGCTCCAGAGTTTGCGGCTTGGTGCAGTGGCGGATTAAGGATCTCAAAACTGTCAGCCTGCACAAATGGTTGAATGAAGCACAACACTTCTGTTAAAAAGAAGCGCTACTATCGTTAAGTCCGTGTTACCTGCAGTTTTTTATCCGTTGTCGCCAAGGTATCTTTGTTTAAGTTCATATGTCCAGTCCGCAGTTGAAACAGTTGTCATTGTGTTTATGAAGTCGTCCAGATAACAAGGATAAAAACAGTTTTGCTCGTCAGTGTCAAATGCAAGATATTGTTTGTAGCTGTCAACACCATTTTGACATTGAGTGTTTTTTGCGGGAAAAAGGAAAACAAAAAATCCTTCGTCATAGTCCTGTCGTGTCGCAATGCAAAGTAAGTGGTCACGCCAGATTTGTGATAATGGTGGTTGTCGTAAAATGTCAACGCTATCAGGTTTGAAAAGTCCGCAAGCATTGGTCAGGGCGGCGTATTGCTCTTTGAAGTTTTTGTTTGCCTTGTCCCTGGTTTCTTCTTTCAAACTTTCTGCATACTTAACCTCAATTCCGATAAAACCCCTTTTGTCATCCTTTGTATATTCCGCAAATACATCAAAGGCAGAATGATCGCCAGTATATTTTGTGTCGCCGCGACCGGGTGAATACTCAAACTTGACTGCTGTAACTCTATCAAGTCGGTCAGGAAAAAGTTGTTTGAAATACTTTGTCGCCAGGTCCAGGTCAAAATGAAGTTCACCGAACAAGTTAAAGCAAAGTGGTTGTGATGAAAGCAGATTATTCCAAATTCTCGGCTCGCTTATAAGTCCTCCCGTCTTTTTTGAATTTGCGACTTCCTGCGTTACTAGCTGTCTGATGTTGTCGGTCAGAAAGTTTGCTTTGCTTGTCTTTGCAAAACCTAATTCCAAAAAGTTACCAAGTTTCAATTCTGGGAATCCTTTTTTGTCCCGCCATTTACTTTGAAGCAGTCGGGCATGTGCAGAAAAGTCCGTGTCCTGCGGATAATCTGCATTAAATTTTATTCGTTCTTCTTTTACTGGTTTTGTCATTGTGTTAATATCGTTTTTTAAATCGCCTGTAAGGTTTTCGTGCTTTGCGTTCGGGCGGGTTTTAGCATACCTGATTTTCAATCCGGATCTCAAAACTGTCAGCCAGCACTATAGTTAAATGGAAAAACTGCACTTGAATTAAAACACTTCACTTCACCATTACAACAAACCGCTGATAGCTCCGGTTGTTTTTATGTTTGTCATTGCAGTCGTTTTACAGCTCTTGTCGCTATAAATGAAGGAAAAAATTCGTCCGTTTTATTTTCTCCGCCCCAATCGTCTTCATACATATTTGTCAGGTTAAAGCCGGCTTCTAATTGTCCGCTAATCTGGTCTGTCAAACTATGTCCAAATACCAAAGCTTCATTATTATTTTTCAATTCTTCCAATTTTTCTGCCGGTAATGAGTGCAGGTCTGAAAATGGCTGCCTGTAAATTAGTTTCAAACTTTCTTCGTCAAGCTGAAATGAAATTGGATTGATCAGGCCTGTCATTAAAATTCCATTTGGTTTCAAAACCCGGTAACATTCTTTCCAAACAGGTAAAACATTGTCAACAAAAACTATTGAGCAAGGATTAAATATCAGGTCAAATGAATTGTCTGCAAACACTGAAAGGTCTTTCATATCTCCCTGAACAGTTTTTATGTCCAGGTCAAATTTGTCACTTAAAGTTTTGTCTTGTTGTAACTGCTTACCGGAATTATCAAAAACTGTAACGTCTGCTCCCAAAGTTGCCAATATCGGACATTGCTGCCCGCCACCGGAAGCAAGTCCTAAAATTTTTAACCCTTTCAGGTTGGGAAACCAGTTATGGGGAACTGGTTTTATCGGTGTCAATACGATATTCCAGTTTCCATTTTTTGCGTTCTTTAAATCCTGTTCGGAAACGGGAATTGTCCAACGGTCTTTCTTGTCAACGTAATTGTCCCAGGCTGATTTATTATGTTTTACAATGTCCATTTTATTTTCGTGGTGTGTTGTTATTAAAATGAGCGGTAACGTTTTGCCGCTTGCCGCAGAGGCGGATTACGGAACACAAAACTGTCAGCCAGCACTATAGTTAAATCGAAAAACTGCACTTGAATTAAAGCACTTCACCCCGCATGACGCCAAACGCAAGATAGGGCATCGTGCTTCTTTTTCGTAAGTCTGTTTTACTTTCGGTTTGGTCGTGCGTTTGTGTATTTTTTATTTTCAGAAGGTGATGAGATTTTTTCAATTCATTTTTGTCAGCGTAGGAAAGGTGGAAGCTCTTTTGCAAGCTATGGTCTTTGCTTGGGCTTGTAGCGGCTTGCAAATGTGCTTACACCTCTGTGTTGGCTTTTTCTCATAATGACATTTTTACTCCATTCCTTTTTAACCAATCTTCATGTTCTCGGTAATTGGGCATTTTCTTGTCCAGTTCATTCCAAAATTCTGGTGAGTGATTTGGATGTTTTAAATGAACCATTTCGTGGGTAATGATATAGTCCAGCACTGAAACCGGAGCCAATATACATTTCCAATGAAAGTTTAAACCGTTTTTAGGTGTCCATGATGCCCAACGGTTTTGAAGTTCCAAAACTTTAATGGCTGATGGTTTTGTTTGAAACTTTTCTTCTAATAATATAAGTCGCTCCTCAATTTTTTGCAGTCCTTTTGCACGATAAAAGTCCTTAAAAACCTTTTCCGCCTTTGATAAATACTTTTTGTCAAGGTGAAAAAAGCCGCCAGAAATTTTCAAAGGCACATCTTGATTCTCGGTTAGTTGTAATCGGTAATTTCTGCCCAAATAAAGAAATGATTGCCCATTAACATATTCACGTTTTACCTTTCCCTGATTCAGTTCTTTCCACTTAGCCAATTTCTGAAATATTTGATACTCCTTTGCTTTTACTGCCGCTTCAATTTTATCGTCACTCGCTGTAATAGGGGCAAGCACTTTTACCGAACCGTTTCGTTCAATGAAAATACTCACCGTTTTTCTTCTTTCGGTTTTTTCAATGTCAATATGGATACTGTCTAACTTCATCTTAATTCTGCTTCACGGTTTTTAGCCAACTTCAAAAGCTCTGTTGTCAGTTCTGCTGCTTTACCAGTCAATCCATTGATTCTTGAATAATAAATTTCGTCTTCAATTCGTCCTGAAACTAAACGCTGTTCTGCCGGTTTATTCCAGAAGTTATTTATCTGTGCGGTTTCTTTCAGAATGAGTATCAATGTGTGTGACAATTCCTTTGTTTTTTCAATTTCTTTTTCATCTTCTATTGGCAATGCAGATTTCAGAATTTCATAAAATGGAGCTTCAACAACTGAAACGCCTTCGGTTTCAACTTTTCTTCCTTCAGCCATTTCTTCTCGTAACCCTTCAAACTGCTTCACTATTTCCTCCCAATTCTCTTTGTATGAATTTAAAATTGTTTCAAGGCGGTCTTTGAAGCGACTATAAAGTGTCGGGTCTTTTTCAAGATTTACTTTGATATGCCAACGAATGGCGTGTTCCATTTCAGATGCTTTTGATTTTGGCGTTTTGTTCAGGTAATCAACTTTTGATTTGAACTCATCTGAAAGGATAGATACCTGCTGAACTTTTGTATCAATACCTAAAGAATATAAATGCTTGTCAATGAGCTGTCGGACTTTTTGTGAAGCCCATTTCAAGTCCATGGTTTCGTCCTTATATCGGTCTTTGATTCTCCAAAGCAAATAACCCAATCGTTTTGCTATTACCCAATATTCGCCACCTGCCTGCGTATTGAAAAGCAAATCCAGACTGTCGAAAAAGCTTTTGGAATAGGTGAGTAATTCGGCTCTGAATTTAATATTCTTGGCTTGCTCAATACAACTTTCGGCAAATTCAAATTCGGCTGTCGGGTCTGCAAATTTCTGATTCAGGAAGTTTTCAATTTCGTTAAGGTTGTTTTCTGTGAACAAATTCAAAATTCTTTTATATCGGGCTTCCAATACCGGAATTTCTTTGTTGATGTCACGGAACACATTCAGGAAATGCTGTGCTTTTTCCTTGTCCTTGTCTGTGTAAATGCCTAATGCTTGTTGCAGGTGTTTGGTAATGCCGATATAGTCCACAATAAGCCCAAAGGTTTTTCCCTTTTTGGTTCTGTTTACCCTTGTTATCGCTTGGAACAAATCATGTTCTTTCATGATTTTGTCCAAATACATGACTTGCTCAATCGGTGCATCAAAACCAGTCAACAAGCGGTCGCAAACACACAAAATTCCAATGCCTGATTCGGGCTTTTTGTATTGACCACCTTCTTCTTGTGAATAATCAAAGTCTTTTTTGAAACTGTTTACTGCATCCCAATCTTTGGCTTCACTTCTTGCCTTGCTTATATAACCTGGTTCATTATTTCCCATGCCCGAAACAACAGCAGCCACCTTCAAAAATTCCAGTTGCTTAACGCGTTCATCATCTCTTTCTTCATCAGGCAATGCTTTCAATTGAGCAATTTTCTCTTTGATTGCGGTTTCCAGTTCATACTTGTATCGAACGGCTGCCACAATGCTTGATGCTACCACTTGGGCTTTAAAGCCATTGATTAAAATATCAGTATAATAATGTTCTACAATGTCCTTAGCTATTTCGGCAATGCGGTCTTTGCTTTCGAGATAGGCAATGAAAGAACCGTAGCGCCTCTGAATTTCTTCTCTTTCTTCCTGTGTCCGCTTTTGAAACAGGTCTTCAAACTCAGCATCAAAGAGTTCTTTATCGTCTATTTTATCGTTAGAAACTTTTCCTATATACTTGATTTCAACTATGGCTCTGTCGGCTACTGCTTTATCAAATTTATAGCTGTCAATCCACGGCTCTCCGTTCTCATCCAGTTTGCCCCCAAATCGTTCATGGGTTTTGATTTCGTGCCGTTCAGTAATTAAGGGAGTTCCTGTAAAACCAATTCGCACGGCTTGAGGAAAAGCATTGAACAAATTATCGCCCATATCTCCGCCTTGTGTCCGGTGGGCTTCATCTACCATTAGTAAAATGCGGTCGCTGTTGTTGATGGTTTCAAACTTTTCAAACTTTGGAACTACTCCGGCATCAATCAGCGATTGAGCTGAAACATTATTGTCTGCCAAAAACTTGTGAATCATTACCAGATTTAAGTTTCCGGTATCATCATCCAATAGGTTCAAATCTGTTTTACTATCAATGATTGACAATGACTCATTGGCATATTTCAAGGTGTCTGCTAACTGCTCTTCCAAATCTACACGGTCAACAATTGAAATAATTTTCAGATCTTTTAGATTATCAATGCTGCGGAGTTTTCGGATAATAAAGACCATGGTCAAACTTTTTCCGCTGCCCTGTGTATGCCAAACCACACCACCTTTCTCTTTGGGGTTTGCTCCTTCCCGGAGATTGCGAATGATTTTGCCAACGGCTCTGTATTGATTGTAACGAGCCACAATTTTCACTTCCACACCTTTCTTGATTTCCATAAAAAGCGTGTAGTGTTTCAGAATGTCCACCAAGATTTCCTTGTTGAGCATTCCGCAGATCATTACTTCCTGCCGTTCTTCATCAGGTGGAAAAGCAACCGTTTTGTATTCTTCGGGAAAAATATCCACCCAATTGTTGTAAAAATCAAAATCGGCACTGATAGTGCCCACACGGGCTTCATGTCCGTGGGTGATGATGCTAAACAAATTGTAGTGAAAAAGCCGTTCTTCGCCTTCCTTTACTCCGTAATCATCTTCTCTGGTATTGGCATAGCGGGTAACCTGTAAAAATGCCTCACTCAAGGGTTCTGCTACTTCAAAATCTTTTGCTTCTACCACTACCAAAGGCAAACCATTCAGGAATAAAACAATATCGGGGATAATGCCCTGGCGGCTTGCTCCCGGAGTGAGTAAACGAAACTGGTTGATGGCAATAAAACTGTTCTTACCGTAATTCCTGAAATCCACCAAACGAACCGTTGGATTTACTTCTCCCGTCAATTCATTTTTGTTTACTGTTGTTCCTTTAATCAATAAGCGGTGAATTTCTTTGTTGGCTTCATGCAAGGTTTTGCCCGAAAAACTTTGAATCTCTGTAAGTAATTCCTCAAGCTGTCTTTCAGTAAGCCATTCTCTGCCGTCTGCTGTTTTGTTGATTGCCTTAACGCTGTCTTTAAAAACCTTTGGCAGTAAAACCTGCTTAAAGTTTTCTCTCAAACTTTTTTCCGGCTCTTGCGGAACGCCCAAACCCTGGTCAATCACCTGCCAACCCAACTGGCGGAGTTTGTCAAGAAATGGTTTCTCTACATTGATATATTCTGCCATTATAATTTATTGATTCGGGTTTTTAGTTCTCCAATTCTCCCCATTAATTCATCAAACGAAAGTGATGGGCGGTAAATCATACTCTGCTGCATCATCTCATAATCTTTTTTCCATGCTGCAATCATCGCATCAGGTGGAATGGGATTTATTTTATCAGGTGCATGATTGGCATAATCAATTCCTCTTAATGGTGTAATTGTTCTGCGGTGTTCAACGATGTGCTGATAGAGATTTTTATCTGCCAGTGCTTTACCGCCAAATTCCGTATCCATCAGTTTTTCCAAATCATACAGGTGTCGGCTCTGCCTGTCAACCTTTACTTTTTCTGCCGCTTGCTGAAATTCTTCATGCAGCAGGAATATTTTTTCTAAAAATGTCCGTTCAGGATTTACAACCGGAATTTTTATTGCCGTATCAGCAAAATTTCTTCCAGTAAAATGCTCCCCAACGAAAGAAGAGAATTTAGTTTCTGTAAACGGTTCTTTTTCTGAACGGCTACCGATTTCAATTACTACGGAGGGATTGATATAAGCAACTCTTTCAGTAAGGACAGGATATTCCACTTCTATTTTTACAGGGTCTTCATCGGCAGATTGTATTGGAATAAGCCGGAGTTTTACTTCGGCAAAACCGGCATCAGCAAATGTTTGCTGCAACTGCGGTAAATATTTTTCTGCTATGTATTCGCACGATGCCTTGCGGAGTTTTCTCACTTGCGAACCACTCATTTCCGCATCCGCTTTTTCAAAGCCAAGAAACTTTCTGTCCAACGCCAAATCAATGTCTTCCGAAAAACGGTCAATCAGGTTCCATGCTTTGCTCAGCGAAGTGCCGCCTTTGAAAACGGTGTGCGGTGCAATCTCTGTTTGAAAAACCAATTGCAGGGTTCTTACTGCCCACCAGTCCTTTTCAATTGCAGGTGCAGGCAAACCCATTTTTCCGGCAACTTCTGTAAAAATATTCAGGCGTGTTTCTGCAGGTAGCTTCATCCATTCCTGTAGTTGTTCTTTAGTCATGCTGCATTTTTTTTAAAACGGGTTTCATAATTTCCCTAATCCATGCAGGTGCAAGCCGTATATCGTGCTCAAGCCGTGTCATTTTTTCTTTCATCAGCAACGCTTGAATTTTTTTTATCTCATCTTCTGTTACACTTTCTTTTCCTATTGTCCGCAATGCCTGAATAGCCAACTCGCTTATTTCTCCAACAGCGGTTAAATTTTTAGGTGCAGTTTTTTTAAAGGTGATAACATAGTTGCCAAGTTTCACTTTTCTTGCAGCGCCATCGGTGAGATAAATAATATTGAGCGGAACCTGGGTGGAAAGTCCAAGCCGGTTTAGTGCATAAATTCCGGTGGGGACAATTCTTGCTTTATCTCTGCGAGCAATGGCTTTGGCAATATCTTCAATACGGGGAGTGAGCTGACCAATAACATTGTCAAATTTTGGGCGCACATAAATTCCCCTTGCCGCCCTTACCAGTTCTCCCTTAGCTACCAGCCGTTCCAATGCCTTGCTTACCGCTTTAGGGCTTCCTTTTTTTGCAAAATCTTCCGCAAAAAACAGCAGACCCCTCCCTGCTTTTTTTATTCTTTTAAATATCTGTATTTCAATGCTTTCAGTCATATTTTATTGAAATTCTTGTCGCAAATATAGTAAATATTTGCGACAATTTTTGTCCCCGATTCAGTAAATATTTGGGACATACCAAGGGAATAGTGAAAAACTAAAAGTCAAAAGTTTATAGTCATTGTTCACGGATAGCTTTTAGTTTTTCACTTTCCTCCAACTTTTCGCTTTTCACTTTTACCTTTCCACTTAAAAGGTCTTCCATCAAACCCTTTTTAAGGCTTTGCATTTTTTGCAAGTAGGACTTCTCATTGTCTAAAATGGCGTCAATATTTTTAAGCCTTTCAGCAATAGCATCTGTTTCTTTCGGATTCTTAGGAACTATTAAATTGATGTTCTTGATTTGTTCTTGACTAATCATTGGGACACCTGTTTGTGTTGTCAAAAGTTCAATTTGCAGTTGCCCAATGAAACTGCATAGTTGGTAATACAGGAAGAAATTATTTATTCTGATGCTATTCAATAGAACCATACTGGGATTAATTGTCGCTTCACCGATTTGCTTATCAATCACAACAATTTTCCCAATTGTCCCTCTTTGAACAATTAGTAGGTCGCCAAATTGAACCATTATCTCTGGCGACTCAATATACTTTTCCATTGATAAGTGTATTGAATTCGTCAAATCCAATTTGTTTTCCTTGTCAATATGTGTTGCTCCAAGAGCTAATGGTCCAAAATCTCTTAAATCAGCCACAGTATATCCTTTCCAGCCAACCCTTCCATTGACTTTTGCAATATCATCTACAATTTTTTCCTCCCACTCCCTCGGTATCATCCCCAACTTACTTTCTTTATACAACTCCGGTGCATCCTGGTAGCGGGGGCGGAGTTTGTTGGTGTTTAGGTCTATGCCACGGGTAAACAAATCCTGCAGTATGCCTTGCTTAATGGCTTTGTATTTGGCAATGGCGGCCTGGGTTTTTTCAATCACCGCATCGGCTGTGGATAGGATTTTGGCGATGTGTTTTTGTTCTGTAAAAGAAGGAAAATCCCAAATAACATTTTCAATATCTTTTGGGCTTACGTTTGGTTGAGCACTTCCGAATGCATCTTTTAGTAATTCGTCTTTAAATCTTGTGCTACTTACAACATGGTAGACAAATAATTTATCTGTCTCTTTTTCATTCAAAATTCTAAATCTGCCTACTCGTTGATTTATTAGACCTGGCATGTCAGTTGATTTGACTAAACAACATTTACCTGTTGTTGCTCCTGACATGGCAATTAGAGTGTCGTTTTCATTTAAAAGAAAGTCCTGTAATTCATCTGCAAATTCATCTGGTAGAAAAACAGAATCAGATTTACTTAATCCATTTTCAGTAACATTACTAATTCTGATTAATGGAATACCGCTTTCTCTGAAATCAGAACTTTTGAACGCAAAGCCCCCTTGTAGTTGAATATATTTTCCTATTGAATTACTCATATCCTAATTCAACTAAAAATTGATTCAATAACTCGGTTTCTTTTTCTCTTTCCTTCAGAACACTATGAAGTGGAATAGTATATTTTTCCCAAACATTCTCCACTGCTTGCAACAATTGGCGTTGGTGGGCTTGCAAATAATCGTTTACGGTTTGTTGTAAGGTTCGAAGCCAGCGTTGCATTATCAGGTCTTTGGCTTCTTCGGGAGTAATGAGCAAGCGTGCCTGGTCCACCAATGCCTGTTTGCGGTCCTTTATTTCTTTAATCTTTCGCTTGCACACTTTCAGTTCTTCTTCCAGTTCGCTGTGCTTGGCTATGCGGTTTTCTTCTGTATCAATTTGTTCATCCAGTCTCGTTATTTCTGCTTTCAACTTTTCACTTTCTACTTTTAACTGTTCACTATCTAAAGCTCCCGCTTTAATGCGTTTCAGCAGTAACTTATATTCTTTATCGGCTTCTTTGCGTTCGCCTTTCAGTTCTTTGATGCTGTCTTTGTGTTCTTTCAGTTCTTTGCTTCGCCATACTTCGTAGTCTTCTTCGTTCCAAACATCATCTTCCAGTTCGTTTACTTCATCAAATTTGGCTTGCAGTTCGTCACGCCTTGCCTCATTGTCTTTCAGTTCTTTCAGCACTTCGGGAAATTGGCTTTGTAAAATTTCATCATCCGGTATCAGTTCGGCATTCCATCCGCTGGCAATCACACTTTTTATGTCGTTGGTAATGCTGTTCCAATAAGCAGCAAAAGAGCCGCGGCTTTTAAAGTCATCTAAAATGGGGAGTGCATTCAGCTTCTCGGTCAGCGTTCTTGAAAAATCATGGTAAAGGTCAAACACATTGGCTTGTCCTTCGGGTAATTGCTCGATAGCCGGAATTTGCTGCTGCCACCACTCTGCAATGGCTTGGGTGTATTGGGCAAAAGCAGTTTTTATTTCAGAGCTTTCATCAAACAGTTCCTTAATGTCCTCTTTGTGAGTAAGGGCTTCTGTAAATTTTAAATAAGCCTCACCCCCCGCCCTCTCCTTCAGAGAGGGAGCCGGCTCAAACAGTTTGGCTTCCAATCCTGCATAGCAGTTGAAATAATCTGTTAATGCTTTTACTTCACTTTCAGGAATTCCGCCCTGTAAATGGGCATGCACATCCTGTGGTTCGGGCGGTGGTGCATTGTCCACAAACCTGCGTATGTTGAAATTGAAATCTTCATTTTCCAGATTGGCCTCACCCCCCGCCCTCTCCAAAGGAGAAGGAGCAATGGCTTTGCTTTTTGCTACTAACTTGCTGTATTTGGGTGTTTCCTTTTTGTGTCGGTAGGTGTAGGCAATTTTCTCCAAATCTTCAGGGCGAAGTTTGTTTTGATTTTTGCCCTCTTTGTATTCACGGTCGGCATTGATAAAAAGCACATGATCTCTTTCGTGTGCTCCGGCTTTGTTAATCACCAAAACACAAGCCCCAATACCGGTTCCATAAAACAGGGCGGAAGGCATTCCAATCACCGCTTCCAGATAGCCACGACCAACGAGCCACTCACGGAATTTCTTTTCCTCGCCACCCCGATACAACACTCCGTGTGGCATTACCACCGCCATACGTCCGGCATTGTTCAGCGAAGCCACCATGTGCTGCACAAACATGAAATCGGCTTTGTCTTTATTGGGCATCCAAAAACTAAAGCGTTCTTTAAACTTCATGTTGGTGGTGCTGTAATCCTGCGAAAAAGGCGGATTGGCAATCACAATGTCAAAGGTTTTCAGTTCGCCATGTTCCTGATGTAAAGGATTGAGCAAAGTATCGCCATTCAGAATTTTGCTGTCGTAAATATTGTGGAACAGCATATTCATTTTACATAAGCCCCAAACTGTTCCGCTTTTTTCCTGTCCGTATAACGTGATGTTTCGTGCCGAACCGTAACGGCTTTCTACATAATTTTTGCATTCAATCAGCATACCGCCACTTCCCACAGTCGGGTCATAGATTTCAGCATTTTCACCCGGCTCTAAAATATTTACCAGTAGTTTTACAATCTCATTGGGCGTGTAGAATTCTCCGGCTTTCTTTCCGGCACTGTCGGCAAAATGTTTGATGAGATATTCATAAGCAGCCCCCATCAAGTCGGGAAACTCCAAATTGTCATCCCGCAAATTCATTCTGTTGAAATGCTGAATGAGTTTTCTCAAATCTTCATCACTGATTTGCTTATTGTTCTTACCAAAAGTCTTGTTGAAGTTGATGTTGTCCTGATTGAATACACCGTCCAGTTTGTCCAAGTTGGCTTCCTGCAAGGCAGCTAAAGCCTTGTTGAGATGGTCGCCAATTTCTTCAGTCAAATCTTTGATGAAATTGTAACACTGTTCATTGCCTTCGCTGTCAATATAGGTTTCAGGGTCACCGTCAAGTTTTTTCCACCTTGCTGCTAGGGGAACAAAAAAGTCGTATTCCGGTGCGTTTTGTCTTTCCAGTTCTCCGTAAAGAATTTCCGGGTCACTCACACCACGAACATCAGTCAGGGTTTTCTTTCTTCTGTCACGGTGCACTTCAAACTGGTCGTTTACCCGTTTCAGAAACAACATGGAAATAATGTATTCCTTGTATTCAGATGCGTCCATATTACCTCTCAGGATGTCACACGCATCAAAAAGGAAAGTTTCTAAACGAGATAATGAGATTTTACTAGCCATCTATTTATTATTGTCAAAATTTATTAGTTCGTGAATAACGTAATTTCTGTCGGGGCGTGGGCAAAATTGGCTCTTTTGGTTTTGCATGTGTCGGCTTGTGGGTAGGGGCAAAACCAAATGTGACATTTGTGCGGTGGCAAAACAAAATATTTTGTGCGGTGGAAAAAAAATTAAAACACAGAAGGGTAGGCAATGAGTGTCGACTTACTCGCTGTCTAATTGTTGTATCGTTTCTATGTCTGTGTTCACCTGTCAAAATGGTTTACTTTTTTGTCGTTTAAGTTCGTCTTTGTCTACTGTGTTGTGTCGTTTTACGCTTGCTGGTAACGGTTCGGGGGTTTGCGACGGCGGGCATTTAGAAGCACTAAACTCTCGGCAAGCACAAAAGGCTGATAGAAGCACAAAACTTCATTTAACCAATGTCCGCCCGCTATTGCAAACCCCATGTTACCAGCAGTTTTTCTGTCGTCCGAGTTAAAATTAAAAGTCAAAATATATGATAAAAGTAAAAGAATTAATCGTAACAGATTTGTCAAGAAGGGGAAACGGTCGTGACGAAACCAGTCCTGTCCGTTCCATCCTTGAAGTTTATACAAAAAATGGTGAGTTGTTGGCTGTCCATGATAGTCAAGGTAACTACACCGTTGAACAGCTGATTGCGTTTGCAAAACTGTGTCGTGAAAAGTCAGATGTAGCAATTGAAAAAATTTATCAGTCATGGTCAAAAGTTTAACTGTCACGTTTTGCGATGTTCTGTTTGTCTTTGTCGGGGAGCTTGTTGTAAAATGCTGAAACCTGCTTAGGACTTGTGATAAAGTGATTACAAATAAAATTAGTCAACCCAAATAAAGCGTATGCGTTTTCAGCTTGGTCTTCAAAATTTATTGTCCCGGGATGCACGGCATGGTTGCCTGTCACCCGAATTATGTCTAATGCCTGTTGAACGGGTATTGGCAACCCCTTTTTTACTAAACTTTTAATGTCGTCATTTATGTTTTTACCCTTCTCTCCCAAGTGTCCGCAAAGATTTTGCAAACCAAGTCGGAGTAATGCTGCTGCACCTCTTGGAGAACGGTTTACAATATCTCGTGCTTCGTTGTAAAGTGCTTGTATGTCGTCTGGCAAGTCCGGGTTTGCATGGTCAACCGAACCAGTTGAAGGGAAAACCATTATGCCGTCTTTCCATATTGAAATTGCTTCACAGTGTTTACATTTTGCCGAAGAAAAACCAGCCAATTGATAACTTTCTGGTTCTTCTTGACCGTTTGGTTTTCGTCCTCTGTAACTCGCTACAACATGTCTTGACCATGTCTGTTCAGAAAGAACTCCACAAGTCGGACAGTGAAAAGAAGTCTAGTTATGTGTCGGTGCTATATGTGCCATTGCTGTCGGTTTTTAAAATTGCTGCTAACAATTAAATATACGCAATAAAAACCCATCTTCATTGCGTATATCCGTCTTTATTTCTGCTGCTTTACGCAAGTTTTAATTTCGTATATTTTAAAAATCATTTTATATTTCCGGGTGCTTTTTTCCAAAACTCCGTCAACTGACTCACATTCTTTTAAAAAAATTAAATGTGTCAGCTGATGTTTTCCGAAATTTATATTAATCTTTTCCGTGTGTAAGTATAGTTTCGCTTTCATATGTTTCCGTCCCGTCAGTATTTTATAAAATAATTTATTACATCTGTAATTTCAATTTATATTTATGACAGCCGGTAAATTTTTTTGATCATTTTAAATAGTCCTGTCTCAGAATATAAAAAAATCCCCGCAGTATATTTTCTCCGCGGGGATTGAATTTTATAAGATTTAAAACTAAAACCTTATTTTACAAGAAGCATTTTCTTTGTATCCGTTACGCCGTTTGTCTGAAGTTTATAGAAATAAACTCCGGAAGCAAGGTTGGATGCATTAAAGCTGACCTCATGTGTTCCGGCGTTTCTGAAACCGTCCGTGAGTGTCTCTACTTCTTTACCAAGCTGATTGTATATTTTTAAAGTTACATTTCCGGATACAGGTAATGCAAATTCTATTGTTGTCGTTGGGTTAAAGGGATTCGGATAATTCTGTTCAAGTGAAAACTTATCGGGAACTATTGAGGAAATTACATTCTCGCTGACTGATGTAAGCATGGTGTAATTAATTCTGAGTTTCCACATTGATCCTGTCTGCATCGAAAGCAGCCAGCTTCTGTCTTCCACCCACATGCCGGCTCCTGAACCGCTCATTCCGCCGACTTCAGTCCAGGTGTTTCCGAAATCCGAAGATAACGAAGACCTTGATCCGTAATTTCCTGTAAGTATAACTGTCGGATCCTCAGAGCAGAATCCCGAAGCCCATCCGCTGAATCCGGTATTGTGGCTTACTGTCCATGTATCTCCGTAATTTGTAGATTTGTAAATATTGGATCCCGACCATTCTGTTGCATATATTACGCTCTGGTCAAATACTGTATTGCACAAAGACGGTGTCTCGCTTGATGATACAGTTCTGACAAGCGTCCAGTTCACTCCGTTATTTACAGATTTAAAAATCTGCGCCTGACCCGAACCGGTAACTCCGTCTCCGACGAATATTACATCAGAGCTGTCCCACATTACAATAATATCACACGGACTTCTGAAAGGATAATTGCCGCTAATCTCAGTGAATGATGCGCCGTGATCAGTGGATCTGTAAAATCCGCCGCCGTCCGGTGCGAAATAATAATTATTAGGATTATTCTGATCCATTTCAAGCGGCTGTCCGTAGTTGCTGAAATTTCTTGAAATTACTGTCGTCCATGTCTGACCGTAATTTGTTGTGCGTGTTACTCTGTCAGGATTTGATGTAATTGCGCATACCCAAACATTTGTATCAAGAGGACTTACGTAAAATGAATGCGCGCTTCCGCCGCCGGAAATTGTAGCGATGTTTGTCCAGTTTTCACCTCTGTTTCTGCTGACATATACTGTCGAACCGTAAACAACAAACATTGAATTTCTGTCTGTCGGATGCGGACAAAGATTATTGCCTATTCCGCTGCTTGCTGACATTCTGTTTGACCACTGAAATGACCTCGTAGCTCCGGCTGTCAGCGACCATTGCGCTCCGCCGTTTGTAGTTTTGATGATTGCATTATTTAAACTGCTTACTGCGTATCCGATATTAGCGTCATAATAAAATACATCCACAAGATTAGCCATCATTGGATTTATTTCGAAATTATAAAATCTTGAATTTCCGTTCAAATTATTTCTGATAAAACCGCCTCCGCCGCATACTCTGATGTTATTCATTCCTGTTCCGGTCAGTCCCACTATATCAGTTCTGATCCTCATATTTACTGATTCCCATGAAGATGAATTTGGTTTAAGAAGCAATGTACCGTTTGATCCTGTGATTGCAAGTCCGTCATTAAAGAATTTTGCTTTCAGGAGATTGTTAACCGAACCTGTATTTTCAGGAGTCCATATATTTCCGCCGTTTGCTGTTACGAAAACCGTTCCGTTATCCCCTGCTACAATGCCTTTTTGATCATCCAGAAAATGGATTGAATTTAATTTTACGGAAGGGATTCCTGTGTTTATGGGAGTCCAAGTAAGACCGCCGTCAGCAGACCTGTAAACCGCTCCGTTGTCTCCGCAGAAATATCCCGTAAGCTCATTAATAAAATGAATAGAATTAATAGAAGTGGTAATATCCGTAGTAATCGGATTAATCGGTGAATTATTTTTAAGAGTTTTGTAAATCATACCGTTACTTCCTGCGATCCACACATCATTGTTAAATGATGTAACGCTGTTCAGCACAACTCCCGGAATGCTATAAGCTGCCCAGGTAGTTCCGCCGTTATAGGAACGGTAAACATTACCTGAGATATTCCCTGTGCCGACGGCGATAACATTTATACCGTCTGCTGTAGTAATGCTGTTAAAGCCCTGCGACCGTAAATTATCTGAAGTTATTAATGCAAGCATTAACACAACAGAAAATAAAACTTTACTAAGATTCATTCTCTAGTATTTATTTTAGTTAAAAAATTGTTTTACAAAATTAAGGTAATTCTTTTGTAATTGCAATTTAGATTAGGAATTTAAATTTGCGGAATAAAAGATAATTTTAATGCTGAAAGAATATTTAAAAAGGATAAGTTATTCCGGTAAACTTTCACCGTCACCTGAAGTCTTGACTGAAATTCACAGATTGCATCTTTTAAGTATTCCTTTTGAAAATCTTGATATACATTTACATAAAAAATTAATACTTGACAAAGATCATCTTGTTAAAAAAATCCTTATTCAAAACAGAGGAGGATACTGTTACGAGCTTAACGGGATGTTTTATTTACTTTTAAAAGAAATCGGCTTTAAAGTAAAAATGATCTCCGCCCGTGTCAGCGACGGAAAAGGCGGCTGGGGTCCGGAGTTTGATCATATGGCGCTGATAGTCGAATTTGAAAATGGAAAAAAGAATTATCTCGCAGATGTTGGCTTTGGCGATAATTTTATAAGTCCTTTATTATTTGAAACCGGTAAAATTCAAAGAGATGACGCGGGGTTTTTTAAAATTACAAAGGAGGATAATGATGAATTTATACTAAAAAATTCTGCGGACGGAATTGAATTCAGGGATGGATATAAATTTACGGCAGCCGGAAGACGTTGGAAAGATTTTGAAGAAATGAATGAATATCAGCAGACTTCGGAAAATTCTCACTTTACTAAAAACAGGGTATGTTCTATAGCAACTGCTAAAGGAAGAATTTCATTAAGCAGTTCAAAACTGACTTTAACTGAATCCTTTGAGAAAAAGATTACTGAAATAAACGGAGATAAAGATTTTGACAGATATCTGTCAGAATATTTTCAGATAAAATTATAAAGCTTTGTCAAATATTCTGTAAGTTTTATAAACGTGCGCGCCGAGTTTTTCCGCAGTTTGTTTCATAGCAAGGTTATCTTCCAGCACCCAGGATATTTCAGCGCCTCTGATCCCTTTTCTGTTTCCAGCTTTTATAATATTTCTGTAAAAGACCGCATCGATTCCTTTTTTGTGATATTCTTTTTTCACTCCCATAATAATCACCCTTAACTGATCTATCTTTTTTTTATTCAGAAGAAATTTAATAAAACCGAAAGGAAATAATTTTCCGTTCAGTCCTTTGATCGCCTGATTCACATCCGGAAGAGCTAATGAGAAGCCAACGGGATTTCCGTCTATTTCCGCAAACTCAACATAATCTGGATCAACTGCAAGCTTCAGATTATCTGCAATGAAGTTGAACTCTTCCTCTGACATCGGCACAAAGCCCCAGTTTTCCTGCCAAGCGTTATTATAAATTTCTCTTACTTTCTGAACTTCATTTTTAAAATCCTTAAGATTCACATTTCTGATCGTCAGATTTTCTTTTTTAATTATCATCTCGCTGATTCTGTCAAGCTTATTCATCATCGGCTCGTTTTTTATAACGTCTTTACTGATCCACAATGCATAAAGATCCTTTGCTTTTTTAAGGCCGAAGGCATCATACAGCTTGAGATAATATTCCGGATTGTAAGGCATCAGCATTACCGGCGGTGAATCGAAACTGTCAGTCAATAGACCGCATTCGTCATTGGTGGAAGGATTTACCGGACCGCGGAGAGTATCCATTCCGTTTGCTTTTACAAACTCAGCTGCTTTTTCAAATAAAGCGTTGGAAACATTAATATCATTTACCGATTCAAAAAATCCGAAGAATCCAACTTTGTCATTATAAAATTTATTGTGAGTGTCATTGATAATTCCGGCAATGCGTCCGCAAAGTTCGCCGTTTTTATAAGCAAGCCACAGTTTTATCTTTGCATGTTTATAAAATGGATTTTTCTTTTCATCAAGATTATTCTTCACGTCAAATCTTAACGGCTCAACCCAGTATTTATTCCCATTATAAAATTTATAGGGAAATTCTATGAACTTATTTTTTTCTGCGTCAGATCCGACTTCGGTTATTTCTATTTTTTCGGGCAAATTATTTTGATGTATTTTCTAAAATAGTATTTACTAATTTTTCATTCAAAGACCGGATAATATATCTTCAGTATGACCGTCCACTTTTACTTTATTAAAAATTTCCGATATCTTTCCTTTCTCATCTATAATGTAAGTGGTTCTCTCAATTCCCATATATTTTCTTCCGTACATGCTTTTCTCTTTCCATACATCATAATCTTTCAGCATATCAAGATTCTCATCGGACAATAATGTAAACGGAAGATTATATTTCTTTTTAAATTTCTGATGTGATGAAACGCTGTCTTTACTTACGCCAATCACAACTGCATTTTTCCTTTCGATGATTTTTATATTATCCCTGAAACTGCATGCTTCCTTTGTGCATCCTGAAGTATCATCTTTCGGATAAAAATAAAGTATAACTTTTTTACCTTTAAGATCTTTCAGACTTACTTTTTCACCGGTATCGCTTAAAAGCGAAAAGTCCGGAGCTTTATCTCCGATTTTCAGCATTATATTTTGAATTTAAATTTAATTCCATCCTGTTTTTGCAAAGTTTCTTTTAATTAAAAGACCGGCCAGTATTCCCGTAACAATAAAAAGCATTCCTGAGAATAAATCTCCTAAAATAATTTTACCTGTTCCGAAGAGAAATGAGTATGCCATTATAATTCCGGCTAACCAGTTTATCATCAGGAGAAAATATCCTATATCGGATTTTACTTCAGGCATTTTACCGGAAATCTGTTTCCAGCCAATTCCGCCGGGATGCACTCTTTCGTAAAATGTTCCGAGCTTTTCTGGATCAGTTGGCTTTGTAATATAAACTGTTACGATCCATGCAAGCGTAGTAATGGGAACAATTATAAAAAGCGTTTCGGGAAATTTCACGCCGAAATCTCCGAAAAATAAAATTCCGTAAACAACAAACGGCGTAACAGTTGCCACTATTTCCGCAATTGCGTTAACTCTCCACCAGAACCATCTCATGATAAGCACAAGACCGAGACCTGCGCCGCATTCGATCAGAAAGCTCCAGACGCCTGAGATACTTGTCATCTGTGTTGTAATAATAACCGACAGGAACATAAAAACTATTGTCATAACTCTTGAAATCGTTACATAATGCTTTTCACTTTTATTCTCTGAAATAAATCTTCTGTAAAAATCATTTATAAAGTAGGACGTGCCCCAGTTCAGATGAGTAGCGATTGTGGACATATAAGCTGCAAAAAAAGCTGCAAGCAGAAGTCCTTTTAGCCCGGGCGGGAGAAAATCATTCATCGCTTTAACAAACCCAAGTCCTTTATCAGCCTGAGAAAGTTCAGGGTATAATATTAGTGAACATAAACCGACCAAGATCCAGGGCCACGGTCTGATACAATAATGAGCAACCTGAAAAAACAGGGTTGCAAACAGAGAATTTTTTTCATCCTTAGCGCTCATCATTCTCTGCGCTACATAACCGCCGCCGCCGGGTTCCGCTCCGGGATACCATGACGCCCACCACTGCAGTCCGATAAATGCGAGGAAAGAAGAAATCGTCAATGCGAGAATTCCGCCTGCGGAAGTTCCGTCATTTGCAGCAGTTTCGGCCGTAATCTCCGGAGTAAATCTTAATGCCCAGTCGGGAAGCTTTGCTTTCATTCCTTCAATACCGCCTATCTCGGGAGAGTTCACAACTAATACTGCCAGAATTATACATCCTCCCATTGCAAGTAAAAACTGAAATGCATCATTCACAGCTACGCCCCAGAGACCGGAAATTGCAGAGTAAACTGCAGTAAAAAGCATACAGGCGCCGACAAAATAAATTGCATTGCCGGTATTAACATATTCTGGGAACATACCTATCAGAATTTTTATCATGGCGAGATTTACCCAGCCCATGATAATTGTATTCATGAAAATTCCCATGTAGATAGCTTTGAAACCTCTGAGAAATGCAGCTGACTTTCCGGAATAACGGAGTTCAATGAATTCAACATCAGTCAGAATATTCGCTCTTCGCCATAATCGCGCAAAGAAAAAAACTGTCAGCATCCCGCCGATAAGCATATTCCACCACAGCCAGTTGCCGGCAATACCGTTTTGTCCGACAAGTTCCGTAACTGCAAGAGGCGTATCAGCGGCAAAAGTCGTTGCAACCATTGAAAGACCTGCAAGCCACCATGTCAGCTTTCTTCCCGAAAGGAAAAAATTCTCTGTATTTCCGCCGGATCTTTTGGAATAATATATTCCTACTGCAAACGATATTACAAAGTAGATGATGACAATTAACCAATCTGAAAAATGCATCCGGAATTGTAAAAATTTATTTTCGGCAATTTAAACCTTATATTTTAAAATAGAAACGCAGTATTTTCTTTCGGGAAATAAAATACTCAGTGTTGTCCAAAACATTTCATAAAGTAAAATTAAATATGAGATTTTTTAAAACTTTAAGTTTTCTTTTATACTTATAAAAATTAACGCCTTTGAAAAACTGCCGAAAAAAAATTCATGAGCAATTGCGTTTATAAAACTTCCTTGTCTGTAAAATATGCGCATCAAATATTGAGTTGGAAATTTAAAGCAATTGTAAAATTAATTTCGGCAATTTTCAGCAGATGAGATTTTTTTTGGCTCTTTTTTTGATCTCTCAAAAAAAATTACGTTAAGGAAAGCTTAACTTTAACTTAAAAGCTAATTTTTTGGACGGATGTGAAAAAATTCCTGACTGAGGGTAAATCAATTCCTTGTTATTTTTCATTAATATGAGTATTTTTGAAACTTATTTATAAAAAACTGAAATGAAAAGGACATATCAACCAAGTAACAGAAAGAGAAAAAATAAGCACGGCTTCAGAGAGAGAATGGCTACAAAAAACGGCAGGAAAGTTCTTGCGCGAAGAAGAGCTAAAGGCAGAAAGAAACTTACTGTCAGTGATGAATTTACAAGACACCCGTAATTGTCAAAAGGGAAAATGATTTTTCCTGATGAAAAAATCTGATAATTCTAACGGAGACAGAAGTCTTAAAAGAAAAAATATCATCCGCGGATACAAAATTTTTTCTGAAATACTGAATGACTCCAAAATAATTCAGACCGGGTTAGTTAAAGCATACATTCATTCGAAAGAAAAAGAGCCACTTAATAAAAAAATATTCAGCCCGCTTGATACTCAAAATGTAAAAGTGGGCTTTATTATTGCTAAAAAATCAGTCAGTAAATCATTTTTCCGCAACAGACTTAAGAGATTGTTAAGGGAATCCTGCAGATTATATAAAATCGATACGGAAGTAAAAGGAAAAATTATATATGTGGTTTATACACTTACCCAAAACGGTTATAATTATTTTAAGGAATTTCCTCTTACTAAAATGTCTTTTTTGGGAAATGAAATGAAAATACTGAATTCAAAAATAGAGTTATATATTACAGAGAAATATAGTTGAGAATTATTGCTATATATATTATAAGATTTTACCGGGTTTTTATTTCGCCCTTACTTCCTGATTCTTGCCGGTTTGAACCTACGTGCTCGGAATACAGTATTGAAGCATTTAGAGTTCACGGATTTTTTAAGGGAAGTTATCTCACCGTCAGAAGAATTTTGAGATGCAATCCTTTTTGCAAATGCGGCTATGATCCTGTCCCGCAGCCGGAAGACCGTCCGGAAAAACAAAATTATATTTTTCAGAAATTAAATAAATTTTAATCTAATCTTTACAATATAAAAATTATAAATGGATAAAAGATCGGTATTTGGTTTTATATTAATCGGCATCGTACTGATGATATGGCTATACTGGAATTCCGCTAATCAGCAAAAAATACAGCAGAATACGAAAAAGCCTCAGGACACTTCAATAACTTCAACGGAAAAACACGGCTCGACAAATCCAGTAATAACTGAAGATACTTTGAATCTGAAAGATACCGTTAAAAGCTCTTCTGCACTTGAAGATTCTCTAAAATTAGTTTACGGCAGTAAATTTTATACAAAATCTATAAAGTTTCCGGGCGCTGAAAACGAAAAGACTATTACGGTTTCCAATGATCTAACGGAAATTGAATTCACCAATTACGGTGGGGGTCTGAAAATGTACACCATAAAAAATACAGAGACCTGGGAAAAAAAGCCGCTTCAGCTTGTGGACTGGAAAAAAGGCAAAGAGTTACATCTGCTGTTCACATCCAGAGAAGGAAGATCAATAAATACAAAAGATTTTGTTTTTAATTCGGATTATGAGAACGGACAGAAAGTTGAAATAACGGGAGACGGAGCATTTAAGCTGAAATTCACTCTGATAATTTCAGAAGACAGTACCGAAAAAATTATTAAAACTTACAGCTTTTATCCGGACAAATATGAATTTGATGTTAATTACGAATTTATAAACCCCGGAAAATTTATTTCGGACAATAAATATCAGGTCGTTTGGGAATCTTCACTTAACATGACAGAATTCAGAAGCGATCAGGAAGCCACTTTTGCAGAAGCATCAGCTCACATGGGCGGAGAGCTTGAATACATTGATGCAACCGACGATCAGGAATCTTATAAGGAAGACCTTAACGGTAATACTGATTATGTAAGTATGAGAACAAAATATTTCGGTCTGTTCATAATTCCGGAAGGCAGAAAAGGCGACGGAGCTTATCTTTCAGGATATAAGGAAAATCTGAAAGATCAGGGTATTCTTGAAAACTATTCCATCGCAGTTAAAATGGATATTAAAAATCCCGGACTTGAGAATTCTACTTTTAAAATATTAATTACTCCGCTTGATTACAGTCTTTTAAAATCATATTCACTCGAACTTGAAAAGACATTAAGATTTTCTCTTGACTTTATTGTCAGACCGATAGCTCAGTATATGATACTTCCGGTGTTTTTATTTTTACATTCTTTTATTCCAAGCTGGGGACTTGTAATTATTTTGTTTGCGCTTCTGCTGAAAATAGTTTTGAATCCGCTGACAAAGACACAGATGAACTCTATGAAGAAACTTTCACAGATAAATCCTAAAATTACGGCAATAAGGGAAAAATATAAGGATGATCCGGTAAAAGCAAATCAGCAGATCATGAAACTGTATAAGGAAGAAAAGATAAATCCTGCCGGAGGCTGTCTTCCTATGCTTCTGCAGCTGCCGATTCTTTATGCGCTTTTTGGTGTATTTAATTCAACCATAGAGTTAAGACATGCCAGCTTTCTCTGGATAAAAGATCTTTCAGCGCCGGATGTGATACTCACTCTTCCTTTCAAGATCCCGCTGTTCGGTATTAATGAAATCTCCGGCATTGCATTACTGATGGGTATTACAATGTTCATACAGCAGAAAATGACAATGACAGATCCCAAACAGAAAGCACTTGTTTATATTATGCCGATCATGCTGACACTTTTGTTTTTCAGTTTTCCTTCCGGTCTGAACCTATATTATTTCTCATTTAACCTTTTCACAATTATTCAGCAGTGGTACACAAAGAAAAAAGAGGATAATACAGAAGACGGAATGAAAACAGTCAAAGCTGCAGTGACTGAGAGTAAAAACGGAAATGCAACTCAAAAAAGTCAAAAGAAGCTCAAGAAATAGGCTAATGTTTTGAAGATAAATAAATCAATAGTCATTGTTCAGATTGGTAAGATCGGAGACATGATACTGACTACTCCCCTGTTTTCAAAAATTAAAAATATTTTTCCGGAGCACGAGATTACGGTTCTTGCTTCGGAAAAAAATTATTTTATACCGGAGCTGCACTCTTCAGTAGATAAGGTAATTATATTCAAAAAAAATATTTCCGCTTTAAAATCAATAGTAACTCTAAGATCCGCCCGAATTGATTACTGGATAGATACCAAAAACATGTATTCCAATACCGCTTCTCTCCTGGTAAAAAAAGTAAAACCTAACAGATCATTAGGTTATAATTATGATATCCCGATATTTTCAGATTCATTAAATAATTTTAATTACGGTAGCCACGCAATAGATATTAATTTATCACCGATCAATTTTTTTAAAAACTCTGATGAAACATTCAGTAATTTTATTAAGCCCGAAATTGTAATTCCTGATACTGCTTTAAAAACTGCAGAAGAGAAGATGAGTAAGTTCAATGGATTGAAAAATATTTTAATTAACTTCTCAGCAGGAAGCGAAAACCGTCAGCTAAGTTCAGATATGTGGATTGAAATTATTGATGATTTAAAATTAGAAAGTAACTTTAATATATTAATCACCGGTATTAAAAATGATCAGAATGAAATTGAGACAATAATAAACCGGTCTGAAAAATATAAAATTAATCAGATATTACCGGATAGTTTTTTTGAATTTGCAGCATTGATAAAATTATGCGACTTAATAGTTACACCGGATACTTCAGCAGTGCATGTTTGTTCGGCTTTAAATAAACCTATTGTGGCGATTTACTCAAATGTAAACTGGAATTATGAAAAATTCAGACCGCTTTCGGATAATCAGGAAGTAATTTTTTCAGGAAATGAAAACAATCTGGAAGGAATAAAAAAGGGAAGCATTCCGGAAAAAATCCATAATATACTTCCCCTTATATAAAGTGGAAATGCCGAGAGTCGAACTCGGGTCCGAAAAGAAGACCATTAAAACGTCTACATTTTTAGTCTTTTCCTGTAAGTTTCACAATTCACCATTCGAAAGACTGACCGGTCAAATTGCTATTCTGATTTATTTTCATCCCGGACGCTCAGAAGACATCCGGGACTATCTTATCTAAATGATCACTTCAAAAATTCCGATAAGCGGGAACTCATGAAGAGAGGTTGCTTTAAATTAAGCAGCCATTGCGTAGTTATTTTCTACGTTATTGTTTTTTATTGTTTTCTGCTTTTTTAAAGTGGTAGCAGCAACACTAAATGCAGTTCTAAACATCTTTCTTTCCGTCGAAACCGTTGCATTCCCGAAATTTTTAAGAACAATTTTAAATTAAGCAGTCTTCACATTTGAAGAAGAGGTTGAAACATTAGTTTTACTTTCCTGCTTTTGCGTTTCTATTACTGTTTCCTCAGATGCTAATTCTTTTCCTTTATATAGAATTCCCGCCGGGATCACTACACAATATCCCGCAACAAGAAGTATAGGAGCTATGACAGTAGGTAAAAATCCGGATACGGAATTTTCATTCATTAAAATATATCCAAGAATTATCAGAAAAATACCTGCTCCTATAATGTAATAATTTTTTGAAGTCATTGCAAAATGCAGATGACTCTGGTCCCTTTTTTGTTTCTTTGATTTTATAGCCTGTAAATTTTGCTGTTTAGTTTTTGCCATTAAAATTATTTTTTAATTTTTGATAATTCGTTAAAATAGTGAGCAATGCTTAGAATACCTCTTTGAAAATTACTCAGATTCAAATGTTCGTCCGGGGAATGCGCATTTTCATCTGGAAGACCGAATCCCAGGAGGATAGTATCCGCTCCGAGAAGAGTCTGAAAAGTATTAACAACCGGAATAGATCCGCCTTCTCTGGTAAAAACGGGAGTTTTACCAAATCCCAACCTAAGCGCTTCGACAGCTGCATCAATTGCCGGTGAATCTATTGGAGTGATAGCTCCTTTGCCTCCGTGTAATGGTAAAACTTTTACTTTAACAGAATCAGGAGAAATCTTTTTGACATAATCCGTAAATAATTTTTCAATTTTTTCCGGTTCCTGATTTGGCACAAGACGCATAGAAATTTTTGCTCCTGCCTGAGAAGGAAGGACTGTCTTTGCACCTTCTCCCTGAAAACCTCCCCATATGCCGTTACAATCAAGCGTAGGTCTTGCGGAAGCTCTTTCAAGAGTTGTATATCCTTCTTCACCGAATAACTCGCTTACTTCAAGTTCTTCCATATATTTCTTTTCATTAAACGGTAGCTTTTTAAACTCCTCTCTTTCTTTATCCGATAGTTTAAGCACGTCATCATAAAATCCGTCTATAAGAATTTTTCCCTTATCATCTTTCAGTTTTACAATGATATGCGCAAGTGCATTGATAGGATTATTTACTGCGCCGCCAAAGGAACCCGAATGCAGATCACGGTTTGGTCCGGTCACTTCCACCTGCATATAAGCAAGTCCCCGTAATCCGTAACATATGGACGGTACATCATAATCAAACATTGCTGAATCAGAAACAACAACATAATCGCATTTCAGTAAAGACTTATTTTTTAAAATGAATTCATCCAGGTTGACGCTTCCGATCTCTTCTTCACCTTCTATTAAGAATTTTATATTGACGGGAAGTTTACCGTTATTTACTAAATGCGCTTCAATACTCTTCATGTGTATAAAAACCTGACCTTTATCATCGGCAGAACCTCTTGCATAAATATTACCGTCTCTTACTGTCGGTTCAAAAGGCGGATCTGTCCATAGATTAACCGGATCCACAGGCTGCACATCATAATGCCCGTAAATCAGGATAGTAGGTTTATCTTCTCCTGCATTAAGCCAGTCTCCGTAAACTACAGGATGACCGGGAGTTTCATAAACAGCAATGTTTTCAAGCCCTATTGATTTCAACTGTCTCTCTACATATTCAGCGCAATTTCTGACATCATTTTTGTTTTCCGGATTCGTACTTATGGAAGGTATTCTTAAAAATACTTTCAGATCTTCTATGTATTTATCCTTATTGCTTTCAATGTATTCTATTATTTTATCCATCTGAGAATTTTATAAAAAATGCGGTCAGAGACCGCATTAATTTAGCTAAATATAATCTAAATTTAAATTTACTATTGTTTCTTATCAAGCAGTTCCAGATCTTCTTTTGCGCTGGAGTTAGTTGGCTCAATCTCAAGAACTTTTTGATAACTTGTTCTTGCTGCATCTATATTTCCAAGAGCAACTTCCGTCCTTGCTTTCCACAGCCATGACTGAAGATATGAACCATCAAGTGCATTCGCAGCGTCAAATTCTTTTAAAGCTTCATCATATTTCTGCAGAGAATAAAAACAGAGTCCTTTATAAACATACGCTGCAAGCTGCCTTGATCCGAGCTCAATCGCTTTATTAAAACTTGCTATAGATTCACTGTATTTTTTTTCATTGAACTGAATAATACCAAGCTGATAATAATTATTGTCATCAAGACTGTCATGCGCAATTGCAAGATTAATATTCTCATATGCTTTACCGTATTCGTTTTTGCTTGAATATATTTTAGCAAGCATAATATGATCTTCAAGATCGATTAATTCTTTGTCTACTTTTGAAAAATAATCAAGAGCTTTATCATATTCCTCTTTATCGTGATACACATAAGCCATATATTTATAAGCAGAAGAAAGGTCTTCATTGGGATTATTGTCTATAACATCCTGAAGTTTTAAAATTGCTTCGTCATATTTTTTCTGACCGTATAATGTTTTTGCAATGTAGCTTTCTCCATCCAGAGAGCCGGGTTTAAGTGACGAATATTTTTCAAAAGACTTCATAGCTTCATCATAATTTTCATTAAAATAAAGCAGTCTCCCCTTTTCAAGATATGCATCCGCAAAATTAGGATTTGCGCTTATGGATTTCTGATAATAATCAAGAGCTTCGTTATAATTTTTCTCTTTAAATTCAACCAGACCTAATCCATAAAATGCTCCGGCGTTATTTTTGTCAATTTTCAAAGCAAGATTATAATTATCAGTTGCAGGTTTATAAGCTCTTCTGTAATAATAAGAATCACCGAGCCCGACATAAACTTTCGGATTATCTTTTGAGATTGTAGTAGCGAGAGTTAACGCCGTAATTGCGTCATCCACTTTTCCGGCTTTGTTAAAATTTTTCGCTCGTGCCAGTAAAACGTCTACATTTTCCGGTTCCGACTTCAGAGCTCTTTTGTAATAAGTATCAGCTTTGGTATAATCTCTTTTTAAACTGAAGAGATCTCCCATCGTAGTAAGAGCACCGATTCCTTCGTCATCCTTTTTTAAAGCCAGATTCAGATTTTTTTCCGCTTCCTTTAAAGAACCTGTGTTCATTAAAGCTAATCCGTAATAGTAATATCCTTCGTAACTGTCTTCAGACTTTACAGAATTTTTTAATAATTCTACAGCTTTGACATAATCTCCTCTCTGCGCTGCTTTTATACCGTCATCAATATTTCCTTTCGAATATAATTCTGAAGAAATTGCCAGTAAGAATAAAAACAACAGAGATTTTTTTATAATAGCGTTCATGTTATTTTTTAATTTTAATTTTAAATAATACTTTAACTTCAATCAATCTGAATAGTTCTGATCGGCTGATTTACCGGAACGAGACTATTTTTCAAAACAATTTTCTGTCCGTCTGTCTTTGTTAAAAAGATTATGAATCCTGTAGCAAGGGTGATTCCAACTTCAGAAGTAATTGCATATATTGTTCTGCGGTATGGATAAGTGCCGTTAAATAAAAGTCCCTGATGAAATTCAGTAAAATCTTCCTGTTTTCCGTTTTCCCTGATCAGTGAAACTCTGAGCGGTTTTACTGTTGAATCAATTGTATCGTGATTTCCTGTTGAAAGCCAGTTCATATTTATTATTCCGACAGAATTATCAAACTCCCTGACGGATTTAATAACTTGAGCCGATGTGGAACAAATTACAGAGGAATTAACATACTGCGTCTGTTTTAATATACTGTCCAGGATATAATCATGAGTTGAAGAATTTTTACGCTGGATAAATAATTTTATATTACTGTTTGCGGTTTTAAAAAAAGTTTTAGCTTTTAAATTCTGATCTTCATCCTGTGATACTATATCTGTCCAGTTTTTAAATTCTCCGTTAAGTATCTTCTTTAGATCATCAGAAGTAACTCTTGAAATTGGATTTTTAGGATTTACAATAAACCCAATTCCGTCAACTGCAATTGGATACTCAGTGATCTCAAGTTTGTTTTTTTCAGAAATAGCTTTCTCATCCGCATTAAGTTTTCTTGTAGAAACAATAAACTTCACATCTTTATTAAGTAAATCTGTAATTACATTATTGGTTGGAGCAGATATCATTTTTACAACTGCTTCCTGATTTAACCTCTGAAACTCCTCAATTTCCGCTTTCATTAACGGCTCTACATTTTCATCAACTGCAATTGTCATTTCTCCGGACGTCGAGACTGATTTTATCTCATCTAAATCACATCCTTTAAATAAAAATAAAATGAAAACAAAAAACAGTATTGTTAAAGATTTGTTCATTTATTCTTTAAAAATTTATCTCTTTCCGATTCAAGTCTTTCAATGTTTTCTATCAGTTTATTTTGCTTCAATTTTGTATATGAGTTTATAAATCTATAGACACTGTAAATTAACAGTACAATACCAAGCATGAGTTTTGTACTTCCTTCACCACCGGGAAAAACTATTCCGGTAACAAGTAAAATACCAAATACAAAAGTTACTGCTGATGTTACAAAATTTATAATAACTGCTGCATTCATTATATAAAAGTAAAACAAGCCTGAAAGTTTAATTCAGGCTTTATAAATTATTAGTTTGTATTGCTGACTTGGATGTTTGAAAAAGAAGCAGGTAAGTTACTTATTCTGAAATTTTACAGAATTTTATTCATCTTCTTCTTCAGTTTCAGTTTTTTTCTTATCCTTTGCGCTTAATGTAAAGCTGAAAGGAACACTAACCCAGCATTTTACTGGCTGACCGTTTTGCAGTGCAGGTGTAAATTGAAGTCCCATTACTTTGTCGGCTACTTCATCCCTGAATACTTCAGGACCGCTTATACCGCCGACTTTAATAACTGATCCATCTGTTCCGACTAATACTTTAGCAACCACTCTTCCTTCTATACCTGACTGTCGCGCAATTTCAGGATATCTCATTGAACCTTTTATTGATCCTAAGTTAACGGCAACAGGAGCTTTTTCAACTTCAAACTGCTGAAATACATCTTTTTTCTTTTCTTCCTTTTTTTCTACTTTTTCTTCTATCTTTTTCTCCTGAACCTTTCCGGTAAATTCAGCATTCGGATTTACAAGATTTGGATCATCTGTTCCTGTTGAAGCAACAGGAAGTTTTACTTCTTCAAGTTCTTTCTGACTTTTCAGTTTAACTTCTTCCACTACTTCTTTTTTGGCAACCGGTTCCGGCGTCAAAGCTGACAGATCTTTCAGTGCAATGTCTTTTGGAGGCTCCGGAGGTATTTCGTCAATTGGAGGCGGCACGTCAAGATCCTGAAGATTTACTATACGATCCTGCTGCTCAGCATCTTGTTCAGCTTTAACTTTTTCATAGTACATAGCCAGAGCATAACCGCCGATAAAAAATCCGTGTAGAATAACTGCAATGATCAATCCCCTGGTAACATATTTCTGATAAAACTTTTTGAGATCAGGCGCTCCGTATTTCATTTTTTTGTTGATCTGTTCGAAGACCTCATTGCTGTTATCTATGTTTTCATGGTTTGACATATGACCTCCGTTTTAAGGTTTATAAATTTGAATTTATAAACTGAGTTTAAAAATTTTTGTTCCGAATTTTGGTAAACTTAATTTTTTTTTTAAACAATTAAAATGTTATTTAAAATAAAATTTCAATTTATTCTAAGCTTATCTCTTTGGTCCGAAATACGGCAGGACGCCGATCGGATTATTAAAATATTTTTTTATAAGTTCTTCAGAAGAATCAATAACAACATTTCCGGTTACACCTGAACTAACCTCTACAATATCATCTTCAGTATTTTCAAAATCTTCATTTATCAGAATTTTTTTATCATCAATAACATTCAGGTTATCTTTTAAAATCAATATATTAATTTCAGTTTTAGGTAAATTTTGTCTTTCCGGAATCTTCTTGTCATAGCTTGTATAAATACCTGAGACCGGAATAAATTTAGGGTTTATGACAAATCTCTCTCTTTCATACTTGTAATAGTTTCCGTTTAAAATATTGTAAAGATTTTCTGCAAGCATTAATCTGGTTTCTTCCTTTGTATATTCCTTGTTATTTACAAAATTTTCCGGTGCAAAAGCAACAGTCCGTGCTGAATAACCTTTGCTTGCAAGCACTAAAGTGCCTAAAGGACATTCCCTGAAAAGTTTTTTTACATCATCATGCTTCATCCTGACACATCCGTGTGAAGACGGTCTTACGCCGAGATAAGCATAATATGCTTTACCGTCTATTGAATGAAATCCAATTCCCTGATTAAACGGCATAAAATTATACATATTAGCGGAATTAAACTGAGATGACTGATGGTGTTCGACTTTATGAAAGATGGCAAACAATCCGGGTCTTGATTCAAGAGAAGTTGGGTCATTGTTTTTTTGACCGGTTGAAACCGGATAAGAAATAACTCTTCCGTCCCTCATATGCTGATACAGCATTTGCTTATCAATTCTTAATTCCAGCCAGCAATCCTTATCTGTATATACAGTATCTTTTAAACCTGAAGAAAGATCTTCAGCGGATAGTATGTTTAAATTTCCGTAGTTATGAAGATTTGCGCCGCCGGATTCTTTGATAAGTTCATTTTTAACAAATGATATATTTTTCCCGGAATTTCCGATGAAGCCGGAAATGGAAATAAATAAAACAGCCGCCGGCAGGATTAGCGAATATATTTTGTTATTCTGATTCAATTTTACTCCGGTTAAGGAAAAATTTACCGGACTTTTAATTTAGTTAATTAAATTTAGCTGAGAAAAATATTAAAAATATATTTAAATTTAAATATAATTAGTACTTAACCGAATTTTCCGGTGATATATTCTTCTGTGAGTTTTTCCTTGGGGTTGGTAAACATTTTTCTGGTGCGGGAAATCTCAATCAGTTTTCCCAGATAGAAGAATGCAGTCTGATCACTGACTCTCGCAGCCTGCTGCATATTATGGGTTACAATAATAATAGTATATTCTGATTTGAGATTATATAAAAGTTCTTCAATCTTTGAAGATGAAACCGGATCAAGAGCGCTTGTAGGTTCATCCAGTAATACAATCTCAGGATTTACTGCTATGGTTCTTGCAATGCACAATCTCTGCTGCTGACCTCCCGACAGACTGACTGCCGGAGATTTTAAACGGTCCTTTACTTCATCCCAAAGTCCCGCATTTATCAAATTCTTTTCAACTATTTCATTGAGGTCGTTTTTTCCAGCAGAGCCGTTAAGCTTAAAACCCGCCGCCACATTATCAAATATAGACATAGTCGGAAAAGGATTCGGTTTTTGAAATACCATTCCTACTTTTTTTCTGAGATCCACCATGTTAAAATTCATGATGCTTTCACCATTTATATAAATTTCCCCAAACACTTTAGCGCTTGGAGTCATTTCATGCATCATATTTAGCGATCTGAGGAATGTGGACTTACCGCAGCCTGAGGGACCGATTACGGCTGTCACTGAATTTTTCTTTATCTTAACATTAACATCTTCTATGGCAGATCTTTTATTGAAATATACAGTTAAGTTGTTTGTTACAACAGCATTTTTCTGTTTTGCCTGATCATCAGCGCTGTCTTCCGATTCAATAAAAATTTCAGATTCAGAAGAATTTACTTCATCGTTCTTATTAAAATTATCTGCTGTCATAAATAATTTTTTATTAACCGAATTTATTTCTTGTCACATATCTTACAAGAAAATTAACTATGAATACCATAAATATCAAAACAAAAGCTCCGGCCCAGGCTTGTCTGTGCCAGTCTTCATAAGGTGATATTGCATAAACAAAAATCTGAAGCGGTAAAGCTGCAATTGGCTGGTCGATACTTGTCTGCCAGAATGAATTACCGAATGCCGTAAATAAAAGAGGCGCTGTCTCACCCGCAGCTCTTGCAATTGCAAGAAGAATTCCGGTAATTATACCGGATGATGCTGTTTTCAAAACTACTTTAACTGTTGTCTTCCATCTAGAAACTCCGAGAGCTAATGACGCTTCTCTCAAAGAATGCGGCACAAGTCTCAGCATTTCTTCTGTTATTTTTGTAACTGTAGGAATCATTAATATCCCGAGAGCAAATCCGCCGGCAATTGCACTGAAACTCTGCATAGAAAGCACAACAACTCCATATGCAAAAATTCCTACCACTATAGAAGGTACTCCGCTTAATACGTCAGTTGTAAATTTAATTGCTCCTGCCAGAAAGCTCTTTGAATATTCAGCTATATAAATTCCGCTCATTATACCAATCGGGATTCCGATCAATCCTCCCAGACAAATAAGTATTCCGCTTCCGACAATTGCATTTGCCATTCCTCCGCCTTCTTCTCCCACAGGTTTTGGAAGTTGTGTAAAGAAATCAATATTAAGCGCGGTGATACCGGACTGAGTAGTGTAAATAAATATATATAGCAGCGGCAATATGGTCAGCACCGCAGCAATGAAACAAAGTAAAATCATAAGAGAATTAATGAATTTTCTTCTCTTAAGATTCTTTGGGTTTTTAAATATTTTCTCAGCTGTCATTGCGCATTTCTAGTTACACTATATATTAATAATCTAGCCATGGAATTAACTAAAAAGGTTACGCCGAATAAAATCAGTCCAACTTCAATCAATGCGCTGATCTGCATTTCATTTGATGCCTCAGCAAATTCATTTGCAATAACTGACGCCATAGTATATGCGGGTTCAAAAAATGAAGCTTTTATCTGCGCTTTGTTTCCTATCACCATTGTAACAGCCATTGTCTCACCTATTGCTCTTCCAAGACCAAGAACAGCTCCGCCGAGAATCCCGCTGCGGGCATTGAGCAAAGCCATTTTAATTCCCTCCCACCTTGTAGCTCCGAGAGCAAAAGCTGCTTCTTTCTGCGCGACAGGAATTGCTTTTAAAACATCTCGGGTTATAGCTGTGATAATAGGAGTGATCATTATTGCCAATATTATTGATGCTGTAAGAAGACCTGTTCCGTACATTGTCCCCTGAAAGAATGGCAGAAAACCGAAAACTGACTGAAGGAACGGCTGAATAGTTGTTCTCATAAAAGGCGCAAGTACAAATATCCCCCAGAACCCGTAAATAATACTGGGAATTGCTGCTAGTATTTCAACAAGAAAACTCAGAGACGTTCTGATAGATTTATGAACAAGCTCCGATAAGAATATTGCTACACCAATGCTTATCGGAAGTGACATAAGAAGAGCCATGAAAGACGAAACAATTGTTCCGTAAATGAATGTAAGGGCACCAAATTCTTCTTTGACAGGCTCCCAGTGAGATGAAAATATGAAACCGAATCCGAATTTTTCAATACTGGCTGAAGAATCCACATACATCTCGTAGATCATGAAAATTACTAGTCCGATTATGCTTAAAGCAAAGATCAGCGTTAGATTTTCAAAAAAAATATCTCCAAGCTTTTTTTTGCTTTTTATTTCAACAGTTGATTTTTCCGTAAGATGAAATTTATATTTTTATTAAGTAATTACTGAACTTTAATATTTCTTACAGCTGTAAGCGCTTTTTCAGATACGCTTTTCGGAAGAGGTGCATAACCGAGTTCAGATGCAAATGATTCTCCGGTTGATAGCGCCCATTCAAGAAACTCTTTGAGTGTCTTTCCTTTGTTAGCATCAGTCTGATTTTGATATATTAAAATATAAGTATAACTTGAAATCGGATAAGATCCTTTGCCTCCTGCATTTGTAATTGAAACTCTCATATCATCCGGCATTTCTGTTATCGAATTGTCTGCTGCATTTGTAAGAGATTCAAGCGTAGGTAAAATATATTCGCCTTCAGAATTTTTTATTTTTGCATATTCAAGCTTATTTTGCAGAGCATATACCAGTTCAACATATCCAATTGAATACTCAAGCTGCTTAACAAGTCCGGTTACTCCTTCATTACCTTTTCCTCCCTGTCCAACCGGAAATCTTACATCCTTTGCTACTCCTATTTTGCTTTTCCATTCCGGATCAATTTTACCGAGGTAGTCAGTAAAAACATAAGTGGTGCCGCTACCGTCAGTTCTAGAGCAAACAATAATATCTTTGTCAGGCAGATTCAAATTCGGATTTTCAGACTTAATTTTCGGATCATTCCATTTTTTTATATCACCCATATAAATTTTTGAAACGATCTCACCTGTAAGATTAATGCTTTCCTGAATTCCCGGAAGATTATATGTAACTACTACAGAGCCGATTACAGTCGGTATGTGAATAATTTTGTTATTATTTTTTGAATTCGCTTTTTGAATTTCGTCATCGCTCATCGGACTGTCTGAAGCCCCGAAATCCACAGTCCCTTCCGTAATTTGCTTCACACCGCCGCCGCTTCCAATGGATTGATAATTTATCTTCGCATCTTTATTTACTTTAGCATATTCATTAAACCATTTCGAATAAATAGGGTATGGAAAAGTAGCTCCTGCACCGTTTATCTGACCGCCTGGTTTGTTCATTGAGACTTCTTTTTTACCGCAGGAGATTATAGCCAGGGAGAGAATTAATACATATATTATTTTATACATGGGATTGTTTTAATTTTAGGTATACAAAAATAAACATAATAGATGGTATGCAATGTTAAGAAATTGTAAAGAGATTTGAAAATCTGTCAGGTAAAAAAGTAAAATTAATAATTAGTAAAATTTTTTTCTGTTAAAAAATATCATCAAAAAATATGCAGTAAAATCTAAGTATACAGAATATTCTGAATAAGTTATTTTAACCTATGATAAAATTAAATATACTGGACCAGTCTCCTGTAATAGAAGGCATCACACCGGCTGAAGCTGTTTTGCAGACTATTGAACTCGCCAAGTTTGCGGACAATCTCGGATATCAAAGATACTGGGTTGCCGAACATCACAGCTCCTATTCTTTTGCTTCAGCCAGTCCTGAAATACTAATCCCTGCGATTGCTTCTTTAACAAAAAAAATAAGGATAGGCTCCGGCGGAATATTGATAAGTCATTACAGTCCTTTTAAAATTGCAGAACAGTTTAATTTGTTACAGTCACTTTATCCGGATAGAATAGATCTCGGTATCGGAAGAGCACCCGGCGGTGATAAAAATATTATAAAAGCAATGAGAACTTCAAATGAAGACTCATTCGCAAAGACGACGGAACTAATAAATCATTTAAAAGGATCTTCTGAAAAAAAATCATACGAAAATGTTACCGCTGTTCCTTCAGGTGTTAAATTACCTGAAATATGGATACTCGGAACCAGTCCTGAAAGCTCAATTTATGCAGCTGAAAACGGACTTCCTTATATATTCGGCAGTTTTATTAATGATGAGTATATGCTGCAATGTTTTCAAAATTATTATCAAAATTTTAAACCTTCTATATTTTTTAAAAAACCGTATCTCAGTCTTGCTTTATTTGTTATATGCGCTGAATCAAACTCCGAAGCTGCAAGATTGGCAAAGTGTTCTGAATACTGGCTGTCTCAGACATTTCTAAAAGGACAGAATATTCCATTCCCTGACCGGCAGACAGCAGAAAGCTATAATTTTTCATTCGAAGATAAAATGCTGATACAGTACCGAAGAAAGTCTGCAGTAATTGGAGACGCTGAATTTGTTTCTAATAAGCTGAAGGAGATTGTTAAAAAATACGCATTACACGAGTTAACAATAGTTACTATAACCTCTGATTTTGAGGACAGAAAAAAGTCTTATGGATTATTATATAAATCAATGTGCGAGTAATTTGTAAAAGGATAGTTAAGGTAGAATGAGGAAAGTTATAAATGCTGCATTGTGAAGACAAAGCTGGAGAAGCTAAATTAGGAAAATAAAATGGAAATTATTCTTAGAGATGGGGTAAATAAGGGAAGTTCTGTATGCCGGAATTGTATTCCGGCAGTATGATAAAAAACCGTTTAAACGGTTTTTTATCAGAAACTAAATCTTTTTTAATACAGGTTATCTTTTTCCTTATGATCTGATTCATTTATATATAGTAAATTTAGTTAGTTCTGTATGCCGGAATTGTATTCCGGCTGCATGATAAAAAACCGTTTAAACGGTTTTTCACCGAATCAAAATCACTTACTCTACATAATAACTTTACTTTATTCCAATTATATCTGAGTTAATTTTTTTAATTTTTAATAAAAAAAAAATCCCGGCATTTTAAATACCGGGATTTATATAGTTTTTAAAAAAACGTTATTTTAAAACTGTCATTTTTTTTGTTTCAGAAAAATTCTGTGTAGTCAGACTGTAAAAATATACTCCGCTGGAAAGTCCGTATCTGTCAGCTTCAAAATTTACTTCGTAATTTCCTGCATCTCTTGTATCATTAAATAATTGCGCGACCTCTCTTCCATTTATATCATAAATTTTTAAACTCGCTTTAGAATGTTCAGGAAGTGAAAAATTTATTTTAGTTGACGGATTGAAAGGATTCGGATAATTCTGTCCCAGTTTGAAATTCTCAGGTGTGCTTACTGATATATTACCTGAAATACCGGTTAATGGTATATTTGATTTTATTAAGTAAAATCCGGTCTGTCTGTCAGATGCTGCGATTTTTCCTGAAGGGAACATATATACTCCCCAGCATCCGTTGTATGATTCATTGTTATTTGAAGGATATGTATCATACCATGCGATCTCCTGCGGTACATCCGGATTTGATATATTTAATATTCTAATCCCTGCTGAATAATGCGCCACTACAGCTATATTGCCGTAAGTTTCAATGTTATGTACAATTGAGTTTGTTATTCCTGTCGGCTGCCAGGCAGTTACAAATGTAATGTTATTTAAATCTTCTATATTCCAAACCTTTAATCTGAACGGTGCTGTTCCTATTTCATCAGTAACAAATAATCTTTTTCTGTTATCCGTCAAAGCCGTATTGTGAGGTCCGGAACCCGGAAGATTTGAAAAAATTCTGACAGTCGATGGAGCGTTCTTGTTTGTTGCGCTGATTATAGAAACCTCACCGTCTTCTATATTAGCTGCGTAAATAGTATCGTTCACTACTCTGCAGTCATGTACATAACTTGTCGTCCACTGTCCGAGCTTAACCGGATTTACAGGATCAATTACATCTAATATTGTGATTCCGCCGTTAGCAGCTGAATTACCGCCGTTAAGATAAAGATAATGTCCTGACTGAGAAATAGAATGTGTCCTTGAATATCCTGTATAAAACCATGTCTTTACTAGACTTACTGAATCAGGAAGATACTGAAGGTCTATTATCTGTAATCTGCTGTTATTTGCTTCAGAAACTACATATGCATAATGAGAATAAGTTTTCATTTCTCTCCAGTTATTATTTGGTCCTGTTACAAAATCTACCTCACGTATATTTGCTGAATCTGTAACATCTATAAATGCAGTGCCGTTTGGACAGCCAAGTAAAGCGTATTCCCTGCCGTTAGGAGCAACATAACCCCATATTGCTGAATACAAATAATTATTAAGAGTATGCTGATTAAGATTTTTTAAAAGATAAGTACCTTGATTTGGTAATTGTGAATATGAATTGTTCGTTAATACTAAAACTGTTATAAGTATAATCAGAACTGTTAATTTTTTCATTTATAAATTTGGAGTATTATTTTATTAAAAACATTTTTTTAGTGTCTGAAAAATTTCCTTTGATATTTTGTCCTTCGAGTTTGTAAAAATATGTACCGCTTGAAAGATTATATTTTGAAGCATCCATTATATACTCATATGATCCAGCATCTCTTTTGTCATTTATTAATTCTGCTATTCTGTTTCCCCTTATGTCGTATAAACTAAGTTGTATATCGGAGTATTCTTTTATTTCAAACTTAATAGTGGTAGATGGATTAAATGGATTCGGATAATTCTGACTTAATGTGAATTTTTCCGGATTTGCTGCTAAATTAGTATTTGAAACTCCTGTCATTATATTCATTGTCTTAATTACAAAAAGACCGCTGCTCATATCAGATCCGATAATTTTTCCGGAAGGAAACATATACACTCCCCAGCATCCGCTGTAACTTGCGCTGTTACTTGCAGGATATGTGTCGTACCATGCTACTTCTACCGGATTACTTCCGTTTGTAATGTCAAGTATTCTTATTCCGGCTCTGTAATGAGCAATCACTGCCAGGTTTCCGTAAATTTCGACATTATGAACAATTGATGTGGTTATTCCTGTTGGTGTCCACTCTCTTTGAAATGTGATATTATTTATATCTTCTATATTCCAGATATTAAGTTTTCCGTTTGGTGATGAAATTTCATTCGTTGTATATAGATATTTTCTGTCTGATGTAAATGCGCTGTTATGCGTAGAAACTACAGGTTGCGGATATGCCTGAAAATTTCTGACAAACTGCAGACTGCTTTTATTTGAAGCATTTATAATTGATACTTTTCCGGAATAAATATTCGAAGCCCATATTGTATCATTAAGAACTCTACAGTCGTGAACATATTCAGTAGTCCACTCTCCCAGTTTTACTGGATTTTCCGGATTTGAAACATCTATAACAGCTACTCCGCCGATAGAACCGGCTGCATTTCCTCCGTTCAAAAATAAGTAGTTACCGTCCTGCTGAATAGAGTGTGTCTTGGTATAACCTGCATATGACCAGGTCTTAACTAAAGAAACTGAATCAGGAAGATACTGAAGATTAATTATCTGAAGTCTGCTGTTTGTGCCTTCGGATACCACATATGCATAATGCGAATATGTTTTCATTTCTCTCCATCCGCTGCTTACGCCGCTCACAAAGTCCACTTCATCAACATTAGCTGAATCTGTAATATCAATAAATGATGTTCCGTTTTGACAGCCGAGAATTGCATATTCCCTGCCGTCCGGAGCTTTATATCCCCAGAGAGCAGAGTAACTGGTATAATCATCGACCTGAGCAAAAAGATATGTGTTCTGATTTGGTAACTGAGAGTAGGAGAGATTTGCAATAAATAACATTGCAAAAATACTTAAAAAGTATTTTGACATTTTATAAAGATCGTTAAACGTTTAAAAAAAATTTATGTAAAATAAGCAATTTGATTTTTAATTTCCAATAATTAATTGTATACAAAAACTCATTTTAATATTTCTGTCTGTTTTTTGATTTATTTAAAGTTCTTCAAAGATAATTATTAACCTCTTTATTTCTATCATTAAGTTATTTATCTATTCTCAATAAATTTGAAAAGAATTCTGAAAGCTAATATTTTTTAAATGATAAATTTTTTGAATGGGAAAATCTGATGCATTAAATATTCAGACGGAAAAGCTCAGGTATAAAAAATTGTGATTGCGCGTATTCTTCAGATAAATACAAATTTGAAGGATATATTAATGCTGTAGAATGTCATTCAGTTTTTCCGGAAAGTCCCGGTAATTCAATTTTAGTTACACGGATGAAAATGTTTGATATTGAATTTCTTCAGATATTGTTTCTTCTTTTCAAAATATTCTGCTATTCTGTAAATTAAGATTCGAATCTCATATTTCATTGTTCAGTTAATAAAAAAACCCTTACCGAATTATATCAGCAAGGGTTTGTCTTGAATCAGATAAATTTTATTTATTATTTGTAAGATCTTTAAACTCCGGATTTCCTTTCCCGAAATTTTTTTGCGATGCATTGAAATTCTCTATTATCTTTTTCACGCTGGTTTCTGTTTTGGATAGAAATGTATTCGGATGAACACCGATCCAAACAATAAAAACTATAATTGGCAGAAATGAAAACAATTCTCTTTTCGTCAGATCGGGTAAATTTTTATTTTCTTCCTTTTCAATAGGTCCGAGCATCACTCTCTGAAACATCCAAAGCAGATATACTGCAGCAAGTATTACCGCTGTTGTCGAAACTATTGAATACGCATTTGTTCCCAGATTGGAGGAATAAAATGAACCGAGCAGAATTAAAAACTCTCCGACAAATCCATTAAGTCCGGGTAAACCAACAGATGAAAATAATACTATCATGAATATAACTGAAAATACCGGCATCACTTTCATTATCCCGCCGAAGTCTGCTATCTTCTTTGTATGCCTTCTTTCATAGAGCACTCCCACTATCATAAATAAAGCTCCGGTGGAAAGTCCGTGATTTATCATCTGAATTATACTTCCCTGAAGTGCAACGTCTGTAAGCGCAAATGTGCCAAGCACAATAAAACCTAGGTGTGATACTGAAGAATATGCAACAAGTTTTTTAATATCTTTCTGTACAATTGAAAGCAGAGCACCATAGACAATTCCTATCACTGCAAGAGTTGCGATATAAGGCGTGAGCTCGACAAAAGCCGAAGGGAAAAGCGGAAGTGAAAATCTTAATAATCCGTAAGTACCCATTTTTAAAAGTACCGCTGCTAGTATAACGCTTCCCGCCGTCGGCGCCTGAACGTGAGCATCCGGAAGCCATGTATGAAAAGGAAACAATGGGACTTTTATTAAAAAACTTAAAGTGAATAAAATGAATAGATATATCTGAATATTCAGATCCAGTGCGTATGATGCCCTGGTAAGCAAAGTAAGATCAGTCGTAAATTGTCCTAACAGCGGCTGACACTGAAATCCGAGCCAGATAATTCCAATTAGCATCAGAAGACTGCCGAACATTGTGTAAAGAAAAAATTTAACTGATGCATAAATCCTGTCTTCCGCTCCCCAGAATCCTATCATAAAATACATTGGGATAAGTATGAATTCCCAAAAAATATAAAACAGAATCAGATCAAGCGATGAAAACACACCTATAAGCCCTGCATCCAAAAGCAGTATCAGAAAATAAAATTGCTTTATATTTTTCTTTATTGATGTCCAGGATGCAAGTATGCTCAGCGGGAATATAAATGCTGACATAAGTATAAGTAACATCGAAATCCCGTCTATACCCAGAAAATAAAACGTATTCGATATACTTATCCACTGAAACTTTTCTACGAACTGATATTCAGGATTTGCCGGATTGAACGCAAAGAAAAGATATGCAGCGATACTGAGAGGAATTAGCGAAACAATAAATGCGTAACTTTTAATTAATGTTTCGCTTTCTTTTCTGAAAAACAAAATAGGTATCGAAAGCAATAAAGGTAAAAAAATCAGAATAGATAAAATATTATTCAAATTAGAATTAATTTAATTTCAATATTTTCAAATTTGGATTTAATAATTCTCAGTTGTGAATTTAGATTCTAAAAATAATTAAATCTTAACACTCGTTTTTTAATAAATGCAATATAGTTATTGCTAATTTTATATTTAAGTCTTAATACCCGTTAATTTGAAAAAATATTTTTAGAGATTTACCGGAGGCTTGTTTTATTTTAGGTAAAAACACCGGTGAGAATATTATACAAAAATTGATAATTGCTGGAAGGAAAATTCCGTATATTATTTAACTGTCTTTATTAAATACATATTATACACGCTGTCACTGCCGTCTGAATCATAAAACTCCTTTGTCACTATTTTCTGAAGTGCGTTATTTTTTTTAAGCCCGAGTTTTTTAAGATTATTTTCAGCTATTTTATTTTTCTTATGAACGTAAGCAACGATGTATTTAAATTTATTCGAATTGCGTAAATGATCAAACAGAAGTTTTGATGATTCGAAACCCAGGTCAAGCCCTCTGAAATTTTTTTCAAGTGCAGTAGATACTTCGCAGGCTTCATCATAATGCTTTCTCCATTTGTAACAAATGTATCCGGCATAATCATTTTTATGTTTAATCACATACCATATCTCTACAGGATTTGAATATTTTGATTTCAGCCATTTTCTGATCTGAGGCTTTGTTTTAAAATTTAGATACTCGGGATTCAGAAATTCCTGAAGTTCATCATCATTAAAAATTTTATGCATCATATCGACTAATGCATCATCAGAGCCGATGAATCTTATCAAAGAACATTTTTTACCCTTTATTATATTTTTATACAATCCGGATTTATGTTAATTTAAAAAATATTAACTGTCTTTGGGAACAACAGTTCTGTACCATGGTTTTTTGGATCTGTCTTTTATTTCATCTATGTGAATATGCTTTGACTCCATATATTCCTTCATTCCTTCAGTGCCAAACTCTCTTCCTATACCGCTTTGTTTATATCCGCCGAACGGAGCTCTGTCACTTAACAAGTGATATTCATTTATCCATACTGTACCGGCGCGGAGTCTGTCAGCAACGGCAAGAGCTCTGTCGTCATTACCTGACCATACCGCTCCTGCTAATCCGAAAATTGAATCGTTTGCGACAGATACCGCTTCATCATCATCTTTGAATTTTATTACTGCAAGCACAGGTCCGAAAATTTCTTCCTGAGCAATTTTCATTTTATTATCTACATTGACAAAAACAGTTGGCTCTATGAATAATCCTTTACTTCCGAATTGTTTGCCACCCGTTAGTATTTCAGCTCCTTCATCAATTCCTGTTTTGATGTATTTCATAACGGTGTCAAACTGATCCTGATTTACTACCGGACCGACAGTAATTGATTTATCAGACGGATCACCTATCTTCATTTTCTCTATTTTCTCTTTCAGACCTGCTATAAATTTATCGTAAATTTTTTCATGAAGCAAAAGTCTTGTGCCACCTTCGCAGCACTGACCTTGATGATAAAATGCAGCATAAATCGCTCCGTCAATGCTCATTTCAATATCCGCGTCATCAAGCACTATGTTTGCAGATTTTCCTCCGCACTCAAGGGTGATTTTTTTCAGATTTGAAGAAGCATTCTGCATGATAATTTTTCCGACTTCCGTAGAACCCGTAAATCCGACTTTATCCACATCGGGATTTGTAACAAGCTCTGTCCCGATTATACTTCCGCTGCCGGTTATAATATTAACAACACCTTTTGGAATTTCAGTTTCGCTTATTAGTTTTGCAAGTTCACATGCAGTTACTGATGTTTCCATAGCAGGTTTCAGAATAACTGTATTGCCTGCCGCAAGCGCGGGACCTAATTTCCAAATTGCCATTTTCAAAGGAAAATTCCACGGAATAATCAGTGCGCAAACTCCAACCGGCTCATAAAGGATAATATTTTTACTGACGCCTTCTTTTGAAAGTCCGGAAATTTCTTCATTAAAATTTAATGCAGCTGTCTTTGAAAAATAATTTAAGCTTTTAGCTGAAAGAAAAATATCTTCGCCGGCTTTCCTGACTGTAGATCCGGAATCTTTAACTTCCAGTTCCGTAAGTTTTTCTGCATTCTCATTGATCTTATCCACGAGCTGTTTCAATATTCGTGATCTTTCATCTCCGGAAAGTCCGCTCCAGACTCCGCTGTCAAATGCTTTTCTTGCTGCTGCTACCGCCTTCTTTGTATCCGAAATTCCTGCCTTTGATATTTCGGCAATAACTTCTCCGTTGGCAGGATCAGTTGCCTTAAATGTCTGACCGTCTTCAGAATCACAAAACTCACCGTTAATATACAGTTGATACTTTAGCATAAGAAAATTAATTTGTTAAATAGATTTAATAACAGATAAGAATTATAAAGTATAAACTGAACAGAGAATATTTTAAAAAATTCAAAAAATTTTGTTTGTAAATATTTTTACTGTTTTACTATAAATTATAATCAGTATAGAATAAATTATTTTAATATAATATGTTCAAACAACTGCCGTTCCGTAAACTGTATAACGAAAACAAAACAATTCACGTATTCCCTTTACATATATAAATACGGTTTCCATCCATCATCGATTCTGCCCGCAAAATTTTTAATAAAAGTAATATGAGAAGGTCTTTTAGGGATATTCATCAATTCAAATTTAGCTTCTTCAGGAGTTCGGTTGCCTTTCTTATTATTACATTTTATACAGGCAGTTGTAAGATTTTCCCAGCTGTCCTCGCCTCCTCTTGATTTCGGCAATACATGATCTACGGTCAGATTTGAAGTTACGCCGCAATACTGACATCTGTGATTATCCCTTCTTAAAATATTTTTTCTTGACAATATTATTTTTTTAAAAGGTACACGTACAAAAAATACAAGTCTGACAATACTCGGATATTCAAAACTTCGGTTTACGCTTATAATCTTTTTTTCTTCCAGGCAGTAAATTGTTTCCGCTTTACCTAAATATATTAATATTATCGCTCTGCGTACATTGCAAATTGTCAGTGGTTCGTAATTTTGATTAAGAACCAGAACTTTACCGTTTAAATTGTTAAACCGGCGGTTAAATATATTTTTATTATCATGATCGTGGAAGACAACCTCCTTATGTTTTGGGATTAAACAAATTATGAATATTAATGCGGATAGTCAATTTATTTTTGAATTTTGAAAAGTAATTTTAAAAATATAATAATTTTTTAAAAAATTTCTAAAAAAATTACTGTATAATAAATTATTGACAGAAAATGCATTTTCAAAATAAAAAATTTCATTAATGAAATGTTGTAAAAGAAATAATAAGGTAAGTATAACGGCTTTGAACTATTCAGGAGAGATTTTATAAATTTAAAAATCCGTTACTGCATTTATTAAAAACCTGAAGATTTTACTTAAAATCTTTTAAAGCTTCTGTAATAGTTTTTATATCTTCTGAATTATTAAACAAGTGTGCGGATAATCTCAGATAACCCTCGCGAAGCGCTATAAAAATATTTAATCTCTCAAGATACTTATGCGCTTCTTCATTTCTGGATTTGTCATTATGTGAAAATAAAAGTATGTTTGATCTGTGATCAGAATTCAGATCTGATTCAATTTTAAATTCAGTATCTTTAATTTCATTTATAAAAATATCCTGCAGACCGATTATATGATCAAAGATATTTTTCACTCCGAGTTTTAAAAACAATTCCAGAGAAGAAATTAATCCGATCATACCAAGTGTATTTGGAGTGGAATTTTCATATGCATTACCGTCTTTTTTAAAATTAAGTTTGTAATCTAGAAAATTCTTGAAATCGTATTCAATACTGGAAGTTGCAACATACGTGGGATTCACATTTTCCCTGATTCTGTCAGAGATGTATGCAAAGCCTATTCCGGCCGGAGCCATCATCCATTTCTGCGAACCTGCGGAAATGAAATCTATTCCGGATTCTTTTACATCCAAAGGACATACTCCCATTCCCTGTATTGCATCCACTACAAAATAACAGTTATTCTCTCTGCAGATTTTTCCGATTTTATTCAGGTCATTTCTGAAACCGAGAAACTCAACAGAACTTATTGTAAGCACTTTTATTTTGTTTTCCTTAATTGTTTTTTCAATATCCTCTGTCTTGATTTTTCCTCTGTCAGAAGGTATCATAACATTTTCTATGCCTTTGAGTTTATACTGATTCATCCAGGGATATACTATTGCCGGAAATTCAGAATCGGCGTATGCGACTTTATCACCCCGCTCAAGTTTTATTCCGTTTGCAAAAATATTCAGCCCGTGCGTAGTGCTTCCTGTAATAATAATCTCATCCTTATCAGCATCTATAATCTGCGCGCATAATGTTTTCAGCTGATCAGCCAAACGAATGTTTACAAGACTCAGGTTTTTATTTGTAAAAGTAAACTCATCTATAAAATCAAAAAGTCTTCTTCTTGTTTCCATAGAATATTGTGAATAATGAGCGGAGTCAAGGTATGTACATGATTTTGTAACAGGGAAAAGATTTCTCGCATCTTCTATGGTTTGAATATCCTCAAACAGGGAGACAGACTCTGTAATGCTGCTGTTCATGATTTTTTCTTTTTACTTGATTTTTTAGGAGTTTCAGTTTTCTTTGGTTCCTCTAAATTGCTTTCATACATTTTCTTATAAGATTCATAATAGAACATAATGCTGTTAACATAATTATACGGCTCTTTCCAGTTATCAAGTGTTCCGTAAGGAGGTCTTTTCGATTCAGGCCATACAAGCGCATGAACTGAATCTTCCTTTGAAGCAAGAAAAGGGTATGCCTCTTTCACATTGTCCCACTGTCTGTAATCTTTTTCAAAATGTGCTGTAATTGTCATAGCATCAATTACTCTTCCAAGTCCGGCGTTGTATGCTGCTAGCGCGAATTTATATTTTTCGTCGCCAAATTCCCTGAACTGTGATACAAGTGATGCATAATAATAAATACCTGCGATAAGATTATTTACAGGCGTCTGAGTTTCCTCAAGTTTTAATTCATTCTGAAGTCCCTCTCCGGTCCTGGGCATTATCTGCATTAAACCGAATGCTCCGGCATGTGATCGGGCATTAGCATTGAAATAAGATTCCTGTCTTATGATGGCAAGTACAATGCGCCAGTCGAGTTTATAAAAATTACATTCTCTCGTAATAATATCTCCAAGTTCCTTAACAAGATTTTCAACGTTACCGAGTTTGAATTCTTTACTGACAAACTGTACTTTTTCCGTAATCCGCTCCAGGTCCTTTACATTTAAATTTTTCGCCTGCTGCTTGAAATTTGCATTGGATGCAAACAAATCAAAAAGAGTATTCCAGTCCTTGAGCATACTTTCGATATAAATGTTATTGTTGAAAGATCTTCTGGAGAAAATATTATCAAGCTCTTCAATTTTAATTTTTTTCTGAGAAGAAGGAGAAACAACCTCATCATTATTACTTTTGATAATTTCAGATCTTACTCCGTAAGACTCTGAATACAATTGAGATTCCTTGAAAGAATAAAATAATAATACAATTATAAAAGTAAGAGGAATTACAAATATTCCGTACTTTTTTATACTCTCCGTAAGATTATATGTATGAATTGTATTTATGATATAATTCAGGTTGATTAAAAATTTTTTTAAAAATATTATTGAACCAGCTTTTTATATCTTACTCTTTTCGGTTCGACATAACCGTACTTCTTCTTTTTAAATTCTTCATAATCCGAATATCCTCCTTCGAAATATTCTACTGCTGACTCGCCTTCAAAAGATAGTATATGAGTTGCAACTCTGTCCAGAAACCATCTGTCGTGAGAAATAATAACAGCGCATCCGGCGAAGTTTTCCAGACCTTCTTCCAGGGCTCTTAAAGTATTAACATCAATATCATTTGTTGGTTCGTCAAGAAGCAAAACGTTTGCTTCGGATTTTAAAGTAAGAGCAAGATGCAGTCTGTTTCTCTCACCGCCTGAGAGCATGCTTACTTTTTTCCCCTGATCAGCTCCGTTGAAATTAAACCTTGCAACATAAGCTCTCGAGTTGTATTGTTTTCCTTCTATTTCAATAAACTCATTTCCTTCCGAGATAACTTCCCATACAGTTTTTTCAGGATCGATTTCTGCATGCGCCTGATCCACATATCCTATGCTGACTGTCTCCCCTACTTCAAATTTTCCATTGTCCGGCTTTTCCGTACCGAGTATCAGTCTGAACAAAGTCGTCTTACCCGTTCCGTTTGCTCCGATAATACCGACTATGCCTGCAGGCGGAAGCGAGAAATTCAGATTTTCATATAAAAGCTTATCGCCGAATGACTTGCTTACATTTACGGCATCAATAACTTTGTTTCCAAGTCTCGGTCCGTTTGGAATAAAAATTTCAAGCTGCTCTTCTTTCCTTTTAGAATCTTCATTCAGCATTTTATCATAGGCCTGAAGTCTTGCTTTTGATTTCGCCTGTCTCGCTCTCGGAGACATTTTCACCCATTCGAGTTCATGCATTAACGTTTTGCGTCTTTTACTTTCCTGCTTTTCTTCCATTTCAAGACGCTTCGTTTTCTGATCGAGCCAGGAAGAATAATTACCTTCCCATGGTATTCCTTCGCCTCTGTCCAGCTCAAGTATCCAGCCTGCTACATTGTCAAGAAAATATCTGTCGTGAGTAATTGCGATGACTGTTCCTTTATACTGCTGCAAATGCTGCTCAAGCCATTCAATGGATTCCGCATCAAGATGGTTTGTCGGTTCATCAAGTAATAGAATATCCGGTTCTTTAAGAAGAAGTCTGCACAGGGCAACTCTTCTTCTTTCGCCACCTGAAAGATTTTTAACAGGAGTATCTCCGTCCGGAGTTCTCAGTGCATCCATTGCCCTTTCGAGTTTTGCATCAAGTTCCCATCCGTTCATGTGTTCTATCTTTTCCGTTAGTTCTCCCTGTGTTTCTATAAGTTTATTCATCTCATCATCATCCATTGGTTCTGCAAACTTATTATTAACTTCTTCATATTCTTTCAGCACATCCACAACTTCCTGAACGCCTTCCTGTACAATTTCCTTTACAGTCTTAGAATCATCAAGCTCCGGATCCTGTGACAGTAATCCTATGCTGTAATCTTTTGTAAAATGTACTTCACCTTCAAACTTATCCTCTATGCCGGCTATAATTTTTAAAAGCGTGGATTTACCCGAACCGTTTAATCCAATTATGCCGATCTTTGCACCGTAAAAAAATGATAGATATATATTTTTTAAAACCTGTTTCTGAGGCGGATAAGTCTTGCTGACTCCCACCATGGAGAATATTATTTTATTATCTGACAAAATGAATGATTATTATTTAATTTATGTAAATATAACAAATTGTATTAAGAGGTTTTAGTGTAATTTGAGGACAGCGTTAGTTTTAAAAAAAATTTAGCTGTGATTGAGATGATTAATACCGTTTGTATTTATTTCTTAAAGTCTTTACAGCTTCTGTTATACGGGGTCCCGGTCTGAACATTATATCATCATCAATAAAAATAATGTTGCCGGTTTTTACAGCTCCGGAATTGTGCATCTTTTCAGTTATCTCTTTTTCAAATTCAGAATTTTTTGCGGTATTAAGCGTATCAGCTGGAAATATTATCACATCAGGATTTCTTTTCACAACATCTTCGTAATTAATAACAGGATAATCCTGCGATTCACCTGCATATATGTTTTTAAAACCGGATAGCTCTGAAATTTCATTTATAAATGTTTTATCGTTTGTAGTCATCAGAGGATTTACGGCAATCAATATCAATGCTGATACTGAATTTACATCAGAATATGAAACATCCGGAAGCTCTGATGAAATTTTTTTTATCAGCTGATCTGCTCTCTGATTTAATCCTGTAATTTTCCCGATATCACCGATCATTTTATATATACCGTTTAAATCCTTTGCATGACTAAGAAATAATTTGAATCCCATATTTTTTAAAGACTGATACGTCGGATTATTTGAAGACTCAACGTTTATAATAATAAGATCAGGATTAAGAGATGAAATTGTTTCATAGTCCGGACTAAGATAGCTGCCTGTGTTTGTTTTTGTTTTTGCCTGCGAAGGATAATCACAGTATTCTGTAACGCCTGCTAACAATGAATCTGCTCCTAATTCAAAAAACGTCTCCGTTATGTTAGGTCCGAGAGATATTATTCTTTGCGGATGCGAATCAAATTTTACTTCAAGACCTGAATCGTCTTTAACTGTAAATTTAGTATTATTTTCGGAAAGTTTATCGCAGGAAAAAACAAGAAGAGATAAATTAAAAAATAAAATTTTCGTTAGTGCTTTTAATAATCTTTTTCTCCTGTACAAATGAATTAAGTTTTTAATTTTTTCTTTTTGGCTGCCGGGAATAAAACATTATTTAGAATAAGTCTGTAACCAGGCGAATGTTTAAAATTTTCAAGCTCTGTTTTCGGATCACCAACTGCGTGCTGATAATCTTCCGGATCATGTCCTCCGTAAAAAGTAAAAGTACCCTTTCCGTAATTTCCGTGAATGTATCTTACATAATCTGTTCCTTCCTTCATTGCAAGTACTGTAACATTTTTTTTAAGAAGACTTTTCTGAAAGCCGGTGGTCTGACCGAGAAATCCATTGATTACAGAAGTATGACACTGCGTCAGCATTGATGGCACGGGATCAAACTTAGCGGAAAAGTCTACTAACGTAAAATTATCATTAAACTGTCCCATTGATAGAAGCTGGTTTGTAACGTCTATGTTTGAATATTCATATACAAGAGGATTCATGTCAACAGTAAAATTTTCAAAAGCAAGACATTCCGAATAATCAAGCTTGCTGTTTGCCTGCGGATCAGCAGGATCTCCGTCATATATTGATTCGCAAATATCAGTATACTGCGCTGCCAGAGCTATATCATAAGTATCCGTTGCTGAACACATTGTAAAAAGAAAACCTCCGTTTGCTATGTATTCCTTAAGCTTTTTAACAACTGCAAGTTTTAATTTTGATACTTTGTCATAACCGAGCTTTGCCGCCATATCTTCATTGATCTTTTGCTGATTCAAATACCACGGCGCTGATCCGTATGTAGCGAAAAACTTTCCGAACTGTCCGGTAAAATCCTCATGATGAAGATGCAGCCAGTCATAACCTTTTAATTTACCGGACAAAACTTCTTCGTCCCAGAGTTTGTCATAAGGAATTTCAGCGTATTCAAGAACAAGCTGAACAGCATCATCCCAAGGCAGAGCATTCGGCGGAACATAAACTGCTATCCGGGCGACTTTTTCAAGTCTTACCACATCCATGTTATTCTTATCATCTTTTGCTTCAGCATACACTTGTGCTGTCTGAGTGCCTTCAAGAAGTTCATAATAGACTCCTTTGGCATTACATTCTTCCTGCAGCTTTGCAGAATATCCGAACATAAACGAACCGCCTCTGTAATTAAGCAGCCAGTCCACTTCCTTATTACCGAGCAAATGTCTGTAAGCAATTCCGTATGCTTTCAAATGATCGGTCTGCGTGTTTTCCATCGGGATAAGTAATTTTACCTGAGAAAATGCTGCCGGATTAAAAAGGAATGAAATTAGTAGTATTAAAAAAACTTTTATTCTGTTATTATTCACGGTTAAAATTAGTTTTTAAATAATGTTAAATCAATAGAAACGAAACTGTATAATTTAGGTAACACAATTTTATTAATAATGTTTAATTTTTACAGATGATAATTCTTGCTGTAGAAACATCCTGTGATGAAACTTCCGCTTCAGTTCTTGAAAATGATAAAGTGCTTTCAAATATTATTTCTTCCCAGATATCTCATAACCTCTTTGGAGGAGTTGTTCCGGATTTAGCTTCCCGTGAACATTTAAGCAATATTTCATCAATAGTAAATAAATCTTTAATTGAATCCTCTAAGCAGCTTAAAGATATATATGTTATAGCAGCGACCTGCGAACCAGGTTTAATAGGTTCGTTACTGATTGGCATGAATTATTCAAAGGCATTGGCTTTTTCCCTCAGTGTTCCGTTTATACCGGTGAATCATATTCAGGCTCATCTTTATTCTAATTTTCTTAACGGTCAGCAGGCGGATTTTCCATTTATCGGACTTATAGTTTCTGGCGGCCATACATTGCTCATACTTGTTGAGAATTTTTTCCGGCACAGGATAATCGGTTACACACTTGATGATGCAGCGGGCGAAGCTTTTGACAAGACAGCAAAACTTCTCGGTCTCGGATACCCCGGAGGTCACCACATTGACAGACTTTCAAAAACCGGCAACAGTAAATTCCATAAATTCCCGCTGACAATTGTTAAAGATAACAAATATAATTTTTCTTTTTCCGGAATTAAAACATCTGTGCTTTATTATCTCCGGAAAATTAATTTTGAAAATAAAAAATCCGACGCTCTCGTCAGCGACATTGCAGCTTCTTTTCAGGAAGCAGTAACGGAAAGTCTTTTTTATAATACATTAAAAGCCGCGGAAGAATACGGTGTTAAAATTATTTCAGTATCCGGCGGTGTTTCCGCTAACAGCCGTTTAAAGGAAAAATTTGAAAAGCTGAAAGCATCCGGCTATAAAATTTATTTCCCTAAACCGGAATATGCGTCGGATAATGCTGCAATGATCGGTCTTACGGGATATTTAAAGTATATTCATTCGAAAGATAAAAATGAATTCAGTTCAGATTCATTTAATCATTTAGCAAAGCCAAGACTCGACTATGAAAACTTCTGAATTCAGAAATTTTATTGCCATAGCATTCATTATGATATCTGCACTTACTATTACAGGATGCAATGAATTAAGTCAGGGTATTCAGAGACAAAAATTTGAATTTCTTTACCGCATAAATACTGAAGCAACTTTATTAAAAGATTATACAAACGGTATTAATAAAACTGAAGATCTGGATTCTTTTGAAAGAAGATTATACAAATTTAATTCTGAATTATTGAAGATAAATACAATTGACGGGTATGAAGAATCAAAACAAATCAAGCAAAATCTGATAACCTTAGTGGAAGATAATATAACTTCTGTAAATACTTTAAAAATGAAACAGTATCCTCCGGGTCAAAATATCAGGCAGGAATATGAAGTGCTGATAATGAAAGAAAAAATTGTTGACTTTCTTGACAAACTGAATGATGAAATTGTTAAAACCGGAAAAGAGTAACTTTATTTAAGAATAACAAGCTTCTTTACTTCTGATTCCAGATTTTCGGAACCGGTAACAAATAATTTATAAAGATATGTACCGTTTGCAATCAGATCACCGTCATTATCTTTCCCGTCCCAGCTGACCGTATTAAAACCAAAAGTCAGAGGTATCTCTATTTCTCTTATCATCTTTCCGGAGACAGTATATATTTTAATTTTGCCGTTACCGGGATTTTCGAAACCGGTAAGATCAAAAATGAAATTCGTTTCTGTTTTCATCGGATTGGGATAATTATAAAGTTCACCTATTGAATACAGATCACTCACATTCAAGGTAACACTTGCAGTATCTGAATTACCGTCCTGATCTCCTGTGATTATAATCAAAGTATTCTTACCTTTATTCAGTGCGGGATGAAACATCATTTCGTTTTTAAAACCGATAATCCTTTCTGCGTTTTTGACAACACTATTGAAATCTTTTGTATTTTTATCTGCAATTGTCCTTTCACTTACATTAACTCCGTTAATCAGAATTTCCTTAAGACTAATTGCAGCATCCGAATTTGCAAGGTTAGGATCAGTGTTCAAAGTTACTTTGATTTCAGGATTCAGACTGACGTTATCTTCGTTTTGAATTTTCTTTCCGTCACTGAAAATTTCTATTCCGGCTATTGACGATGACCGGACAGTCAGAAGGTCGAAGTAAACATAATTATTATATGTAAACGCTTCGGTATAATTTCCTTTCGGAAGTATTTCAATAAAAAAAGTAATGTATTCCGAAGTGTTTCTTAATACCGGAATTCTGAATTTTGATTCATGAATAACAGAATTATTTTTCGGAAGCGCATTATTGATAGTATCGGATCTAAGAAATAAATTTTCTGAATTTTTCAACATGTAAACATTTGAAATATATCCCTGTAAATTAATATCACCCTCATTATAAATTTTAAATCTTACCTTGACATCCTTTCCGGATACAGCAGCAGAATCAGATATCCAGAGATCATCCAGCTCAGCTGCAATTTCTGCAGGGTTAGTATAATTCACTTTAAATGAAGTAAGTACCGGAGACTTATTTCCGGTAAGAGTATCGATTGAGTATTTACCTTTGAAATTTAATACCGGATATTGAAATGCATTTATAAAAGAAAGATCGGTGTTGGAATTTGAAGATACATTTTGTAAAATCAAATCTGTGTTTCCGTCAGACTTAACGCCATAAACATCATATAAGATTTTGTTTGAAGGCAACAGAATATTATTCCATGAAAAATTCTGCCATTTGTTAGCGGGTCCAATGCTGAATTCAGAATATCCGTAAGTCCATTTGAATTTTTTACTCAAAGTAGATTCTGATTCAACCCAGCTGCTTATATATCTGTTCAATGTTTCGGAAACATCCGTCTGCTGCGCGCCAAGATATCCTATAAAGCTCCATGTGTCAAAAAATCCAATTCTGAAATTAGAAACTTTTGTACTGCCGAACTGCGCAAACTTATTGATCGTGTTAGTATTTAAAAGGAATGTACCGGCTACGTAAGCTGCATTCAGACCCATAAGATAATGAGTTGTATCAAATGTATTCAAGAAATTCAGTATAGAATCTGAAGATGACGAAAATGTCATTTTAAAATTTTTATGCTGCAAAATCTTACCGTCAACCTTTCTTACTTTAAGGAGATTTAAACCTGAATTCCCGCCGGCATCCATATGAATGCTTTTATTCATAACGGAGAAATAAGATGCCTCGGCGCCGTTTGTGCCGAGTGACCGGACATAAAGAGTTCCGGGAAATTCAGTTATCTTAACTCCGTTTGAATTATTTTCAGTATTGTATGAAGTATTAGAAAGTTCATACGGCTGAAACTGCTGCGGATTTATTTTATAAATTGTTGTAAGTGTATCTGACGGACTGTCTTCAGTTTTATCTGAGAAAGAAATAAGAGGATTATATTTAAACATCTGAACAGCAGACCATCCGCTGCTGTCTCCGTCTATTATTGAATTAGTTCTCCAGTAATAAAGTTTTGAAGTATCCTTTACCGGAAGAAGGGTTTTGAATTTCGTAATAACTCCCTGAGGAGCATTGTTCACAAAGATCTGTCTGACAGGAGAGTTAAAATTTTGAGTAGTATCAGTCTGAAGTATCAGTGTTATTCCTTTACCGTTTTTATCAATAAACGGATTCATACCGGCATACTCAATGCTGTCTTTATTTACAACGGAATTATGCACGGGTTTGTATGGTACGAATGAAAAATTTTTCACATCAATTTCAAAAATCAGAGTATTATCATTTTTATTTTCATTTGGAGAAGAATTATAAAGATCCAGAATTACTTTTGCTTCATATCTTCCTTTAGAATTCAGTTTAAAATTATAAGAGATAGAATCCTTTGATGAAAAATTTCTTATAACCGTATCTTTAAAATAATACTTAGCGAAATTCTTTGACACAACCAGTCTGACCGATGCGGAATCTGAATTTAAACCGACATTCTGCGGAAATATTTTCAGATTAATTGGTTCATTTATTGAAGGATTTTTATTTGAAAGTGTATAATCATTTTCTGTAATAGATAACTCAGGATATGAAGGCAGCTGAAATTTCAAAGCAGGATCGCCCATAAGCGTATAGCAATTGACAGTATGTCTGATTGAAAAACTAAGCGAATCGTTTTTTATTGAATTCATCGCATAAGAGATCATATCTCCGACTCTTCTGACAGTATCTTTAGCAAATGATTTATAGAATAAAGAATTTATCAGCGAACCTGAATAAACGAATCCCCATCCTGAAGTAGCAAAGAAAGTTACTGCGCCTGTATTATTCATTTTCATAAACCGCTCACCGAAGGATCTGAAATTCGGCTCGCCGACTTTTCCTGTATAACAGGTCATACTTAATATCACCGGAAACTTCCCGTGGTTGCTTAATATTTCAGGATCATGCAGTGCTATTTCCCAGTCCTGACTTCCGGCATGTCCCATGAAATTAACTGTGAGCGTTCCTCTGTTTATCTGATTTTTTATTGAATCCGAATAATTAAAAGTTTCGGCACCGTTAAGATCATTTCTCAGTATTCTAACCGGATTGCCTTTGACCGGATTTGTAAGAATATATGGATTTATTAACGAGTCATTATTTAAAGCAAGGAAAAGCTGTTGTTCTGCCTGATTGACGCCGCCTCCTATAAATGTAAAATCCTTCCACCACTTTTGCGGCGGCTGTGTTTCATATGTGATAATGTTATTCACCATATTCTGCGCCTCTGAAACAGTCAGCGCTGGCAGTCTTCCCAATGATATCTGATTATAGAAAATAAAATTATTTAAAAAAACATTTGAATAAAAATTATCAGTAGAAGGATTGCCTTTGACCGGTATCAGATTTTCACGATAGACAGTTGCATCAGAATTTTTTTTAGGGTCAAGCGAACCTCTTCCAAAGAGACATACATATTTAACTCTCGGCTGCTGCCAGTTATAATAAACATGTCTGTTAAAATTTCTGATTGCGTCCGGACTTTCAATTCCGAAATTAAATATATCATATATATCTTTAATCTCGGCTTTTTTTACCCTAAAATTATCATAAGTCTCACGGTGATTCTGAAGCTGTAACACCTGAGATTCAAAAAGCTTATTGTAGATTATCAGATAATCAGCACCGTTTACCGATGATACAAGATCAGGCACCTGTCTCTGAATAATTCTGAAAGGTTTTTTAGAAATTATTTTGTTTGAGATCTCTATCTTTGAATTTTGCTTTGCGGAAAAGATTAATGTATCAGCGGAATTTGAAAATGATGTAATTCTGATGTTGTTTTTTACATCATAAATAAACGTCTGATTACCTGGATTAAAACCGGTTATTTTTATTTTCTTAGAAGTAGAATCCTCTCCTGCAAGATTTAGAACAGAAATATTATTTCTGAATTTTAATACTTTCGGATACTTAAACTCAAACAAATCAAGAAACATAGTTCCGGAAAAACCGCCTGTTGAAGTATATGTTGCAGTTACATTGTTAACGGAAGTTTCAGAGAGTAATGCAGATGAGAATGTGACAGCAGTATCAACTCTGCCGAAATCATTTCTTACAAAATCAGCCACTACATTCCCGTTCACCTTGATTTGTAGATTATGTTCATTTGTCACAGTAAAGCTTGCGCTTTGCGGATAAGCAAATACTCTTAATGAAACAGTAGGCTGATTTTTATTTAGCAGAGGGATAGAAAATGTATCTGAAACAGATTGACCGTTGTATAATAAACTCCAGTACCAGGATTCTCCGAGATACCTTTCATTAGTAAAATTACCAAAATCATTTCCGCTCGTCGCCTGACCTATCCAGTAAATTTTGTCCTTTTCAAGATGCAGAGGTTCAGATGAATAATCCTGAAGATAGTTTGAAGGCGCTGAATAGGAGGAGTTTAACATTCTGATACCATTCGCACCGCCCCAGTCTATCCAATAAACATTTGTATCTGAGTAAAGGTCAAAGCGTTCATTTGTAAAGTAAACAATCTGATTATCCTGATTATAGACATTGGAAATTCCGCCGTAATTTCTTGTTCCGTAAAAATCTACGTAATCAGAATCATTAAAGAAACCATCTGACTCCCCTCTTACATATACCGGAATCTGATTTCCGCGGTTAAAAACTTTTAAAGTCCTCGGATCAATTGCAGAAGTACTTACTCCGGCATTTTCAAAATCAGCTTTACTGATCCTGTGAATACCGTCATCGGCTATAAATAATTTCAGATAAGTTTTGTTAGGTGTTATCCAGTTGTAGTCCTGTGAGAAAAGAAAATCAAAAGTGCTGATGTTAATTAATAGTATAAGAAGAAATTTAGTCAGATTCATAAATTTGGGTTGACTTAAAGTTAATTACGGTAGGAAATTAAATACTCACCTCCTCAGAAAATTTCAATTAAATACTTTAAGAAAAATACAAAATATATATTAAAATTAAACTGCTTATTAATTTGAAAATTGATTAATACTATTTTTTAAATTAAAAATATTTAGAACTGATATTAAAAAAACTCAATCACTTTATCAAAGAAATTTTAATTGATCTTCGAATTCCGCTGAAGCTCATAGTGCAGAAATATATACCGCTGCTCAGAGCTGAAGCATTATAATTTAATTCATAAGAACCTGCAGTTCTGAATTCATTCAAAATCTCTGAAACAAAAGCACCTTTAGAATCATACAGTTCAAGTTTAACAATACCGGATTTTGGAATATCAAACTTTAAAGAAGTTACCGGATTAAACGGATTTGGAAAATTCTGATAAAGATTAAATTCTTCGGGAATATTAGTTTTTATATTTGTAAAATTTGTAAGATTGGTGGCTCTTATTACAAACAATCCGTTTGAAATATCTGAAGCGATGATTTTTCCTGACGGCAATAAATAAACCGCCCAGCATCCTTCAAACTGTGTGGAATTATCCTGAGGTCTAGTATCGTACCATGCTGATTCAACAGGATTAACCGGATCAGTAATATCTAAAATTCTGACACCGGCTGTATAATGAGCTAATATTGCATAGTTGCCGTAAATTTCAACATTATGTGTAACTGAAGTAGTTATTCCCGTTGGCTGCCAGCTCCTTATATATGTAATATCCTCAAGATCTTCAATATTATAAATTTCAAGAACTCCCGGATCTTCGTTTTCGTGAGTCACAAATAAATATTTTCTGTCATCAGTAATAGCGCAGTTATGCGGAAATCCCTGCAATGTGGAAAAATTTCTGATCTCATGAGGATTGTCCTTGTCGCCGGAATTAATAATTGAAACTCTTTGATTAAGAATATTGCAAGTCCAGATAGTATCATTATTAATCCTGCAGTCGTGCACATATCGTTCAGAATTAAATCCTCTTCTGACAGGATTTACCGGATCAGTGACATCAACAATCTGCACACCTCCGTTTGGACTGGCGTTTCCTCCGCTCAGATAAAGATAAGGACCGGACTGTGAAATTGCGTGTGTGTAAGTATAACCGCTGTAAGACCATGTCCTTACAAGTCTTATGGAATCCGGAAGATATTGCAGATCTATGATCTGAAGCCTGCTGTTTGTACCTTCAGAAACGACATACGCATAGTGAGAATAAGTTTTCACTTCTCTCCAGGCGCTGACCGGACCGGGAATAAATCCAACTTCATAAATATTCGCAGAATCTGTTACATTAACCACTGATGTGCCATTACTGCATCCGAGAACAGCATACTCTCTTCCCTCACCGTCCACATATCCCCAAAGACCTGAATATGAAGGATGAATATTTAAATTTGCTATCAGATAAGTATTATGATTTGGAAGCTGCGCAAAAACTCCGCTGCCGATAATTAAAAAAGAAATCAGGAAGTAGAATTTTTTCATGGGGATTAAATTTATTTTGAATCTGAACAACTAACATTTAAAAAAAATCCCTGCCTGAATTGACAGACAGGGATTTATGAAAATTAAAAAATGTGAATTATTTTACTAAAGCCATTTTTCTTATCTTAACTGTTGATTCATTATTTGAATTAAGCTCAAGCTTGTAGAAATAAACACCGCTTGCAAGGTTAGATCCGTTAAAATCAACTGTATAGTAACCTGTGGTTTTATATCCGTTTGAAAGTACAGCAACTTCTTTACCGCTGTTATCAAACACAGTCAGCTTAACAATTCCGTCAGTCGGAATTTCAAAACTGATTCTTGTGGATGGGTTAAACGGATTCGGATAGTTCTGCATTAATTCAAATCTTGTAGGTACGCCGATCACTACATCTGAATTCAGATTATGATATTCAAAATTACCATTGAAATCTATCTGTTTCAGTCTGTATGTATAAATTCCTGCGTTCAGACTTCTGTCTGTAAATGAATAAGAATTAGAAACAGTTGAATTACCGTGACCTTCTACGTTTCCTACAGTACTCCATTCTGAAAGATTTCCGTTATTGTAAACAGCTCTTTCAATATTGAAACCTGAATTATTTGTTTCAGAAGAAGTGGACCACTGTAATGTTACATCATTTCCGATTACAGTTGAAGCGAATGATGATAATTCTACAGGCAGCGCGATATCAAATGAATAAGTACAGAGTGTCTGAGCACCGCATGCATCGGTAGCAACAAATGAAACGATGTAAACACCTGCCTGAGCTACCCAGTTGAATGTACTGCTAACAGGATTTCCAACTAACGGCAATACAGGATTCATTGTAGCACCCGGAGGCAGACCGATAGCATTTAAAGTAATGTCACCGGGATCAGCGTCTGAAGCATTTACTGTGAAGGAAATCGGAGTTCCCGGAACTTCACTGAATACAGTACCGCAAGTTGGTGTTGGTGCATTAAATACAGGAAGATTTGGATTTACGCATTGCGGAGCTATTAAAATCAGGAAGTCAACTGCAACTATTGTTCTGAGAATAGTCGGATCAGTAGCATCTCTGTCTTCGATAATTACCTGACAGGAATATAATCCGCCTAAAACAGCACCTGTTGTATTCCATGTTACAACACCTGTTAAGTTATCAATTGATGCAGGGAAACCGCCGGCTGACGGTGGGTTTTGCGATACGCTACCCATTTCAACCAATGTTGCGAATCTCCATCTTAAAGTTGTATTCGGATCAGGATCGATAGCAGGAACATTAAAAGAAGATGCAACGCCCTGAACTAAATTAACTATAACAGGAAGAGTAGAAACCGGTGAAGCGTTTGAGTTTGAAACATCAACGGTTGTTGATACTCTGTAACTTTGGTTTGGATTGTTAATTTCAACACCTGTTCTGCAGCATGTATTTATCTCAGCTAAATACGGACCGCCGGCTGCATAAACTTTAGTGATTGATTCTTTAGAATCATCACCCGGCTGAAGCGCTCTGGCGAGGAGCCAGTCGTTAGCCGCGTCAATGGAAATAACTCTGAATCTTAATGTTGGAGTTGAAGATGCATCACCGAAAATCAGATTAGTTGCTCCGACATTTTCTGTAATAACAGATCCTACTACAGGCGCACCGTAACCGCTTCTTCTGAAAGCGCAGGTTAAGGTGAACGTTACTTCATTATTGTTTTGCGGATTCTTTGTGTAGGTAAGATGTCCGTAACGGAAGTGTGAAGCGGAAGCTTCGTTGGTGATAAAAACATTGAGTAAAACGACTGCAATAATTGCAGCAAAACTGATTGAAAATTTTTCCAGAATTTTCATTGTGTCTCCTTTGGGTTAAGTTAGTAATGTTTTTTAAATAAATATGAGCTAAGTACAGTTTGTATATCCTTATTTAAATTTTATTATCTAATCAATATCAGATGCCGGAGAAATTATTTTTTTTAAAAAATAATTTTTTGGAAACAAATTTACTCTTACATAATAAATTTTTCTCCTACAAAGTTATACATTTTAAGTTAAACAGTCAATAAGTTTGAAATTTTTTATTTTATGAATATGTATACAATTAAAAATCTATATTTAAATAAATAATTTATTATTTTTGTTAAAATCAAATTCAACTGTATGAAAAATTTATATTACAAGATTTTACATTTCATATTTTTTCTTGTTTTCTGTCTAACGTCAAATTTTTGCTATTCGCAGTTAACAGAACAGTGGCTTCACAGATATACCGGACCCGAATCAAGCACAGATACGCCTTCAGATATTTATATAGACGCTGCCGGTGATTTTTATATGACCGGAAAAAGTATTCTCAGCGGCGGATTCTCTGATGTAATAACCGTAAAATTCAAAGCTGACGGAACAAGGCAATGGATAGCAAACTATAACGGAACAGGAAATCAGAATGATGCAGGAAACAGTGTTGTCCGGGATAATTCGGGCAATACATATATCACAGGTTATGCAAGAGTAAGCGGAGGACAGAATGATTTGATCATTATAAAATATAATTCGGCAGGAATTGAACAATGGGTTAAAACGTATAACGGTACGGGAAATTTTGATGACAACGGAATAAAAATTTTATTTGACGGACAGAACGCGATATATACAGCAGGTTACAGCTTTGGCAGCGGGACAGGGTATGATTTTATTTTATTAAAGTATGATCTTAGCGGAGCTTTTATCTGGGGAAAAAGATGGAACGGAGTTTCAAACTCCGATGATTATCTGAAGTCAGCGGCAATTACTGCTGATGGAAATATTGTGCTTGCCGGACATTCATATAAAACAGGCGAATCAAATAATTATGCCGTAATAAAATATAACAGTGCGGGAGATTTTCTCTGGGAGAAATTTTATAACGGACCTATATCAGCTGATGATCAGATCACAGATCTTGAAACAGATAATGCAGGTAATTTATTTTTATGCGGAAAAAGCGAAGGAGGCGTCGGAGCCGGTTATGATTATGCAGTAGTAAAGTTAAATTCCAACGGTGATCAGCAGTGGGTTTACAGATACAACGGCGTCTCGCAAAGTGATGACGTCGCCACAGGAATATCTCTCGATGCAGGCGGAAATGTATTTATTACTGGTTTTAGTTATTCTGCTTCTGCTTATTATGACTTTGCGACTATAAAATTAAATCCTTCAGGTACGCAGCAATGGGTGAGGTTATATAACGGCAATCAAAATTATTTTGACAAAGCAGTCGGAATAAAAGCTGATATTAACGGAGATGCAGCAGTTACCGGAAATTCAATAAGACTTTCGGACGGGACGAGTGATGTCGTTACTGTAAAATACAGTTCTGCAGGAGATGTACTCTGGATCAAACAATACAACGGTCCCGGAGATCTTGATGACATACCTACGGGAATTGATGCGGATGCCAAAGGTAACTTTTTTGTAACTGCACAGAGTTACAGTTATTTTTTCAGTCTGTGCGGCACCAGTGATTATCTTTCCATAAAATATACACCGGAAGGCAATTCTGTTTTTGAAACGAGATATGACGGTCAGGGCAGCGGTCCAGATGAATCAGTTGCATTCGATACGGATGCATCCGGAAATCTGTATGTAACAGGTCTGAGTTTTCAGACCTTTTCAGAACTTGATTATGCAGTAATAAAATACAATCCTTCCGGAGTTCCGCTTTGGGTTTCTAGGTATGACAGTGAAGGATTTAATGATATTCCTTCAGGGATAGAAGCAGATGATGCAGGAAACACATATATCGCGGGCAGCAGTGAAAGCAATTCCGGTTTTGATATCTCAGTGATCAAATATAATACGGATGGTTTTTTACAGTGGGAAAGGAAAACAAACGGTAGCGCGGGAGGAGATGATTATTCCACAGGTATTACAAGGGATGCGTCCGGAAATATAATTGTTACGGGTCATTTACTTCAAAGCGGCAGCGGATATGATATTACAACTATTAAATATAACAGCGCAGGAGTGCAGCAATGGATTAGATATTATAACGGTCCTGCTAACGGAAATGACTATTCAAAAAAAATTACATCTGATGATCTTGGTAATGTGTATGTTACAGGAAAAAGTCCGGGCACAGGTACCGGAGATGATATTGTAATCATTAAATACAGCAGTTCAGGTAATCAGGTTTGGGCTGTAAGATACAATAACACTTCCGCAAACAGCGGCGACATTCCTGAAGATATTACAATTGATAAGTCCGAAAATTTATATGTATGCGGAAAAACAAATACTGTTGTAAACGGATATGATATGTTATTATTGAAATACAATTCATCAGGAGTTAAACTTTGGGAAAGGACGCAAAACGGTTCAGCTTCTTCCGACGACGAAGCTTCAGCTTTGTCTGTAGATTCTGAAGGAAATGCAGTAATATCAGGCAGTTTAAATAATATTATTACAGGAAAAGATATGACAATTTTAAAATATGATATGAACGGAAATTTAATCTGGAACAGAAGTATTAACGGAACTTCCAATGCAGAAGATCATGCGGTCGATTCCAAAATTGACGGAGCGGGATTTATATATGTAACGGGTTACTGTACGGATAATATTTCAGGACTTAATTTCTGCACAATAAAATATTCAGACAGCGGAATGAAAGTTTGGGAAAAGAAATACAATTATTCAGATAACGATTCTGACAAAGCAGCTGCTGTCCTGGTTGATAATTCCGGCAGCATATTTGTTACAGGTTCGAGTAAAGGATTGGGAGGAGGATTAGATTTTGTAACAATGAAATATCTGCAAAGCTTTACACTTGATCTTAAATTACTAATCGAAGGGTATTACAATGGTGTTTCAAATATAAATACAGAAGATACAATAAAAGTATATTTAAGAAACGGAAGTTCACCATACAACATTTCAGATTCTTCATTATCGGTTTCAGATGTAAACGGAAACTGTATATTTTATTTTGATAATATTCAGAACGGACAGAACTATTATATTGTAGTTGATCACAGAAATTCTCTTGAAACCTGGAGTAGCTCCGCGCTGCAGTTTACCGCATCCGGACTGATTTATGATTTTACAAATGCATTTACGAAAGCATACGGCAATAACTTAACTCTTCAAGGCAGTCGTTATTGCGTTTATACTGGTGATGCAAATAAAGATAATGTAATTGATGTTTCGGATCTTGGATTAATAGACAATGCCGGTTTTAATTTTAAAAGCGGATATGTAACTGAGGATGTAAACGGAGACGGGGTTGTAGATCTGACAGATCTGGGAATTACGGATAATAATTCCGGAAACTTTATTTCGACCATCAGACCATAGATTATATAAAAGAATACAATCTGAATGTAAGAAAGAAACCCGGCACATTTACAGTTTTTTTAGTATGAATAAATTTCACAATCGGATGTCACAGTAGATTTCAGATTTACAGCGGCAGCAAAACCTGACAGGTTTATAAGATAAACTATAATATTTCGGTATAAATTTTAAACCTGTCAGGTTTAGCATTTCTGCCAACCGAAAATTATATCTGCAGATCAAATTCATAATCTTAATCTCTTTAAGAATAATTCCTTATTACTACTTTATATTTATTTTAAAAGCTGAAGCGGATATCGCATTGTATTTGAGATAAGCAGTGTTAACTAAACCTGACAGGTTTGGGAATATTCAGATTATGATATATACTAACTTTACAAACCTGTCAGGTTTTGCACAACAAACCTGCAGGCATTGTTTGTAAATTACTTTCGTTTATATAAAATCCATTAAATATATAATTCTCTTATTTTATTTCTATATTATTTTTTGCTAAAAAAAAAGCCGGACTTTTCAGCCCGGCTTTATAATTTCTAAAGCTAATTATATTTTACTTCAGCAATGTCATTTTCATTACTTTGTTCATGCCGTTGTATTCGATTTTATAGAAATAAATTCCGCTTGACAGATCAGTTGCATTGAAATTTACCGAATAGTAACCGGCTGTTTTCACTTCATCCGTAAGCACAGCTATTTCCTTACCGCTGTTGTCATAGATAGCAAGTTTTACTTTACCGTCAGCAGGTATCTGATAATCGATTTTAGTGGACGGATTGAACGGATTCGGATAATTCTGAGCAATTGAGAATTTCTCCGGTACTCCGACTATAACTTCATTGCTTAGATTATAATATTCAAATGAACCGTTATAATCTATCTGTTTCAGTCTGTAATTATATGTACCTGAGTTTACTCCCCTGTCAGTAAATTCATAATTCTTTATTTCATTGGTTGTTCCGTTACCTGTTACGTTTCCTACTTTTGTCCAAGCGCCGTTGACGGATCTTTCAATGTCAAAACCGGCATTATTTATCTCTTCGGTAGTTGACCATTTCAGACTGACATTGTTTCCTGAAACTGTAGAAGTAAATGATGCAAGTTCAACAGGAAGCGGATCTTCCCAAAGCTTGTAAGCCGTATCAGATCTTCCGGATGTTCCGATTGTTGCGAATATTGTATCTCTTCCGGGATTTGTTCCTGTATAGCAGAAGGAAATTTGTCCGTTACCATTGGTGTTTCCTGCAAAATTCTGTGGAGCGTTTACGCCTCTTACTACAAAGATCACATTTACATTTGCCTGAAGTACACCAAACTGATCAGTAACAGTAGCTGTTACGCAATGCTGTGTATTTATAGGATTAATTGAATTTTTAGGTGCAACAGCAATATTTAAAACTGTAGCTGCAGTAATTTCGCCTGCTACTGCAAGTCCGAACACTGTACTGCTTGAAGTTCCGGTATTATAAGTTGTAATCACATTTCCGGTAGCTATATCAATTCTGTAAACATTGGATGAAGTAAAATCAGCACTCCAGAATGATGTGCCGTCCGGATCAAGATTTAGTGCAAACCAGCTGTTTTCACCGGCTACGTCATAAGTCTGAACTACTGTGCCTGCTGCGTTTAATCTTAAAATATTTACTCCCATAGCAACAAGTACGTCACCGTTTAATCTGATTCTTAATGCAAAAGCAGTTCCTGTAAGACCGTTTGCAAAATCTGCTCCTGCTACATTGGTACAGATATTATGTGTTCCGATAAAATTACCTTCGGTAGTTCTTATCATAGTGCACTGATCCGGCTGAAGATCCATAAAGTCAACTCTTCCGCCGTAAGAAGTCGAAATAAAATTACCGTTGTAATCAAATTTTCTGATTCCGTTTCCGAGACTTCCTACATAAGCATTCCATTGATTATCAAAGACTATTGATTCTGGAGTGCTGTATCCTGATCCGAAAGTTCCCTGCAGTACGCCGAATTTGTCGAATACAGAAACAGAGTTGTTTGAAAAGTTTGTAACATAAAGCTTGTTAGCGGAATCAAGAGCCATTCCTGTTGTAAAACCGCCGAGAGTTGTATTCAGTGTCTGAACCAAAGTTCCGTTTGGTCTTCTCCACTGAACCTGTCCGTTTGCAACAGCGACAAAAACGTCGCCTGTCTGAAACTGAGCTTTTATTTGTTCAACCGGTAATATCATCATGGCGAACATAAAAGCAAATATTACTTTTGTAAACTTACCCATTTTAATTCCCTTTCAAATAGTTAGTTTTTAAATGTTTATAAAAATATAGCTTTGTTAGTCAATACCCTTATTATTATGAATATTATTTAATTTTTTATAAATGTTAAGTGTATAAGAAATAAAAGGCGTGTAAGATTTTTGGAAGTAGCTCATAACAATGTAAAATTTATTCAGATAGTTTGTCTAATTAATTATGACAGAGGTTAAATTCAAATTGCTTCTTTTTGCAACTTAAATATTTATTATTCTTTAAGCAAGATTAAAAATAAATATCAAAAAAAAAAATAATAATGGTATAAATTAAAATTTAGTACATAATAAATTTTAAAAATTTTAACTTTTATATAACACGCTCTTTATATATTTTTGTATTAAATCAACAGTTCCTGTACTTTATTTATTCAATCTCAAACCATTGATCTATGACTAATGAATTACTGATTTTATTTTTTATAGTTGGAATTGTTATGGTTGCAGGAGGTATGATAATATCTCATATCATTGCGCCAACTTCAGTGAATGCAGTAAAGGAGGAAACTTATGAATGCGGAATTCCAACCAAAGGCACTTCCAAAATTCAGTTTAAAGTCGGATATTATCTCTTCGCAATTCTTTTTTTAATTTTTGACGTCGAAACAATTTTCATGGTACCGTGGGCTGTTGTTATGCGTGAGCTTGGATTAATCGCATTCATTGAAATATTGATTTTTTTATTTATAGTAATTCTTGGATTGCTTTATGCATATAAGAAAAAAGCATTGGTATGGGAATAGAAAATAAGACATTATCAGACATGAAGGATTTTCCCGGAACTGTAACGCCTACTCCGGGCGGTAATATTGTAGTTACTACTATAGACGGGATTATAAACTGGTCGCGTGCAAATTCATTATGGCCTTTGGTATTCGGCACCAGCTGCTGCGCTATTGAAATGATGGCCACAGGAGCTTCGAGACATGACTGGTCAAGATTCGGCACCGAAGTTGCGCGCGCAACTCCGAGACAGGCAGATCTTATTGTAATTGCGGGAACGATTGTAAATAAAATGGCTCCGGTTTTGAAACGCCTCTACGATCAGATGGCAGATCCGAAATATGTTATTGCAATGGGCGCATGCGCAATTTCAGGAGGACCTTTTTATTATAATTCATATTCTGTTGTAAAAGGCGCGGATCATGTCATTCCTGTCGATGTATATGTACCCGGCTGTCCGCCGAGACCTGAAGCATTGCTGTACGGCATTATGCAGCTTCAGGAAAAAATCAAAAAGGAATCAGTATTGGTTAAAACTGACAGAGCGAAAGATTATGATAACTAAATTTTTTAAAAACTTGCTTTGGATAATGAGAATTTAAAAAATATTATAAACTCAGTAATTACTGATTGCGAATTTTCCGGTGATGAAACCCAGTTTTTAAATGTAATTGTAAAACCGGAAGACTTCCGTAAGCTTGCAGAATTTTTAAGAAAGAATTCTGAAACACATATGGATTATTTATTCTGTTTGACTGCAGTCGACTGGATAACACATTTATTTACAGTATATCACCTTACTTCATCAATAAATAATATTACCGTAGTTATTAAAGTAAAGATCACTGACAGAGAAAATCCGGTCGTTGATACTGTCTGTGATTTATGGAAGACAGCGGAATTTCATGAAAGAGAAGTATATGATCTGTTCGGAATAAAATTTAAAAACCATCCCGATCTTCGAAGAATTCTACTCGAGGATGACTGGGTTGGGTTTCCGTTAAGAAAAGATTATAAAGACGAAGTAAATATCGTTGAATTATGACAGAGCAGGAGTTAATTACTAATATTGAAACTGTACCGGAAACTCAGGAATATTTTATTAATATGGGTCCGCAGCATCCTTCCACTCACGGAGTTCTTAGATTACTGCTGACACTCGACGGTGAAATTATTAAAAAAATCGAACCGCATCTCGGTTATATTCACAGATCAATCGAGAAAATGTGCGAGAAGGATTCCTATCAGCAGATCGTTCATCTCACCGACAGAATGGATTACCTTTCATGTCATATTAACAATGAAGCTGTATGTCTGTGCGTGGAGAAAGGTCTTCAGCTTGAAGTTCCGGAAAGAGTAAAAGTGATAAGAACAATTATTTCAGAGCTTACACGTCTTTCATCACATCAGCTATGGTGGGGTGTTATGGGAATGGATCTCGGCGCAATCACTACTTTCTTATACGGGTTCAGAGACAGAGAACTAATCACTGATATTTTTGAAGAAACCTGCGGAGCAAGACTTACTATGAATTATAATGTTCCCGGAGGAGTGATGTTTGATATTCATCCTAATTTTCAAAAAAGAACTAAAGATTTTATTACATACTTCAGAAAGAAACTTCCTGAGTATGATGAACTGCTGACAGGCAATGTAATTTTTACCGAACGGACCAAAGACATTGGTTACCTTTCAAAAGATGACGCAATCTCTTTCGGCGTAACAGGACCTTCCGGCAGAGCATCAGGATTTGCCTGTGATGTGAGAAAACGTTTTCCTTATTCTGCATATGACAGGGTTCAGTTTGAAGAAATTGTTTATACCGAAGGTGACTGTTTTGCAAGATACAAAGCAAGAATTGCCGAGATGTGGGAATCAATGAAAATTATTGAGCAGCTGATTGACAACATTCCCGAAGGTGAACATAAAGCAAAAACAAAAGCTGTTATAAAACTTCCTGAAGGTGAATACTATCAGAGAGTTGAAACAGCCCGCGGAGAGCTCGGAGTTTATATTGTAAGCGACAATAAAAAAAGTCCTTACAGAGTGAAATTCCGTTCTCCGGGTTTTTCAAATCTCTCTGCGCTTGATACAATGGCAAGAGGAAATAAAATTGCAGATCTCGTTGCGACTATGTCAACTCTTGATTTGGTAATACCTGACATAGACAGATAAAATAACTTAAATGAATTTTAACATATACGATTTTACAGATTTTGTTAATTCAATCAACGTCTGGCTGAATACTGTCTTTCCGCCTGCAGCCGCTGACATAGCCGGTTTTGTTATTATCGGAATTTGCTTCCTTACATTCATTACTCTTCTCGGTTTATCACTTGTTTATATAGAAAGAAAAGTCTGCGCTTTTTTTCAGCAAAGACTGGGTCCAATGAGAGTCGGTTTCTGGGGAACCGCACAGACCATTGCTGATATTATCAAACTAATTTTCAAAGAACCGCTTGTCTCAAAAGGATCTGATAAATTTCTTTTCAATCTTGCTGCGTTTATTGTTATAATTGCGCCATTTATGGCTATAGCCGCTGTACCCTTTGCAAAAGGACTTCATGTACTTGACTTCGATATCGGATTGTTTTTTATAACTGCAGTTTCATCAATCGGAGTTACCGGAATTCTGCTTGCAGGCTGGTCAAGCAATAATAAGTATTCACTTATCGGCGCAATGAGAAGCGGCGCGCAGATCGTGAGTTATGAATTATCCGTAATACTTTCCCTGTTAACAATTATTATTTTAACAGGCAGTCTTCAGCTCTCTGTGATTGTAGAAAGTCAGCGCGACGGCTGGTGGATATTCAAAGGTAACATACCTGCGGTTATTGCTTTTTTTATATTCATCATTGCCAGCACTGCTGAATCAAACCGCGGACCTTTTGATATGGCTGAAGCTGAATCGGAACTCACAGCCGGATTTCACACTGAATATTCAGGAATTAAGTTTGCATACTTCTTTCTCGCAGAGTATATAAATCTTTTTATAATAGCTGCTGTCGGAGCAACAGTCTTCTTCGGCGGATGGATGCCGCTGCATATTGGAAATTTCGAATTCTTCAATAATATTATGGACTTCATTCCGCCGATAATCTGGTTCTTCGGAAAAATTGCCGCAATAATTTTTCTAATAATGTGGTTCAAGTGGACTTTTCCGAGATTAAGAATAGATCAGCTGCTTACGCTGGAATGGAAATATTTATTGCCGATTAATTTAGTAAATCTTCTGCTGATGGCTCTTGTCGCGCTCAGCGGATGGCATTTATAATTTTATGGGATTAAAAAATTACATATCTGATATTTATAACGGAGTGAAATCTCTGATCACCGGTATGAAAGTGACCGGGCATTATATCACTCATCCTAAAGAAATTATAACTCAGCAGTATCCTGAAAACCGCGACACTCTGAAAATGTTTGAAAGATTCAGAGGTGAAGTGGTTCTGATCCATGATGAAAATAATCAGCATAAATGCACCGGCTGCTCCGCTTGCGAACTCGCTTGTCCTAACGGCTCGATTGAAATTATCAGCGGCAAAGAGACCGATCCTGAAACCGGTAAGTCAACAAAAATAATTGATACATTCGTTTATCATCTTTCAATGTGCACATTTTGCAATTTATGCATTCTGTCCTGCCCTACTGATGCGATTAAAATGGCGCAGGACTTTGAACACTCTGTCTTTGACAGATCAAAATTAACAAAAGTTTTAAATAAACCCGGATCAAAGATAATGCCGGGAGTTAAATAAAATTATTTTCTTAAAAATTAATTGAGCGAAACTGTCTTTTACATATTATCCGGATTTATAATTGTCTTTTCCGTTCTGACAGTAACAAGCAGAAAAATTCTCAGGGCTGCAGTCTATCTTCTTTTTGTATTGCTCGGTACTTGCGGATTTTACTTTGCTCTGGAGTTCAATTTTCTTGCCGCCGTTCAGCTGACAGTTTATGCCGGAGGTATTGTAGTAATAATAATTTTTTCAATTATGTTAACAAGCGATCTGCAGGATAAGCTAGAAGCTGTTCAGTTCAGAAAAATTTTCTTCTCGCTGCTTGCAGTGCTTATCGGTGCTGCAGTTTGTATAACAACAATTTTAAATCACAGTTTTCCTCAGGTTACGGATAAAGTTTTGGACAGCAGTATGAGGACAATCGGATTAAGACTGTTAAGTTATAATGAAGGCGGATTTGTGCTGCCTTTTGAAGTAATAAGTATTCTGCTGCTTGCTGCAATTGTCGGATCCATTATAATTGCAAAAAAAGCGGATTCAAAATAAATGATTAAATATTAATTGATATGGAATCAGGAGTAGGCATTCAGCATTTTATGATATTAAGCACTCTGATGTTTTTCATCGGAGTTTACGGTTTTCTTACAAGAAAAAATCTCATCACTATACTTCTATCTGTTGAGCTTATACTTAATTCCGTTAATATAAATTTCGTTGCTTTTAATAAATTTCTGTATCCGGAAAATCTCGGCGGACATTTTTTTGCAATGTTTGTCATTGCCGTCGCCGCTACTGAAGTATCGGTTGCCATAGCTATTATTATTAGTCTTTACAGAAAATTAAAAATGATTGATGTTGAAAATGTGAATGAGATGAAATACTGATCTCTTTTCATAAAAAATAATTCTTATGGAAAATTTTTTATACACATTAATAATTCCGGTTATTCTTTTCTTCTCGTTTATTTTCACAGGACTTTCTGGGAATAAATTTAAACCTGCTGTCTCAGGAATTATATGCACTGCTACAGTTTTTATTTCCGCTGCATTATCTTACTGGACAGCTTATCAGTATTTTTTTCTTCACGGAAAAGTAAACGGCGTTTATCAGATCATTAATGTTTATAAAATTGAATGGCTTAAATTCAATGAAACATTATCAATAGATATTGGAATTCTCCTTGATCCGATCTCAGTAATGATGATGGTAGTGATCACTACAGTGTCGCTGATGGTGCATATTTACAGCATTGGATATATGAAAGGCGATTCAGGTTATTCCAGATATTTTGCATTCCTTTCTTTGTTTACATTTGCAATGCTCGGTCTGGTACTTTCGGTTAATATTTTCATGACATATATGTTCTGGGAATTAGTCGGCATATCATCTTATCTTTTGATAGGTCATTATTATAATAAGCCGTCAGCCGTTTCAGCTTCAAAGAAAGCATTCATTGTTACAAGATTTGCTGACCTCGGATTTCTGATCGGAATATTACTTCTTTCTGCATTTGCCGGAACTTTTGATTTCAATGAGCTTACAAATCCAAACGGAAATGCAATTCTCCAAAGTGCTTCCACTACATTTATGGGTTTATCAGCCATATCCTGGGCGCTGATCCTTATCTTTATAGGATGCGCGGGAAAGTCAGCAATGTTTCCTCTGCACATCTGGCTGCCTGATGCAATGGAAGGTCCGACTCCTGTTTCAGCTTTGATTCATGCTGCGACTATGGTAGTCGCCGGAGTATATTTAATTGCAAGATTATTTCCATTATATGTTTTTACTTCACCTGTCGCGCTGGAAGTAGTAGCGCACGTCGGCGCATTTACTTCACTGTTTGCGGCAATTATCGCCTGCACGCAGACAGATATAAAAAGAGTTCTCGCATTTTCTACCATATCACAGATCGGTTATATGATGGTTTCGCTCGGAGTATCAGGATACGGAGCGGAAGAAGGACTTGGTTATATGGCTTCAATGTTTCATCTGTTTACTCATGCTTTTTTTAAAGCTTTATTATTCCTTGGAGCCGGCTCCATTATTCATGCTATTCATACAAATGAAATATACAGCATGGGTAATCTGAGAAAATATATGCCGTTAACTCATATTACTTTTTTAACTGCATGCCTTGCAATAGCCGGTATTCCTCCCCTGTCCGGATTTTTCAGTAAGGATGAAATGCTTGTCGCTGTAATGGAAAAAAATATTTTTCTGTTTGCAGTTCAGTATGTCGTTGCAGGTATTACAGCTTTTTATATGTTCAGACTTTACTTCACTGTATTCTGGAACAAAGATAAAAAATACGAGCATGTTCCTCATGAATCACCAAATGTTATGCTGATTACTTTGATATTTCTTGCCGTATGTTCGGCACTTGCCGGACTGATACCATTCAGCCAGTTTGTTTCTAGTAACGGAGTTCCTTTTTCCACACATATTCATATGAACATTGCAATTCCGGTTGTTGGCATTGCTCTTGCCGGTATTCTGCTGGCTTATGCGCTTTATAAAAAAGAAAGTTTATCTCCTGAAAAAATTAAAAATTCACTTGGTGTATTTTACAGATCGGCTTACAGAAAATTTTATATTGATGAGATATATATTTTTGTAACAAAGAAAATTATTTTCAATCTTATATCAGTGCCGGTTGCATGGTTTGACAGGCACGTTGTTGACAATACTATGAACGGCATTGCCTATACGACAAATTTTGTATCTGAAAAAATTAAGTATATGCAGTCCGGTCAGCTCCAACAATATGCTTTTATTATGGTAGCGGGAATGATCCTGATTTTTCTTTTAACTTTGTATTTAATTATAGTATAGTATGGATCTGATTTTACTGATATTGGTACCGGTTTTGACTTTAGCTGCGCTCATGACTGCAGGAACTAAAGCTCAGGCAAGGATGATAGCTGCAGCAGGTACAGGTGTTCAGCTTGTTTTATCTGTTTATCTTGTGATCGTTTATCTGATGGAAAGAGGTTCAGGCAATATTGAACAAATGCTTTTTACTGAAAAATATGTCTGGTTTAATACTTTAAATATTTATTTCAGCACAGGAGTTGACGGAATATCGGTTTCTCTGATACTTCTCACGGCAATAGTAACTTTTACAGGAGTGTTAGCTTCATGGGATGTTGATTATTTATACAAGGAATTTTTCATTTCGCTGATAGTTCTTTCCACCGGAGTATTCGGATTTTTTATATCGCTGGATCTTTTTACAATGTTTCTTTTCTATGAACTTGCAGTAATTCCAATGTATCTGCTGATAGGAATTTGGGGAAGCGGGAAAAAAGAATACTCTGCAATGAAATTAACGCTGATGCTTATGGGAGCTTCAGCAGTATTGCTCGTTGGACTTCTCGGAATTTATTCATATTCTTCTCCAACCGGCGCCACTGCGCTTACATTTAATATTATTGAAATTGCGAATGTAGATATTCCGGTTGAAGCACAAAGATATTTCTTCCCGATGGTATTTATAGGATTCGGAGTGCTCGGTGCATTGTTTCCTTTTCATACATGGTCTCCTGACGGACATTCATCAGCGCCTACAGCTGTGTCAATGCTGCATGCGGGAGTACTTATGAAAATGGGTGGTTACGGCTGTCTCAGAGTCGCAATGTATCTGCTCCCTGAAGCCGCAAATGAAATGGCGTGGATATTTATTATATTAACGTCCATCAGTATTGTTTACGGGGCTTTCGGAGCTATTGTCCAGACTGATCTTAAATATATTAACGCTTACTCATCAGTAAGTCACTGCGGTCTTGTTTTATTTGCTATACTTATGATTAATGAAATTGTCATGAACGGCGCTGTGCTGCAGATGATCTCGCACGGACTGATGACTGCGCTCTTCTTTGCTCTGATCGGAATGATCTACAGCAGAACTCATACAAGAGATATAAGGGAAATGACCGGAATAATGAAGCTTATGCCTTTTCTGTCGGTTTGTTATATGATTGCCGGCTTTGCTTCTCTCGGACTTCCCGGGCTAAGCGGGTTTGTCGCTGAGATGACAATTTTTGTCGGGGCATTTCAAAATACGGATATATTTCACAGAAGCGTTACAATACTTGCTGCATCTTCAATAGTAATTACAGCCGTTTATATTCTAAGAGTCGTTGCAAAAATTCTGCTCGGACCGGCGGGAGATAATCTTCCTTCCGGAATTAAAGATGCCGTATGGAATGAAAAAGTAGTAACAATAATACTTATAGTTGCAATTGCAGGCATGGGATTAGTACCTCTCTGGCTTTCAGATATGATCCTGAACAGTCTTGGTCCTATTACTGAAAAACTGGCTTTAATAAAATAGAATGATTATATAAAAATGACTATAGAACAATTACTTCTGATGAGACATGAGATTATGCTGTTAATAGCTGCTGTCATTATTCTTATAATCGAATTGTCTGCGGGAAAGGATAATAAATCCCTGATGATACCGGCAGCGGTTATTATATTTTCGCTTGTAACCTTTATAGGATTCTTACCGATAGAGACCGGGAAACTATTCGGAGGGTCCTACAATACTTCTGATATGATTATTTTAATGAAGAACAGTTTGAATATTGGTGTTCTGATCGTCATAATTCAGTCGGCCGGCTGGTTGAAACATTCATTTGAAAACTTTGATAACTCCGGAGGATATTTTTTCATAATCATAAGTTCAGTGATTGGAATGGACTTTATGATTTCTGCAGGTGATTTTCTTATGTTTTATATAGGACTAGAACTTGCTACAATACCAATCGCCGCTTTAGCTGCTGTTGAAAAAATGAAAAGAAGATCATCGGAAGCAGGCATAAAACTAATTCTTTCAGCCGCGCTTTCTTCCGGTATATTGCTCTTTGGAATTTCGATATTATATGCAACCAACGGCTCGCTGTTTTTCAGTTCACTGTCTTCCGACAACTTAAACTCCAGTCTTCAGATTCTTGCATTTATTTTTGTTTTTACCGGAGTAGCATTCAAAATTTCTTTAGTGCCGTTTCATCTCTGGACTGCTGATGTATATGAAGGCGCTCCTGTAAATATTTCATCTTTTCTTTCATCAATCTCGAAAGCTTCTGCCGTTTTTATTTTAATAATTTTATTATTCACAGTATTCAATTCCTTAGTCAGTGTCTGGAATACAGTTTTATATTATACAGCAGTTATAACAATGACAATAGGAAATCTCTTCGCAATAAGACAGCAGAATATGAAAAGGTTTCTGGCATTTTCTTCAATCGCTCAGGCGGGTTTTATTCCGCTTGGAATTATCGGAGGCACGCAGTTTGGGATCAGCGCAGTAATATATTTTCTTCTGATTTATATATTTTCAAATCTCGGCGCGTTCGGAGTTGTATCTGCTATTTCAAATGCAACCGGCAAGGAAAATATGGATGATTATAACGGTCTTTACAGAACAAACCCTAAGTTAAGTCTTGTAATGATGCTGTCTTTATTTTCACTGGCCGGCATTCCGCCTGTAGCAGGATTTTTCGGAAAGTTTTTTCTTTTTACGGCTGCTGCTGTTCAGGGTTATTACATACTTGTATTTATAGCAGTAGTTAACGCAACAATCTCACTTTACTATTATTTACTTGTAGTAAAAGCAATGTTTATAAACAAAAGTGATTCACCGATTGAATTTATTAACAATGACAATTATACTAAAGCCGGGTTACTGATCTGCGCAATTGGAATTATCATCATCGGCTTTGCAGGTATAATATTTGAATTTATAGAATCAGCAAGTACGGGAATTTAAAACAAAAATTAATTTTGTCATTAAGCAACGGCAAACATAACGTTAAAGAAATTGATGGCATCCGCTGCACTGTTGTAGAAACAAATGCAGCCGAAGAGAGAATGGCATTTTTAAAAAATTTACTTGAGCTGAATGGCTTTGAAGTAAAGTTTGAAAAAGAAGCTAAGAAAGATGAAACGCTTCCTGACACATATATAATAGGAGTAACGGATATTGTATTTAATCCTGTGATAGCTGTATATCAAAGAAAATTAAAAACGCCTGATAATAAAATTGTAACTGCGCCTTACTGGAATCAGCAGACAACTGAAAGCCGCGGCTGGTATTGGAAGCCTGGCGGTAAGACTGAAAAGGATAATTGAAATTCAGTTTATATACCAGGGGGAATTGTGAATCGGAGATTCATTGGAGGTTTTAATTGTGTGTTTTATAAGTTAGAGTAGGAGTAAGTAAATTGGCAAAAACCGTTTTAACGGTTTTTGTGTTTTTGACAGAACTGCAGATGTTTCTTAATAAAAAAAAAACCGTTTAAAACGGTTTTTTAATACTGAAAATTAAATCTTTAAATTAAACTGTTTCTATAATTTCAGTTATTTTTTATTCCAAATCTGTAACGCCATATTCTCATACCTAAAATGTAAAAATCATTTTATTAAAACTCAAAGTTATATTTCAGGCAATAACCCATGTCTTATCTCCTGACAGAATATCATCAAGTTTTGGTTTGCCTTTCTTATTAGTAACTTCCTCAATCTGATGCAACATTGTCTCCTCATAAGTAGGCTTATCAATTGAATAAAATATTCCAAAAGGTCTTGGTAAATGTGTTCCGTTATTTCCATTTGCAAAACTTGCAAGTATTGTCGCTTTTATTCTGTCTCTCTTATCGTGTATCCACAGATCGTTTACTGAATTTTTTCCGTCGGTTAAATCCACAACAACCGGCTTAAATCCGTCAAACTTGATACCTTTGCTGTTATTCTCTCCGAATATTAATGGCTTCCCCTCTTCAAGATAAAGAGATTCCTCTTTCTTTGTTCCCTTTTCAGAATAAATAAAAAATGTACCGTCGTTAAATACAGGACAGTTTTGATAAATCTCAACAAATGAAGTGCCTTTGTGATCATGAGCTTCAAGTAATATTTCCTTCATGTGCTTGGGATCGCGGTCCAGAGATCTCGCAAAGAATGTACTCTTAGCGCCTAACGCAAGCTCTGCAGGATTAAACGGTTCATCTATTGAACCGAAAGGTGTTGACTTGGTTACTAAACCTACGTGAGAAGTTGGAGAATATTGTCCTTTGGTTAAACCGTATATTTCATTATTAAACATTAAAATGTTTAAATTAAAATTTTTACGGAGTGTGTGAATCAAATGGTTTCCGCCGATTGACATTGCATCTCCGTCACCGGTTACTATCCATATATCTAGATCCGGTCTTGATGCTTTTAATCCGGCTGCGATTGCAGTTGCCCTTCCGTGAATTGAATGCATTCCGTAAGTATCCATATAGTATGGAAATCTTGAGGAACAGCCGATCCCTGAAATAAATACAAACTCTTCCTTCCTTTTACCTAACTCAGGGAAAATTCCCTGTACCTGCTTTAATATTGAATAATCTCCGCAGCCGGGGCACCATTTTACATCCTGATCGGGAGCAAAGTCTTTGTATGTCAGCTTTTCTAAAACAGGCAGATTAGTAGTTTCATTCATTTTATTTTTTATTTAAAATTTCCAGAATTTTATTTTTTATTTCAGAAGTTGTAAACGGAAGTCCCTGAATTTTATTTAATCCGATTGCAGGTACCAGATATTTATCTCTGATAATTTTAATTAACTGTCCGTTATTAATTTCCGGAATAAGAATATTTTTAAATTTCATTAACAGCATTCCGAGATTTTTGGGAAATGGATTCATATGTCTTAAATGTATATGCGATATATTATATCCCTCATTTATTAATTCCAGTACCGCTGTTTTAATTGAACCGTAAGTTGATCCCCAGCCCAGGACTAATAAATCTGAATCTTCGCTTCCGGTATCAATTTTAATCTCCGGAATCGAATCAGCAATTTTATCAACCTTTGCCTGACGCAGGTTTACCATTAATTCATGATTATGCGGTTCATAAGATATATCTCCCGTCTCATTGGCTTTTTCAAGACCGCCGATCCTGTGCTCAAGCCCTTTTGTCCCCGGCTTTACTCTCGGTCTGACAAAATTTTCATCTCTCTTGTATGGAAGAAATGTTCCGTCATTTGAATTCGGCTTATCAGTAAATTCGGATTTTATCTTTGGTAAATCCTTTGCAGTTGGAAATTTCCACGGCTCAGAGCCGTTTGCAATATATCCGTCGCTTAATACTATCACTGGCGTCATATGTTCAACTGTTAATTTACATGCTTCATATACAGTTTCAAAACAATCTGAAGGTGAACACGGAGCAAGTATTGGCAATGGACATTCTCCATGTCTGCCGTACATCGCCTGCAGCAGATCCGACTGCTCTGTCTTTGTAGGTAAACCGGTTGAAGGTCCGCCCCTTTGAATATTAATTACCACTAACGGTAATTCTAATATGGTTGCAAGTCCGAGCGCTTCAGTCTTCAAAGACATTCCCGGACCTGAAGTTGTTGTTACACTTAAACTTCCTCCGTATGATGCTCCTATTGCTGAGCATATTGCCGCTATTTCATCTTCCGCCTGAAACGTCCTGACTCCGGAATGTTTATACTTGGATAATTCATGCAGAATATCTGATGCCGGTGTAATCGGATACGAACCGAGAAACAATGGTAAACCGGAAATTTCTGAAGCTGAGATCAAAGCTATTGCTATTGCATTATTTCCGGTAATGCTCCTGTATGTTCCAGGTGGCTGAGGTGATGCATTGATCTTAAACCTGGTATTGAATATTTCAGTTGTCTCACCGAAATTAATACCTGATTTTATTGCTAATATATTTGCCTTCGCAAGTTCAGGACTTTTTGAAAATTTTTCATTAATAAAATTTATAGTATAATCCGGAGACTGATCAAATATCCAGTAGAGCATTCCCAGTACAAACATATTTTTTGATCTTTCAAGCTCTTTATTACTTAAACCAGTTTCCTTTAATGCTTCTTTTGTAAGTGAAGTAATGTTGACTTTATATACTTCATATTCGGATAATGAATCATCCTCAAGTGGATTTACTCCTTCAGGATATTCAGCCAATCTTAAATTTTTAGAATCAAATCCAGCGGTATTTGTGATAATGATACCGCCTTTTTTTAAATTACCGATATCAGATTTTAAAGCTGCAGCATTCATAGCAACCAGCACATCATATTCGTCCCCTGCCGTATATATTTCTTTACTTCCGAAATGCACCTGAAATCCGGATACTCCTGCAATTGTTCCTGCCGGAGCTCTGATTTCTGCCGGAAATTCCGGAAATGTACTGATATCCTTCCCTAAAAACGCAGTAGTATCTGTAAATTGTGTTCCGGTTAACTGCATACCGTCTCCTGAATCGCCTGAAAATCTGACAACTACACTTTCTTTTTCTATAACGCCGTCTTCTGTTTTCAAAGTTTTATTATGTAATTTTTTTGGTTTATTTATATCTATAAAATTAACATTTTTTTGAATCACATTCACCGCAATAAAACATATATTTTGACAGTCCTTATCCCAAATTGGATTCTGAAAATTTATAAAATTTCTTTTACAAAAATTATTTATACCCTGATTATACTCTCGGAAATTTCACCGGAACTCTCATTGATTTAAACCGTGACATATATCATACTACTATACCTTTCTTTGCTATATATTAATTCAAAGTAATAAAAGCGATTTAAAATTTTTTCGTTTTAAATTTCTTCTTATTATTCTCTCAATTACTGAAAATAAAATAAATGAACAGAAGAAAAATCACAATTGACGGAAATGAAGCTGCTGCGTATGTCGCTCACAAAGTAAATGAAGTTATTGCTATTTATCCGATTACACCTTCTTCTCCAATGGGAGAGCTCTCCGATGCCTGGTCTTCTGCCGGACAGAAAAATATTTGGGGCACCGTTCCTGTCGTTGTCGAAATGCAGAGTGAAGGTGGAGCTGCCGGTGCTGTTCACGGCGCCCTGCAGTGCGGATCTATGACCACCACTTTTACAGCTTCACAGGGTTTGCTTCTTATGATCCCGAATATGTACAAAATTGCCGGTGAACTCACACCGACTGTCTTCCATGTTTCTGCGAGGTCGCTTTCAGCTCAGGCGCTTTCAATTTTCGGAGATCATTCTGATGTAATGGCTGTCAGACAAACAGGTTTTGCAATGATATGCTCAAATTCAGTTCAGGAAGTTATGGATTTTGCATTGATCTCTCAAAAAGCAACTCTTGAATCCAATATCCCTGTAGTTCATTTCTTTGACGGATTCAGAACTTCACATGAAGTTATGAAGATTGAAGAGCTTGATGTAAAAGATATACGGGCTATGATTGATGATAAATATATAAAACTCCATCGAAGCAAAGCTCTTAATCCCGATAATCCATTCATACGCGGTACAGCGCAAAACCCTGATGTATATTTTCAGGGAAGGGAAACAGTAAATATATATTATAATAAGTTTCCGGACATTCTGCAGAATGCAATGAATTCTTTCCATACGATCACCGGAAGGAAATATGAACTTTATGATTATCACGGATCGCCGGATGCGGAAAGGATTATTATTATGATGGGATCAGGGTGCGAAACTGCAGAAGAAACGGTTGATCATCTGATCAGTAATCCTGAAGAAAAGATAGGTCTCCTAAAAGTAAGACTCTTCCGACCTTTCGATATAAAAAGTTTTGTTAATAAAATTCCGCACACTGTAAAAAATATTTCAGTCCTCGACCGGACAAAAGAACCTGGAAGCGTAGGTGAACCCCTATACCTCGATGTCATTGCCGCACTGAATGAAACCATGAACAGTAAACATCCCCCGTTTGATAAAATGCCTCTTATAACAGGTGGCAGATACGGTTTGTCCTCAAAGGAGTTTACTCCTGCTATGGTAAAAGCTGTCTTTGATGAAATGAAAAAAGACGAACCGAAAAATCACTTTACTGTCGGTATTAATGATGATGTGACTTTCACAAGTCTCGGATATGACAAAGACTTTACATCAGGATCTGATGATCAGTTCGGCGCAATGTTTTTCGGTCTTGGTTCTGACGGAACTGTCGGCGCAAACAAAAATACTATAAAAATAATCGGTGAGGAAACTGACAACTATGCTCAGGGTTATTTCGTTTATGATTCCAAAAAATCAGGATCGACTACAGTTTCTCATCTGAGATTCGGTAAGAAACAAATTAGGTCGGCTTATCTTGTTCAATCCCCGGATTTTATAGGATGCCACTTATTTTCGCTTATAGAAAATTTTGATATGCTTAAAGACATAAAACCCGGCGGTACTTTTCTGCTTAACACAATTTACAGTAAAGATGAAATATTCAGTAAACTTCCTGCTAAAGTCGGCAGGCAGATCATTGACAAGAAATTAAAATTTTATGTAATTGATGCTTTTAAGGTTGCTTCTGAAACAGGTATGGGTCTGAGAATTAACACAATTATGCAGACATGCTTCTTTGCAATTTCCGGCGTTCTTCCAAAAGATGAAGCGGTTCAGCAAATTAAAAATTCTATTAAAAAAACTTACCTCTCTAAAGGAGATGATGTTGTATTTAAAAATTTTGAAGCTGTTGACAAAACTCTGGCAAATTTATATGAAGTTGAAACTAAAGGGAAAAATCCGGGCAGCATAAAAATTAAAAATACCGTTTCAGAAAATGCTCCGGACTATGTCAGAAACGTACTAAGCAAAATAATTGAAGGTTACGGTGATGACGTTAAAGTCAGTGAAATGCCTTGTGACGGAACATTTCCTACAGGCACAGCTCAATGGGAAAAAAGAAATATTGCACATCAGATCCCTGTATGGGATGAAAGCATATGTATTCAGTGCGGCAAGTGTGCAATGATCTGTCCGCATGCTTGTATCCGGATCAAAAGTTATGATGAGGAATATCTGAAAGACGCTCCTGCGACTTTTAAACACATGCCCGCAAAAGGAAAAGAATTCGGAGAGAATAAATTTTATACAATACAGGTCGCTCCCGAAGACTGCACCGGATGTACGCTGTGTTTCGAAATTTGTCCTGTAAAAAATAAGCAGCAGGTAAAACTAAAAGCCCTTAATATGATGCCTCAGCTTCCTTTAAGAGAAAAAGAATCTGCAAACTGGGAATACTTTCTTAATATTCCGGAATTCGACCGGACTAAGGTTAATACCGGACTTGTTAAAAGCAGTCAGTTATTTCAGCCTTTATTTGAATTCTCCGGCGCGTGTACCGGCTGCGGTGAAACGCCTTACATAAAACTTGTTTCGCAGCTTTTCGGCGACAGAGCTGTTATTGCAAATGCTACCGGCTGCTCTTCTATTTACGGAGGTAATCTTCCCACTACGCCTTGGACAAAAAATAATGAAGGAAGAGGTCCTGCATGGTCAAATTCTCTGTTTGAAGATAATGCCGAGTTTGGTCTCGGAATGAGAATCTCAATTGATAAGCAAAATGAATATGCAAAAGAATTATTGATAAGTCTAAAAAATGATATCGGTGAATCTTTAGTGAATGAAATATTGAACGCAGATCAGTCAGACGAACCCGGGATTAATGAACAACGTGAAAGAGTTAAATTCCTTAAACAAAAAATTCAGGGAAATCAAGATCAGGCTGCTGTTGAACTTTTGTCAGTAGCTGATCATCTTATTAAAAAATCTGTTTGGATCATTGGAGGTGACGGCTGGGCTTATGATATTGGCTTTGGAGGTCTCGATCATGTAATGGCTTCAGGAAAAAACGTAAATATACTTGTACTCGATACTGAAGTCTATTCCAACACCGGCGGTCAGATGTCAAAAGCTACCGGACTCGGAGCTGTTGCAAAATTTGCAACATCCGGAAAACCAAATCCTAAAAAGGATCTCGCGATGATGGCAGTTAACTACGGAATCGTTTATGTCGCTAAAGTTGCTATGGGTGCAAATGATACTCATACTTTAAAAACATTCTTAGAAGCGGAATCATACAACGGCCCTTCACTGATTATCGCATATTCACATTGCATTGCACACGGTATTAATATGGAAAAAGCTCTTGATCATCAGAAGAATGCCGTCAAAAGCGGTTACTGGCCATTATTCAGATTTGATCCGCGGTTAACTGAAGAAAATAAAAATCCGTTCAGGCTTGATTCTGGAGCCCCCGCAATAAAACTTGAAGAGTATGCATATTCTCAGGCAAGATATAAAATGCTTACTAAATCTGATCCTGAACATGCTCGCGAATTAATGAAACTTGCACAAAAGGATGTTAATAAAAGATGGGAAATTTACAAAAAATTATCAGTGTCAGAAACTATTCCCAATGAAATCACTGAAAAGGGAAATTTAAAACAATGAAATTTCAATCTTCTGCTTTTACTTTTTTGAAAACATAAAATTAATAAAAATATGGATCTGACTTCTGAATATATGGGAATAAAACTAAAAAATCCCCTTGTTGCTTCCGCTTCTCCTTTATCAAAATCTATAGGAGCTGCAAAAGCATGTGAAGATGCCGGCGTTTCTGCTATTGTATGTTACTCTCTTTTCGAAGAACAGCTTATGCACGATGCAGGAGAGCTTGACCATTATCTTACTACAAATTCAAACAGCTATGCTGAAGCACTAACATATTTTCCGGAGATAAGTGATTTTAATCTCGGACCGGCGGAATATCTGGAGCATATACGGAATTTAAAAAACTCTCTGGAGATACCGGTGATGGGAAGTCTCAACGGCGTCAGCAACGGCGGGTGGATTAATTATGCAAAGCAGATAGAACAGGCAGGAGCAGATGCGATTGAATTAAATATTTTTTACATACCGACTGATTTTAAAATCGGATCCGAAGAAGTAGAAGCAATGTATCCCGAAATTATCCGCTCAATTAAGTCAGTTGTTAAAATTCCCGTAGCTGTAAAAATTAGTCCTTATTTTTCTGCAATGGCAAATATGGCTAAAAAACTTGATGAAGCAGGAGCAGATGCTTTGGTTCTTTTTAACAGATTCTATCAGCCGGATATTGATCTGGATAATCTTGACGTGTTTCCTAATCTTGAATTAAGTAACCATTGGGAATTAAGACTGCCTTTAAGATGGATTGCAGTTCTGCATGGAAACATTAAAGCATCACTTGCCGCTACAAGCGGTATTCACAATCATTTAGATGTACTTAAAGTAATGATGGTCGGCGGAGATGTTGCAATGATCTGTTCGGAATTATTAAAGAACGGAATAAACCGCGCTGCGGATATTCTGAGAGATTTAAAAATCTGGATGGAGGAAAAAGAATATGAATCCATACAGCAGATGCACGGAAGTATGGATTACAAATCTGTTTCTGAACCGGCTGCATTTGAACGCGCAAACTATATGAAAATTCTGAACAGCTATAAAATTTAATCTTCATTAAAAAAAATTTATTTATCCCGTTTTAAAATAATCTCGTTCATTATTTAAAAGTAATGTAATTATCCATTCTATATCTTTCTCAATCTATTATTCCATTTAAAATTTACAGCTCCCGGAAAAAGTGACTAAAATATTATTGAGTATGATTTGAATATATAAGCATTACATTATATATTTTTAAATTAAAATAAAACTGTCTGTACTTATCCTTAAACCTTTCCTAGAATTTTATTTATTCACTGCAATGATGAATTTATTTGATATTGGGATACTTTTAAATTTCTAAAATAGTTTTTTTTTTAACACTATTATTTATTTCAATATCATTAAATTAAAACTTTTATAATTAAAATTAAAAATGGACGTAATATCACAGTTCTTTTCCAATCTGAGTAACCTTGAGGAGCTTATAAAATGGGGCGGATTAACAGTTCTTATTGTAATTGTTTTTGCAGAAACAGGTTTGCTTGTGGGATTTTTTCTGCCAGGTGATTCACTGTTAATTACTGCAGGTTTAATTGCTGCACAGGGTTATCTGGATATTTATGTATTGAATATATCTTTAATAATTGCCGCTATTGTTGGTGATCAGGTCGGTTACTGGTTCGGTAAAAAAACAGGACCCAAAATTTTCACAAGAGAAAAATCAATTTTTTTCGCAAAAGACCATCTTATTAAAGCAAAACATTTTTACGAAAAATACGGTGGAAGAGCGATTATTTACGCAAGATTTGTTCCGTTTGCACGCACATTTGCCCCTATTGTTGCTGGCGTCGGTGAAATGAATTATAAAAAGTTTGTTGTTTATAACATATTCGGAGGTATCTTTTGGGTTACATCAATGACATTACTCGGATATTATTTCGGAAACATTCCGTTCATAAAAAAGAATTTTGAATATGTAATAATTGGCGTTATAATTCTTTCTCTTGTTCCAATATTAGTAGGATATCTAAGTCACAGAAAAGAATCTAAACTAAAAACAGAATTGTAATTTATATTATCCGTTTCCGGATTCCGGATTTGTTTCCGGAGCGGATAGTTCTTTCGCCTTTTTAATATTCAGATTTTCCTTCAGAAAAAAATAAGCTCCGATAATTATTAATCCCAGCAATCCGAGCAGGTGACTTACTGTTGCAAATCCAAAAGCCGTCTCACTGCTTATTCCGTATATACTAACAAGAGTAGCTGTACAGAAAAGATGGTAAATTCCTGCCGAGTTAGCAGGTAAAGGTATGGTAACGGCAAACGTTATCATAGTCAGTATAAGATTAGCATCAAGCAGACTGAGATCAAGATTAAATGCAAGGGTCGTAAGGTATGTGGATACGACATAAGAAATCCACAGCAATGCCGAAAGAAGAAAAATCTGTATGTAATATTTCGGATATCTGATAAAAAGAAATCCGTTTATCAGAGAAACAAATAATTCACTTATTTTTTTATGATATTTTTCTGGTAGAAAATTCTTAGTTAGTTTTTCTATAAACGCTTCTGACTTTTCCAGATTAAATAGTAACAAAATTATAAAAATTACAAACAGTATAATAATTATAAAGGCATATAAAGAAATTGCTTCCAGATTATATTCCGGAAATGCAGAAGATAATTTCTGTCTGAAGTATATTAAGCAGATACCGAAAGATACAAGCATGGTCAGTACGTCAATAACTCTTTCCACAAGTATAGTCCCGAATGCCGAAGTTCTTGAAATTTTTTCTTTGTTTGCAAGAAGTACAGGTCTGTATATCTCGCCTGCTCTCGGTATTATACTGTTCATCATATAACCTACCATAATGGATGAAAAAAGATTATACATCGGAATATTTTTTTTAAGAGGATTTAAAAAATATCTCCATCGTAAAGCTCTTATATAAGATCCGATTACAATTCCTGTCAGGGCACCCGATATGGCATAAAAATAATTTGCATTTTTTAATTCAGCATAAAGCTTTCCAAAATCATTTCCCCTGAATGCCAGGTAAAGAAAGAAAAAAGTTAATGCCAGTAAAAAAATTGTTTTAACGTATTTTTTGAAATTTATGCTCAACAGAATAATTAAAAAAAGTTAAGCAAATTTGAATCTGCTTAACTTTAAAAAATAAATATTAAAAAAATTAATTATTATCTAAGATCAATTATTTCAACACCGTCAGGAGGAGTAAAATTAAATTTTGAAGTATTTACGCCTGAATCCAGTGAAATATCCTTAAGCGAATATGTATTCGTGGATTCTGAAGTTACTATATTAATTTTACGTATAAAATCTTCGTTTTTATCTATCCAGATAGTAGCGGATTTAACAGAACCGCTGCTTCTTGGAGAAAGTTTTATTACATAGCAATCAGTTCCGTTTACATTTTCATCGCCCATAAGATCAGAGTAAAAATTTTCAGGATAATTAAACAGAAACTTATTCGGTGAAAATGAATTTGCGTCATCTTTATAATTATCGATAACTACCTGTTTCTTTTTTGGCGAATATGCCCAGGATGTCTGTCCGTCTGTTACCAGTACCTGACCGCCTGATTCTATTCTGTACTTATTTTCTTTTTTAATGTAAAGTATTCCTGATGAAGAATTTGCTTTACCGCCTTTGCTTTTTATTGTTTGTGTGAACGAAGCTTTTGCATCAGAAATATTTCCGTATTTTGACTGAACTTTTCTGATTATTTCCTGCGCATCCTGTGCTGTCGAGTAACCGGATGTAAACAGAAAAATAATTATTAATAATTTGAACGATGTTTTCATATGTTGGTTAAATTGTTCTGTAAGCTATTAATTATAAAAATACTTTTCAATTTAATAAATTTGACTGAATTTTGTAATTTTTTACGGAGGTTAAAACAAATTAATACTTATAAATCAATTTTTAATATATTTTATTTCAATGTTTAAAATTGATTTTTATTTTTTTAGAGTTTTAAATTTCATTATCTCCAGCCGCTTCTTTTGAAACTAGTCAGTTCAAGAGTTACACTTCCGATAATTACATTCATTTGGGATTTTAGAGGAACTCTTGCATCATCGTCAGAAAACCATCCTGCAAACTCCCCGCTCAATCCGAAAACTCCTTCAAAATTTGCCATACCGTTACATCTGTATGTCTGAAGTTCCCCGTCAAACACAGGAACGAAAATTTCATCTTTCTTCGATGTAAAATAATAGTTTACTGATGTTTCCGATTCGTTCATAAAAACAGGTATAAGAAAATTTTCCTGTGAAAACGAATTCAACCTGGATTTGTAAAACAAGGAAAGTCCGTCCTGAAATTTTACATTCTGATTAAAAGGAATATTTCTGTCAATCTCTTTATTACCGAGATTCTCTTTTAAAACATATACATAATTTGAGTCATAATTAAATCTATATTCAATTATAATTTTCCCTTCTTCTTTAATTTCTGTTGCCTTGAATCTGACAGTATATAAATCATTTCCGTTATAAAGCATATCCGATTCAAAAATGCTGTTTAGTTCTACAAATGGAATACCTTTGTTAGATTTCATACTGCAGACTGAAGTGTAAATTACATTGTTTCCTGCCTGCCTGCTTCCTGTCATTTTTATATTCACTTTTCCGATTTCGATGAATCCGTAATTAACAGAATAGTTTAATTCTTCTCCTACCTGCAGTACTTTAGACTGCGCTATTACAGAATTTATTTTTATTAATGAAAAGAAAAATATAATTATAGAAAAATATTTTATAAATCCGGCAGAAATTTTTGATATCATTTTAACCTCCGCATGCTGTTTAGTTAATTTAAAAATGGTGGAGGAGTCCATTTCCCCTTCTTGTATGAAATGAGTTCAAGCACTACGTTACCAAGAGTTGAATTAAAATACGCTTTAACAGGTACTCTGTAATCATCATCAGAGATCAATACAAGAAATTCTCCTTTAAATCCAAAAACTCCGGAGAAATCTGAGATACCTTCCATTTTTATTGCTGCAACTTCATAACTAGTATTCTCTAATTTGACAACTGTTTTGTTTACGTTGTAAGAATATCTTACAGATGATTCTTCCGAGCCGGTAAAAACCGGGATGTTATAATTTTTATTTGAAAAGGAATTTAATCTGTATTCATACTGCCATGAAAGTTCATCTCTGTATTTAATATTTTCTTTCATTGGAATTTCATCTTCAGTTTCTATTTCGCCATCCGTTTCTTTTGTATATTTTATTAAATTTTTCTTATAATTGAACCTGCAGTCCTGTCTTGTTATGGATTTACTTCTGAAATTTGTTTCATAGAATTTATTTGAAAATAATTCACCCTCGCTTAATTCCATTTCTGTTTCAAATATATCATTTATTGTAATAAATGGAACCTCAGGGTATGTCTTGACTTCGAGCCTGGCATTATAAAATATTTTTTTTCCTTCTTTTCTGATGCTGGTTAGAATGAAATTCATATAACCAAGTTTTATGAATCCGTATGAGATTTCATATTTAAGCTCTTCCCCTACTTCAAATACCTTATCCTGTGAAAAAGCTTCAACCGCAATTAAACATATTATTAAAACTGCCGGAATGAAGCTTTTTCTTAGAATAGAAAAAATCATTACTGATTTTATTGTTTTAACTTTGCAAGTTTTATAGATTCGTCAAACATTGTTACTGCTTTTAAAAACTGATCATCATTCTCAACCCAGACTACATAAGTTCCGTTATTACCCCAAAGATCCCGTGCAATCTGCGATTTTATTGATGTCTTTATAAATTCTTTGTCTTTATTAAATTCATCTTCATTAAACACTACTTCCTTTTCTGAAGCCATGTTTTTCAAATCAGTGAGCATTCCTTCATCAATTTGAAATCCGTCTCTGAATTCTCCGGCTGTTTTAAATCTTGATTCAATATTGTTTCTGTTTGCGCTCATGTATCTTTCCGTGAATATATAAAACAGATTAAGTCTTCTGAGCTGAACTGAATAATCAGTAAGAGTATCAAGCTTAATAATATAGTCAGGTGTAATTCCCCCTCCGCCAAATACTTTTCTGCCGCCAAAGGTTGTGTATTCAGGTCTTGCAGAATCCTGTATATCATTTGTATGTTCAATATTATCTCCTTCAATATCAGCATTGGCAGTCTGTTTGTATTTATTACCTTCGTATCCTTTCTGTATTAATCTACCGGTTGGAGTATAATACCTTGCTGTCGTAACTCTGAAAGCTGATCCGTCAGACAGATCAAACTGTCTCTGTACAAGCCCTTTTCCAAAAGTCGTTTCTCCCACGATCAATCCCCTGTCCCAGTCCTGGACAGCGCCTGCAACTATCTCACTTGCTGATGCTGAACCTCCGTTTACCAGCACGACAAGCGGAATGTCATTGTAAATTCCTCCTTCTGAAACATATTCTTCATTAAAATCCCCTATTCTGCTTTTGGTAAAAACTATCTTTTTACCTGCAGGAATAAATTCACTTGCCATTTTAAAAGCCTGATCAAGATAACCGCCCGGATCACCTCTCAGATCCAGTACAACTTTTTTCATACCCTGATTTTTGAGATCTCCCATGGCTTTCATAAATTCATCATAAGTAGTAGCAGAAAATCTTGACACTTTAACATATCCAACTTCATCATTATACATAAAAGATGCATCTACACTGTAAAGCGGAATTTTATCCCTGGTTATTTCAAACTCAAGAGGATCAGGCAGACCGGCTCTTACAATTGTAACATTTACTTTTGTACCTTTAGGACCTTTAAGTTTTTTGGGAACGTCTTCCCTGGACATTTTCACACTAGATACCCCGTCGATCTTTACAATCTTATCACCAGCCTGAATACCGAGTTTTTCTGACGGTCCCCCGCTTATTGGAGAAACAATAATTAAAGTATCATTAATAATATCAAACTCAACGCCGATCCCTTCAAAACTTCCCTGAAAATCTTCTGTTACTCTCTTTAGCTGATCAGCAGAAATATATACAGAATGAGGATCCAGTCCCTCAAGCATACCTTTTATTGCATCCTCTGTTAGCTTTTGCGAATCAACATCGTCAACATAATATCTGGATGTAACCTGAAGAGCATCATTAAACTTTTTTACCTGAGAGGAAATTTTATCATCGGATACTGCGTCCTGTATTTTCATTCCGACAAAAATACCTATTGCAAGTATGATTATTGAAATGGGAAGAATAAATTTTTTACTCATTTTAAATTGTTATATTATAATTATTTTTTTGAAATCTTTTAAGGAAAATCTAATTTGTTAATTTTTGAATTGGACGATTAAAAATACAATTTTAACACATCATAAGAAATACTATTGATTACATTAATGTTCCTGTTTATTGAGTTTCATTTACTTGATAATCAATAGATCTGAAATAAGAATCGTTACGTTAGTACTATCTGAAATGTTAATACAGTTTCAGGATAAAATTTTTTTTTAAAGCATTATTGTTCAGAATGGATAAAATTTTTAATTTAAATTTCATTAAGAATTATACCAAAAATCAAATAATGAAGATTGCTAATTAATGCATTATTTTTTTATGAAAATCTGCGAAACTTTAAAGGATGCATTTTACTTTCATCTAAAATCAAATAAAATTGTATTGACTTATCGGATTAAAATAAACATTATTACAAATAATTTTATCCGGAGGATAATGTAATTTAGTTTACTGAATTTAAAAAAACCTAAAGTAAACATACCCAATTTATGAAAAATCTTATGCCAAAAACTATCTTAATAGTTTTACTTTCTATTATCCTATTTCAGGATGGAATTTCACAGGGTTCAGGAAATAAATATGCAGGAGAATTTCTTTCAATAGGCGTAGGCGGAAGAGCAAAGGGAATGGGCGGCGCTTATGTTGCTCTTGTCAATGATGTAACAGCCGGTTACTGGAATCCCGGAGGTCTCTCCAAAATTAATTACCCGCAGTTTTCTCTTATGCACGATGCACAATTCGGAAATTTAGTGAATTATGATTACGGCTCAATCGGAATTCCTTTCGGTTCAAAATCTTCCCTCGGAATTTCTTTAATCAGAATGGGAATTGATGATATTCAGGATACGAGAAATGCACTTATTGATCTTAACGGTAACGGAACTCTCGATCCGGGTGAAAGACTTGATGAATCAAAAATTACTTATTTTAATACTTCAGATTACGCAATATATCTTACTTACTCAAAAAAACAATCAGATAAATTTTTCTACGGAGCAAATTTAAAAATCATCAGAAGAAATATAGCTGATGAAGGCGCATGGGGACTTGGATTTGATATTGGAATGAATTACAATCCTTTCGGAAGATTTTTCCTTGGCGCAAATTTACAGGATCTCACTACTACCTATCTATCATGGTCAACCGGTAAGAAAGAAGTTATAACACCAACAGCAAAAATCGGTTCTGCATATCAGGTGGATTTTCTGAGCGGCACTCTTACTCCCGCCCTCGATTTTGATGTCAGATTTGAAAACAGAAGAAGCAGCGCTAATGCAAATTTAGGTCCGGTAAGTTTTGATCTGCATGCAGGTATAGAATATTCATACAGAGATTTGGTCAGTTTGAGAACAGGCGTAAACGATCTTGGAAACCTTACTTTAGGTGCAGGTGTGAAACTCCCGAAAATTAATATTGACTATTCTTTTTCTAAATTCGACGGACTTGAAGAACTCGGTAACTCGCATATAGTTTCACTGGTGTTTACTCTTGAAGAAGAAAAATTTCAAAGGAAATAAAAAACAGAGTTTGATTATTTAAAACCTTGTTAATTAATTTTAACAGGGTTTTTTTATTTATATTTATGAAAAAATTCGGAATAGCAGTTCATGGCGGAGCAGGCACAATCCTCAAGTCAAAAATGACAGCTGATAATGAAAAAGAATATTTACGGTCAATTGAACTTGCAGTAAAAACCGGTTCAGATATTTTAAAGTCAGGGGGAACATCTGTTGACGCCGTAACAGAATCTATTATAACTCTGGAAGACAACCCGCTCTTTAATGCTGGAAAAGGTTCGGTCTTTACTTCTGCCGGAACACACAGCATGGATGCATCTATTATGTCCGGTAAAGATTTGCAGGCAGGCAGCGCTGCATCTGTGTGCGGAGTCCGCAATCCGATTTTACTTGCAAAAGCAGTAATGCTGGATCCCGATATTGTAATGATCAGCGGAAAAGGGGCTGAAGAATATGCAAAGATTTCCGGTTTGAAATTTGAAGATGAAAAGTATTTTTACAGTGAATTCCGCTATCAGCAATTTTTAAAAGCAGCGCAGAACGGAAAAGCAATGTTAGACCACAGCACTTATGATGAAAATGATAAAAAATTCGGTACTGTAGGTGCAGCAGCGCTTGATCAGTTCGGAGATTTAGCTGCCGGAACTTCAACCGGCGGAATGACATATGTAAAATTCGGAAGAGTGGGAGACAGCCCTCTAATCGGTGCAGGAACTTACGCCAATAATAATACCTGCGCAGTTTCATGCACAGGTGACGGAGAATTTTTTATCAGAACAATTGCAGCTTACGATATTTCAGCTCTGATGGAATATAAAGGATTAAATTTAAAAGAAGCATGTGAGGAAGTTGTAAATAAAAAGTTAAGAGTTATTGGAGGCGAAGGAGGGCTAATTGCTATCGATAAAGATTGTAATATAGAAATGATTTTTAACTCACAGGGAATGTACAGAGGTTATTCCGTAAACGACGGAAAAATATTTGTAAGCATTTACAGACCTGATATACTGTAAAAAATTTTTATAATTTAAATTGATTTATCTGTTAATTAAGATAAGTTAAATTAATAAAATATATTTTATAATTATCTTATAATAAGCATCCGCAAACATTCCCCACTCTCGTTCAAGCTGAGTTTATACTGCAACTGCATTTCAAAATAAAAATATATTTTACTGGATGGTTACGCGAATTCTGATAATTTCTGAAACTTTTATTCAGGCAAAGTCTCTTTTCATTTTTATTTTGAATTGATTCCATAATTCTTCTTAAAAAATCTCAGGGTATTGTCTGCACTTACGAATTAATTTTCAAACCCAAAATCTCATCCTTTATTTTCATCAGATACTCCTTAGCTGCAGCATACTCATTAGGTATCTCACCTTCCAGTATCGCCTCTTCTATCCTGTGTTTGAATATTCCTATCACCCTTCCCGGCTCCAGCCCGAAGAGTTTCATTATCTCATCTCCTCTCACTGGCGACTGGAAATTTCTGAGTTCGTCTTTTTCCTGAACTTCAAGTATTCTCTTTTCCACTCTGTCATAATTTTCCAGAAACTTGCTTACCCTGTCAGGATTCTTTGAAGTAATATCTGCCCGGCATAATGTCAGCAGATCTTCAAGCTCTTCTCCCGCTTCCGCGGCAAGTCTTCTTATTGCCGAATCCGTAACATCATCTTTAGCAAGCGGTATCGGACGCAGATGCATTCTTACAAGTTTCTCCACGTACTCAAGTTTAGTCATCGGCAGCTTCAGTTTTCTGAATATTTTCTTCATCATCCTGGCTCCGACTTCCTCATGCGAATGAAAAGTCCAGCCAGTTCCCTCTACGAATTTCTTAGTCCTCGGCTTTGCAATATCATGAACAAGCGCGGCAAATCTCAGCCACAGATTGTCAGTCTTTGCTGAAATATTATCCACTACTTTTAATGTATGATAAAAGACATTCTTATGATGAAAATCATTTCTCTGATCCACTCCTTCGAGTTCCGCGATCTCCGGGAATATCTCCTGCATTACTCCCGATCTGTAAAGCAGATCAAGACCCACAGACGGTTTCTCTGTCATCAGTATCAGTAGAAATTCATTAGTGATCCTTTCCTGCGACACAACGCCTTCATCAGTAAGCCTGCCGCGCATTTCTATGATCGCTTTAAATGTATTCTCCTCAATACTGAAATTAAATCTTGATGCAAAACGTATTGCTCTCATTATTCTCAGAGGATCGTCATCAAATGTTTTAAACGGGTCAAGCGGAGTGCGAATAATTCCTGACTCAATGTCTTTCAGCCCGCCAAAATTATCCACCACTTCACCGAAACTTTTTTTATTAACTGAAGCCGCAAGCGCATTGATTGTAAAATCCCTTCTCGAAAGATCCTCCTCAAGCGTTGCAGTCTCTACCGCCGGCTTCCGCGAACCTCTGTCATAACTTTCCTTCCTAGCTGATACAAATTCAATTTTATAATTTTCAAAATTCAGCAGCGCGGTCTCAAAGTTCTTGTAAACTGAATTTAGTTCAGTGCCGAGTTCCTTTGAAACATCCTTCGCAAATTGAATCCCGTCTCCTTCAGTCATAATGTCTATATCCGCTCCTTCATTTCCCATTATCAGATCCCTTACATATCCGCCGACCAGATAAGCGGACACCTTTCTTCTGTCAGCAATCTCCCCTATTTTTTTTATGATCTTATTTTCCGTTTTGATCTTCATCAGATTATCTGAACCTTTTCTATTTTAATATTCACAGCTTCGTCTTCCGAGCCCGGTATTTCTATTATATGATAATATTTTTTCTGATCATCAGTAAGAGGTATTGATGAAGCCGAACTGTTTATAAAAGTAATTTTCCCTTCAGTGTAAATTTCACTGATATGCGTATGTCCGTGAAGAACAAGCTTCACATTATTCTTTTCAAAAAGTCTAAGAAGCTTTTTCTTTCCGCGAAGTTTCATTTTCCATTCTATCACTCTTAGCCAGAGAGGATGAGCTTTATTTTCTTCAGATTCATCCGGCAGCGCAAAGTGATGGTGCATCACAATAATCTTATGCAGACCATTCAGTTTTTTGCTTTTGAGAATTTTCTCGAATTTTTCATAATCAACGGCACTGATTTTTCCGTTGGATCCTTCAGGGTTTTTATTAAGACTCCATTTGTCAATGCTGTTAATACCAATCAGAGCAACGTTGCGTAAAATTTTAACAAACGGAAATATCCCTGAGTTAACAAACGCTTCTGAAAAATTTTCAGTAAAAAGATCCAGATTTTTCTTATAATCAGTCTGACGGCATTCGTATATGAATTTTATTCCGTCTATTCCTTTGGCTGCTCCGCCGAAAATATCATGATTTCCCGGGACAATCGTAATTTTATTAAAATCTGTGAGATCATACTCTTTTAAAAGCTCTGACGCAAATCTGAAATCCTCAGGCAGCGGATTATCAGCAATGTCACCGGAGATTATCACGTGGTCACAATTTTTCTCCCGGATATTTTCCATGAGTTTTATAAACGCTTTTCCTCCGCCATTGTCATCAGCAAAGCATAAATGCGGATCTGAAATATGAGCTATTCTGTACATTTAATTTATTTTTTGAGAAGTTTCAATTTCATTAATTATTTTATTCGCTACTTCAAGCGCCTGCAGTCCGTCACTGAGAGTTACTATCGGCTCTTCATTTTTAATTATTGCATTAAAGAAATTATTAAGTTCATACTTCAGAGAATTCACTTCAGGGACAGTAGGTTTTTCATAAAATATCTTCATTGTCTTATCTCCCTGCTCTACTTCTGTCACTGCAAATCCCTTTTCATTTACGTCACCGGATAACTTAAATACTTCTGAAGTATTCTGCAAAAAGTCTATTGAGATATATGCATTTTTCTGGAACAGTCTCATCTTTCTCATTTTATTCAGTGAAATTCTTGATGCGGTAATATTCGCAACACAACCGTTCTCAAACTGTATCCTCGCATTCGCAATATCTATCTTCTCGCTGAGAATCGCAACGCCGTTCGCATTGATCGACTTTACGGGAGACTTCACTAGATTTAGTATAATGTCAATGTCGTGGATCATCAGATCCTGTATCACAGAGACATCCGTCCCGCGTGGATTGAACTGAGCAAGTCTGTGTGTCTCAATAAAAAGCGGCGATATTCTATAATCGTCAAGTGAAAGAATGGCGGGATTAAATCTTTCCACATGCCCTATCTGAATTTTTATTTTCTTATTCTCTGAAAGCTTCAGAAGTTTCTCAGCCTGTTCAGTCGTCTCTGTTACAGGCTTTTCTATGAATGTATTGATATTTTTTCCGATCGTCTTTGAAGCAAGTTCAAAATGCGTTGATGTCGGTGTTACGATTATTGCAGTGTTGATCTTATCAATAAGTTCATCAGCTGATTTGTTTACATCAGTTTCCGTCTCTTTTGCAGCATCTGAATTTTTAGAATGATCAGTATCAAACACTCCCGTAAGCTCCGCATCTTCCCTTTCGCTGCAGATCTCTCTGATAAGCTTTAAATGGGTTTTCCCGAGATGTCCGAGACCAAACAGCCCGGCTTTTATTTTTTCCATATTTTATTTTAAGTTTGTAGGTTCTGAATGAATGATGACGTTTGCAAGTTTAGGGTAATTTTCTTTTAAAGTAAGATATATCCTGCTCTCAAGCTGTGTAACTGTGTCATGCACCTGCTCAAATGAATTTATATGATCAAATTTACAGACAAGTGAAATCCTCAGCTTACCGTTTGTGCTAACTACCTGTATGCTCTCACTTGAGATCACTTCCTTGTTCTCATCAAGAATATTTTTTACTTCCCTTATAATTTCATTTGAGCTGTCTGTAATATCCGTAGTGTCAAAAAGTATTTCGCTCGGTTCATCGATATGGATCTTCAGATGTGAAATGACATCTATCTTCTCTAATATTTTTTTCTCAACTTCCGAAACTATCTTATGTGCTTTAGTAAGATCATTAGTGCTGTCTATTTCAATATGAAGTTCTGAAAAAATTTCATTGTCTGTCTTATGTGAAAAAATATCGTGACACTTCAGACCGAAGTCATTTACTATAAGTCTTATCTTGTCATTGATGGATTCATTTTTTGTTTCAACCGGTTCGGAATGAATTACAATGTCTGCATTCTCCGTCAGTTCATTTATTCTTTTTTCCACATTATCCATTATGTCGTGGGCTTTAGAGAAAGGCACAAGCCTGCTGATTTCAATTGTCATATCAATATATGTAATGCTTCCGGAAGTCCTGATCCTGAAACTGTTAATACCCTCTACTCCTTCTATCAGCAGCGTTTCGTATTTTATTTTTTCATAAAGTCCTTCCGGCACTTTATCCATTAAAGTGTTAAAGGATTTTTTAAGAAGCTTATAACCGAGTGAAATTATGATCAGTGTTACCACAAGCGCTGCAATAGTATCAGCGATCTTACTGACATTGAGATAAGTCAGCAGCAGTCCGGCAAGCACAACGCCTGAGCTTAATATATCACTCGAAAAATGGAGCGCGTCGGCTTCGAGAGCGCTGGAGTTTGTTTCCTTTGCAACTGCTTTTAATTTTTTCGCTCTGTGTATGTCTATAAATATTGTAAAAATAATCGAACCGATGATCCAGAGATTTATATTCAGCTCCGTATCCGTCTTTATGAACAGACGGCTTATGGCTTCATAGATTATATAGGAAGAAGTTATGAATAAAATAAACACCTGAAACAGCGCAGAGAAGTTTTCCGCCTTCTCATGTCCGTAATTGTGATCCTTATCCGGCGGTCTTGAAGAATATTTGATCGAGATTATTGATACAAGACAAACAAAAATATCAATGCCTGAATTAAATACTTCCGAAAGTATTCCAAGACTGCCGCTGAAATACGCTGCGATTATTTTTATCAGGGTTATGAATACTGCCGTGTAAAGCGAATACAGAGCCGCCTTAATTTTTATTTCGGATTTTAATTTGTTATTGTCTGACATTCTGTTCAGGTCTTTCAATATTAGCAATTAATGTTTCGTCTTTCTGCATTTGCGTTAATATCACTCCCGTCATTGTTATCACCGCGCCTATGATAAAAAAATAAGATAAATTTTCATTTAATAATAACCAAGAAAACAGAATAGTAATGACCGGCGATGTATTTGTCAAAGTAGTCAGCGTGCTTGTCTTAATCACCTTCACTGAATAGCTGTAAAGAAAATAACTTCCGAATGCCACAAGCACAGTGAGATGTAAAAATCCGAGTATGACATATCCGTTTACATTTTCGAAGGAAAGATTTTTTACGTCAAATAAAAATACGGGTATGTATAAAATTATTCCGATAAGAAATGAAACGGTCTGCGTTTTTAATGCTCCGTATTTTAAAACCATGCTCCTGCTGAATGCAAGATAGACTGACCACGAAGCCACTGCTAAAAAAAGCAGAGTGTCTCCGAGAAGAAAATTCACTCCCGGAACCGAAGGCGCGAAAATGTTTTCATAAAATATTACAAGTATTCCGATGATCGTAAGAGAAATTGTAATAAGTTTTTTCATCTCAAATTTCTCATTTTGCTGTCTTACAGAAATCAGATATACAATTAAAGGAGTGCAGGCGTATAATATTCCGGAATGCGAGGCAACCGATAATTTCACTCCTACGAGAAAGCAGAACTGATTAACGGGAATTACGAGAAGCCCGAGCATTAAAAATAAAAGTCTGTCCTTTTTATCAATGTTAAAATTTCCATTACTGTATGCAAAGACAATCAGCAGAAGTAAGGTTGCTATTCCGAATCTAAGAAATGCAAGAGAAAGAGGAGATATGGCGCCGACTACATACTTAGCTGCTATCGGCGTAAACGCAGCCGTGAATGTTAAAAAAAATATCAGAATGAATTTTTTCATCTAATTCACGGCTGAATGTTAATGTCTGATTTAAAATAAATGAAAAATTTACCTTACGATTTTTTATTTTTCAAAGAAGCGGTTATTTTCGCTTTAGCTTTCTTAGTGTTCTTTCTGTGCTTAGCTAAAGCTTTCTTTTTTGGTTTGTTCATTATTAAATTATTTAAATTAAAAAATTTTATGCTATTGTGACATTGTCATCCAGATAAACATCCTGAATTGTATTCAGTAATTCGATGCCGTCTTTCATTGGTTTCTGGAATGCCTTTCGTCCGGATATAAGACCCATACCGCCGGCTCGTTTGTTTATTACAGCGGTTTTAACCGCTTCTTGAAGATCAGAGTCGCCTTTGCCTGTGGAAGCACCTCCGGAATTTATAAGTCCGCATCTTCCCATAAAATTATTCGCAACCTGGTAACGGGTCAGATCAATCGGATTGTCAGATGAGAGTTTTTCATATACCAGCTTATGTGTCTTTCCGAATTTCAAAGCGTTGTATCCGCCGTTATTCTCCGGAAGTTTCTGCTTAATAATATCAGCTTCTATTGTAACTCCGAGATGATTTGCCTGTCCTGTGAGATCCGCTGAAGTATGATAATCCTTATCTCCTTTTACGTTGAATGCTGAATTCCTTAAATAACACCATAGTATAGTTACCATTCCGAGTTCGTGAGCATAGGCAAACGCCTGAGAAACTTCCTGTATCTGTCGCGCTGATTCATCCGAACCGAAATATATCGTTGCGCCTACAGCAACAGCTCCCATATCAAAAGCCTGATCTATATCAGCAAAAAATATCTGATCAAATTTATTGGGATAAGTTAAAAATTCATTGTGATTAAATTTCATTATGAAAGGAATTTTATGCGCATACTTTCTCGCAACGGATCCAAGCACTCCAAGCGTGGATGCGACGGCATTGCATCCGCCTTCTATTGCAAGCTTAACTATATTCTCCGGATCGAAATATACGGGATTCGGTGCGAATGAAGCTCCGGCTGAATGTTCTATACCCTGATCCACAGGAAGTACTGAAACGTAACCTGTCCCTGATAATCTCCCCGTATTATATATGAGCTGCATATTTCTGAGTACATTCGGCGATCTGTCAGAATCTTTCCATACTCTGTCAATAAAATCCTTTCCGGGTAAATGAATCGAGTCCTTGGCAATTGTTTTGCATTTGTGTGAAAGCAGATACTCATTTTCCTTTCCGAGTATCTTTAAGGTTTTTTTGTTCATGTCAGTTTATATATTATTAGTTGTATTAATTAATTCTTTTGATTCAAAATTTAATTTTAATTCAGAGTTGCTGTTGCCTTTTTTCACAATATATTTTCCAGGTTCATTCAGTTCAGTCCTCCTTATAAATGCAAGTCCCGAATACTTATTATCATAATATACTGCGCTGGATACAAAACCTGCTTCCTTTTCACTCTTAAAAATTTTATCGCCTTTTTCAAATTCGGTTTCAGAAGTTACCAATAACATTTGCTTGGGTATTTTTCCCTGCGATTCAATCCGAGCTATCACTTCCTGTCCGATGTAACATCCTTTTGTAAATGAAATAAATTTCTCTGGACCGCATTCCATAGGATTGATATCTTCATTCAGTTCATACACGCCTTCGGGAAGCATTTCATTTATTCTCTTATATTCATATTCTTCAAAGCTCAGCTGCTTATGGTCTTTTAGTAATTTTCTGTAAACATCAATATGCTCATCTGCGCAGAGAATTTTTAAAGCCGGGAATTTAACATCATCATAAAATAAAATATCCTTTTCATTGATACGGTATGATTTATTCTTATTATTATCTTCCAATTTTAAATTGAATATATCCCCGGATACAGCAGCAGGTTCATCTGTAAATATTGTTACAATTGAAAAATTTCCTTCAGCTTTACTTAAGCTAACATCATCCGTTATAATATATTTATTGAGATGCGATATAATTTTATCTTCATAACCTGCAGTACAGATGAAATATTTTGCCTCGCTGAGATTTACGAAATTAATAAGATCAATTATTCGTCCTTTATCGGTTGTTAAAAAAGTATATTTGAATTCTCCCGCCGGGAAATTCCTGAGATCATTTGTGGACATTCTGTTAATGAAGTCAGTCAGATCAGCGCCTGATGCGTTTATTAATCCTGATTTTTTGATGAAGTAGCTGACGGGCAAATGAATTTTATAAAATTACTTAAGTGAATTTTTTTAAAGCTGTGTAAACGAATATTATCAGATTAACTAATGTAAAGCCGGAGATCAGAAAAAAAATAAAATTATTCCTGAAGTTGCTGTTAGATCTCTTTTCCGGATATTCCGGGATCACATTTTTTATCTGTTTATGATGTGGATCTTCCGGAAAGTTATTTTCCGGCTGAATAATATTTTCTGAATCCATTTGAGATCTGTTGTTTCTGATAATTATAAAATATAAATATTTCAGGAGTGAGATTAAATGAAAGAATCTTAATATTAATTTATTTATTTTATCACAATCAATTTCCGGTTATTATATTTTTCTTAATTAAAGAAAATAATTATCGCTGACAGTACTGAAAATAATCAGAAGCCGCCAAAGCTCGACACCGCTTCAAAAAGCATTAGCGCATTCAGATCAATTGCCCTTGACGCAGTGATCATTTCCGTTTTGGTTGTTATCGGAATTCTTATTTATAAGGAATTCAAAAGAGATACCGTCGTTATCGAAGTATTTCAGGTTCCGCTTGATCTGGAAAGACAGAATATTACCGGTCAGGCGATCGTCAGTAAATTAATGGACAATATAAAGGATATTGAAAGTAAAGCCGATACCGCATTCCCCCTTCTTGATTATAATCCCGTTATGTATGATTCACAGCTTGAAATAGTAATTCCGGGATCAGGCATTTCTCTGAAATCCCTGATTCAGAATGTAAAGAATTTCCTTGGAAAAAAGCAGACTAAGATTACGGGAGAAGTAGTTTTGAATGATAAAAAAATCTATCTGACAACTCGGATACTCGGTAAACCGTCAAGGACTTTTTCCGGAGATTTAGCTGATCTGGACAAAATACTTTATGACGCCGCAAGGTATGTTCTCATCTATACTCAGCCTTATATGCTTGCATATTACTATTATTACTCATACGGCTCTGATGAAATGAATACGGATCTTGCAATGGATATGATCGATTATTCAATTTCAAACGCCCCGGAAAGTGATGACGTAATGGCTTATACATTATACGGATATATACTTTCCGATCAGGGTAAATATGAAGAGTCTATAACTATGTATGAAAATGCCCTTGATCTCAATCCGCGCTATACTGACGCTATGACAGGATGGGCTTATTCGCTTTTTGAAATGAATAAATACGATGAATCCGAAGAATTATATAAAAAAGCTATCCGCATTGACCCAAATGATTCCTATACTTATTATTATTATGCTCTTTTGAAAGAAAGAATGAATTCATTTAACGAAGCTGACAGTTTGTTTCAGACTGCATTGAAAATAGACGGAAGTAATTTTGAAGCAATGAACAGTTATTCAATATTCCTTATGAAACAGGACAGAATAAACGATGCTAAAAACATATTGAAAAAAATAATCAAAATAAGACCAGATAATCCAGAAGCATACATAAATCTCGGCAAAATAAATCAGCTTGAGAATAAGCCTGAAGAAGCTCTCGTAAATTTCAAAAAATCTTTTAAACTTGACTCTGCGAATTATATACCTCTGATCTATGCTTCAAGGATACTTGCCGAGCAGGATAAAAAAGAAGAAGCCGAAAATCTTTTAAAAGCAATTGATCTGAATCAAAAGCTTGACAGATCATTAACAAAAGATCTTGGATTACTGCTTGAAGATCTCGGCAGAAAGGAAGAATTTAATCGACTCTATAATAATTCAATTAAAAATTATCCTGAAGATTCAGCTTATTTCAGGACACGGATTAATGATTATGGAAAAAAAATTAATTAATATTGCCGGATTATAATAGTTTGACTAAAAAATTTTCATTTGTTTTTTCTAAATACAGTTTTACAAAAACAATGATTGATATAAGAATTTCAAATAATTTTAATATTAATACATCTTTTCTCAGCTTTAAAATCCTAAAAACTCTTTTTTTTTTCTTTGTAAAAACATATTAATAGATTTAATTTTGTATAAAGGCGATTAAGAAGATGCACAATAAAGTTTTATTTACAGTTTCCCCCGGAAATTCAGATATATTGCATCTTCATCGCCTGAAAGTGCTTTTAGAATTTACGGGGGTTTTTTTATAAAATGATTTATTGCAACTTAAATTCACAATTTTTTTTAAAAAACAAATTTATTAACTTAAACATATTTAAATTTCAAAAGGAGATGAAATGAAAAAGATTTATTTAGCACTAACCTTGGTTTTAGCAATTATAATGTCAAGCTGCAGCAGTAATTCAACATCAGGCAGTGGCGGAATTATTACCCCTGGAGGAGGAGGAGGCAATACAGGTAATGTTACCTTTAATACCAGTTTAGTTCAGGACCAGGGAGTCATTTATTTTCAATTTATACCCAGTACAGGAGTTGTTTTAACAAAAATCACGGCAAGCTGTCCACAGGCTCAGATCTCAAATGAAGTTATTAATGGTGACGGAACAACTGTTTATTCTCAAAGTAATCCAATGCTACTCAATACAACAGGCGTTACAATTGCTCAGGGTCAGCAATGGACATTTATAATTGAAGGTAAGGTGGGAAGTTCTTCAGGAGCAGCTTATACAACAACTGTAAATTATACAGTTCAATAATTTTAAAAACTAAAAAAAATTAATTAATTAAAAAATAAAAATGAAAAACTTAGTATTTTTGGTTTTACTCTTTGTTGTTTTATTATTTTCATCTGAATCAAATGCACAAGTTAAAGTATCACTCGGTCTTGAAGCTGGTATTAATATTGCAAATACAACTCAAACGCCGGATGCTAATACAAACTCAAAAGTCGGAATGATTGCCGGTGGAGTGCTTGAACTGGGATTATCCAAGCAAATTTCTATTGTACCGGGTATCAGATATGTCATGAAAGGTAATTCATTTACAACAAATAATGTGAATGTCGATAATAAAGGAAATTTTTTACAATTCCCGGCTTTATTGAAAGTTAAATTTCCTTTAACTGAAATTAAACCTTATCTGATTGCAGGACCAATCCTTGGAATATTGTTAAGCTCTACCCAGGATCAATCTACATCTACTCAATCTGCAAGTTTCGATACAAAAGCTAATTTTGAAACTACAGAATTCAGCTTACTTTTTGGAGGAGGTTTGGATTTCAAAGTAGCTACTACTACCGATTTGTTTTTTCAGTTTGGATATGAATTAGGATTATCAAATATTTCCAAAGTTGTAAATCAGACAATAAAAACAAACGGAATTCAAATAACTGCAGGCGCAAAATTCGGTCTGTAATATATTTTTTATAAATTCACTTAAGCCGGTATTTTATTTACCGGCTTTTTTTTTAAAATTTCCTGCCTGAGTATCAAAATAATCCTTTAAATCTATATTCATTATCCATATATTTGTAGCTTAATCTAAATAATTTATTCACACAATGACCGGAAAACATAACACCGAAGACAAATTAATGATGGCTTATTATAAAGCCGTTGACTTTTTTGAAAAAAATAAAAAACATATATATACTGCACTGACGATCCTTGTGGTCGGTATTGCCGGCATAATTCTTTTAGTAAATAAAAGAACAGCAAATAATGAACTCGCAGCGGTAGAAATTGAAAAAATTAAACCCGTTTACGCAGCAAATAATTTTAAACAGGCGATTGAAGGAGATTCTCTCGGAATTTCAAAAGGTCTTCTTTTTATAGTAAATGAATACGGCTCAACTGAAAACGGCGAACTCGCTAAATTCATGCTCGCTAATTCATATTATGCCCTTAGAGATTTTGATAATGCCGAAAAGTATTACAAGGATTATTCCGGCAGTAATAAACTTTTAAATGTTTCTGTCCTTGCAGGTCTCGCAGGAGTATATGAGGCAAAAGGAAATTACAGTGAAGCTGCAAAGCAGTTTCTGAAAGCTTCGGTCGCTGATAAAGAAAACCCTTTTAATGATCAGTATTTATTTTATGCAGCAAGATCATTTTATAAAGCCGGCGACTTCAAAGCTTCAAAAGAACTTTTTGATGAACTGAAAAAAGATTATCCTAAATCAAAATATATCGCAGAGTCAGACAGGTATAAAGCAGGGATGAAGAATTAGTTTATTTCAAATTATTTTATAATGAGTCTTAAAGAAAAAATTAACGAAGATCTTAATGCTTCTCTGAAAGCAAAGGATTCCGTAAGAACTGAAACTCTCAGATCCATCAGAGCGGAAATTCTAAAAATGGATAAGTCAGGTATGAACAGGGAAATGAATGAAGATGAGGAAATTCAGCTTCTCTCGCGTCTTGCCAAAATGAGAAAAGAGTCGATTGTGCTGTTTGGTAATGCAGGCAGAACTGATCTCGTGGATAAAGAAACTATCCAGCTGAATATTATAAGTGAATATCTTCCGGCTCAGATGTCTCCCGAAGATGCCGGCGTCATAATTGAAAATATACTAAAAGAAACCGGTTTCACTGAACAGAAAGATTTCGGAAAGCTAATGGGTGAAGTTATGAAACAGTTGAAAGGAAAGATTGACGGCAAAGTTATTCAGGAGCTTGTCAGAAAAAGAATGAACTGATTTTCTTTCCTTATAATTTTTACCTTCCTTCCTTTTATTTACTGATTTTATTTTTTGTATAATTGATATTTCAGTTAGCTGAACGGTATTGAATACTCTCGATTTAATAATATCATTCGTCATTATTGTCCCCGCTTTACTCGGCCTGCAAAAGGGTTTTCTCAGAAGTATTTTTTCTCTGATTGGAATTGTAGCAGGATTCATTCTTGCTACAAGCTATAATGAACTTCTGACAGGTTATATCTCATTTTTAAAATTAGATCAGAAAATATTAAGTCTGATTTCCTTTTTTATTATTTTAATTTCTGTCAATTTAATACTCGGATATATTTCTAAGAAGATATCGGGATTTAATTTCATTACTAAATCCTTTGACAGGATCTTCGGTTTGCTTTTTGGAATGATGAAAGGAATTATACTGGCAAGCTTATTTCTTCTTGCCTCTACTAAACTGTTTTCCGTATTCAGTAAGAAAACAGTTGATGAATCCCTGATTTATCCTCACGTTGTAGATGCAGCTCCTGGAATATATGATTTTCTGAAAGTATTGCTTCCAGGTGCTGGTGAATTTTATAATGAATTCAATTTTTTAAAAAACAATCAGAAGTAATATGGATCTTGCTGATATTAAATTTAAACTGGAATTTGACAGAATTACTTCAAGACTGATTCATAATGTCTATTCGGATCTCGGAAAAGAATTATGCGAGAACATTAATTTTTATGCTGATCAGGAAGAGCTGGAATATGAGCTGGACAAAGTTTCTCAAATGAAAGAACTTCTTAATGTCCGCGGAGACTTACCGCTGGACGGGCTTAGCGATATCAGAAGATCAATTTCAAAAGCGGGCATCGAAGGTCATTACATAGCACCTGAAGAGTTTCTTCATATACTTGAATTTCTCAGAGTATCCAGGAAAGTCAGGAGAATGATATCCGAAGAAAGCCGTGACTTCAGTGAAGACTTTTCTATGCTGAAAAAAATAGTTGCGGATCTGTTCTTTGACAAAATTCTCGAACATAATATTGAAATTACAGTTGATGAAAACGGCGCGGTAAAGGATTCTGCGTCCGCGAATCTCAGAAAAATTAGAAGGCAGATCAATTCGCAGTCTGAAAGACTCAGAAAAACATTATCTTCCGTCCTTGAAAGAGTCTCTGAAAAAGATTATACGAGAGATGATATCATCACACAGCGCGACGGCAGATTTGTAATACCTGTCAAAGCTGAAAATAAGAAGTTTGTGCACGGGATAATTCACAGTTCGTCTTCCACCGGGGCTACCGTTTTTATTGAACCTACTGAAACTATTGAACTCAATAACGAGATCACTGAACTTTACTTTGAAGAAAAAAGAGAGATTGAATTAATATTACGAGAACTCGCACGTCAGCTGTCTAAAGTAATTGAGCCGCTCAGGATAAACGTTAAAATACTTGCAGAGATAGATTTTCTTCAGACAAAGGCAAGATATTCAATTGAAACAATTTCCGCAAAGCCTGAATTTACAAAAAACTACATAGATCTTAAAAACGCATACCATCCTGTACTGCTTCAGACTCATAAACGAAATGAAGTGGTTCCGCTCAATATCTGTATCGGAAAAGAATTTAACAGTCTTGTTATATCGGGACCAAATGCCGGAGGTAAGACAGTCGTTTTGAAAACCATCGGACTTATGCAGCTTATGCTTCAATCAGGTCTTCACATACCTGCTGATCCGGAAAGCAAACTTTGTCTGTTTAAAGATATATTTGTGAGCATAGGTGATGATCAGTCCCTTGAAAATGATCTGAGCACTTTCAGTTCGCATCTTAAATATATTAAAGAAATTATTTCAGATTCAGATGAAAGATCGCTTGTATTGATTGATGAGATAGCAAGCGGTACGGATCCGGTGCTCGGCAGCGCGCTGTCTGCATCTATATTAAATTATCTTTCAGCGAAAAAATGCATTACTATTGTAACAACTCATAACAGCGAACTCAAAGAATTCGCTTACAGTACTGAAAACATAGAGAACGGTTCGCTCGAATTTAACACGGAAAATCTTTCTCCGAATTTTAAATTCTCAACAGGTGTACCGGGACAAAGTTTTACTTTTGAGATAGCTAGAAAATATGATTTTCCTGAAGATATTCTTAAGGATGCGGGAAAGTATCTTTCGGAAAATGAAAGCCGGCTTGAAGATCTGTTAAAAGAACTGAACGAAATGAAACATAAATACGAGCTGTTAAGAAATAAATACGATATTGAGAACAGCAGACTCTCAGGTCTGACAAATTTATATGATGCGAAATTAAAAGAGCTGACTAAAAACGAAAGAGAGCTCAGATACAAAGCTAAACTGGATGCGGAAAATATTCTTAAAAATGCAAACAAACTGATTGAGAAGACCATAAAAGAACTGCGTGAGAAGGAAAATTTACACAAAGAAATTAAAAAGGAATTTGCACAGGAGGCTGCTGAGATTATAAAACCCGAGCCTGAGGAGCTTTCAGAAAGCAATTACAACGCGACGACAGCTGAAGTAGGTGAAATCAGATTAAATGATTTTGTCAGGATACTTAATACTAATTCAACCGGTGAAGTAATTCAAATCTCCGGAAATGCGGTTACTGTTAACATTAACGGAATTGCAATTAAGACAACACCGGATGAACTGGAAAAAATTAACAAACCGGATACAAAAGATAAATATCGCTCTGATACTTCTTATACTGAACTGAATACCGGTTCGGTCAGCACTTCTTTAGATCTTCGCGGTAAATATACATATGAGATTAACAATTCACTTTACACTTTTCTTGATGAAGCGTTAAGAAACGGACTTCGGGAAGTCAGCGTCATTCACGGAAAAGGCAGCGGCAAACTGCGTGATGAAGTTCACAAACAACTCAAAGAGAACGTTATGGTCAAATCATTCCGTCTGGGCAGCATCTCTGAAGGAGACAGCGGGGTTACGTTAGTAAAATTGTAAAAGGGTCTATGCACGGTATGATGAAATTAACACTCAATTATAAATTCAGGATCAGTAAGAATTGAAAAAAATAATTATTTGCGGCGCCGGTATCGGAGGAATGGTAAGTGCAATACGGCTTGCGCATCTTGGCTATAAATCTGAGATTTTTGAGAAAAATAATTACGCGGGAGGTAAGATGGGAGAATATTATGAATCAGGATTCAGATTTGATACCGGTCCTTCGCTTATAACTATGCCTTATGTACTTGAAGATTTTTTTAATGAAATCGGCAGAGATATAAAAAATTATATAAACTTAATACCGCTTGATAACGCATGCCGATATTTCTGGAGTGACGGAGTTTCATTAAATGCTTATACAGATCACATCAGATTTAAAGACGAGTTTATTTCCGTATTTGGTGAAGAAGAATATTCCGGATTTCTGAACTATCTAGAGTACGGAAAATTTTTCTATGAGATGTCGGAGAAAAACATACTTCAGAGTGAATTCAGGATAAGAAATTTTCTGACTGCTAAAGGAATAAAAAATATTAATAAGTTCATTTCCGGAAAATCCATCAACGATCTTTCAAATAAATTTTTTAAAGATCCTAAACTGAAGCAGCTCTTTGACAGATATGCGACTTACAACGGATCTTCGCCTTATCTCGCGTCACAGATATTTTCAATTATACCCTATATAGAATTCAAATACGGCGCCTGGTATCCTGAAGGCGGAATGTACAGAATTGCAAAAGCCCTTGCGAGACTTTGCGGTGAATACGGTATCAGAATAAATTACGGACATGAGCTGAGTGACATTTCTTCCGCTTCAGGTAATATTAACAAATGTATTTTTACTGTTAATGATGAAGCGCAGAAATCAATATCGGATTTTGATATTATGATCTCCAATTTTACAAACAATATCAAGCTTACTGGAAAAGAATATTTCAAGACCGGCGACTGGTCAAGCTCCGGTTTTATCGCACTTATAGGATTTAATGAAATCTCTGATATTCTTTCGCAGCACAATATATTTTTTTCCGGAGATTATGAAAAAGAATTCTTGGATATTTTTGAAAAAAAGATTCCTGCTGATGATATGACAGTTTATATTTCCGTTACTGGGAAATCCGAACGGAATGACGCGCCGGCTGGCACTGAGAACTGGTTCGTGCTTGTAAACGCTCCTGCGCTAAATGATAATTTCACATGGACAGAAAAAAATAAATATGATTACTTTGAGAAAGTAATTGATAAAATAAACTCTTTCGAATTATTCCCCGGCGATATCCGGGAAAAGATAATTTTTTCCAAGATTTTCACGCCGGCTGACTTTTTGAAGAATTACGGTTCGGAATTCGGATCGATTTACGGATTGTCTTCTAACTCACTGTTTACAATGTTCAGAAGACCTAAAAATAAATCTGACAATTACAACAACCTGTATTTTACCGGAGGCAACACACATCCCGGCGGCGGTGTGCCATTATGTTTTCTTTCCGGAAAAATTGTATCGGAAATAATCCGAGATGGCAATAAAAATGCATATTAATTATATTTCATTAAAGTTTACTATATGGATAAAATATTAATCGTTGATGATGAAGAGAATATCATTGAAAGCATTTCAATGATTCTTAAATCAGAAGGTTATGAGACGGAGAGCTGTCTTTCCGGAGCTGAAGCCATAAACAAAGTAAAAAATTCTGAATATGATCTGATTCTGCTTGATATTAAAATGCCGAGAATGGACGGGATAGAAGTGCTTGAAAAAATTATGGAAATAAACAGCCGGCAGGTAGTTATCATGATTACCGGTCACGGTACTATTGAAACAGCAGTTGAAGCTATTAAAAAAGGTGCTTATAATTTTCTGCAGAAACCGTTGCCGGATCTTTATGAATTAAAGTTAATAGTTAAGAATGCCGTTGAATTTAAAAAGTCCAGAGATGAATTAATCCGCGTCAGAAAAGATCTTATAGAAACGTATAAGATAGTCGGCAGCAGCGAAAAGATCCGTAATGCTGTCGATCTTGTAAAGAAATTTTCCAAAGTAAATTCAAATGTGCTTGTAACCGGCGAGAGCGGGACCGGAAAAGAACTTGCTGCAAGACTTATTCATTTATATTCAGATAAAGCGGACAAACCTTTTATTGAAATCAGCAGCGCAAATCTTCCTGAAGAGAAAACGGATCTGGAACTCTTCGGCGGAATTGAAGACGGTAATTTTATAAAAGGTAAATTTGAACTTGCCGAAGGCGGTACGATTTTTCTTGATGAAATTTCGAATCTGACCGGAGAAGTTCAGTCAAAATTGCTGAAAGTGCTCGAGACGAATAAAATAATGCGTTTAGGCACTAACATAGAAATTCATCTTAACGCCCGGTTCATATTCGCATCAAACAGAGATCTGCTGGAGGAAGTAAAGAGCGGAAATCTCCGTGAAGATTTTTTCCACCGAATAAATGTTTTCAGAATTGACCTGCCTGCACTTCGGGAAATACCTGAAGATATACAGCAGCTCACGGAATATTTTGCCAAAAAATTCTGCACAGAAAATAATATTCCTGTTAAGAAATTCAGCAAAAGCGCAATTGATCTGTTACTTTCGCTCAGGTGGGCTGGAAATGCAAGAGAGCTTAAGAATCTTGTTGAGAGACTGATTATTTCAGTTGATAAAAAAGTAATTGAGTATGAAGATATAGAAATTCCCGGAAGCAGGCATCTGAAGGAGTTCAGTGAGTTATTCAATAAGAATATGACTCTTAATGATTTTCAGAACGAATCGGAAAAGATTTTTTTATTAAAAATGCTTAATGACTATAAATACAATATTTCGCAGACTGCCGATGCTCTGAAAATTCAGAGAAGCCACCTTTATAAGCTGCTTACAAAATACGATATTCCCACTCCCAAAAAGCGATCCGGAACATCATGAATTTTTTTGTCTGAAGATTTCATACAGAAATACTCCCGCAGATACAGACGCATTAAGTGAATCTATTTTACCTGCCATAGGGATCCGGATTTTAATATCACACTTTTCAAGAAGATTTTTTCTTATTCCCGAACCTTCGCTGCCTATTATCAGCGCTAGCGGTATTTTAAGATCACATTCAAATATTGTTTTGGATGAATTCAAATCTGTTCCCGCTATCCAGTAACCGTTATTTTTTAAGAAGATTAGAGTGTTTGTAATGTTAGTTTCTTTTGCAATTGCAATATAGTTAACAGCTCCTGAAGAAGTTTTAAGTACAGTATGATTTACTTCAGCGGAATTATGACGGGGAATTACGATACCGTCAGCACCGAGACATACGGCAGACCTTGCAATTGCGCCGAGATTATGCGGATCTGTTATGCAGTCAAGGATAAGTATAAGAGGATTTTTTATCTTCTTATTTCTTTCAACCATTTCACGAAGTGATATATAATTATAATCTTTGATGAAACCGATAACACCCTGATCCACTCCTTCGTCTTTACTTTTATTGTCAAAAAATTTTTTAAAATCCATATAGTTAAGATACACTACATTAATTTTATACTTACCCGCTGTCTCTACAATGCTTTTTAGTTTGTTATCAGGTTTAATCTTTTTGAGAAGTATGATTTTATTAAATGAATCAGGATTAGATTTCAGAGTTTCGAGAACGGGGTTTTTACCGATTACCAACATTTATATATAAATTTAATATGGATTTAGAATTAAGTATTTTAATATAATTATAATATTCATCAATATATCAGTAAAATAATTTTCATACTATTTGAACGAAAGACTGTCAGCTGTATTCAACAGATACAAGGAAAAATTTTCTCATACTGAACTCAGAAAAGGAGTTTTATATATCGTTTCCACGCCTGTCGGAAATATTGAAGACATTTCATTCAGAGCGATAAATGTTCTGGAGAAAGCTGATCTTATTGCATGCGAAGATACGAGGAATACCAATTTTCTGCTGACTCAGTACGGGATCAGAAACAGAACAGTCAGTTACTATTCCCATGTGGAATCGGAAAAATCCGAAATGCTTATCTCGGAATTGAAATCCGGAAAAACAATTGCGCTTGTCTCTGACGCCGGTACGCCGGGAATCTCTGACCCGGGAAATTTACTTGTCTCAAAATGTATTCAGGAAAATATTGATGTATATTCAGTACCGGGCTGCAGTTCGCTGATCCATGCCCTGGTTTTGTCAGGAATGCCTGCAAATAAATTTTATTTTCAGGGGTTTCTTCCGCAGAAAAAAGGAAGGCATACAGCGCTTATTCAGCTTTCAAAGATCAGAATGACTCTGATAATTTTCGAGTCTCCGTTCCGGATTTATAAAACATTAAATGAAATTCATGAACATCTCGGCAACAGGCAAATTGCGATATGCAGAGAGTTAACAAAAAAATTTGAGCAGATCGTCAGAGGAAATGTAAAAAATATTTTAACTCAACAGCTAAAAACAAAAGGTGAATTCGTAATAATTGTAAATAATAATTAATGACAAAAAACAATAACATCAGAGTAAGGTTTGCTCCCTCACCGACGGGATACATTCATATTGGTTCGCTGCGCACTGCGCTGTTTAATTTTTTATATGCCCGAAACACAGGCGGAAAAAATATTCTTAGGATCGAAGATACTGATCAGTCGAGAAAAGTGGAAGGCGCAGTTGAAAATCTTGTAAGATCACTGGGTCTGCTTGGAATAGAATTTGACGAAGGTCCGGTACAGGGCGGTGATAAAGGTCCGTATTATCAGTCGGAGAGACTTGCAATTTACAGAAAATACTGTGATGAACTTCTGGAAAAGAAGGCGGCGTATTATGCATTTGAAACTCCGGAAGTGCTGGATGAAATGAGAAAGCTGCAGCAGCTTGAAGGAAGACAGACAATGTATGACGGAAGAGCGAGGGATCTGAGCGATGCGGAAGTTAAAGAAAATCTTGACAAAGGAATTCCGTATGTAATAAGACTTAAAGTTCCTAAAAATGAAGAAGTCAAATTTGAAGATCTGATCAAAGGTGTGATTAAGATCGAAACTAATATTATTGATGACCAGATACTTCTGAAGTCAGACGGATTTCCTACATATCATCTTGCGAATGTGATAGATGACCATCTGATGGAAATCACTCTTATTATAAGAGGCGAAGAGTGGATCACATCTGTTCCAAAACACATTCTGATTTACAAAGCTCTCGGCTGGGATGTTCCGGCAATGGCTCATGTTCCTCTTATACTTAATCCTGATAAAACAAAACTAAGCAAGAGACAGGGGGATGTTGCCGTTGAGGATTATCTTAAGAAAGGATATCTTAAAGATGCGTTAATAAATTTTATAGCAATGCTGGGATGGAATCCCGGTGAAGGAGAAGAAAATGAATTTTTCTCAATGGAAGAACTTTCGGAAAAATTTTCTCTTGAAAAAGTTCAGTCTTCCGGCGCGGTTTTCAATGTTGATAAACTTAACTGGATGAATAATTCTTACATTAAAAATTATGATCCTGACAAACTTCTCGAATTATCCCTCCCCTATTTTAAATCGTCAGGCGTGGATATTACAGATACTGAACTTACAAAAAAAATTCTCCTTGCAATAAGAGTATATCTGAATAAACTTGATGAAATTCCTGAGCATACGAAAATTTTCACACAGGATAAAGTGGAAATAGAAGATAAAAATTTAATTGATATTTTAAAAACTGATACATCAGTAAAAGTTTTTAAGGAACTGATCAGACAGCTTGAAAGTGTTCAGATTTTAACAGCCGGGATTTATAAGGAAAAAATTAGTGAGGTACAGAGGATAACGGGAATAAAAGGTAAGTTACTGTTTAAGCCGGTCAGGTTAGCGCTGACCGGAAGTGAGAACGGACCTGATCTTCCGGCAATAGCTGAAATTCTGGGTAGGGATAAAATCATTAAATTACTCGGCGCTTGGTTATAAAAAAAGCCGTTATTAAAAATAACGGCTTTGAAAACTTACTATCTGATTTTCTTTTTATGTCTGTTTTTTCTGAGTCTTTTCTTTCTTTTGTGCGTCGCCATTTTATGACGTTTTCTTTTTTTACCGCAGGGCATAATTAATTTTTTTCCTTTCTTATATATTTAATATTAATTTAAAATTCTTTTACTTTTCAGTCATTGCTTCCTGAACCGCTTTCTTAAAATCCTTTGACACTTTAAACATTGGAATATATCTTTTACCAAGAGAAATTTTTTCACCCGTCTTTGGATTTCTCGCAACTCTCGGATGCTTCATATTATTTTTAAATGTACCAAAGCCCCTGATTTCAACTGATTCATTCCTTTTCAAAGAATCAATTACACAGCTTATAAAGCCTTCAACGACAATTTCAGTTTCTTTTTTACTTAAACCTGTTGCGCCGGAGATTGCAGCAGCAATCTGTGATCTTGTCATTTCCCTCTCCTGATTTTCTGTTAATAAACAAATTTATATTGTAAAAGCGGCTGATCTATAAATTCCGATTTTATTTCTTCTTTTATTGATCTCAACTCATTATTTGAGAAAGTATCAAGAATTCTTTCAAAAAGAGTTGTCTTATTTTTTTCTTTTACAATCGTCGGCTCACCTTCAATACCCGCCATATCCGCAGCTATCTTTATTGCATCTTCATAGGTTCCGATTGAATCTATCAAGCCGATTTTTAATGCCTGTCTTCCCGTAAAAACCCTTCCGGTTGCATATTCTTTTATTTTCGCCGTATCAATTTTTCTTTCTCTGGCTACAACTTCAATAAATTGCTGATATGTATCATCTACTATTTCCTGAAAATATGTTCTGTCTTTTTCCGAAAAATCATTAAAAGGATTTCCTGCGTCTTTCAGTTCTCCGCTGGTAATTGTCATTGATTTGACGCCGATCTTATCGGCAAGCTCTTTGTAATTAATAAGCTGAATTATCACTCCAATACTTCCTACAAGCGAACCCTCGTCTGCTATAATTGTGCTTCCGCCGCATGCAGCATAATAACCTCCGCTTGCTCCGAGACTTGCAATGGAAACTATAACCGGTTTACCGCCGTCTCTTGTTTTCCTTATAATTTCGTATATCTCCTGTGAAGCCGCAACTCCGCCTCCGGGAGTATTAACTCTGAGAAGTATTGCTTTAATTGATTTATCTTCAGAATATTTTTTAAACTGTTTGACAATTCCTTCAGATGAAAAAATTGTAAAGTTCAGCTCGACAACTGCGATCTTTCCTTTACCTTTTCCGCTAATTTCAAGAGAACCGTCAGTATCAGTAATTGCTTTGGTAAAGTAGATAAAAGAAATCCCGACAAAGATAATCGCTATCACTATCAGAGAAATAAATATTCCCCAGAACCATTTCCCCGAATTTGATTTTGCCGGTTGCTGATTTCCGTTATCCATTTCTTTTTAGTTACTTACCGTCAAGTTGATTCTTTTTATTCAATGCATCCTGCGCATCATCCGTTCTTCCGAGATTAGCATATACGGAAATCAGTAATTCATAAATCTGCTTTTCAAGCTCTTTCTTTTTAAGATTTGTCTTCATTGGTTCAAGAGTTACAAGAGCTTCATTGAAATAATCTTTATAATTTCCATCTTCGTCTTTCAGTCTGCTTTCTTCACCTAATTTTGCCAGTGCAAGTCCGTTATTATAGGCAGATGTTTCATAATACTCGTTATCTTTCGGCAGATTCTTTATTGCCATTATTTTCTTAAACATTTCGCTTGCAGCCGTAAAATTATTTGTTGACATCATTCCCAGACCGGATTCGAAAAGAATTTTTGCCACTCTTTCGGCGTCTTCCTGATTTGATGATTTTGAAGCAATGTCATTGAAAATAACCAGGGCTTTATCACTGTTTCCGAGTGCAAGATAAGTTTCTCCCATAGCTGAAAAAGATTTCAGACTGTCCGGAAAAATAACTGAAGATGCTTCAAAACTTTTCAGAGCGCTGTTATAAAAGCCCTTTGCGGCATCCATATTCTTTTTTTCTTCAGCTTCGATACCGGACTGAAAATCTCTTGCTCCGGCATTAAATTTTTCCACCCAGTAAGACTGAATATTAGGACTGAAATTTTTTGAGATTGAAAGGCTTTTTTGAAATGATTTCTGAGCTTCATCATATTTTCCGAGCTCAACCTGTGAATAACCGAGCATATACCATCCTTCGTCATCGTTTTGATCAATAGCTAATCCTTTTTTTAATTCAGATTCAGCTTTGATATAATCCTTTTGCGCAAATGCCAGCTTTCCGGTTGTTGACTGAGCTGACGAACAGCCCTGAAAGCAATATGCGATGACAGATAAAAAAATGACCGGCACAACTAATAAAAATAATTTATTTAATTTCATTATTAAATTTCTCCTGAAAGTTTTAAATTTTGAGTGTGTAAATATACGAATTATAAGACATTTATTCAATTTAACAATAATTCGTTTAAGGTATTTTCAGGTAGTTATTAAGCTCTTGGGTGAAAACTTTTATGAACTTCAATCAGATAATCCCTGTCAATATGCGTGTAAATCTGAGTAGTGGAAATGTCCGAATGTCCAAGCATTTCCTGAATGATTCTTATATCAGCGCCGCCTTTCAATAGATGTGTAGCAAAAGAATGTCTCAGAGTATGCGGATGAACATTTTTCTTTATTCCGCAAAGGTTTACATATTTGTTTAAAATATTCAGAATTCCCATTCTTGACAGTTTACCTCCTCTGAAATTCAGAAACAAAATATTTCCTGAATTGCTGTTCCTGAGTATTGGTCTGCTTTCGTTCATATATTTTATAATAAACTTTAAAGCTATATTTCCGACCGGCACGATTCTTTCTTTTGAACCTTTACCTAAAACTCTCAAATAACCTTCATCAAAAAAAATATTCCCGGATTCCAGATTTGATACTTCGCTGACTCTAAGTCCGCTGGCATACATAGTTTCAAGCAGGGCTTTGTCACGCAGTTCAAGTTTGTCATTAATATCTGGTTTTGAAAGCAGCAGCTCAGTTTCTTCAATTGTTAAAACCTCAGGTAAATTTCTGGATATTTTCGGTGTTTCAAGATCTACTACAGGATTAATTGAAATTACATTTTCAGATTCAAGATATTTAAAAAACGATTTAAGTGATGAAATAAATCTGGCGATTGATTTGTCAGAATACTTTTTCCCTTCTTTACTGCCTTTTGCTCTGAGATGTAAAAGAAATTGACTTACAGTATTCTTATAAACTTCTTTAATCTGAAAAATTTTCCTTACTTCTTTCAGATAATTAATAAATCTTTCCAGATCTTTTTTGTATGAAAAAACTGTGTTTTCTGAAAGAGATTTTTCGACAATCAGATAATTGAGAAATAGCTGTTTATGAAAATCGAGATCGCCGGTCATAAATATTAGTTTTTAGCGGAGTTTGAAACAAGCTCAAGCTGGTTTGAATCCGGATATTTAATTCTGTGATGATGAATGCCTATAAGAACTTTCATAAAACTGTCTTTAATCCGTGTCAGGTCTCTCAGAGTAAGATCACATTCATCAAATTCACCTTCCATAAATCTGCTTCTAATAACTTCCCTGATCTTACTTTCAAGTTTCTGAGGAGTAGGGTCTTCTATCGCTCTTGTGCAGGCTTCGATAGAATCCGCGAGCATTACGATACCCGTCTCTTTGGTCTGAGGTTTTGGACCGGGATATCTGTAAATTAAATCAGATATTTCTTCTTTAGATGAATTTTTTGCTTTATCATAGAAGTATGAAACTAGCGTTGTCCCGTGATGCATAGGAATAAAATCAATAATCTCCTGAGGTAGTTTGTATTTTTTCGCCAGTTCTATACCGTCTTTAACATGCGCAATAATAATTTTTGTACTTACATTCGGGTTAAGTTCATTATGCTTATTATTTTCATCGAGCTGATTTTCTATGAAATACATAGGTTTGCTTATCTTTCCTATGTCGTGATAATAACATCCTACTCTTGCGAGGATCTGATTCGCGCCTATTGCTTCAGCTGCAGCTTCGGATAAATTTCCCATTATTATACTATGATGAAATGTACCGGGCGCTTTGGACGAAAGCTCTTTCAGCAAGGGATGATTGAAATCAGAGAGTTCAAGTAATGTGAGGTCAGTGGTAATTTTAAAAACTTTTTCGTAAAAAATCAGAAGACCAAAGGCAATCACCGGGGACATAACTGCATTTATTCCTCCGAACATTAATTTCATCCAAAGTTTCTGATAATCTTCAATTCTTATGAGATTAATGGCTAATATTGAAAAAGTATAACCGATGAGAATAAACAGGAATGACCTGAAAATCTGAGATCGGTTTTTAATATCTCTTTCGCTGAAAATTGCCAGAACTGATCCGCAGAAAGAAATGAATGAAATTGAATAATCCCCTCCTCTGATAGCCGCCACCAGAAAACAGATTATTGTAACTGTATAAAATGCAAGTCTTGAATCAAAAATTATTGTAAGTAAAATTGATGCAACCGGAACAAAGATAAGAAGCTCAATGGGAAGTTTCAGATCTATATTCATACTGAGAAATGCGATAAATCCGACTATGAGAATCATAGAAGAGATAATCATCAGTTTAAAATTATTAATGAATACATCTTTTCTTATGTAATAAAGAAATAAAATCAGAATAAGCATTAGAATAAATACGGTAAAAAATTTACCGACATACTGAAGTATCAGATCCTGCATTCCAATTTTTTCAAGCCGGACTTTTTTATAGGAATCCAGTTTCATTTTTGTAAATCTGTTGACTGGATCATGCTTGCTGATTATTCTTTCATTTTCTCTGACGATTCCGATTGTTTTGGGAATTTGTTCTATTCTGCTCTGCGTTTCTTTTTCAGTAAGTACATTGTTGTATAAAAGATTTTCCGGAGTAAGCTTTCCTGTGATTTTTACAGCAGAAGAGACAAGAAGCGAATCACCGAATTTGCTGCGGAATTTATTTTCAAAATCATTCAGCAGTTCATTCTTATCAATAATTTTATCCAAATCTGTCAGCTCCTGCAGTTTTTCGTCCTTAAGCTGAACAGTGATTTTCTTTGATGTTATTTTATTCTTATCAATATTTATTATATCTTTATCAGCATTATTCTGAATTTCTTTAGAAAGATAATTATAAAATTCATTGAAAGACAAGTTGTTATCAGTATTCTGATTACTGTGCAGAGAATAAAGTTTTTCCCATTCTGGAAACGTAAAATCAATTTTCACATTTTGCTTTAATGCGTCAAGTTTTTCTGAATTAATATATCCGTCTTTGTTATTAACCAGCTCATCAGCTTTTCTGAAAATATTCTGAAACTGATATTTAAGATCTTCGAGACTGTCCTTGAGCTTATAATTATTATCAGTCTTATCAAAAACCATAGCAATATTTCTAATAACATCCTTTTTTTCCTGCTCGTATTCGGATTCATCCTTATAAACCGGGAATGAGAACGGCGCTATCAGATCTTCCGAAGACCAGATTGCGCCGACTTCATATTTGGATTCAATATTCTTATAACTTGGTATCATTATAAAAAGCAGTGTAACGGTAATTATAAGTACGCAAAGCTTTACAAAATTACTCTTCTTGTAATTTATTTTTTTAATTTTCCCGAAAATGTTTCCGATATTTTTAAAATTGCTTTGATTCATGTGTTAAGGTATAAAAAGAAAAGAGTAGTTTGCTGACTACTCTCCGTAAATAATTTTAATTTTAACCTTACAATTAAACTTCATACTTTGTAGAATAAATCACTTTCTTATCCATGATATATTCTTCAAACAACTTCTGTATTAACTCTTTAGTTTCATCACTTTGATTATCCTCTATTGAATCAATTTCATCTTCGTTTTCACAATGAAAAATTTCAGTAAAATTGTTAGGGTTCTTTTTACTTTCGAAAACAGAGTAATAATTGTTGAAAGATCCGTTTATATTTTTTTTGATCTCACTAATCGTATTTAAGTAATCGTTTCTTTTATCCGGATAAATGTTGTAATTTATTTCAAAAATTATTTTAGGCATATTTGTATTTATTTACAGAATGTACAAATATAAAAACACATATATCCAAAATAAAGATAAAATTTATAAATACTGGATTATTTCTGAATATTATCTATTACCTTAAGTAAAATTAAGTTTCCAAAAAAAGGAACAAGTTCAAAAGATAAAAAGTTAGTCTTTTAAAAATATTCACGATGACAAAATATTTTATAATAGTTTTTGGTTTTTTTTTATTATTAAGTTCTGCCGTAAAAGCAGATGCACAGGCGGACGCTCAGATCCTTGAAGGTCTTAATCATATATACAATTTAAAATTTGATGAAGCTGAATCATTGTTTAAAAATTTTCAGAAATCAAATCCGGACGATTTAAAAGGATATTTTTACGAATCTCTGATCTATTTTTATAAAGCTCTTCCTTCCAGAGACGAAAATTTATATAACAGGTATATAGATCTTTCAGAAAAAGTTATTGAGAAAGCTGAAGATAAAATAGACAAAAATGAAAATGACATTGAAGCAATTTATTATAAAGGACTAACTCACAGTTATGTATCCCTGTTAATGCTCAGTCTGAACAAAAGTCTATTGAAAGCTGCTTCAAACGGCAATGACGGTTACAGAATTCTTACTTCACTGATTGAAAAAAATCCTGAATACTATGACGCATATATGGGGCTTGGTTTATATAAAGTTGCGCTTGGATTCGTACCTGAAAAGTTCAAATGGCTGCTGTCAATAATTGGCTTTGACGGTAATATAAAAGACGGAGTAAGACTTTTAAATATCTCAAAGGAAAAAGGGAAATTTACAAAGATAGATTCAAAAGTTTTTCTTTCAATATTTTCATTGCGTGAAAAAGAAGATGCGGATATGACAGCCCTGAAATTTTCTGAAGAATTAATTACGGAATTTCCAATGAGTCCTGTCTTCAGAGTGTTTCATTCAAGTATTTTACTTCAGTACGGATTTACTGAAAAGGCAATTGAAAATGCAAATCTCTCACTTGAGCTTAACAAAGAATCTTTTAAAGAAGAGATCATAAAATCTTCAAACGCTGTCCTCGGCACTGCATATTTCCGTTTAAATGAATTCTCTAAATGCATTCCATATCTTGAGACTTATATGAAATATGTAAACCCTGAAGACAGATATAATGTATATCAGTTCACACTTGGAGTTGCATATGAATTAACCGGCAACAGATCCGCAGCAATAGACAATTATTCAAAAGTTAGAAAAGATTTTATTGAAGAAAGAGACGGAGAGCTTGATAAATTTTTTTACAGATATTCCCGTGAAAAAATCAAGCAGCCAATAAATAAATTCGATTCTCTTCTCATTGCCGGAATGAATTTAAGAGAATCTTTAAAATTTGAAGAAGCTGTTAAATTATATGAAAGTATCCCTGCTGACGGATATCTGGAAAAATATAATACAGATGATTATAAACTGAAATATTATTTTGATTCAGGTCTAACTTATTCATATGCAGGAGATTATGAGAAAGCTATAGCTGATTTTAACAAATGTTTAAAATTAAAACCGGAAACAGAGACCTGGCTTATTCCTCATTCTTATTTTGAACTTGGCAAAATTTACAACAAAACCGGAAACAAAACCAAATCCAACGAAATGTTTTCTATGATTTATGAATATGATAATTTTGATTTCGAATCTTTTTTGGATATGCGTATTGCAAATTATAAAAAATAAATAATTGTGAGTTGAAGCACTGAAACAATTCAAATAAAGAATCGTTTAGGTTTTAATTTAATAATTAAAATCTACCAATATGAAAAATTTAATATACTCTGTTCTCCTTCTTATTTTCACTTTCACATCAGCCGATCAAATTCATTCACAGTCAATATACGGTGACGGAAATATTGTCAAAGAAAGCAGAGACATTTCATCTTTTAACAAAATAGAGATCAACGGTCTGGTTAATGTATATCTGAAACAGGGCACTACAGAATCAGTAACAGTTGAAGCTGATAAAAACCTTAAACCTTATATTTTAACTTCCGTAAAAAACGGAATTATGAATATTTCAACAAAGGAAGATTTCAACTTAAAAAAATCAACTAAACTGAATGTATATGTTACTTTAAATAACATTACAGACCTGGAATGTAACGGAGTCGGAAATGTAAAAACAGAATCAAAGTTAGATCTGAATGACATTAATATTGAAAATAACTCAGTGGGAAACATAGATCTAGAAATAAACAGTAATAAACTAATTCTTGAAAATAATTCCGTGGGAAATACTATACTTACCGGAAATATTGATATCGGAAATATTGAACATAACGGAGTCGGGAATATCAAAGCATTTGATCTTAAATCTGACATACTGACGATAGAAAGTAATGCAGTGGGTAACGCTGAAGTAAGTTCTGAAAGAGAAATTTATATTGAGTTAAACGGAATGGGAAACATTAACTACAAAGGCGCAGCCGCTGTTAAGAAACTAGAAAAAAATGGATTCGGTAATATAAAGAAGTATTAAATTGTTTTGTGCCGGTAAAATTTTGCATATAAGATGATTGTACTTGTTTAACAATCTTGACCGATTGTAAAAAGAATGTGGCAGTTTTAGCAAAACCTGACAGGTTTTGAGAATTTAATCACAGAATATGAATTCTCATAAACCTGTCAGGTTTAGCTTTTATACCAGCACTCGACTCTCACCTCCGGATTTCATCTGCAAACACACGGCTAATTTTTTAAAGAAAACTCACCATTATCATTTATTCAGTTCTATAAATTCATTAAATTGTCCTGTCGCTCTTTTTTCAAACTCACATTCTCAATGCAAATATTAAACAATCCTAATAAATTATCAAAAGAAAAAAGTCCTTATCTCCTGCAGCATGCTTATAATCCTGTCGACTGGCATCCCTGGTCGGATGAAACTTTTGATCTTGCACGCAAAAAAGATAAACCAATTTTTCTTTCTGTTGGATATTCCACTTGTTACTGGTGTCATGTTATGGAACGCGAAGTTTTTGAGAATAAAGAGATTGCCGCACTCATGAACGAATATTTTATCAATATAAAAGTTGACAGGGAAGAAAGACCTGATGTGGACAGGGTATATATGACTGCGCTGCAGGCAATGACAGGATCCGGCGGATGGCCGATGAGTATGTTTCTAACCCCGGATTTAAAACCATTCTACGGTGCCACTTATATTCCGCCAAAAGCAAAATACGGACGCGCAGGATTTGAAGACGTTATCACTCAGATCCATGAAGCGTGGATCACAAGAAGATCCGAAGTTCTCAGCAGCGGCGACAATATAATTTTAAAATTACAGGAACTTATAAATTCAAGACTTACCCCTTCGGTAAATGATTCTTTGTCCGAAAATATTACTGAAAACGCTTTTAATAGTATCATGAAAATATATGATGATATTGAAGGCGGATTCGGAACGGGCAATAAATTTCCCAGACCTGTAGTGTATAATTTTCTTCTCGACTATTATTTTTACAGTAAGGATTTCAATGCACTGGATTCTGTTTCTTTTACTCTAAAGAAAATGTATGAAGGCGGGATGTATGATCATCTAGAAGGAGGTTTTCACAGATACTCAGTCGATAATTTCTGGAGAGTACCTCACTTTGAAAAAATGCTTTATGATCAGGCGCAGCTTATAGTCACTTATGTAAATACTTATCTGATTACAAAGAATAAATTTTACTTATTTGTTGCTGAAGATACTGCTGAATACATTATGAATAATCTTTCAGATACAAAGGGAGGATTTTATTCCGCTGAAGATGCTGAAAGCGCTTTGAGCGCTGATAATCCGGATGTAAAGGAAGAAGGTGCATTCTATCTCTGGACAAAAGATGAAATTGAAAATGTTCTCGGTAAAGAAAGCTCTGAAATTTTTCAGTATTACTTTGGCATTCTGGCACACGGCAATACTGTGAATGATCCTCACGAAGTATTCGGTAATAAAAATGTTCTGTATATTGCAAATGATATTTACGATACGGCAAAACACTTTGAAAAAATGCCGGAGGAAGTTGCAAAGATTATTGATGATAGCAGATCTTTACTTCTGAAAGAAAGAATTAAAAGACCTAAGCCGCATCTTGATGACAAAATTCTTACTTCATGGAACGGTCTGACGATTGCAGCTTTTGCTAAACTTTTTCAGGTGACCGGAAATCATACTTATTATACAAAAGCTGAAAAAGCAGCTGACTTTATTTTAAAAAATTTATACAACGAAAAAGAAAAAGTGCTGCTGCACAGATACAGGGACGGCGAGTCACGATTTAAAGGAACTCTCGAAGACTATTCGTTTTTCATTTCCGGTTTGACAGAGCTGTATGAATCGGGCTTTGACATTAAATATCTTAAGTCAGCACTGGCTTTGAATGAAATCACAATAAATAAATTTTATGACCCCGATGCTTCAGGATTTTTTGACGTAGAGAAAAGTGATAAAGATATTTTACTGAAAACAAAAGACACATATGACGGCGCCGAACCTGCCGGTAATTCCATTCAGATAATGAATCTTTTGAAGCTTGGGTATATGACTGATAATAAAGAACTTATTGAAAAAGCTGAAAAGTGTCTTAAACTCTTTTCAGATGATTTGAAACGGCTTCCGTTTTCAAGTCCGCAGATGCTCTGCGCTCTTAGCTTTTATCTGCATTCACCGAAAGAAATTATTATCAGAGGTAATAAAAGTTCAGATTCATTTAAATCCTTACTTGAAGTTATAAACAATACTTTTATTCCAAACAGGATCACACTTTATGCTGATGATGAGCTTATGAAAATTTCAAAATTTATAAAAAATATTACCGGTGACCTCAAATCAAAAGATACGGCAGAAGTATTTGTGTGTGAAAATTATACTTGCGAACTGCCAGTTTCTGATGCTGAAGCATTAGAGAATATTTTAATTCAAAAATAAATTTCAATTTTTATTTTTACAAAGTATTATCAGTATTATAGGAAATGTTTTAAAAAATATTTGAAAGAATTTGACAAAGACTATTTATGAAAAGTAAATTATTAAAACAAAGGAGGACATTATGTTAGAGCAGATTGATCTTACGAAAGTGCTTGTACTTGACATTGAAACTGTTCCGGTTAAAAAATCTTACTCGGAGCTTGATGATATATGGAAAGAGCTTTGGGGAAAAAAAATGAAATTACAGATTAATGAGTTTACAACCGGTGAAGATCTGTATGAAAAAGCCGGTATATATGCTGAGTTTGGAAAAATAATCTGTATTAGCATCGGCGTTTTTTATTATGAAAACAGTATTGTAAAATTCAGGCTTAAATCTTTTTACAATGATGATGAAAATATTTTACTTGAAGAATTCTGTGATTTACTGAATACGAAATATTCAGATGATGATAAGCTTCTCTGTGCTCATAACGGAAAGGAATTTGATTTTCCGTTCATTGCAAGAAGATGTCTGATCAACGGAATCAAAATTCCAAAAATATTAGATACCTCAGGAAAGAAACCATGGGAAGTAAAACATCTCGATACAATGGAAATGTGGAAGTTCGGTGATTATAAAAGTTTCACTTCCCTTATACTGCTTGCAGCTTTGTTTGGAATAGATTCCCCGAAAGATGATATAGACGGCAGTCAGGTCGGCAGGATTTACTGGGAAGAGAACGATCTGAAAAGAATTGAGAAATATTGTAAGAAAGATGTAATTACTGTTGCGAAAATATTATTACGGTTTAAAGGAATGGAAATGCTAAATGAATCAAATATTAGTGACGCTGATAGCTATGAAAAAAACGAAACTAAAAAAAATTTTAACAATTAATTAATCATATACAGAAAACAGAAAATGTTTGATTTCGAATTAATCCAAAATGTTTACTCTAATTTCAGCGGTAAGGTAGAGTCAGCTAAAACGCTGCTCGGAAGACCTATGACCTACACTGAAAAAATTCTATATGCTCATTTATGGGAAAAACCTTCCGCACCTTATCAGAGAGGAATTGATTTCACCGACTTTAAACCCGACAGAGTTGCTATGCAGGACGCAACGGCGCAGATGGCGTTACTTCAGTTTATGTCTGCCGGAATGCCTAAAGTAGCGGTTCCTTCCACTGTTCACTGCGATCACCTGATAGAAGCAGAAGTCGGCGCAAAGAATGATCTGCTCAGAGCTTACGGTGATAATAAGGAAGTGTATGAATTTCTTTCAAGCGTTTCAAATAAATACGGAATCGGATTCTGGAAACCCGGCGCTGGGATTATTCATCAGGTTGTACTTGAAAATTACGCATTCCCCGGCGGGATGATGATCGGAACTGATTCTCATACTCCGAATGCAGGCGGACTGGGAATGATTGCAATCGGTGTAGGCGGTGCAGACGCAGTGGATGTCATGGCAGGTATGGCGTGGGAATTAAAATTTCCTAAAATTATCGGTGTTAAGCTTACGGGAAAAATGAGCGGATGGACTTCTCCAAAAGATGTTATTCTTAAACTGGCCGGAATTCTGACAGTCAAAGGCGGAACAGGTTCTGTAATTGAATATTTCGGAGAAGGTACTGCTGCAATTTCTTGTACGGGTAAAGGAACAATTTGTAATATGGGAGCGGAGATAGGCGCTACCACTTCACTATTTCCATATGATGAAAGCATGTTCAGATATCTTAAAGCAACTGAACGCGAAGAGATTGGTATTCTTGCAAATGGAATTTCAGAATATCTTAAAGCGGATGAAGGCAGTGAAAAATTTTATGATCAAATCATTGAAATAAATTTATCCGAACTCGAGCCGCATATTAACGGTCCGTACACTCCTGATCTTGCCTGGCCGATCTCTGAATTTAAGAAAGCTGTAAATGAAAACGGCTACCCGGCTGAACTTAAAGTAGCATTGATAGGAAGCTGTACAAATTCTTCATATGAAGATATGGAAAGATCAGCTTCAGTTGCAAAACAGGCTATTGCGAAAAACATCAAAGCAAAATCCGAATTTACTATTACTCCGGGTTCCGAACAAATAAGAGCTACAATTGAACGCGACGGTCAGCTGGAAGCTTTTGAAAAAGTCGGAGGTCTTGTGCTTGCAAACGCCTGCGGTCCATGTATCGGTCAATGGAAAAGGCATGACGTTAAAGAAGGTGAAAAAAATTCGATATTAACTTCTTACAACAGAAATTTTTCAAAAAGAAATGACGGCAATTCAGCGACGCATTCATTTGTAGCTTCTCCTGAAATTGTTACAGCATTAGCGCTCGCAGGTGATCTTAGATTCAATCCACTTTCTGATACACTTATAAATGAAAGCGGTGAAGCTGTTATGCTTGACACTCCCGGCGGAAATGAACTCCCGGAGAAGGGCTTTATAAAAGGTGAAGACGGATACGTTGCTCCTGCTGAAGACGGTTCCGAAATAGAAGTTGTTATCCTTCCGGAAAGCCAGAGACTTGAAGCGCTTGAGCCGTTCAAGAAACCTGATACGGAAAATGATTTTAAAAACCTCCGCGTACTTTTGAAAGCAAAAGGGAAATGTACAACGGATCATATCTCAATGGCAGGTCCCTGGCTCAGATACAGAGGACATCTCGATAATATATCAAACAATATGTTTATAGGTGCAATAAATTCTTTTAATGATAAAATGAATTCCGTGAAAAATCATATCTCCGGAAATTATGAGGAAGTGCCGAGAGTTGCACGTCATTATAAAGGTAAAAATATAGGATGGGTAGTTATAGGTGAAGAAAATTACGGAGAAGGCTCATCCAGAGAACATGCTGCAATGGAGCCGAGATTTCTCGGCGGTAAAGCAATCATAGTAAAATCATTTGCCAGGATTCACGAGACAAATCTGAAAAAACAGGGAATGCTTCCGCTGACTTTTTCAAATACTGAAGATTATGATAAAATAAAGGAAGATGACCTGATTGATCTTGACGTAAGTGAAATCAAGCCGGGTGAATCTGTTGAAATGACACTCCATCATTCGGACGGCACTTCCGAGACTATTATGCTAATGCATACTATGAATGAGCAGCAGATAAAATGGTTTCTTCACGGCAGCGCATTGAATATGATGTCCGGTAAATAAATTATCACGAACTGATTTTTTTCTCTTTAATAATTTCAGATATAAATTTTTTTAAAAAATGAAATTAAATTTTTTAATCACTCTTTTATTTATATTTACTTTCTTAAATTATACTTATTCTCAAAATAAATCCTCATCTAATATTTGTGAGAAGTGGAATGCTCTGGATGAAAAAATTAAGACAGGAAAAATAGAATATGATGACGCTGTGGATTTATTAGCAAGTTATGAACCGGAAGTGATAAAGTATTACAATAATAACGGCGGCGGTTTTTTTAAAAGAAATGAATGGGTTTTTCCTCTGAGAAATTTTACTTCAATATATTACAGAGAAGGCGGCAAAGATTTCAGACTTAGCACTTATGATTATTTTCAGGGAAGTAATTCAAAAGGTCATCCTGCTCACGATATAATGATACTTGATGAGAATAAGGATCTGCTTGATGACTCGACACTGAAGCCGGTAGATGTAGTAAGCATTTCAGGAGGCGTAGTAGTCGCTACCGATACTACATGGGAAATTGGCTCAGTACTCAGAGGAGGGAAATATGTGAAAATTTTTGATGTGACAAACAAAGGATTATTTTATTATTCACATTTATCGGTTGTAAATGTAAAACCGGGAGATATTCTCAAACCCGGGGATAAGATCGGTGAGGTCGGTAGAACCGGCAGAAAAACCATTCTCAAAGAGGGAAAGACTCATCTGCACGTTGCGTTTCTCAGATCTGAAGATGGTTATCCTGTACCGGAGGAATTTATAAAAGATTTGAGGGCAGCGGAATTGAAACTGAAAGAAAAAAAATAAAAATTTGTTTTACAATTAATGCAACGAAATTTAGCTTAATGTAAATAATGTATATAATTTTAGTTTTTAAAATTTATTTTTTAATTAAACACAAAGGAGTAAAAAATGACAGATATTCTAAACGGCTTGCTTGGAAGTTTAACAGGCAATGAAACGCCTGAAAAAATCGGTTCTGCGCTGAATATCGATCCGAATATAATCAAACAGGCGATACCGGTTCTCGCACCTATGATACTCGGCGGACTGAAAAGACAAAGTGAAACAATGGGGGGACAGGAAAGGGTAGATCACATTCTGAATAAATACGGTGACCCGGGTGTGCTTGAGAATGTTGACTCTTTAATAGAAGAAAAATCCAGACAGGAAAGTTTTGATACAAATCTCGGAGGACTGCTTGGCAATTCAGGTTCACAGGTTACGGATATGCTTACAAAAAATTTCAACCTGGACGGAAGCACAGCCGCAAAGTTAATACCAATGGTAGCTCCTCTGATACTCGGTTACTTAACAAAAAGCAGGGATACAAGCGGAGAAGGTTCAGCAGGTTTTGCATCTTTCCTTGACCAGAACGGAGACGGAAGTATCATAGATGATGTCGCGGGATTTTTTACAAACAAACAGCAGAGTAATGATGGATCAGGCGGAGGATTAATGGATATCCTCGGCGGATTGCTTGGTAAAAAGTAATTACATTTTATTTCTTAAAGCAAAGCTGAAATCATCAATTTGGATTCAGCTTTTTTGCTTTTGATATAAAGCTTTTGGTTTTGAAAAAATGTCATTAGTAATTTTCTGAATTACAATTCCACCATAAAAAATATATATTTGCAGCTAATATTTGTTAATCCATTACTATAATTATCTTTAAATATGAAAAATAATTCCGAGCCCAAAAAAAGTATATCAAAATCCGAATGGAAGGAAACCGCTTCTAAAATACCAGACAGCGGAATGAAATTTACTTCCCTCAGCGGAAGAGAACTGGATATCTGCTACACTCCTGAAGATGTTAAAGAAACTGACTACTATAATGAGGTCGGCTATCCGGGAGAATATCCTTACACCCGCGGCATTCATCACAATATGTACAGAGGAAAAATTTGGACTATGAGGCAATTTGCGGGATTCGGAACTCCGGAGGATACCAATCAGAGATTTAAATATTTACTTGCTCACGGTCAGACAGGACTATCTACTGCTTTCGATATGCCGACACTTATGGGCTGGGATGCAGACGCTCCTATTTCTGAAGGCGAAGTAGGAATCTGCGGCGTTGCAATTTCTTCACTTCAGGATATGGAAATATTGTTTAACGGAATTCCGCTCGATAAAGTATCAACTTCTATGACAATCAACTCCCCTGCTATCATGGTTTATGCTTTTTACCTTGCAGTTGCTGAAAAACAAGGTGTGCCTTTTTCTAAATTAAGAGGAACTCTGCAGAATGATATTTTAAAAGAATATATTGCACAGAAAGAATATATATACCCGCCAAAGGAATCTATGAGAATCATAACTGATATGATTGAGTATTCTACGGCTGAAGTCCCGCAGTTCAATCCAGTCAGCGTCAGCGGATATCATATAAGAGAAGCCGGCTCAACGGCAGCCCAGGAACTCGCATTTACTCTTGCAGACGGATTCGCTTATATAGAAGCTTGTATAGAAAGAGGAATGAATGTAGACTCATTCGCTCCGAGAATTTCATATTTCTTTAATTCGCATCTTGATTTCTTTGAAGAGATAGCAAAGTTCAGAGCTGCAAGAAGGATCTACGCTAAAAGAATGAAAAATAAATATGGCGCAAAAAATCCGAAGTCATGGACACTGAGATTTCATACTCAGACTGCTGGATGCTCGCTTACAGCGCAGCAGCCGGAAAATAATATAGTCAGAACTGCAATCGAAGCTTTAGCCGGTGTTCTCGGCGGCACGCAAAGTCTCCACACTAATTCAATGGATGAAACTCTTGCATTACCTTCGGATAAAGCAGTAAAGATTGCTTTAAGGACTCAGCAGATTATTGCTTATGAACATGGAGTTATTAACGTAGCAGATCCGCTCGGCGGAAGTTATTATGTTGAAAAGCTCACTGATGATATTGAAGCGGAAGCAGAAAAATATTTTAATCTGATTGATTCACAGGGCGGTGTAGTCGCATGTATTGAAAACGGTTTTTTCCAGAGAGAGATTGCAGATGCGGCATACAGATATCAGCTTGAGCTCGATAAAAAGGAAAAAATTGTAGTAGGTATAAATGACTTTGTAGAAGAGAATGAAAAAATTGATATTCCTATTCTGCAGATATCAAAAGATGTAGAAGAAAAGCAGATCAAAAGATTAAAAGAATTAAAAGCTTCACGAAATCAGGAAGATGTGAAAAACGCATTAAAGCATTTAAAAGAAACCGCTGCAAACGGCACAAATCTCATGCCTGCGGTTCTTGACTGTGCAAGAAAATATGTCACTCTCGGTGAAATGTGCTCTGAGCTTAAAGAAGTTTTCGGAGTGTATGAAGAACAGGCGGTATTCTGATATACTTTTATAACAGAATTTATATTTTAAATTTCTTAAACCGGTTTTGATTCCAATATTGAGCGAGATTATTCTCGCTCATTTTATTAATAATCATTTAGTCTGCATATTTATTTTCAATGATAAAGTATTTTCAGGATAAAAATTATGTTTTCATTATAACAGCCTGCCTGCTGTCAATTACAGTCTATCTGATTTTCGAATATTATTTTACAGACGGGAAAATGGGCGTACCCCTTGATGACACATGGATACATTTCAGATTCGCTGATAATTTTATAAACGGTTACTTCTTTAACTATAATCCGGGTGAACCAACAGCCGGCACTACTTCTCCGTTTTATGTTGTGATCCTTGGCATTTCAAGTTTACTTATCCCGAATTTTATAATAAACTCTGTTTTCCTTTCCGGATTATTCTATATTTTCACTTGTCTAATTGTTTATAAGATTTCCCTTCTGATTTTTGAAAATAGTAATATTAAATTCAGTGATTCGATTCCGGTATATTTTACACCTCAAAAACTGTCACTAATAATTTCACTTTTAACAGTTTTTGCAGGCAGATTTGCATGGGCGGCAATGTCAGGTATGGAGACTACCTTGTTTACTTTCTTTACTCTGGCCGGAGTTTACTTTCATTTAAATGATCTCAGGTTTAATAAATTTTCTGTATTACCAACTTTTATGTTTGCGCTTTCATCTGTTTTAAGACCGGAAGGAATGTTAATATATTCAATTTATGCTTTTGATGTTACTCTTAACTTTATTAAAGATAAGACATTTAAAGCAAATATATTAAAATTTATATTATTTATATTTTTGTTTCTTTTAGTTACGCTTCCATATTTAATATTCTCATATCAGATTAGCGGTCACTTTTTCCCGAATACTTTCCGCGGACAGGGAGGGGGGTTCAGTCTGATACCAAATTTCAATTATCTGAGAATAGTTAGTATATTTTTTCTTAGAGACAATTTCGTTACTGGTATATTATTTTTTGGTTTTATTTTCTATTACTTCAAAAACTACCGTACTTACTTTAGTGATTTCAAATACCTGAATCTGATTGCTCTGTGGGCTATATTCCTTCCGTTAGTTTCATCCGTTCTTATTCCGAACTGGCGTCATCATGTTCGATATACAATGCCGCTTATTCCTTTTGTAAACATCATTGCTGTTTACACTCTTTTTACAGTTTTCAAGAAACAATATTATCGGAAACTAACGAATTTTTTGCGTCCGAAAACATTAACTCCTGTTTTTTTAATTCTGTTCTCATTCATATATTATTTCGTATATGCTGTCGCTCTGGGGAAAAACGTTGACAACATAAATTCACAGCAGGTTAAACTTGCCGAATGGGTGCAGTATAATGTCAGAAGAAATGAGACCATTGCTGTCAATGATATCGGGGCAATTACTTTTTTAAGTAACAACAGAGTAATAGATATGGCGGGATTAATTACGCCTGAGATATTACGTTACAGAACTTATTCTTGGGACGATAATCTGGATTCAGTAAATTATCTATTAAAAAAAAATGATGTTGCCTATATTATAATATATGATCATTGGTTTAAAGAGTATCTTGAAAAATACGGCAGCGAACTAACATTTATAACCAGCGCAATACTTGAAGAAAATACTATTTGCGGAGGCATTGAAATGAAAGTATATAAAACAAATTTTAACCGGCAATAAATTTGAAAATTTTAAAACTTATTGAGCTTATACGTCCCAAGCAATGGATAAAAAATCTGTTTGTTTTTGCGCCGATACTTTTTGCAGGAAAACTGATGGATATTCCTATGCTTCTTACAAGCATAGTTGCATTCCTTGCTTTCTGCGGAATCTCAAGCAGCGTGTATGTTCTTAATGATATTGTAGATGTAGAGTCTGACAGAGTTCATAAGAAAAAAAGATACCGGCCTATTGCTGCCGGTGAAGTTTCCGTTAATCAGGCAAAGATTCTGTTTTTTGTCCTTCTGTTAATCACAGTTTTACTTTCACTGCAACTTCCGCTGCTGTTTATTTTTGCAATCTCTTTATATCTGATAAATAATCTTCTATATACATTTAAATTAAAAAACATAGTTTTACTGGATGTATTCTCTATTTCAGCCGGATTCATGCTGAGAGTTGTTGCAGGAGCATTCGCAATAAATGTAAGCGTTTCCAGCTGGATGATTATTACTACAATTTTTATTTCATTATTCCTCGGCATTTCAAAGCGAAGGGCTGAGCTTTCCGGACCAAATCAGGAAAATCTGGAGAAGCAGAGAAAAGTATTAAGTGATTATGATGTTGTTTTTGTAGATCAGATGAATACTATAGCAGCTACCGGGACAATTCTTTCTTATGCTCTTTATACTGTTTCAGAAAAAGCTGTTCAGGCGTTTCATTCCGAACTACTGATATATACAACTCCGTTTGTAATTTACGGAATTTTCAGATATTTATATCTGCTGCATAAAAAAAATCTCGGAGAGAGTCCGACTCAAATAGTTACAAGAGATATTCCTATCATTATTAATTCTCTATTCTGGCTGATATCCTGCGCGCTAATCATTTATAAAGAGAAATTTTATAATTAGTATTTTTCAGATTAAATTTTAAATTTGAATCAATCCGGTAATAAAATTTATTCCGAAAATAATATTTTTAGTCTGTATAAAGCGGAGCTTATTCTTCTTTTTGTAACTTTCCTGTGGGGACTTTCCTTTCCGCTTATAAAACTTTCATTAGATACTGTCTCTCCCGTTCTTTTTAATTTCATCAGATTCTTAATGACACTTTTGTTTTTTTTAATCCTGTTTAAAAGTAAACTGAGAAATGTAAGTTTTAGAGAACTGAAACCTGGTCTTTTGCTCGGACTTTTTATGGTATTGGGATTTATTTTTCAGACCATCGGCTTGCAGTATACAACAGCTACCAAATCCGCTTTTATCACAGCTGCAAATCTGATTTTCATTCCATTTATTCAGTATGCAGTTATGAGATCAAAGCCAAAACTCAACAGTCTTTTGGGAGCTATTGTTGTAATTATCGGATTGTATATTTTATCGGAATCATTTGAGATCATACCCAACATCGGAGATTTACTGACTCTGTTTTGTGCATTCTTTTTTGCAATTCATATTGTTCTCCTCAATAAATTTTCCGGATCCTCTGATCTCAATATTTTAATATTAGGTCAGTTCGTAACTTCCGCAGTTCTAGGATTAATTTTCACATTCTTCTATGAACATCTGGTTATGAATGAAATAAACTTTACTTTAAAACCGGTATTAATAGTTACGCTGATTTATACCACCATTTTTTCCACACTGATAAGCATAGTTTTGATGACAAAATTTCAACATCTTACAACTCCGCTCAGAGCGGGTATAATTTATAATATGGAACCTCTCTTTGCTCTGCTGTTTGCATATTTAATCTTGAATGAAATAATGAATGCCAATCAGATCAGCGGAGCTGTTATAATGGTCTGCGGACTTATGATATCTGAATTTACCGGACTTACTAATTTTAGAAAATTATTTGGAAAAAAGAATTAAAATAACTGTCAAAGGATTTGTTCAGGGAGTTGGTTTCAGGTATTTCGCTTACAAAAAAGCAAAAGAATACGGAATAACCGGTTATGTTAAAAATTTATTTAACGGTGATGTAGAAGCAGAAGCACAGGGAAAATCCGGTCTTATTATTGACTTTCTGAGAGAATTACAAATAGGTCCTTCGGGATCTTTTGTCAAATCCGTTAAATCAGAAGATATACAGCTGCAAATAAATGAAACAGATTTTGTAATAAAATAACATCAAGAAATTTAGAATTTAATTTATTTATTTATTGAATTTTTAAACTAAAGTTTTTGTAATTATACTATTATAATTTCCTTTCACTTCAAAATTGCAATTGACAATAAATATCGAAACTAATATTATTGTTAAACTAAAAATGAATCTATGACAATACAATTGTTACTTATTCTTTAAAAAATTTACAAAAATGCTGAAAATCAAATCACTAATTATTTCTTTTGTAATTCTTTCCCTTTTTTCCGTTAAAATTTACTCACAAAATGACAGTTATAATTTCCTCAGACTTGACGTAGGAGCAAGAGCTTCCGCACTTGGCGGTAGTTTTGTGACTAATACCGGTGATGTGAATTCTCTCTTTTATAACCCTGCAGGGCTTTCCACTATTCAGAATACGCAGGCTTATATAGGATTTTATAAATATTTGCTTGACATAAATTCCGGAAATATTTCATACGGTCAGAGATATAAAGACATTGGTTATATCGGCGCTTCAGTAAAATATTTTAATTACGGCAGTTTCGAGAAATTCGACGAGCAGTCAAACAGTTTAGGCACTTTCTCCGCTAATGATCTGGCGCTTTCAGTAAGTTATTCGAATAATTTCAGACCGAATTTTTACTACGGAGCAAATTTAAAATATATTTATTCTCAGATAGACGATTTTAATTCATCTGCAATTGCAGTTGACGTTGGTCTTCTTTACGTTATACCATCGACTATGTGGAATTTCGGTTTCAGTCTGTTAAATGTCGGCACACAGATCAGCAAGTATCACAATACGAAAGAAGATCTGCCGCTTGATATGAGGGTCGGCGTAAGTAAAAAGCTTGAACATTTGCCTTTAAGAGTTCATTTTGAATTCAGTGATTTAACCGCGACTACAGAGGACTTTTTTGATAAATTTAAGAATCTTTCGGTTGGAGGTGAGTTTGACCTTAGTGATAACATAGATTTCAGAGTTGGTTATAATAATGCCCAGAGACAGGATTTGAAAACAGGAAGTTCGCTGGGTATTGCCGGATTTTCAACAGGTATCGGTGTGAAATTTCTTGATAATTATTCTTTTGATTACGCTTTTAATTCAATGGGAAATGTCGGTTCAACACATAAAATTGATGTTGGATTTTTAATGAAATAAAATTTCTTTTTATAAAAAAAGCCGGATAATAATTTTACTATCCGGCTTTTTTATTTCTAAAATTCAGGTTTAGAATATATTCAGCTTTACGCCGTTTTTTCTTATATTCTTTGAAAGCTTTTCTATTTCAGTAAGAGTTGTATTTATGTTATTGAAAAATTCATCGTCAGTAAGAAACTTACCAATACCTTTCTCTTTATTATTAATATCATTTACAACTTTATTTAGATTTACGGCAAGCGTGTCAATTGTGCTGGTCAGCGTTTGAATTTCCAGCAGAGTATTTTTAAGTTCTTTTCCGTTATCACCGACAGTAAGATCAATTGACTCCAGAGTGTTTCCGGCTTTGGTAGTAAGTCCGGTTATTCCTGTTCTGCTTTCATTAACAAGCTGATTAAGATTCTGAGATGTCACTGATAAATTACTCACAGTAGTCTTGATTGAATTCTTAAGTCCTTCATCGCCGACGATATCATTTACATTTGCAATAACAACATTCAGATTTTCTGTTGACTTTTTAAACTCACCAATCAGTAATTTTACATCTTCGGTCAGATCACCGAATGAATTCATAAGTGATGAGAAATCAGCGCCGGGAGTCCCGAGTAACGGAGTTCCTGGCGGAACTTCGGTCAAACTTTTTCCCGGTTCAATATATAATACTTTACCGCCAGTCAGCTCAGTCGCTGCAACATAAATATAATAATCACTTTTTAGCTTAATATCCTTATCTATGCTGAACGAAATTTTCACAGAATCACCCTGCAGTTCTATCTTATCTATTTTACCTTTTCTCACACCGTTCAGACTTACCTGATCACCTTCATTCAGACCGCTGACTTTGGGAAAAAAGACAACATATTCCTGCATTGTCAGTCCTACTGAAAATCCTTTTGCCCAGAATATTGATAGAATCACAATAAATGCCGCTGCAAATACAAACAATCCTACTTTAAACTCTGATGATTTACTTTTCTGCATTATTAATCTAATTTAGAGATCTCTAGTATTTTATATTTAGTAATTCCGTTAGGGACATTAATTTCAACAGTTTCATTTTTTTTCTTACCGAGCAATGCATTTCCTATAGGAGAAGTGACTGATATTTTATCAAGCTCAAAGTCAGCTTCCTCAGGGGATACAAGAGTGTAAGTAAATTCTTCCTTTAGTTTAGTATCAAGCACTTTTACAACTGAAAGTATATAAACTTCATCATTAGGCATATCTTCCGGTGAAATAATTTTTACTCTCGAAAGCATAGTTTCGAGCTTGCCTATTTTGAATTCCAGATGACTTTGTGCTTCTTTTGCAGCATCATACTCAGCGTTTTCGCTCAGGTCGCCGTGTGAACGCGCTTCGGCGATCTTTTCAGCCATAAGTTTTCTTCCGCTGGTTTTCAGTTCCAGTAATTCATTTTCAATTTCCACTAATCTTGACCTTGTGAGATATACGATATCCATTTTTTTCTTAATTTAGTTTTTTACTTTTAGTTTTTTTAGTATAATTTTTTTTAAGATCTTTTGTATTGATCAACAGTAAATGACCAAGTTTATTTTTTTTTGTTTCAAGATAATTTCTGTTAGTGCTGTTTGCTTTTATCTCAATAGGGACTCTCTCCGTAATTTCCAGGCCGTATGCATTTAACCCGACTATCTTCTTTGGGTTGTTTGTCATCAGTTTCATTTTTCTTACTCCGAGATCTCTTAGTATCTGTGCTCCGATCCCGTAATTTCTCAGATCCGGAAGAAATCCAAGCGCGAGATTTGCTTCAACTGTATCTTTACCTTTCTCCTGAATATTGTATGCCTTAAGCTTATTGTGAAGTCCGATTCCCCTGCCTTCCTGACGCATATACAGCACTACTCCGGACCCGTTTTCTTCGATCATCTTTAATGACTGTTGTAGCTGATCACCGCAGTCGCATCTCATAGAGCCGAATACATCACCAGTGAGACATTCAGAATGAACTCTAACCAGCACAGGAAGTTTTGAGTTTATCTTTCCCTTTATAATTGCAATATGCTCTTTGTTGTCAACCTTACTTGCATATAAAATAATTTTAAAATCACCGTATTCACTCGGAAGATTTGTTTCTACAAGCTGACTAACAAGTTTTTCTCTTTGCAGTCTGTATTCTATAAGATCTTTGATGGAAATAATTTTAATTCCGAATTTCTCAGCAATTACAAACAGGTCAGGAAGTCTTGCCATTTCTCCATTTTCTTTCATTACCTCGCACAAAACTCCTGCCGGATAATGTCCTGATAATCTTGCAAGATCTACTGCAGCTTCAGTATGACCGGCTCTTCGCAGCACTCCGCCAGGCGCTGATCTTAAAGGAAATATGTGCCCGGGTCTACCCAGATCAGAAGGTTTTGTTTTACTGTCAATAAGAGATAATATTGTTTTCCACCTGTCTGAAGCGGATATTCCAGTTGTCGTTCCGTATAAATAATCTATACTAACAGTAAATGCAGTTTCATGCAGTGATGTATTATTTGCTGTCATAAGATTCAGATCCAGTTCCTTTAAACGCTCATCTTCCATCGGCACACAAATCAATCCTCTTGCATGCTTAGACAGAAAATTTATAAGCTCGGGCGTTGTCTTTTCCGCAGAGAAGATCATATCGCCTTCATTTTCCCTGTCTTCATCATCCACCACTATTATGATTTTGCCTTTTCTGAAATCAGACAAAGCTGAATCGATAGTGCTTAATCCGTATTTTTTTTCCTTTTTCAATTATGCTTAACCTAATAAAGATTTTTTTTCCGGCTCAAGGTCAGTTACTCCAATTATAGTAGTAACAGCTGATCTTTCCATTTTCATTTTCACATTATCTGAAACTTTAACGAGGATTGTCGCATCATCGAGACCTTCTACAACACCGTGAATTCCACCGGCAGTAATTATTTTATCACCTTTTTTAATTGACTCGAGCAGCTTTGCTCTTTCCTTTTGTCTCTTCTGCTGTGGTCTTAATATCAGAAAATAGAAAATAAAAATAATCAGAAGAAATGGTACTATTGAAGATAAAATAGATTCCATTCCTCCGGGTGCCTGCTGTAAAAATATTAAACTTACTGATTCCATTGTTTTATATTGTTAATTTAATTTTATTTAATTGATATTTTTATTTGTATTACTTAAATACTTTTCTAAAAATTCTTTTTTAAAATTTAAAAATCTGTTCTCACTCAATGCCTGCCTGATGTTTTTCATAAGATTCAGATAAAATCCTATATTATGAATTGTCGCAAGCTGAAATCCAAGTATTTCATTTGAAATGAATAAATGCCTCAGATACGCCAGTGAAAAATTTTCTGATGTATATGATTTGTATTCAAGGTCCGGCGAATCGTTATTAAATTTATATAAAGAACTTTTTAGATTGATCTCACCGAACGTTGTAAACAGTCTGCCGTGTCTTGCATTTCTAGTCGGCATAACGCAGTCAAACATATCCACTCCCCTCTGCACACTTTCCAGCAGATCAACCGGTGTTCCCACACCCATTAAATACCTTGGCTTATCTTTACTCATATAATCCGTACAATGATCAGTAATATCATACATAATTTCATTCTCTTCGCCAACTGCAAGACCTCCGATTGCATTTCCGTCGAAGTCAATTTCAGAAAGCATTTCAATGCTTTCCTTTCTCAGATCTTTAAAAGCGCTTCCCTGATTTATGGAAAATAAAAACTGTTTCTTTCCGTATATACTTTCAGTATTTCTCAAATGCTCAAAACATTTTTTTTCCCATCTGAAAGTAAGTCCGATTGATTTTTTCACTCTTGAATGATCACAAGGATAAGGAAGACATTCGTCAAGAGGCATCATAATATCGGATCCGATTGATCTCTGAATATCAATTACTTTTTCCGGAGTGAAAAAACATTTATCTCCGTTTAAGTGTGATGAAAATTCAACACCTTCTTCTGAAATTTTTCTCAGCTTAGCAAGACTGAATACCTGAAAACCTCCGCTGTCGGTCAGCAGACTTCTGTCCCAGTTCATAAATTTATGAAGACCGCCTGCATTTTCAATTACATCCGTACCCGGACGCAGAAATAAATGATAAGTATTGGCAAGGATTATTCTTGAATCAAACTCTATAAGTTCCCTCTGCTCCAGAGCTTTTACATTACCAAGAGTGCCGACTGGCATAAATACAGGTGTACTTATCTTGGAACTGTCAGTATTTATTTCACCTAATCTTGCTTTAACTCCGTCCTCATTACTGATTGATACAACCTTAAAAAAATCATTTACCATTTATGCATGTACTCTTGAAACTGAATATTACCGTTAACTATATTAGCTATTTTCATCTGACCGGATCCCAGCTTTTGGAAACACATTTTCCCAATAAAAAAACTGAAATTGAATTTACTGTCCAGTTCCAGAATACTTTTATATAACCGAATTTTCTGTATCGCCTGGGCGATTCAAATATCACAATTTCTTTTTTAAATTTGATCTTCCCTGTTTTTCTTAATCTTTTATAAAGATCAAAATCCTCACCCGCAATCATTTCTTCATCATAACCGTTAATTTCGCGGAATCTTTTTCCGGAAACTATATGACACTCGCCTCTTCCCATTCCCATAAGAAACTTATTGAGAAATTTCACATATCCGTTATAGAATGTATGAAACATTCTGTCAGATAAAATTTCTTCTTCCGGAAAAACCTTTATCACACAAGCAAGAGCATTTACACTATCATCTTTAAACTCTTCATTTATGATATTCAGCATTGTTTCAAGATCAAGAACATAAGTATCAGCATTTAAAAAAACGAGAACATCTCCCGAAGAAATTTCTGCGCCTGCATTCCTTCCACGGGAGATGTTCTGCGGAATATTTTTACTCTTTAAAACAACCCTGTCAGCTAACTCATATGCAATATCAAGAGTACTATCCGTGCTTCCTCCGTCACTGACTATGATTTCCAATTCAAAACGTTTTTTCAAACTATTTGTGAATTGGGTTAATGTTCTTCTTATTAATTTCTCTTCGTTAAGAGCAGGTATTATTATGCTTATCTTTAATCCGGATAAACTTTTATCAGGCATTCAAAACTGCTTGCGCGCCTTTTTTGCTGAGAGTTTTAATTCCTTTTGCCGAGATCTTTAATGTGACAAATCTTTTTTCTTCTTCAAGCCAAATTCTTTTTTTCTGAAGATTCGGATTTTGTCTTCTTTTAGTTTTATTATTGGCGTGAGATACATTATTTCCGACTAAGGGTTTCTTACCGGTAACTTTACAGATTTTTGACATGATATTATTTTTAACTACGGTTTATATTGTTTGTATGTGGATTCGTAAACTTTCATGTTTCTGTCAAGAAATTTAAAAGTTCCTTTATCCGATTTGACAGTATCGACTATTCTGACATTAATTATCTTAGTATCAGCGCCGGTATCAGGACATTTTACGATCAGCTCGTTTTTCTTTCCAAGCTTGTTTGCTTTATCGGCAAATGATTGTTGTTTAGCCATTAGATATAAATTTTGAAAATATTGTTTAGTAGAAAATTTAAGTTACAAATATAATTTTATACGCCGTAAAAATAAAGTCTTTTGTATATCCTTTATCTGCTTTCTTTTGTTAAACTGCTTAATTCTATTCTGATCTTTTCATTCACTTCTTTTCTAACCATTTCTTCAGCTTTATAGATCATATTCTTTACAGCGATCGGTGAAGATTTTCCATGACCGATTATTGAAACTCCGTCCACTCCAAGCAGGGGAACTCCGCCGTATTCCTGATAATCAAAATCCTTTAATACTACATTCTTCAAAGTTCCGTACATCATACCAACCCATATCTTATGAAAAAAACCTTTTTCAGCGTATGACTTGAATTTACTTTTCATCACATCGAGCACACTTTCCGCAAATTTTAAAATCACATTTCCAACAAATCCGTCGCAGACAATTATGTCTACTTTACCTCTGAGTACGTCTCTTCCTTCCACATTGCCTTTAAAATTAAGACCGGATTTTTCCAGAAGCTCATATGTCTCAATTGTAAGATTGTCGCCTTTTGATTTTTCCTCACCTACGCTAAGCAGTCCAATACTGGGTTTGTCAATGTTATGAACATTTTTCATAAAAATACTTCCCATAATCGCAAACTCAAGAAGATGAACTGCTTTACAGTCCACTGAAGCTCCGACATCAAACACCATTGTCTTACCTTTATCAGTCGGGAAAAGCGAACCTATGGTGGGTCTGCCCACTCCCTTAATTCTTCCGAGCTTCAGTATTGAAGCTGTCATTACCGCGCCTGTATTTCCTGCGCTTATGAATGCATCGGCTTTTTTTTGTTTCACAAGATCGAGGCCTGCGCTTATGGATGAATTAGGTTTAGTCTTCAGCGACTCTACAGGGGAGTCTTTCATTGTTACAACTTCATCAGCGTTTATGATTTCAAGATTACGAAGAGAAATTTTGTGTTTTAATATTTCATCGCGAATCAGTTTTTCCTTTCCAACAAGAATGATCTCAAGCTGATCAGGTTTTTCTTCAGCAGCAATTATAGCTCCTGATACATCATTAAGAGGAGCAAAATCTCCTCCCATGGCATCAACTGCAATTTTTAATTTATTCATCAGATCCTGTTACAAATATTAACTTCAATTATTTGAAATTTCAGAAACGCAGATAAAGGAGGGAATGAATTTATTTCTTTGGCTGCAAAATGCTTTTACCGTCATAAAATCCGCATGACGGACATACTCTGTGAGAAGGTTTCATTTCACTGCAATTCGGACATGACATTAATGTCGGAGCAGTAGCTTTATAATGAGTCCTTCTTTTTCGTCCTCTTGCTTTGGAATGTCTTCTTTTAGGATTTGGCATATTAAGTTATATTTTTATTTATTTTTTATTAATTTTTCCCAGACAGGATTTATTTCATTTTCCTTTTTTATCTGAATTACTTCTTCTACGTTTTTATGACAGCCGGTACAGATTCCGTCTTTTTCTTCTGGAGCGTTTTTCATTGGCAGAGATATAAAAATAAAATCTCTAACATCCTGATCAATATTTACTACCTGTGTATTAGGAGCAATGAATTTTATATCATCATCAGTATCATACCCGGATTCCGAATTTCTGAGATCGAACTTGTAAACTATTTCAAAATTTTTATCAAGTTTTCCGTTTCTGATTTCGAGACATCTGTCACATTCATATTCGTAATCGCCGCTTATATTTATTCTTATATCAACCTGACTGCCGGTTTTTAAAACCACGGCAATAACTTTAACATCAGATGTAAATTTTAAAAAATCTGTATTCACTTCATCACGTGACACTGTGAATTTAAAATCAGTTTCGTTTTCTCTTAAGTTGTGAATATTTATTTTCATATGTTTCTGTTATTTAAAAGAACAAAAAAAAAAAATTAAAGCAGCAATGTTAATTAAGCGCCGATAAGCGCTTTATAATCATCAGAACTGAGCAGATTATTTAACTCGTCCATATTTGAAGGCTGAATTTTTATCAACCATCCCGCGTCATAAGGATCAGTGTTTACAAGCGAAGGATTGTCATTGATACCTGAATTAAACTCAATGATCTTACCCGACACAGGAGAATAGACTTCAGAAACTGTTTTAACAGCTTCTATAGATCCAATCACTTCACCTGCATTGACTTCGCTACCGGTGTCTGCTGTAATATCAAGATAAATAATGTCTCCGAGTTCGCCCTGAGCATAGTCAGTAACGCCGATTGTACAGACATCACCATCCAGCTTAACCCACTCATGATCTTTGGAATATTTTAAAGCAGCGGGAAAATTCATGTGAATTAAATTAAATTTTTGGAAAATGCAATTTAAATATTTTAATTATGTGATTCAATTGAGAAAATGAGTTAGGTGAATAAATTTAAACATATTGGACCAAAGCGTTTTAAGATTAATAAAAAAGCAAATTAAACTGTAAAGGATCATTTATATTCAGTAAACTATTTTATAAATTTTAACCGGTAAAATAAGTTAAACTCGTTTACTGTTTGCAACAATATTAATCTTGGTTAATTCTGAAAGTATTTGCTTTGAATTAAATTCAATCTGTACCGGATGAAAAAAATTTTATGAAACTATTGAATACAAATCAGCAGGTATGGTTTAAATATGACGGAATACAATTCCGTCATACATCCACGAAAACCACTAAAGTGGTTTTCCAAACCACACCCCACTCCCCAGCCGCTATTCCCTACTCATTAATATTCGGTATATCGCTCTGCTCTATCTTGATCTTATTAAGCTTATCCCTGAATTCATTTACTATCTTTATTGCCCTTGGAATATTATCCGGAAGTATAATCAGCAGTTCATTCTTTTTTGCATTCTTTAATCCGAAATTTAACGCCTCCACTTCATCCGTTATTACTTTAACCGGAACGTCAGGTTTTTCGCTCTTAATTCCTTCAAGCATCAGATTATGAACTTCACCTTCTTTCCTTCCCCTGAGACTTTCGTCCTCTCTGATAATAATATTTGTCAGCATTTTAGCGGCAGCTTTACCGAGATTTTTTATATCTTCATCTCGTCTGTCACCGGTTCCGCCGATTATACCTGTCTTGATTTTATTGGTAAGTTTTTCCACAAATTTTGAAAGAGCTTCCATTCCTGCAGGATTATGTGCAAAGTCAATCAATACTGTAAAATTACCGACATCGATAAGGTTAAGTCTTCCGGGAGTTTGGGTGACTGAAGGTACAAACGAACTGAGACTGAATTTTATATCTTCAATACTTACACCGTGAAGTATATAGCTTGCCAGTGTAGCCGCAAGGACATTCTGTATCATAAATGCTGCTTTACCCTGATAAGTCAGGGGTATATTTATAACTTTCTCCACTCTTAATTTCCAGTGACCTTTTAGAAGCGTTATAAAATGATTTTCATATACACAGGCAATTCCTCCTTTATTGGTATGAGCTTTGACTGCTTCATTATTTTCATCCATACTGAATAAGGCTACATTACAACTCAGCCTATCCTTCATTGCTAAAACAAGCTTGTCATCGGCATTTAAAACAGCATAACCTGATTTAAAAACATTTTCTGCAACGATTGCTTTCACTCTTGCCATATCTTCAAGAGAATCAATATCCTTAAGTCCGAGATGATCAGCAGTCACATTCATTACAATTCCGATATCACATCCGTCATATCCCAGACCTGCGCGAAGCAGTCCTCCTCGCGCAGTTTCCAGCACAGCAATATCTACGGTTGGATCTCTCAAAACCATCTGAGCTGAAACCGGTCCTGTATTGTCTCCGGCTTTTATTAATCTGTTTCCAATATATACGCCTTCAGTTGTTGTAAAGCCGACAGTCTTTCCCACATTTTTCAGGATATGAGAAATTAGTCGGGTAGTTGTAGTTTTACCGTTTGTTCCTGTAACGGCAATAATTGGTATTCTGAATTTCTCGCCTGCAGGAAAAAGCATATTGACAACAGGTTCAGCAACATTACGCGCAATACCTTCTGACGGAGCGAGATGCATCCTGAATCCCGGCGCTGCATTAATCTCTACAATGCCTCCGCCGTTTTCCGTTAATGGAGTTGTTATATCAGGAGCAACTACGTCAATACCTGCAATATCCAGACCAATTATCTTTGCAATCCTTTCGAACAAAAATATATTATCCGGATGCACTTCATCAGTTCTGTCAATAGCAGTACCTCCTGTTGAAATATTAGCAGTGGATTTTAGAGAACATATTTCATCTTTCTTTAAAATTGTATCCGGAGTATAGCCTTTCAGTTCAAGTAATCTGAGAGTCATTCCGTCGATTATTATCTGCGTTAATATTTTTTCATGACCGTAACCTCTGCGCGGATCTTCGTTAACTTTTTCTATTAACTCTTTTATTGTTGACTTACCGTCTCCTTTTACAAATGCCGGAGTTCTTTCAGCGACAGCTATAAGTTTATTATTTATTACCAGAGCGCGGAAATCACTGCCGCTAAGTGACTTTTCAATTATAATCGCCCTGGAGTATTTTCTCGCAGAATGGAATGCTTTAACTGCATCTTCAAGTGTATTAATATTTGCTGAAATGCCTTTGCCGTGATTGGAGTCAAGAGGTTTTACGGCAACCGGAAAACCAATTGATTCGACAGATTCTTCCACTTCATCTTCAGAATAAATTTTAAATCCTTTAGGAACCGGCACTCCCATACTTTCCAGAAGCTGCTTTGAAAGGTTTTTATCGCTTGCAATATCTGTTGCAATATAACCTGTATTGCATGATACCGTTGCCTGTATGATTTTCTGATAAACTCCGTAACCGAGCTGTACCAGAGACTGGTCATTAAGTCTGATATGAGGAATTCCCCTTTGCTCAGCTTCCTCAATGATCGAGCCGGTGCTCGGACCAAATCTTACTTCTTCTCTGATCTCCCTTAGCTCCTGAATTATTTCATCAAGCTTTTGCTTTAACTCTACGGGTTTCTTACCTTCGGCAATATACAAATAAAGATCTACGGAAGCTTTTGCAGAAAACACTCCGGCTTTTTCTTCCAGATAACTGAATACAACATTGTAAACTCCTTTTGTATTTGTCTCTCTTGTTCTTCCGAATCCCGTATCCATTCCTGCCAGAGTCTGAATCTCAAGCGCTATATGCTCTATAATATGGCCTGCCCACGTACCTTCATCTACTCTCTGAAGAAATCCGCCTTCATATCCATAACTGCAGGTATGAGTATAAAGACTTGGCATCAGTTCTTTTAATCTTTCGGCAAAACCCGGAATTTTATCAGAGGGTTTTTCTTCATAATCTTCAATATCAAGTTTCATTACTATAAGTTTTCTCCATCTGTTGCTCCAGTAGTTTGCTCCGCGTAAAGCCCTGATTTCAAGAATTTTCATACTCAGTAAATAGATTTAAATTTCATTTATTGAATTTTTTTAAAAAAATGTTACGCATTGAATCAAACCCGGTGAGAATTAACTTATCAGATCTGAAGATAATCGCCAAACATCTCAATCGGCTTTCTGTTATTCAGATCATAGCGGACGCCTCTGTTAAGAATATTTATTTGCAGACCAACAATTGAAAACGGTTCGGATTCTTCTACTTCAGCAATTGTATTATAAGTTACATTTGAACCGTCAATAATTGTTACGGTACCTGAGCCAAGTACTTCCAGTATCCCGTCTTTTCTAATATGAATTGCTGTATTTTCATCAATACCGATACCGAGATTACTGGGGTTGTAAGAAACGGCTGTAATAAGCCGGTTCATCCGAGACCGTTGTGTAAAATGCTGATCAATTATTATGTTTTGAAGTATGCCAAGTCCCGGACAAAGTCTTATAGAATCTTTTAAAGGCTGAATTGTAGGTTCGCCTCTTACGATCATAGTAGAGCTGAATCCTGCAGCGCCGGCGCTAGATCCGGCCAGCACAGTTCCGTTTTTTATTTTAATTTTTAATTCTGCAAGGAATGTTGTTCCGCCGATTATCGATGTCAGTCTCATCTGATCTCCCCCGGTGAGAAATATTCCCGTTATTCCGTTTAGTTCTTCAGCGTTGTCAAGAGTAATAAAATCTTTACTTGATGTTGCTTTTAAAATCTTCACACTCTTTACACCCATTTTTCCGAATATCCCGGAGTAAAGCGCTGCAGTTGCAATCGGGAAATCAGAAGGTATCGGTATTACAAGTATTGAAGCTTCCGCTCCGCCGGACATTTCTACAAATTTTCTTAAAATGTGTCTTTCGTTTAATTTATCTTCAGCGCCTCCGATTATTAAAACTTCGCTGCCTATATCTTCTTTGTAAAAATTATTTCCCAAATTTAATTTTAATGTTTTATAAAAATATTAGTCAATGTCCATTAATATCAAGCTTCAGCTTTCTCTTTTATTTCATGAAAATCGCCGTATTTCGTTGGCGCTAATTCACTGAGTGCAACAAGCGCCTGCTCAACGCTTGGCGGGACTCCGTGCCATTTATAATTATCTTCCATAAATGAAACTCCTTTACCCATAAATGTCTCAGCAATAATTACGGTTGGTTTTCCTTTAAATGCTTTTGCCTTTTCTATTGTATCAAGTATATCCTGCATATTATGACCGTCCATCTCAAGTACATTCCAACCGAAAGCTATGAATTTATCCGGAAGCGGTTCGAGTTTTAAAACATTCTCCGTCCTGTTATCTATCTGACAGTGATTCCTGTCAACTATCATTGTAAGATTATCAACATTATGGTGAGCAGCTGTCATCACGGCTTCCCATATCTGACCTTCCTGAAGTTCTCCGTCTCCGTTTATACAATATACATGATTTTTTCTTCCGTCCATTCGAAGTCCGATAGCCATTCCCACAGCTATAGAAAGTCCCTGTCCCAGTGAGCCAGAAGCGATCTCAACTCCGGGAGCTCCGTGACCTTTTGGCGATGCCGGATGTCCCTGTAACCTTCCGTTAATTTTTCTCAGAGTTTTTAATTCATCAATTTCCATAAATCCTCTTCTGGCAAGCGTCGCATACCAAACCGGCGCAATGTGTCCGATTGAAAGAAAGAAATAATCCCTGTCTTCTTTATCCAGATCAGTATTATCAATGTTAAGCTTATTAAAATACATCGCGGTAAAAATATCCGCCATTCCAAGCGGTCCGCCTGAATGACCTGTCTGTGAGATCGCCAGCATATTTATTATATCTCTTCTGATCTGACGCGACATTTCATCAAGCTCTTCCGGGGTATTAAGTAATGGGTTTGTGCTCATTGTATATTTTAATTTTTAATTAATATTATTTTTGAAAATTTATAAACCGCCATTGTCTCAGAGGTTCTATGTGTTTTAATAAAATTACCGTGCCGATAGAAATAAATAAGGTTAGGCAATAAAATAAATCATCGCCTCCGCCAAGAACCGGATTTAAATACTCAACTGCCGGTCCCGGAAATATCAATACTGCTGCCGGTATCGCTAACAATGAAATAACGGTTGATACGTTTGCATTCTTTATAAAAAAATCAGCAAGAAAATAAAACGCCAGCCAAAGCACTACAAATACAAAATCAGCTGCTATAAAAACTCCCGCAGCTGTAGCAAGACCCCGTCCGCCTTTGAATTTTATCCAAACGGAAAAATTATGACCGACTACCAGTAGCGTAAGGGGAATTATCATTTGCCATTTCCCTAAATCTGCGTAATTTATAAGCAATAAAGCAGGTATAAGTCCTTTGATTAAATCAGAAAACAGAACAATTAACCCGTCTGCCTTTGAACCTGTTACATCCAGTGTGTTTCTTGCTCCGATGTTACCTGAACCTTCTTCCGATAAATTTTTACCATACTTAATCTTTATCAGAATATAAGCTGTAGGAATGGATCCTATCAGATAAAAGATCAGGCAATATAATAATAACAACTTTTAATAATTTACTTTATTCCAAAACTCTGGCTACTACAATACCTGTCTGTTTAGAATTTCCCATAATATAATCATGAAGCTCCATACCGGAAATCTCTACCTTTTTGTTTTTTAATGAAGCATGCATAAGATAGGTGCTTCCACCTTCTTTATAAATAAATCCTGTGTGCGCAATATCAAGACCGCCGATTGAAGTTGTAATGCCAACTATATCTCCGGTTTGTAACCTATCATAAACGGAAGAAATATTTTCGGTAGGTATATAATAGATATCCCTGCTGTTTATGTTGTTTTCCACTTCATACATTTCACCGAGGAGTATGTCATTATTCTTAAGCTGCTTGTATGAATTTCTGTGTGAAGTCATAAAATCTATATCCTTACCAATGCTTACTCCGCCTAATTCCGGAGTGATATCCTTTACAATGCCTTTCTTCTCATTATCGTAAATCCAGTCAATAAAATAATGTAGTCTGGATGAATAGCCCGTATTCTTACCTCCTCTGTATCGAATTAACTCCAGTTCTTTTTTGTAATTGTCAAAATCCGTTTTGCCGGATTTGATCAGTCTTGAAAATATCAAAGCGTTTTCAACAAAAGTAACGCAGTCAAGTCCGGTTACATTAATTACCAGCTCCTCCGTGTTCGGATATTCATCAAGCGTACCTGCTACATATGGAGTGCCGATAAATGACTTACCGACTTCGGCTATAACATCATTCAAAGGAAGATTTTTCAGCGATGCGTCAAATGATTTTAGTTTCTTCCGGCATTTCATTTCTTCATAATCATCAGCAGGGCTTGAATTAAATCCCAATGAAAATAAAATAACTGAAGCAATGGTAATTATTGAAAGCAGATTGTGCCTATTTAATAAGTTCATTTCTATGAAAATTTTATTAATTTAAACATTATTAAACTTATATTAAATAAAGAAATCTTAATTATAATAACTTTTGAAAAAAATAAAGATCAGGAAAGCTAAGAAGTCAGATAAAAAAAATATTCTAAGACTTGTAAATGAGCTTGCGGCATTTGAGAATCTTTCTCCCCCTGACAAAAAGGCGCAGAGCAGGCTCGTTCGTGATGCGTTTTCTTCAAACCCTCCGTACAGAATTCTGATTGCGGATTATGAAGGTCAGACAGCGGGTTATTCATTTTATTTTTTTACTTATTCATCTTTTCTCGCGCGGAGAAGTCTTTATCTTGAGGATATTTATGTTTCGGAAAAATTCAGAAGTCTGGGCATAGGTAAATTATTTTTTGAAAAACTCATCAGGATAGCGGAAAAAAATAAATGCGGCAGAATGGAATGGGTCGTTCTGGACTGGAATGTAAATGCAATTAAATTTTACGAAAAGCTGGGTGCATTTGAATTAAAAGAATGGAAAACATTCAGAAAATTAATAAACAGCGGTTAAACCAATTGAAATCTCATATTGTCTTTTTGATGAATGCAAAGTGTGTTTATGTTAAATTCAATAATGCGGAATAAATAACTAATAATATACATATTGACAGATTTTGAATTGAATATAAACAGTGATGATGAATTGCTTATTGCAGCATTTAAAGCAGGCAGTCAGAATGCATTTAACTTAATAGTCAGAAAATATCAGAAAAGAATTTATATGCTGATCAGAAAAATGGTTATAGATCATGATGATGCCGATGATATCACACAGGAAGTTTTTATAAAACTTTACAGTTCTTTGAATAGTTTTCGCGGAGACTCAAAATTTTTTACATACCTTTATAAAATTGCAGTTAACTATTCGATCAATCACTTAAACCGAAAGAACAAACTTGCTAAAAGAAACTCTGAATTTGATGAAACAAACGAATTTCATTCTTTTGATAGCATTAATGATTTCAGCGAAAATGCAGACGAAAAGAACAGATCAGAAATTTTAAAGGAAGCGATTGAAACACTGCCCGAGCAGCAGCGCGCGGTATTTATAATGAGATATTACGACAATCTTAGCTATGAGGAAATTTCAAAAATACTTGAAAAATCTGTTGGCGGAATGAAAGCAAATTATTTTCACGCTTTAAAAAAGATAGGCACCTGCCTGAAAAAAAATAAATTATTTGAAAATGTTTTACATAAAATTTAATTATGGAAAATCTAAGTAAAGATTATTCTCGGGAAGAATTAATGCAGAGTATACCCGATTTTATTAATGATAAAATCTCTGACAGCGAACTTTCAAATGCAGTCGGGAAATTAATTGAAACCGATAGTCAGTTTAAAAATGAATATGAAGAAGTAAGCAAAACTCTCAGCTTTTTTGAGAAGTCGGAATTTCCTGAACCGCCGGATAATTATTTTAACAATCTTCCGGTCAGAATAAATGAAAGGATAAACCCGGCTTCTTCTGTTTCTGAAAACAGTGTAATGTTTCAAAATTTTTCAAAAGCATGGAAATATATTGTTCCGGCTCTAACAGTTATACTGATAGCTCTTTTTTTTATATTAAGACAGGAAAATTCGGATCCGGTATTAACAAACTCCGGCAATATGCAGTCTCCCTTACAGCAAACAGGCAATTCAGATAAAACAGGAGGCGAAAAACAGTTTGTCAAAAAAGAAAATCTTAATACAGATCAAGATAAAAATCTAACTGATTCGGAAATTAGCACTCAGAAAAGTAATGTAATGACTATAAAGAAAAAAACAAATATTTCAAACTACAGAAATAATGAAATCAATTCTCCTGATCAGATAAGAATTGATTTTACCACCGAAAAGCCGGTAATGGAAAATAAGAAAGTATCTGATAATAAATTAACTTATGAGAATATTGATTCTTATAAATCATATCCGGATTTTGCTGATATTTTTGACTTGGATGAATCAAATGAAATTGAAGTAACCGGTGAAACAGGAATTGAAGAGTCTGATTTACTCAATTCAATTGAAAGTGATGACGTAAATCTGCAGAATGAATTCCGCGATTTATCTCCTGCTGATCAGCAGGAAATATTAAACATCTTAAAAGAAACTAAAATTTAATAATTATGAAAACTTCATTAACATTATTTATTATAAGTATGCTCATAATGGCTGTGAACGTATTCTCGCAGCAAGATTCATTGAAGATTCAAAAAAAGCAGGAGCTGGAAAATCTTTTTAAAGAAAAGGTAAAGACAAATTTAAATGTTGATCAGTTTACGGCTGATAAACTTGTCGAATCTTATAAAGATAATAATCTGCAAATGAGAACTTTGAGAAAAGAAATTAAAGAAACCTATAAATCCATAGAGTCCGATCCGGATGCGGCGGATATGAGTTCTAAACTTGATAAAGTAATTGAACTGGAGAAAAAATCTGTCGAACAAAAGGAAAAATTCTATAATGAATTAAAAACTTTCCTGACTCCGCAGCAGATCGCAAAATCATTTTTTATGAAAAAGAAATTTAACAAAGAACTGAGAAAAGAACTTGATAAAAGAGGGAAAAAGAGAAAAGATATAGGAGACTGATTGAGCGATCATTTGAATAAATTCTTAAAATAGTTTTACAGTAAATTATCAGGATTTTTATAATACCGGATGTATTAAATATGCATACGGTATTTTTTTTTGAGAATAAATTTAAATTTTTTAAAACAAATAATTTGTAGAATTTTGTCAGGATAGATATTCCAGAATTTCTGTGTGTCAAAATTTCAATAATTCCTTTTATCTGTATTGTATAAATAATCATTGAATTTCATTAACTAAATTTACATTTTGAAATAAATTTGAATATATTCATGATATTATGCCGTTTATAAAGCCTTCATGCAATGATTACAAATTAAAAAACTTTTTTCTTTTTCTTAAATTTTTCCAAACATAATGCTGATAAAAATGAAAAACATTCTGTTTCTTTTACTTGCATCTTTATTTTTATCCTGCGGAGGGTCTGATGACGGAGATGAAAGATTTGCTTCACAGGCAGAAACAATTTACGCTCCTGCTGAAAGAACTAATGACGGCGATGAACTTGAGGAAGATAATGTTTTATCAAGAGGCAGCTGTATTCCACCGAATTTAAAACTTGATGTTAATGTCAATAAAAAATATTGCGGTACTGATGATTGCCTGATTCAGTTTGCGGGATACTGGTGGTGGACAAACTATCAGTATACGGGTTCTCCAAACTGGTTTTGGAATCAGGGTCAGGCTTGGAGTCCGAGAAATGTATTCGTCGACAGCGAAGGTCTTCATCTGAGAGTCAAGAAAGATGATCTTGGCGGAGGAAGCGACTGGATGGCGTCGGAAGTTGTAGCAGTATATAAAAGTGACAAAAAAACTCTGGCTTCAACAGGTTACGGCACTTATTTAGTATCTGCTAGAATTAAAAGCGCACCTTCCTGGGATAAGCTTGACAAGAATGTTGCTTTCGGTTTATTTACATTTCAAAATGACAGATCCGGACCGTCTCAAAATCCATACAGAGAAATCGATCTTGCGGAAATATCCAGATGGGGTACGCCGCCCTGTTCAAATGTCAGTGACAAAAGACTTTGCAACGGTAACGCTCAGTTTGCAGTACAGGAATGGGATAAGCTTCAGGCAAATGTTCAGCGGTATACTATCGGAGATGGCATTAAGGAAATAACACTCGTAATGAAATGGACAGGGTCAAAAACTCCTGTATCTTTTGCTCAGTATAACGGCATTTACACACTTGATAATCTTCCGGCAACACCTAATAACAAATACACTACCACTGCCTCTCAAAATCCATTTATCCCTGATGACGCATGTCAGCTTTTTCATATGAACCTGTGGATGGGAAATTACGGACAGGGTGATAAACATCCCGGTCCAAGCAACAATGCGGATCAGGAAGTTGTTGTTACAAATTTTCAATACAGACCATAAAAGATTCATTAAATTATTTACTTATTTCTGTAAAACTCAAATTTAATTTTTTAACTTTGAGTTTTTTTTTGAAATTGAAATATTTTCATTCAATTGTTAAGAAAAAGAAGGCACTCTGATTGTTCAATGAATGCTTTTTGCATTTCTTATACTAAGTTATCTTATTTCATTGAAATTAAAGCTCTATTTTTTTAGCTTACTGACTTATTTAATTAATTTTTGATGTACGAAAATCTTCCCGACCATATAACTTTACCTGAGCTTGAGATTGAAATGCTTGAATTTTGGAAAGAAAACGATATTTTCAAAGCAAGCATTAAATCCAGACCTTCCGACAGAACATTTACTTTTTATGAGGGACCACCCACGGCAAACGGGACACCGGGAATACACCATGTCATTTCCAGAACTGTAAAGGATATGATATGCCGATATAAAACCATGCGTAATTACAGAGTTTTCAGAAAAGCGGGATGGGATACGCAGGGACTTCCTGTAGAGGTCGAAGTTGAAAAAAAATTAGGTATCAAATCAAAAAGCGATATTGAGAAATTCGGAGCAATAGAGTTTAATAACGCATGCAGGGAATCAATTTTTACATATCTTAAGGAATGGGAAGAAATGACTGAAAGGATCGGTTACTGGATCGATCTGAATGATGCTTATGTCACTTATCATAATGAATATATTGAATCTGTCTGGTGGGCACTTAAAAATTTCTTTGACAAGGGGTTAATATACAAAGGATTTAAAATACTTCCTTTTTGTCCGATATGCGAATCACCTTTATCTTCGCATGAAGTAGCGCAGGGATATCAGGATCTGAAAGACCCGTCTGTATTTGTAAAATTCCATATCTCTGAAGGTGAATATAAAGATTCAGACTTTCTTGTCTGGACGACAACGCCCTGGACATTACCGTCCAATGCCGCCCTGGCAGTAAATCCTGATGTGGTATATTTACAAATTAAAACTGAAAATGATGATAAATTTATTCTGGCAAAAGAAAGAATTGAAATTATAACAGAAAAATATGAAATACTAAAAGAGATAAACGGAAAAGATCTGGAAAATATACCTTATCAGAGACTATTTGATTTTTTCAAATCAGATAAAAAAGCTTTTTATGTTACCTTAGGAGATTTCGTTACAACTGAAGAAGGCACAGGTATTGTTCACATCGCTCCTTCATACGGAGAAGATGATTATCAGACGGGATTAAAGTATGATCTGCCGTTATTTTCTGCAGTCGGGAAAAACGGACTCTTTATTGAAAATGCCGGAAATTTTAAGAATAAAAATTTTAAGGAAGCTGATCAGGATATAATTTTTGAATTAAAAAATAACGGACGTCTATATAAAAAGGAAATGTTCACGCATTCATATCCTCATTGCTGGAGACACAAAGTTCCGCTGATGTATTTTGCCACTGATTCATGGTTTATAAGAACAACTGAATATAAGGACAAGATGATCCGGTTAAACAATACAGTTAACTGGAATCCGAAAGCGTTCGGTTCGGGCAGATTCGGAAAATGGCTTGAAGACAATAAAGACTGGGCTCTTTCACGAAACAGATTCTGGGGCACTCCCCTTCCTATATGGTATTATACTGACAATGAAGGAAAAGAGCATTATGAATGCCTCGGAAGTTTTGAAGAACTTGAAAAAAGGTCAGTAAATTACAGCGAAGTTTACCCGGCTAAAGGTGAAATGGATATACATAAGCCTTACATTGATGATATTATAATAGAATCAAAAGAAGGCATAAAAATGAAAAGAGTCCCGCAGGTAATTGACTGCTGGTTTGACAGCGGTTCAATGCCGTTTGCTCAGTTTCACTTTCCATTTGAAAATGAAAATATGTTTGAAAAAAATTTTCCTGCGGATTTCATAGCTGAAGGTCTTGATCAGACCAGAGGTTGGTTTTATTCCCTACATGCAATAAATTCTTTTTTGTTTGACGAAGTTGCATATAAAAATTTAATTGTAAACGGATTAATACTGGATAAGAACGGCAAGAAAATGAGCAAGTCATTAGGTAACGCTGTAAATCCTTTTGAAATGATAAACAGATACGGCGCCGATGTACTTAGATGGTATTTAATTTATTCTTCACCGATCGGTAATTCAAAATTGTTTAACGAAGACGATCTGAAAGAACTTCAGAATAAGTTTTTTGATACACTTATAAATACTGTTCGTTTTTTCATACTGTATTCAAATCTTTCGGACTTCGATCACAGAAATGATAAATTTACTAAAATAAAAGACAGACCTGTTATTGACAGATGGATAATCTCAAAAATTAATTCCTTAAAAAAAGAATATCTTGATCTAATGGATGATTATGATATCACTAAAGCTTCAAGAATATTATTTGATTTTACGAACGATGAACTTTCCAACTGGTATATCAGACGAAACAGAAAGAGACTGAGAAATCCTGAAAATGAGAAAGACAGATTGTCAGGTTATCATACTTTACATTATGTTATAGTTGAGTTATTGAAAATGATATCACCTGTCTCACCTTTTTTAACTGAAAAATTATACCGCACTCTGACCGAACCGGATGAATCAATACATTTATCCTACATTGAAAATCCGGATGAAGATTATATAGATAAAAATCTTGAAGACGAAATGCTGATTGCTCAGAACATTGTTTATTTAGTCAGATCGATCAGAGTAAAAAATAATCTTAAAGTAAGACAGCCGCTAAGACAAATTCTTGTTCCGGTACTTAATGAAAAAGACAAAGAAAGAATTCTCAAAGTAAAGGATATTATACTCGAAGAAGTAAATGTAAAAGAGCTAAATTTACTCGAAGGAAATTCTGATATAATAGTGAAAAAAGCTAAGCCGAATTTCAAATCTATAGGACCAAAATTTGGAAAAAATGTTAAAGCTGTTCAGAAAATTATCAGCGAACTCAATGATTCTCAAATTTCAGAAATAGAAAGAAATAAGTTCATCATTACAGAAGGAGTAAAGATTGAGATCGGCGATATTGAGATTTTTACAGAAAATATTGAAGGATGGATACTGGAAACGCATGAGAATCTCACTGTTGCAGTTGACGTTAAGCTTGATGAAGAGCTTATAGAAGAAGGTATTGTCAGAGAATTTATAAACCGCGTTCAGAACTTCAGAAGAAATAATGATTTTAATGTAAGCGATAAAGTGAATGTATACTTTAAAACTGACGATACTATTTCTTCAATACTTAAGAAAAATCTGAAATATATAAAAGCCGAAACTCTCAGCAATAAAATTGAAACATCAAACGGACATGAATTTGATTTTTCAAAAACTGACATCAACGGAATCTCATGTGATATTTACATTCAAAAATTAAAATAACATATTTTATTAAGGAGTAATAAATTGACAATTAAGAAAAAAGCACCTGGCAATAATAAAAAAGCTATTAAAAAAACTACATCTAAAAAAGCCGCAGCTAAAAAAGCCGCAGTTAAAAAAGCCACAGTTAAAAAAGCCGCAGTTAAAAAAGCCGCTGTGAAAAAAGCTGCTGTGAAGAAAGCCGCTGTGAAGAAAACTGCAGTGAAGAAAGCCGCTGTGAAGAAAACTGCAGTGAAAAAAGCTGCAGTAAAAAAAGCCGTAGTAAAAAAAGCTGCTGTAAAAAAAGCCGTAGTAAAAAAAGCCGCAGTTAAAAAAGCTGCTGTGAAAAAAGCTGCTGTGAAAAAAGCTGCTGTGAAAAAAGCCGTAGTTAAGAAAGCAGAGCTTTCCAGATCTGTAATAGAGAGAAAAAAAGAGATTACAAAAACTTTAAGGAAAGCAATAGCAAAATCCAAAGCAGGAATAAAATCAAATGGAAAAGATTTAAAGTCTGACTTATTCAAACACTCAGGTAATCAAAATACTGAAAAAGCGCAGATAAAGCAGAAAAAATACAAGCCAAATTCCAAAGTAAAATATAATACAAGCGAGTTAAGGCATTTCAGAAATATAATACTGCACGAAAGAAAAGCTATTATAGAAAGCGCAAAGGCAAACATGGATGCATTGGTTGATAAAGATTCAGGAGAATATAAAGGAGATAATCTTACATATTCCTCACATATGGCAGAGCAGGGCACTGATGAAATGGAAAGGGAAAAGAATTATTTGTTTGTGCAGAGAGATGAGAAATATCTTGGTTACTTACAGGATGCGCTAATGAGGATCGATCAGGGTACATACGGAATATGCGTTGACTGTATGAGCGAGCCTAAAAATTTATGCAGGACATGTCCTTTAATTGATAAAGAAAGACTGGAACTTGTTCCTATTACACAGCATTGCATCGAATGTAAAAATATGAGAGGATAAAATTTTTTGAAAGTTTTATTCTTAACATTTTTCATAGTAATTGCTGATCAGATTACGAAACTCATGGTAAAGGGTATTTCCATACCTGCTCTTGGAATTCATTTTGAAGGAATGCCCTATCAGTCTTCCATAAAAGTAATAGGAAATTTTTTTAAAATTACTTTTATTGAAAATCCGGGTATGGCATTCGGACTCCAGATCGGCGGAAAACTATTTCTTTCCTTATTTACAATTCTTGCAACAATTCTTTTAATTGTTTTTCTTTATAAAAACAGGAATGAAAACTTATTATTGCGCCTGGCGCTTGCTTTCATTCTGGGCGGAGCAATCGGAAACTTAATTGACAGGGTGTTTTATGGTGAGATCTTTTCTTATGCGCCGATTTTTTACGGTAGAGTCGTTGATTTCATCCATATTGATTTTCCTAACTTCACAATTTTCGGTAAAACAATATACTCATGGCCGATTTTTAACATTGCAGATATTTCTGTAACAGTCGGTTTTCTGTTAATACTTTTCGGATATAAAAAAGCATTTCCTGAAAATGCTGAACCCGGAATAAATGAGACTGAAGTAAATAATGAAACATCAGAATACAAAGAATATTTCGAAGGTGAAACAGGAAGTTTTACAGAAAAAGCTGACTCAGAAAGTCAGGAACGAGGAGAATCTGAAACCGGCAATAGATTTATAAATATCGCAAATAATAATTCAGGTGAGGATAATTTATCCGGAGATATAAACAGCGCACCGGACTCATCTGAAAACAATACCAATTCTGATATTGAAAAAAAATCCTTTCAAAGAATATCAGAAAATCCTGTATAATCATCTGTAATTCAGAATCTCAGCAATATTGCATATTGAATTTTAAAAAAAACCGATTGAACAAAGTTCAACCGGTTTCAGGATAAATTCCATAATAAAATTTATCTTCCTTCAGCGTCGAGTGCTTCTTTCTTTTTAAGCAGAGTTTCCTTGTCTTCAACATGAGCCGGATCCGGTATACAGCAATCAACCGGACAGACGGCAGCGCACTGTGGCTCGTCATGAAAACCTACACATTCTGTACATTTGTCAGGAACGATATAAAAAAATTCACTTGAATAAAAGCCTGTTGACCCTGATGGCGGCGTATCATTTTCGCCGTAAGTATTTCCGCTTAAAACCCAGTCTACTCCGCCTTCATAGATTGCAGTATTTGGACATTCCGGTTCGCATGCACCGCAATTAATACATTCGGTTGTAATCATTATTGACATAAAATATATATCCTCCTAAGGAATTTTGATTTAAATTAAATTACTTAAATATACTTTCTTATTCAATTTCAAATTTACAGGATAAAACCGGAATGCAATATAATTATTAAATAATTCATCTGATTATTTTCTTTGGATAAAATTATTTCAAAAAATATTCAAACAGAGGAATTCCACATCAAGATTTTTTTGAATAAAACTTTAAAATGTATAAATCATTATAAATCAGTATTTCTCTGACAAGCGTTTTGTATAATTTTTTATTTTTTATTTCGTGTATAAATATAGTAAATTATATGTCAGATAAATTTTTATTAACATTTCAGTAAATTTAAGTATATATGCTTAACATATTCAGAAAATTATTTCCCTCAAAGCACGAAAAAGATCTCGTTTCAATTACGCCTATTGTGGATGAAATCAACATATTATTCGAGGAGTATGAATCTCTTTCAGACGAACAGCTTAAGGAGAAAACGAATGAATTCAGAGAAAGGATAAACTCTGAAACAGATGAAACAAAAAGTAAAATAGCTGAGCTTCAGGAAAGTCTTAAAGAGGATTTACCTCATGAAGAAAGAATGAATATATATGAAGAATTAGAAAATCTTGAAAAGGAAAATTATGCTGTTATTGCAGCTGTGCTTGATGACATACTTCCCGAAGCGTTTGCAGTTGTAAAGCAGGCTTGTAAAAGATTATGCGGAACTGAATGGGAAGCAGCCGGAAATAAGATCAGATGGAATATGGTCCCGTATGATGTTCAGCTGATCGGCGGGATAGTATTGCATAAAGGTAAAATAGCTGAAATGGCAACCGGTGAAGGTAAAACATTAGTTGCGACTCTGCCTTTATACCTGAATGCTCTTGCGGGTAAAGGAGTTCACCTCATTACTGTTAATGATTACTTAGCGAAAAGAGACAGTGAATGGATGGGACAGGTTTTCAAATATCTCGGGCTTACAGTCGGTGTAATATTAAATGACATGGATCCGAACAAAAGGCGCGAGATGTATAACTGTGATATTACATACGGAACAAACAACGAATTTGGCTTTGATTATCTAAGGGACAATATGGTAGTCGATAAGGATTTCCTTGTTCAGAGAGAACACTACTACGCCATAGTTGACGAAGTAGATTCCGTACTTATAGACGAAGCAAGAACTCCTCTGATTATTTCCGGTCCGGTAGAAGCTGCGAAGCATAAGTATGATGAACTAAATCCGAGAATTAAACGTCTGGTAGAAGCTCAGAAAAATCTTGTTAACAAGATGACTGCTGAAGCTGAGACAATACTTGCAAAGGAAAATATTTCCGATGAAGATATGGCAAAGGCGGGAATGGCTTTACTCAGAAGTTATCACGCGCTGCCGAAACACAATAAACTTCAGAAACTTTTGAGCGATCCGGGGAATAAAAAATTACTGCTCGCTACTGAAGCCGAATATATGAGAGACAAATCAAAAAACATGCATATTGTAGATGATGAATTATATTTTCTGATCGAAGAAAAATCGCATGTTACGGATCTTACCGAAAAGGGAAGGGAATTTCTCGCCCCTAGTCAGGAAGAAAGGGATTTCTTTACTTTACCTGATTTTGGATCTGAAATTGTTTCTATTGATAATAATCCGGATCTTTCTGCCGAGGAAAAAGAATTAAAAAAAGATGAACTCAGTAAAAATTACGCTGAAAGAAGCGATGTCCTTCATACAGTGCAGCAGTTGTTAAAGGCATACGGACTTTATGATAAGGATGTGGATTATGTAGTGCAGGACGGGAAGGTCATGATAGTGGATGAGTTCACCGGAAGAATACTTTCCGGAAGAAGATATTCTGAAGGTCTGCATCAGGCGATAGAAGCAAAAGAAAATGTGCATGTAGAGAAAGATACACAGACGCTTGCAACTATTACCCTTCAAAATTATTTCCGGCTTTATAAAAAATTAGCCGGCATGACGGGAACTGCTGAGACCGAAGCTGCGGAATTTTTTGACATTTATAAACTTGATGTAAACGTTATTCCTACCAATAAGGAATGCATCAGAAACGATATGAATGATTTTATTTATAAAACGAAAAGAGAAAAATATAATGCCGTAATTGACGAGATTGTGGAAATGAGAAATCAGAGAAGACCTGTACTTGTAGGTACTACAACTGTGGAAGTTTCCGAAACTATTTCAAGACTGCTTAAAAGAAAAAATATTCCTCATGAGGTTTTAAATGCCAAGCAGCATGCTCGTGAAGCCCAGATTGTTGAGAATGCCGGTTTACCGGGAGCAATAACCATTGCAACAAATATGGCTGGAAGAGGAACGGATATAAAACTCGGACCGGGAGTTGCGGAAGCAGGCGGACTGCACATTATCGGAACTGAAAGACATGAATCAAGAAGAATTGACAGACAGCTGAGAGGACGTGCAGGCAGACAGGGCGATCCCGGAGCGTCGAAGTTTTATCTTTCACTTGAAGATGAACTCATGAGATTATTCGGAAGCGAAAGAATTGCAAATGTAATGCAGCGTCTCGGTATTGAGGAAGGCGAAGCTATTGAGCATAAGATGATTACTAATTCCGTCGAAAGAGCGCAGAAAAAAGTAGAGGAAAATAATTTCGCAATCAGAAAAAGACTGCTGGAATATGATAATGTCATGAATCAGCAGAGAGAAGTAATTTACTCAAAGAGAAGACAGGCACTTATGGGTGAAAGACTTAAAGATGAGATTTTTGAAATGGTGGACAAATCGGTTGAAAATACCGTAAATAAATATTATGAAGAGGGAGATGTTGACGGACTTATTGAGGAAATTCAAAGAACTTATCTGGTCAGAATAAATGTAACGCCGGAAGAATTTCAAAAACTGGGTGAATCCGGTTTAAAGGAACTGATCATTAACGAAGCCAAAGCATATTATAACAGAAAAGAAGAAAAATACGGAACAGAGCTTATGGGAAAGATCGAACGCTTTGCGACACTGAGTATTATTGATGAAAAATGGAAAGAACATTTGCGGGAAATGGACGATCTCAAGGAAGGTATAAACTTCAGGGCTTACGGTCAGAAAGATCCGCTGCTTGAATACAAGTCCGACGGTTTTAAACTTTTCGTTGAAATGCTTGACTCGCTTTCAGACAATATTATAAAATTTATTTTTAAATTCACTTCGCAAGCGCCGGAAGAAGCACAGAATGTCAGAACTCCTACTCAGGTCAATCCGTCCAGATTAAGGACTTATCATGAATCTTCCGCAGGCATGGGATACGTAGGAGGACCGCAGGAAGGTCAGGGTCAGGATCAGAATGTTAAACAACAGCCGGTACACGTTGGAGACAAAATCGGGAGAAATGATCCCTGCTATTGCGGCAGCGGAAAGAAATTTAAAAACTGTCACGGCAGACAAAGCAAAGAAGCCATTAAATAATTTTAATGATAATTTCCGAAAATACTTCCGGGATAATATCAGATATAAATGATATTTCCCGGAGTTTCATTAAAAATAATTTCGAAGTATCAGCGCTAATAGAGATATCCTTCAATTCAGGTAAACTGGAATTATTCAGAGATCTGATATTCACATCTAAATACTTAACCGGACTTAAAAATGTTTTAAATTCTGATAAGTTATCCGGAAAAGATTATATAGATAAAACTTACGGAGATTTTAATACTGTTCTTCAGAAAATGTTTGACAAGGTAAAACTGCTGTTAACCAATGAGGATAAAGAAGTAAATGACTTTTTTGAGAAAAAATACTTTACGATGTCACACGACAGTATCAGCAATATGATCGATTTGGCAAATGACCTTTCAGTTTGCAAAGAGTATATGAACAAAACTCCCGGAGTGTTTGACGGCTGATAAATCTATTTTTTAATTTCATGATAGTGTTTTTTCAAAACTTCTGATGGCTTAAAGTTCAAATCCTTGACCAGTCTCTTTATAAAAGAATCGTAAACCTGAATAAACCTTTTATCATTTTTTTCATTTCTGTAAATGAGGAGAAGCTTTGTCAGAATTTCTTCGTCACTGTTACCGGATTCACATAGTTTCTCAAGAATTTTTTTAAGCTTATTTTGATTACAGTTCTTTTCAGTAAACGCAATTATTTTGTGTATGGTTTTAAAGTAAATAAATTTAAAATTATCTCTGATATCTTCTGCCCAGTTATTATACACACCTGAAGCAAAATCGTTTTTATAAATATCAATGATCTTAATTGAGTCAGATGAAATATTTCCCGAAGATATTCTCATAAACTCATCAGTATCAAAATTAAATCTGAGATCAATATTTCCGGATGAGAGATTATATATTTTGCTTTTTAAAACAATAAATTCTTTTCCTGATACTTCAGGAAATTCCGAAGCAAAGAAATTCTGAAGCGACTTTCTCACATTATTTATTTCAACATCAGCAATAGCCTCGTAATTTACTTTTTTAGAGCTGTAAAGCAGATCATCTATTAAAGTATCCTTGGTGATCGCCTGATTATTTTTACTTCTGTAAACGAAATACAGGAATATCGATTTCGATCTTGGTCTCATCCATATACTGTCTTTAAGCTCCTTTCCATTAATGAATATTCGGCTGTTATCAAAATACTTAACTGTAATTTCAAATTCTTTCTTGCTGTCAGACAGACTGACGTTGTCCATATTGATAATTTTTTTGAGATATCCGGACTTTATACCTTTCTTCTTTGCATAAGAAAATACGTATTTAAGTCTGTTTGACCCGGCTCTGAATTTAATGTAGTTTTCATAACCAAATTCTTCTGAAAGTAAAATAAATTTATTAAATTTTGTTTCGAATGATCTTTTATTATCCTTTACTGCATAAAGGTAACATTCAAAAAAAAGTATTAATGCCTGGTTAAACTTTGTAAAGTTCCCTTCTCCCCTGCCTGTAATTTCTTTCTTCAGCCGGATAAAATTAGTAAAGTCATTTTTCAGAAGATAAGCTTCCATCTTCAGTATATATGCTCTTGTTACCGAAACATTGAAGTCACTTGTGTCACAATATCTCAGCACGCTGTCTGGAAGATCAAGCAGATTATAACAATAAAGGATCAGAGCGTCTATAAAATAAATATAATTCCTGAGGTGTGTTTTATTTTTAAGTATCTCAAGTTCAGAAATCACTTTTTTATATTCATGATTGAGAAACTTTTTGAGTATTGCCTGAAATTCATACTGATTTTTGTATGCGGAAAAAATAGTTTTATTCTTTTCGGTATTTTTTATATGAAGACGGTTAAAATAATATTCGAATGATGTTTTATCATAACTCGTAAACAGCGCAAAACAAACCTGACTCAGATTTGACAGATCAAACATATCCGGATCTACATTATTACTTATAAAATCAATAATCTCATTTCCTTTTTTATAATCACCGTAGTCAAAAAATATTATAAGTGAAAATAAACTTTCAATAAATGTATTTTCATCAATTGAATTATCGCCTTTTTCTTTTAATTTTACAATAAGTCTGAAAAGCTCTGCAAGTCTATGCATATATTTTTTACTCTTTGAATTTTCACCCGTTGCAATATATGATTTTACAAGTGAAACAATAAACTGTATTTCCTGCTCAGGGCGGAGTTTAAACTTAAGTATGTGCTCTGATATTTTGATATTATCTTTTGATATGCCGTCTTTAAGAAACATGCAGTTGCAGATCAGCATGAGTATCTCGACATAATAGTCAAGTTCATTTTCTTTAATCCTTTTCATGGGAATAAGAATATTGTCATCACTGTCAATATTATATTTTTTTCTTATAATTGATCCGAGATAATCCAGAGCTTTGTCAATATTTTTATCCTTATACACAAAAGTATTTACTTTCAGAAGTAAGAATTCAAGAGAATCCCTGAATTTCAAATCCTGAATATCATCAAATATTTTATAAAGCCCGCTTGAGTGAATCAGCAGGAGCTTATCGGAAGAATTCATTTTAATCCAGTTTTTAAGCACCGGATATTCTTTTGCCATCATCAGATAATTCAATCCTATATAATCCTCGCGCCATTCTTTTCCTTTGAGATAAAATTTACCGAGCTTTCCGTAAAAGGTTAAAGTTTCTTCATCACTGAAAGTATCCTGCGCAATCTTTTTCAGATAACTTCTGAGAAGCTCATGAAATCTGAAATTTTCATCTTCCCTTGTAATGAAAATATTCCGCTCGTGCAGTTTCAGAATAGTTTGATAGCCGCCTTTCAGACCAAGCACATTCTCTATGAGATGTCTGTTAAAATATTCAGGATAAGTCAGCGCAAGCAGAAGTTTTTTCTCTTCTTCCGATAAATGCGAATAAATTTCATAAGTAAAATATTCAAAGATATCTGACTTTCCGTATGAAAGATCTTCATTTCGAATCACATTATATTCATTCCTTATCAGAAGCAGTTTTATTGCCGTGACCCAGCCCTCAGTAGATTTTATATATGCATCGAGAAGCGACTTGTCAATTCTGTTTGTTTTTAATTTATTAAGTCTGATAAATTTTTTTACGTCCGTTTCCGTAAAGGAAAGATCATCTTTGGTAAGTTTACCAAGCCAGTTTTTTGCAAGGAATTTAGGATAGTTGATCTTTACCGGATCTCTTCTTGAAATAAAAATTAAATGAACGTTGGAAGGAAGGTATTCAAGGAAATAATTCAAAGCCGTGCAGACCTCATCACTCTCATCTATGTTATGAAAATCATCAAGGAAAATACATATTTCTTTTTTCTTTTTCTTCAGGTAAGTAAACAAATCACTTGAGAAGGATGAGATCACGGAATTAACTTTATCATCAAAATTGGAATTCTGGGATCTTGATAAAACTGCTTTGAGTTTGGTTCCGAATTTAGAATTTTTCAGACTGCTTTCAAATGCCATGGCAAGCAGCAGAAAAAAGTTTTCTATGGAATTGTCATAAGAGCTGATACTTATCCATATCTTCTCTTCATTTTTTAATCTGTGAAAAAATTCAACCGACAGGGAAGTCTTGCCGTAACCGGCCGGCGCAGTGATAAGAATGATTTTTTTATCCCTGTATGAAAGGAGTTTCTCCGTTAGACGTTCCCGCGGGTAATATGACGCGGGAACATCCGGAGTTATGATTTTTTGTGTGAATTCTAAGTTTAATACCAAATACTTCTGACTCCCTGTTGATTGTGATTTCTTTCAATCTAATCATCCGTATTTATAAAGGCAATATTCAATTTTTTTACAGATCAAATATTAACCCTGCATTAAACTCCCTGCATTTCTTTATCTATAATCTTAATGTCTTCTACAGGAATTACAACCGGAGCTGTTCCGTTTTTTTCCGAAACATATTCCCTCTCCTTCAGGTTATTCAGTCTTTCCTGCAGTTCAAGATTTTTTCTGATCTTATTTTCAAATTCCTTTAGACTTTCTTCAATGGTCTTAATCTTTTCTGTCTTCATAACAATATCTTCCCTGTATCTCCTCAGAAAATATCCGATAGTCTCAACTCTGATCTTAATGGAACCCGCTGGTTTGTTCTCATCTATATCCTTGAATGAAAAATACGGCGTTCCCGAATCTTCCACTATTTCCTGTATTACTGTATAGATCGGAGCGTCATGTCCGCACTTAAATGAAGAAAGCTCCAGAGCAATTAAGTTAGGATGTCTCGCCGCGTATTTAGCCGCCCATACTTTTCTCGAAGTATTTTCCGAATATGAATTTTTCCAGACATCCTCTATATCAAAAGGCGATCTTATAATACCGGCTTTTATCTCATCACCAAAAAGCATTTCAAGGGTCTCTTCATCCGTCGGTAATGTATCCTGATAAAATACCGGATAGCCGAGTTTCTGAAACTCTTCCAGTATCTCGTGATTTATCCCGGGATCATTGTGATATGGTCTTGCAAGCACAACGATTCCGATCTTGTTTTCCTTCTCAAGTCTCTTCAGTACTTCGGATGACTGCTGCTTCAGGTCATTTACAAATTCGTAGTAAGCTTTATAACCGGCTTTCACGGCATTCATATTTTCCGATTCTGTCAGTCCGAGTCTGTCTGCAAAACATTCATACATCTGCTTTGCAGTCAACTGCATATTGAATAACTGTATGAATGGATTAACATATTCAGTTTCAAATTCATTGAACAAATCACCTTCCTTAATGAACGCCGCCTTTGCAGCTTCGATAGTAGCCGTAATAGTCGGACATGAATTATGCGCCTGAGCAAACTCCAGCTCGGAAGGCATATTGTCAACTATAGGCGAAAATATGAAATCAATTTTCTTCTTCTTATTCTGCACATACAGCAGATTATGAATATGAGGAATGGCAACCTTTGAAGGGAAACACGGATCAATACTGCCTCGCTTTGCTCCGGCTTTATACATTTCTTCGGAAGTAAATTCAGAGAATACAAAATTACCCGGCTTCACTCCAAGCGATTCGAAGTATGCAGTAAAGAAAGGAGTATGCTGATACATATTAAGCACTCTCGGAATTCCGATCACAAGCTTTGATCTCATTTCAAGTTTTGACGCTCTGTCTGCATATTCCTCTTTCTGCTTTTTCGATACAAATAATCCTTTGGGTTCTGCTGCTTCTTCTTTAACTGATTCCGGTTTATAAGACACCCACGCGATCTTTGCAGCTTCTTCAATAATGTTCGGATTGCTTTTTTTGATATCGTCTATCCCCTGCTTAATGCCTCTCATATCCGCAACATCTTCCACCGTTCCTTTTTCGCAGGTTGCAATGATAAGTCTCTGCGTACCGCTTTCCATCGGAACCTTGGATTTAGGATTTACAATTTTTTCCGGTTCAATAACCTGCAGTTCAAGAAATTTCTTTTTTTCTTCTTCTATTCTGTCAGCAGGGATGCTCTCGGTTTTAACATCAATAAAAGTACGCAGACATTTATTCTTACAGAAATAACATCTTGTGGATTCTTCCCTTGTAGTCTTGTATAAAATATTCGCTACTCTTTCCATACCGATGAATTCAGTGCGTTTCCCGTTTTGATAAAGTCTTGCAGCTTCAATACCGCAGCCTATTGCACCGGCTTCACCTGTATGCTTATGCACAAATACCTTCGGCTCAATACCGCTGCCTTTGAATCTTTCTTCAATAAAGTCAACCTGTGTCTTTACTGCAGCGAGATTATGCTGTGTGCCGCCCTGAAGTACAAACGTAGAACCGAGCTTTGCAAGATTCGGAATCTGCGAAACATACAGCCAGATATTTTTCGGAAGCACATTTGCAAGTCCTGCCATTATCTCTTCCGCTTTCCATCCCTGCCTCTGAAAATCAACAATGTCAGACTGCATAAATACTGCGCAGCCGTATCCGAATTTTGGAAATGTTGACGCTTCAAAAGCTTTATCCGCGAATTCCTCGACAGTATATCCGAATCCCTGCGCGGTTGACTGCAGGAAATATCCGTTACCTGCAGAGCACTGAGTATTCAGCTTGAAATCCACTACCCTTCCCTGATTCAAAATAATGATCTTAATATCCTGACCGCCGACATCACAGATTACATCTGTCTCAGGATAGAAATGAAGTCCTGCCTGTGTATGCGCAACAGTTTCCACCAGCGCTACATCTGCCTGCAGCACGTCTTTCAGAATATCTTTTGCATAACCTGTAGTACCGACACCGAGAATTTCAAGAGTCGCTCCCTGATCCTCTACCTGCTTATGTATATTGGTCAGAATGTCGATCGTATCTTCTATAGGATTTCCTTTTGAAAGCTGATAAGCTTTCAGTAAAACTTCCTTATCATGAGAAACCAGTGCGGCTTTGGTGGAAGTGGATCCGCCGTCAATTCCAATGAATCCCTGAACTAACTCTCCGGGCTTGAATACAGCCGGAATGAATTTTTCTATCTTGTGTTTTTTCTTAAACTCCATAAGTTCCGTATCTGTCTTATAAAGTCCTACAGTATTTCCTCCGCTCATTTTCTTTTTCTCTTCTTCCCTGCCGACTAAAATATAATGCTCAAGTCCTTTCCATCCGGCATAAACTCCTATATGATCTTCTTCTTCCTTTCCGTATTCAACTGCGCCGATGGCTGCGAAATACTGCGCATTGTCAGGTACTTTAATAAGATCTTCCGGAGCAATTCCTTCCGGAAGTTTTACTTTCCTTTCCTCCCAAATCTTCGGAATATTATACTGCCAGCATTCCTTCATACCTTTTATATAACAATTCGGACCGCCGAGAAGCAATACTTCAGGCATCAGAGTATGACCTCTTGTAAGCACAGAAATATTCTGCTGAATAATGGATTCAAAAAGCGAAGCCATAAGCTGATCCGCCGGCACACCGGATTTCTGAAGTCCGTTAATATCAGTCTCTGCGAATACGCCGCACTTTCCGGCTACCGGGTGCAGTCTCAGATCATAATAACCCATATTGCAGAGTTCATCTGCCGGAATTTTCAGCTTGGCGTTGATCTTGTCAATGACAGCTCCGGTTCCTCCGGCACACTTGTCATTCATAGACGGTATTTTTTTCTTCTTGCCCGTCTCTTCATCCGGTTTGAATATAATTATCTTCGCATCCTGTCCGCCCAGCTCGATCACAGAATGCGTTGCGGGATAAAGTTTTTCAACTGCAAGCGATACGGCGTTCACTTCCTGCACAAATTTACCGCCAATGTGCTTTCCGATATTAGATCCGCCGGAACCGGTGATAAAGCATCTTATGCCTGTTACGTCCTGCAGATCTAAATCACTTTCCATTTTCTTTAAAAGCTCCAGTGATTTCTCCGGCTGCTTGGTGTCGTGACGCTGATAATCCGACCAGATGATCTCATCCTTATCGGTATCTATCATTACTGCTTTTACAGTAGTGGATCCCACGTCAAATCCGATGGAATAATTTCTTTTTGAATTCATACAGATATTTTGATTTGTTTAATAAAAATTTTCAAAGATAATTTTTGTTCAGGTATTTATTGTATTTAAATATATAATTCTCAATTATTATTATTTTTTATCAGTTCAGAATTAATTTCATTTTAAAAGAATCATTCGTTTAGTCTGCGATAATTCTCCAGCTTCTATCCGGTAAAAGTAAACTCCGCTTGAGAGATCCTCTCCGCTGAATGAAGCTTCATAATTTCCTGCAGACTGAAATTTATTCACAATCTCCGAAATAAATTTACCGCTGATGTCGTAAACTTTTATGCTTACGTATGAAAACTTTGGAATACTGTAACTGATCACAGTGGAAGGATTAAAAGGGTTTGGATAGTTCTGAGATAAAGCAAAACTTTCCGGCTGAGTATTTATATTTGATAATATACTAAACCTCTTATTTATCAGTTCGCTTAATATCCCGTTTATTCTTGTCTGTTTCGATTCCAGATTTTCGATTTCCGAACCGCCTGTAAAATTATCTCCCTCTCCCTCTTCAATAGCCAGAATTTCCTTATTAATAAGCGCGTGTATTCCTTTAGAAGTGTTTAAGTTATTCAGATATATTGCATTGTAATCGCTGATCGCTTCTTCAATATTATTCTGTTTCACTTTTGTTTTTATTTCTAAATCTTCCGACAGGTTTCTGTGCATCTCTCCGTATGAAGTATCATTTAAAATATTAGAATAATAATTTTGCAGCACGCCGTATTCTGAAACCGTTGAGTTTTTTTTCTCATAACAAATAAATAATCTGGATAAACTTGAAACTGCAAACGAACTGACTGTATTATCCGGATAATCCGAAATTATTTCCTTATAAATCTCTATTGCTTCAGAATATTCTTCCGAATGCTCTTTCTGATATGCTTCCAGATAAAGCTCCTGCGTTATCCCCGGATTATCCGATTCCTGAAAGAATACAGTATCATATAATCCGAATCCAATGTCGTAAAGCGCGTAATTGTTAACCGATCTCTGCTCGGATGAATTGTCATCAAACGGGTTAAAGAGCAATCCGTCTGAATTTGCTATATTAATTTTATTCTGATCAGGCGAAAGCGTTCCCCAGTAATTTTCCCTTACATCAAAAGTATCGGAACCGGCAGGATTGGTTCCGTTTATATAATAAGCGTTATTTGTCAATGTAAATCTGTTATAACCAAAAGCCATATTCGGATAGGATTCATCCTCAAAGAAAATTCCCGCGCCTGAAGGCGAGCCGCTAAAATGATTATCACCTGAGATCCAGTATTTAGAGCCGCCTGATACTACGGGATGCATGTTTGGAACCGATGAATATGAAAGACAGATATTGTCATAATATGAACTGTTAAATACATTTTTCAACAGTTCTGGCGAAGACAGTAAAGAGTAATAAGTATAATAAAAATTATTTATGACATTATATTCGAGCTTTCCGTATGAATCGCACATAAATATTCCTGACTCTGAATATTGATTCCCGTTTACGGTGTTTTGAGAAATGAAAGGAGAGCTGTTTAATAAAGTCATACCGTTTCCTGAATTGCTGATCGTATTTCCGATTATGTTGAAAAATCCTCCGCCGCAATACTCAGCGTAAATCCCGTGATGAAAACCTTTTATCAATATGTCTGAAGAAACCGTATTATACATTATTAGAAATTAATAATTTACTGCTTCCCGCTGCATATATTGCGTTATTCAAAACATGACTTGTCTGATTGATAAATGAGCAGCCGGAAATTTCAGTCGAATAAGGAATCTCCGTCTCTTCATCGTCATTTTTATTCATAATATTTACGCCGAAGTCCGCGTTTTTAATAATGCAGCTTTTTATTGTATCCTGCGAGCGATGCTTTAAGGAAATGCCGTTCCATATTTTTGTTGAATCGGCGGAAGTAAAGACCGCATTATTCGCAATCACCTTCGCTCCGCTGTCGCATACTATCCCGGAGTTCTCGCCGAACATCATCTTCGAGCCGGGTTTCATGATCAGCGAAGTTGTATTTCCTCTGAGACGGAGTGTATAATCATCAGGCAGGATCACGACTGCGCTGTCTTCGAGGATGATCTTTGCGCTGTCGCGGACTGCGAAGTCGTTTACATTAGAGCAAAACTCGTGAATGCCTTTTTCAAAAATAATCTTCCCGTGTCCGTATATCCTGCCGCCTTCATTGCAGAATGCCGCTCCGTTCTTAATTCTGATTTCCGAATTACCGCCGAGAGTCAGATTACTTTTGTTTTTTAAGGTAATTCTGTTTGGAGAAAAGACATTGATCTTTGCGGAGTTATATAAGACAAGATATGCCGTGTCTTCGACAATTAAATTATTATATCCGAATGTCGGAGTGACCATGTCAAAAGTCTTTCCGGAATTAATTTTCAAAGCTACTTTCCTTTTTACTGTGATGTTTGTAACAGAATCAATCAATGTATCTCTTGTATTGATATCATGATCAATTTGTAAATTCAAATCTATATCTCCCGGGTTGAGATGACTGACTGCACCATATTGTAATATATTGATCGGATAATTAATATAATTATCATTCGAGGAAAAACCATATTTATTTGGTATTCTTACATGAGTTGAATCCATAGCTCTTTGATCCCAAATCGTTACTAACCTATTTGCAGGTAATGAATTAGAAGTTGTCCAAACTTTAATATTCTGTGATGAGTAATAATAAAAATTAATATCTGCTGTGAATGGATTTCCATATGGATAATTTGAATCTCCATAATCAACATCACAATAATCTATACTATCATATATACCTGAATCTAATTGAAAAAAGACAACTCGATATTTACCATATCCAATTGAAGCTTCACCTCCATCGTCTCCAGCTCCATCATGATCTAAACTGAAACTAGAATATGTTGCAATTCCTTCTTCTTCTCCTCCAATTATATAATCATAATTACCGTTAAGAATACATTCCGGATTGTATTCTTTATCCCCATTATAAACAAAACCAATAGGATAAACTTTAACCTTTAAAGTTGTATTTGGAGCATAATTATAAATTATTAATTCTCCAATAACTAAATCTGACTTATCTGAATAAGAAAGGTCATTAAAAATTACAATTAAATATATTATAACTAGTATTATTTTTTTCATTTCCTGAATATGTAACTTATTTTACAAATAATAACTTTTTTGAATTTAACTGATTTTGATCAGAATTTAATAATTTATAGAAATAAATACCTGATGATAAATTATAATTTGTCGGATTAAAAGCTATAGAATGAATACCTTTAGTCTTGTACTCGTTTACTAATTTAGCTACAACTTTTCCCTGAATATCAAATACAAATAATCTGCAAAATTCAAAATTAGGCAAATTATAACCTATTATAGTTTGTGAATTAAATGGATTGGGATAGTTTTGCAACAATTCATAATATTGAATTTGTTCATTCGCAAAATTTATATTTAATGGTTTTATTCTACAAGTTGAATCTGTTTTAACAATATAGGATAATGAATAACCATAATCGGCAACACCACATAATATAAAGCCATTATCAGTTGTTAACTCAACAGAACGAAAATTAGTATAATCACTTCCGGGTCTGAAGAAGTTTTCATATACTACATTACCTGATTCATCTATAACTCTTACTGTTGCTCTTTCATAACCCTGTAGAGTCGAATCCGACATCCCACAAAAAACATAACCATTATTTTTTTTTCTAATAGATCTACACCATTCATTCATACCTAAAGAATATGTTTTTTTCCAAATTAAATTACCTGAAGTATCTGTTTTCATAACCAATGATTTTGGAAAATTACTATCAGTTGTATCAGCTGTACCTCCAATTATATAATTTCCATTATTTCCGATGTCAAGTGAATATCCGGCTGACTGAGTATAATCCGAATAAGTTTTTGTCCATAAAGTATCACCAAATAAATTCGTTTTTATTAAAAATAAATTTGAAGGCATATTTGTAATTCTTTTTAAACCGACAATTATAATACCAGTGTCATTATCTATTTGAAATTCATTGCCATATTCTTGATATTCATTGTTACCATATATTTTTGTCCAAATTGTATTGCCTATAGAATCTGTGCGAACAAGCATAATATCGTTAGTTCCTGAAATCGAATTGGTTCTTAATAATAAAATAAATCCTTTGTCAAAAATTTGCTTAACACATTTTCCTTGATCTAAATTTGATCCTCCAAAAGTTTTATACCATTCAACATTTCCAATTGAATCTGATTTTACTAAAAATGCATCGCCATTAACTCCACTTCCTGAGCCGGCAATAATAAAACCTTTATCATGTGTTTCTTCAATCCAATAACCTCTATAAGAACTTGATACTTGTAAATCGAAATATTTTACCCATAATGAATCACCAAATTTGTTAAACTTAGCTATATACATTTTGGCAAAATTATTAATTCTATTTTCACCAATCGCAATATACCCTCCATCACTAGTTTGTTGTGTTTTAAACAAACCAGAATTATCAGTATATCCTAACACTTTTTGCCAAGTCAAACTCTGCCCATTAGCCCAACATGAAATATTTAAAAGTAAAATCAGTATTCCAAAAAATTTTTTCATAAATTAAATCTATTTTTAGATTCAACATACACACCAATCTCATTATCTTCATCAATCACCTTCCCCCCGCTGTCGCATACTATCCCGGAATTCTCGCCGAACATCATCTTCGAGCCGGGTTTCATGATCAGCGAAGTTGTATTTCCTCTCAGACGGAGTGTATAATTATCCGGCAGGATCACGACTGCGCTGTCTTCGACTGCAATAATGTTTACGGTGTCATTTATAATATTTATTGCAAGCATTTTAAACTCACTTTATAAGAAGCATCCGTTTAGTTTTACTAAAGCCGAGCGATTCCAGTTTATAAAAATATACGCCGCTCGATAAGTCTGCTCCGTTAAAAACTGCATCATAACTTCCCGCCTGTCTGACTTCATTGACAAGCGTCATTACTTCCTTTCCGAGTATGTTATAAACTTTAAGATTTACTAAGCCCTGTTTCGGAATTGTGAAATTAATTTTTGTAACAGGATTAAACGGATTAGGATAGTTTTGACTTAATGAAAATTCACCGGAAAGAACTGTGCTTACGCTGTTTTGGACGCCGGTAATTACGCATCCGATCGAATCACTCAGCACCATCAGCTTTGTCGATGTAACACTTGCCGGAAAGAATCCGCCGGGTATCCATATCTTTACTTTATTATTAATTATGCTTGAAGAAATTAATCCCCAGTAATTTGAAGTGGTCTGCGCACCTCTGCCGGATATAACCTGTGAAAGCCAGGCAGAGTCAGAAATGCTCCAGATGAATATTGAATCAAGCTGATTTGGTCCGGGAGAATTTTCTCCTGTTACAACATAAAATCTGTTGTTAACTGCATGTCCGCCCGGTCTGGAGTTTCCGGTTCCTCTTGATGGCACATCTGATTTTTGTTCCCATAAAATTTCATTTGCATTATTTCCTATAGTGCCGATCCAGAAATCCTTTCTGAATGTTCCTGAAAATCCTGCCGCTGCGAAAATTTTATTATCCTGTAATCCTCCGGCAAAGCTTCTCCTTCCGAAGGTTGCGGGTAGTGAATCATTTGCTCTTGACCACTGATTCAAATGCGGCCTGTATATTTGAATTCCCCTGAAGTATGAAGTCCATCCGCCCATTATGCAGAATATTACACTGTCTCCCCAGGCTTCCGCTACGTTTCCGCTGACAGCTGTCGGTATATCTGCAACCGAAGTCCAACCCGAATCCTGTGAATATCTGTAAACAAAAAAGTCCGAAGCTCCGGTGAGATTGATCGATCCTCCGCCGACGTAATAAAGATAATTTCCGCACTTTACCAGATCGCCACCGGCTTTAGGTGTCGGTAATGGTCTTCCTTCGCTCCAGTTACTTGAATTAACTGAATATCTTGTAACTGTAACGCTTGCGGGTGGATTCGTTACCCCGGTTGTCGTTACAGATCCGCCTGCTATATAAAGAGTATCTCCCAATGTTGCTGAAGCATGTCCACCGAGCGCACCGCCTGCATACTGCGGTATAAGTCCGTAATCACAAATACGGTCGGGATTTACAAGCGAACCGCCGCCGGTTGGAAGCGTCTGATTCCATGTTGCTGAAATTTCCGCTGCGTCTAATGACCTGCCGTAAAATCTGAACTCGTCTATTAAAGCTCCGACCGGAATGCTGGATGCTGTGCCGTAACTTCCCACTTTAAACGGAACTGCCGCACTAAAATTAAACGGTGTCTGCGGGACTGAACTTTGAAACGTTCCGTTTACATATGTCCTTACTTCCGATAATACCGCATCATAAACAAAATGTACCACCGAAGGTCCCGGCAATACTCCTGTTACATTTATATTGGTAATTCCGTTACCTCTTAAAGTTATATTACCTGCACCGGCTGCTCCGTTAGTAAAACATCTGAAGCTGGTAGTGAAATCATTTCCAAACAAATATGATGTTCCTGTAACAGCCGGGAAATTATTTATCCATAATGAAATGGTCCAGCCCGAAGTGCCGAGATTCATTGTCCAGCCGGTGTTCAGATAAGTATTGGATCCCGTTCCGGCGTTTCCGATCAGGGCATTATCGAACTGACCTGCCGGTCCCATTGTCATGTTTACCAGATCCGCATTAGCTGACCCCTGACCGGGTATGGCAAGATTTGGAGTAGTAATCGTGCCCGCGTCAAATTTATAATAAAGAATTTCCGGTACATTATATGTCTGCGATTTTAAAATATTCAATCCTGCAAACATATACAGACAGATAATACATAAAATTACTTTCATGATTTTAATTTTTAATTTTAAAAAAATAACATGAATTAAATTCTTTACATAAATTTTGTATATAACTTCAATATTATCTGAACTGCAATTTTTAACTCTGAATTGCAGTCCAGTTTTTTATATTTTTAAATCGCCTGCATTTCAGTTGCAACTGACTTAACGCTTTTAATACCTTCCTTCTTCATCAGATCAGATACATCGAGTATGAAATTTGCTCCCATTCCCGCTATACCTTTTCTGTGTGAAATTTTAGTAAACGGTTTCTGAAGATCTGCATGTGCTTCAACGTATGCTTTGATCTCTTCAAGCGTATAGCCGGTCTTTTCAAGACATTCTTTGAATTCAATCTTGGCTTTTGCTTTTGCTTCGCCCAGAGCCATCTGCACTCTCGAATGTGCGTTCACATCTCCTTCTCCCGATGTCTCAATCGGAAGGAAGATCATGTCCTTATAAAAATTCGATACCGCTGACTGAACACCGTCTGACTGCGTTGATGGCATACAGCCGAATGGTTTCAGGGAAAGTATCATGTGGCAAAGATGATTCACGGTATAGTATATACTCTTACCGACTTCGAGATGTCCTTCACCGCCTTCCACTCTTGAATGATAAAAATCATGAGCAAGTGATTTCAGAAGTTTCTGATCCACTAATTCGTGAGGTATGTTGTTGAAAGTCTTTCTGTAACGGTTGTATTCCCTTTCAAATATTTTTTCAGCAAGTACAAGCGCGACTTTGCTGCTGTTGTATTCCTTAAGAAGTTTCACTTTGTCCTTAAAGGTTTCCTTAGCATCAGCATCTTTATATACATTTATTCCTTTCTGATCTTCATTTACTAACTGACCCTGATGTATCATATACATAATCCATGTTGATATCGGCTCTACCAATAGCTGTGCTCCCTCTCTTTCGAGGAACGGGAACATGTTGAAATTTCCGTCTCCCTCTGTCGTCTGAGCCCAGAATTCTCCCGTGATCTTTACTATTGGTTTCATTCTCGTCCTGTCGACTTTTATCTCATTAAACTTTCTGAATGCTTCCTCACCGGTCTCGAGATAATAATCTCCGAGTATCTGATCTACAAATTTTGTAACGTATTCCGAAGCAGGTATTTTCATCAACATTTTTCCTATCCTCGAATTAAAATCAAAATATTTCTTGCTCTTTAGCTTTTCATAAAACAAATCAATAACCTCGCCCATTACTCTGTTTGTTTCGCCTTCATTAACTTCGTATGGTCTGATGTTATACCCGATTTCGTTGATAATATCACCCAGCATCATCGCGTTTATTATTCCGAGGAAGAAATCGAGATTCATTTCTAAACCTGCTTCGAGTTCATCCTGAGAAAGTCCTCCGGTCTGCTGAAACAGCAGTACTCTGAATCCGTCAAATCCTGAATTTCTTAAAGCAAGTCTGTACTCGGCTTCATACATTCCGAATCTGCACGGTCCGCATGCTCCGGCTGTAAAAAATACATGCTTGTTAATTATATCATCCTTACTCATTCCTTTTTCCTCAAGTCCCTGAAGATACTGCACCAGATTACCTACTGTAAAATAAGTCGGATTGCACTGTCCGTTATTTCCGTACTCCTTGCCGAGCTGAAAAGCTTTTTTATCCGGCACCGGAATGTAGTCCGTCTTGTAACCAATTCCTTCCAGCGCGCCTTTGATAAGCTTCTCATGCTTCCACGTCAGACCGCCGAAGAGTATTGTCGTATCGCCTCTCTGATCTTTTGTGAATGCTCTTTCAAACGGTCTCTTGAAATGGTTTATCTCTTTTTTATCAAGCTCATATTCTTTTTCCAGTCTTTTTCTTTCTTCCATCAGCATTTTCTGTATCAATTGCTCTTTGTCACTCTTTTCCGTCTGATCTTTACCGATCACAGGAATTGAATCCGGGATTAAAGTTTTGGTTTCCATGAGTTTTTTGTTTGGTTTATTTAATAAAAAATATTTTAATTTATGATTATATTACTTATGATCTTTGAACTCTTTACAGCGCTTTCTATTGTCGCCGGCAGTCCTGTATCCGTCCAGTCACCTGCTATGAATAAATTCTCATACTTAGTCTTCTGCTGCGGTCTGTAATTTTCACTATCACGATCCGGAATAAATGTAGCGCGCTTTTCTTTTATTACTTTGTATCCTTCTATTTCAGCTTTTTCAAAATTTCTTATAGTTTCATTTAAATCCCTTTTACAAATTTCAAAAATTCTTTCCGGAGTTTCTTCATTCAGTCCGGCGCCGTCAGCGCCGCTGATCACCAGACTGAGATGTCTTCTGTTTCTTATGAATATCCACTGAACCGTAGTTCCGATAAGACCCGTCATTCCCAATGAATTTTCCGGTATCATTTCATCCGGCATGTCTTCTTTAAGAAAAATGTGAACAGATATTATCCCCGACGCTTTCATTTTTTCAGCTTTAAAATTATTCTCAGAATAAACTCTTTCATCGAAAAGCTTTCTGAATGAAAAAAACGGAACTGCGCTGATGTAAATATCCGAATTTATTTTTTCCCCGCTTTCAAGAGTTACAAAATTTACCCTATCCGTTATATCTATCGAAACAACTTTCTCACTAGTTTTAAATGTCACGTTTTTCTCCGTAAAATATTTCATTGCATTGTCTGTCAGCAGCTTATTAAGATCTGCTGAAGGTATTACTAAATTGGAATTTCCGCTTTCGCTGAATCCCGTCTTCATCACATTTACAAAAAGCTCCGGACTTACATTTTCCGGTGAAGTATTAAATGTCGCAAGTATCAGCGGCTCCCAGAAATACGTGATAAGATTTTTTGTCTGCTTAAGACCTTTCAGAAGCTCTCTTGCATTTTTATATTTTCTGAACTTTTCAGCATTTCCGTCAGACAGCGCAGTGATTTTTTTCAGATAAATTTTATCTACAATGTTCAGCGCTTTGTATTTCAGCAGTCCCATTACAAGATTCATCGGCGGCTTGTCTTCAGTGCATTTAAGTTTAAATATCTCTTTTTTTTTGTTTATGAAATTAACTTCAAGTGATCTTTGAAAATTTACGTAATTCAAACTGTCAGTCAATCTCAGATATTCAAAAGTATTTTCATACCATCCTGCAAGGATATGCTGCCCGTTGTCAAAGAACATTTTTCTTTCATTGTCATAAAAGCTGTAAGCTCTTCCTCCGGCTTTCGGCGATGACTCTATCAGCGTAACTTTAAAACCCTTTTCAGTAAGAAATACCGCTGCTGAAAGTCCGGCAATACCCGCGCCTATTATTGTAACTGTCTTTCCGGAATTCATTTTCCGTTTACGGCTAATTCATCTTCATTCACGCTGTATAGAGTTTTGTATTTCAGATATACGCCTGCCGTGATTAAAAGCTTTTTAAGTTTTGAAACTTTCACTTCATTATCAAACACATTATAATTTTTCTTTTCTATTTTTCTAAGAATTCTGAAATAAATATGCTGCATTATCCGCGCAGCTATCATAAGTCCCTTGTCATTTTTGTCAAGAGAATCGTTAGCTTTCCTGTAATATGAATGAGCTCTTTCACATTCAAACTTCATAAGCTTTCTGAACTCTTCATTGTAATTAAAATTTAAAAGCTCTTTCTCCGCGTAATTAAATTTCCGGAGATCTTCCAATGGTATATATATTCTGCCGAGCTTTGCATCTGTCTTCACGTCTCTTAAAATATTCGTAAGCTGCAGAGCAATGCCGAGATTTACGGCGAAATCCTTTGTCTTTGGATTTTTATAACCGAATATCTCAATGCACATCAGTCCGACTGTCGAGGCGACTTTATAACAGTAGTCATTTAACTCGCCGAATGTATTGTATCTGTTTTTCGCAATGTCTAATTCCATTCCTTTTATCAGATCAAAAAACGGTTCGGACGGTATATTAAATTTTTTCATTACCTTACTTACTTTATTCAGCAATGAAAATTTTGATTCTTCGTTTTTTATTGCAATCTCAAGTTCGGATTTCCATTCCTGTATTTTCGATCTTTTCTGATCTGCGCTGACTTTGTCTTCATCAACAATATCATCTGTCTCCCTGCAGAAAGCATAAACTGTATTTATCGCTTCATTCTTTTCTTTAGGCAGCATTGCAAAGGAATAAAAAAAACTTGATTTCTTATTCTGAGCATTGATTTGACCGCCTGTATTATTCTTTGTTTCTTTCATTTAAAAAAATGAGTCTGTTATTATTTTTAATTTATCAGTTTTACTCAGCGTGACACGCGTACTCAAAACATTATAATTAATTTCTCTGATCTTGCTTAAAATTTTCCTTCCTCCGTTTACAGTTGCTTTAATTTCAAACTTCAGCCGGCCTTTCAGCATACCTGATATATCAATACCCTCGTCAAATAAATTTTCTGTTTTATCGGTTAAGTTTTTAATAACTTTTCTGAAACTCTCATCCTCTGTTTTGTTTTTTAACTTTACTATATCATATCCGAATTCATTCATAATATCAGCCGGAATGTATATTCTGTTCATCTTCAGATCAACTGAAACATCCTGCCAGAAATTTATAAGCTGCAGTGCTGTGCATATTTTATCTGAAAGCGAAAAGAGTTTCTCATTTTCATTTTTACCGTATCCGAAAACATTAAGAACAAGGTGACCTATTGGATTTGCTGATCTGTCCGAATAGTCGAGTAATTCTTCAAAACTTTTATATTCTCTGTAAACTGAATCCTGTTTAAATGCGCTCAAGAGTTTTTTAAACTCTGAAACAGGAATATTCAGATTACGGATTGTCTCAGACAGTGCCAGAAAAATCTTACCGGTATCAGAATTTAAATCAGTTTTATTTTCATTAACTGACCTGTCCAGTTCTGATTCAAGTGTATCAAGTTTCTGTAACTTGGTTACTTCATCGTATCCGGAAGAGTCTGCTATATCATCGGCGTATCTTGCAAAAGCATAAATACAGTAAACATATTTTCTCTTATCTTTAGGAATCAGCACTGATCCAACCGGAAAATTTTCATAGTGACTTTTCGCTAATGACCTGCAGAATTCAAAAGCAGAATCTAAATCTTTTTGCATTTTAAAATTTTACTTAACCGGAATCAGATATTGACTGCTGAAAAGATAAAGGAATACAGAGGGTTGCTAAATAAGATAAGATGAATCTAAGGTAATAATATCGGGTGATTTGAATTTTATTCGTTCCGTATTTACAAGCGAATCGGAAAGAAGAATTATTTTGTTCGAAATAATATTTATGAAATGCTTAGCGCTGATTTTTAAACCGGAGAATAAAAAGATAAGTTTTGAGTAAAACGATGAGCGGTTTAAGTTTGCGGGATCAGCGGGCGAATAAAAGAATGAAAAAAATAAGAGCGGGATTATCGAGACTAAAAGAAGTAATGACTGCTTGAAAATATTGTGTTTGCCGGAATAGACGCTGCTCCAGTAACAGTTATTACAAATCTTTCTGTAAAATTCCATTGTTAAAAAATTCTGCAAGCACCATATAAATTTGCTTATTAAAGATAAACTCAGAAATTTTTTAAACAAGTAATTCATAAAAAATAGTTTTCTAAAAACTAATTTTTCTAATCCTTAATGTCAAGATTTAATTAAAGTATTTTATAATAAGTTACTTAAAGCGAATAATTCAGATAGTAAATAAAAAAGCCCATCAGGATAACATCCCTGAGGGGCTTTGCAGTTATTTAATATTTAAAATTATTTCATCAGAATAAATTTCTTTGTTGAAATAAATTCTCCTGCATAAAGAGTATAGAAATAGACTCCAGAATTTAAATTTGCCCCGGCTGTAAATTCCGCAGAATAATTTCCGGCATTTTTAAATTCATTAATTAAAATATTTACCTCTTCTCCCAAAGCATTATGAATTACCAGTTTAACTTTAGAAGAAGAAGGAATTGAAAAATTAATTTTTGTTGACGGATTAAACGGATTCGGATAATTTTGCTCAAGCTTAAAATCATCAGGCAATTCGCCGTTTATATTTGTTATTCCCGAGGGACCGTTATATCTGAGAAATAAACCTGCTGCGCAGCCTGCATATCCGAGAGACTGATTTACGAATTCCATATGCTGTATCGGATTTGCAAGTGTCTGTGACGGTAATGTTTCCTGAATCCAGGTTACACCCAAATCAGTCGTCTTATATAACCAGCTGTTTACAGTAGTACTGCTCATCGCAAAGCGAATCAAACCTGAACCGTCTTTGAATGAGTGAACGTCATTAACTGCAAAAGAAGTTAATCCCGGAGGATTTGTAACAGCTGTGTATGTTGTTCCTCCGTTTGTAGTTCTTCTGATAGCTCCGTTATTAGAACCGATCATACCGTTGTTTGCATCTGTAAACCCAACTCCCTGCGCGTAAAGTCCGTCCGGAGTTCCTGATCCTCCGAACTGTCCGAAGGTAAATGAACCGTTTATAAAACCTCCGGTAGTTTTATACACTTTTGCTGAAGTAGCGCCGCTGACTGCATTTGCAACTCCAAGCCATACAGTTTGTGAATCCAGCCAGTCCCATGCATTTACGACACCATATTCATTGGTAGCAGTCGGCGCGTTCGGCGAAAGTATCCAGTTTGTGCCGCCGTTAGTAGTGTATCTGTATTGAAACTGCTGACCGCTGGCTGCAACTGGATCTGCGTAGTAAATACCGTAGTTCATATTGAACATATGGATACCGTCTGAGAAACTGTTCGCAACTGCAAGCTGCTGAACCCATGAAGCCCCGCCGTCGGAAGTTCTGTAAATTGATCCGCTGACGTTTCCTACCCAGCAGTTAGAAGTGTCAAGTGCAGAAATGCCGTAAACATTTCCTGCAGGAAGACCTGTGTTTCGCAGACTCCAGTTCAGACCGCCGTCAACGCTCCTGTAAACTTTACCGCCGTCACATGCAATCCAGATAAGATTCTGATTTACAACAGAAATAGAATTAATTAGAGGTGCAGTAGGAACGGTACTGATTACCGTCCATTGAGAAAATGCATTGCAAAATACAAATGTGAAAAAAATTACAAATAATTTTTTCATAAAGAACCCTTTCATTTAAAATTAAGATTATTTGTAATCAGCTGAAATGTTGGAAGATAAATCATCAGAGACACGCCTGTTCTCGGAGCGTGTCTCTGATAAAACTAAATAATTATTTCAATAGCATTAATTTCTTTGTATCCGTGAAATTACCTGCTGTAATAGTATAAAAGTAAATTCCTGAAGTAAGATCTGATGAAGCTTCAAACTCCGCAGTGTAACTTCCTGCATTTAAGAATTCATCTACAAGAGTAGTTACTTCTTTTCCTAATGAGTTATAGATTTTTAAATTTACTTTAGAAGAATTAGGAATTGAAAAGTTAATAGTCGTCGATGGATTAAACGGATTCGGGAAATTCTGTTCAAGTTTGAAATCAGCCGGTACTGAGCTGCTGATGCTGTTTACAGTTGTGATTGTTTCGGTTAATTTTAAAACTGCTCCGCTTGATGTTACTGCAAATCCGTAAACTGTGGTGCCCACTCTTTTAAACTCCATATGTGTAACAGCAGTAAGTCCTGCAGTTGACATTACTGTCCAGTTTAATCCTCCGTTGGTGCTTTTTTGAATAACGCCTGATGCTCCTAAGTTTGATGAAACATAAACTGTATTTGTTCCTTCAATCCATTTGATAGTACTGTAGCCGGTAAGACCTGCTACTCCAGTTACAGTAGTAAAGTTTGCACCGCCGTTTGTTGTTCTTGCCATATTTGGCAGAGAAGTGCTGGAAGTTACAAGTCCTCGCTGCTTATCATCGCTAAATGCCACACCGGATGTGAAATTTCCTGCTATAGCAGTATTACTTTTGGTCCAGTTTGTTCCGCCGTTTGAAGTATAGATAAATGCGGGCGGAGCTGTGTTGCTTCCGAAGCCATAGAATAAATTATCTATAACTACAATTGAGTTCTGAGCAGAAGCTGTTCCTGCAAAACCGGGAGGTGAAGTAGGTGTCCACGTAGCGCCGCCATCAGAAGTAACTGATACATAATATGCCTGACCTGCGCCTGTAGGCGGATCACTCTGAGCTATTCCGAAACTCGGCATAGTTTTTGAGAATACTATTCCGTTAAAGAATCCGGCTGATCCGCCGGTATTACCGACCACTGTCCAGTTCACTCCTGCGTTGGTAGTTTTATAAAATCTTGCGTTTCCTCCTGCGCCGCCGGCTGCTCCGCCGTCACCTACATAGGCTGTATTTTCATCGACAGCCCAGACGCAGTAAACTTCCAGTAAAACACCGGTTGTTGGAATTGCTGTCCAGTTTGTACCTCCGTTGGTTGATCTTGCAATCACCGGAGTTCCGGTTGGACCGCCCGCTACCCAGATCGTATTTTGATCTACTACTGAGATGCTCGGGAATGTACCCGGATTTGAAACAAGACCTGCAAGAGTCCATTGTGAATAAACTTCAGACTTAATGCCTGAAAATAAAACAATTGCTAATAGAAAAGTACAAAACAGTTTATAACTTTTCATTTTACAGCTCCTTTTTTTATTTTTAAATTAAAATTGTGTATGAGATTTTTGTAAATTTAAAAAAATATTCTATAATAAAATAGTGTGAAATACATTTGTTTAAATTTTTAAAATAAAAAAAAGAGCGGATCATAGACCCGCCCTGCAAGTAGTGAATATGTTTAAAAAAAAATTTACTTCATTAAAACCATTCTCTTTGTCTCTGTAAAACTTCCTGCTGTAAGAGTATAAAAATATACGCCGCTTGAAAGATTTGCCCCCTCAAAAACTACAGAGTATGTGCCTGCGTTTAACATACCGTCATAATAAGTATCAACTAAATTTCCAAGCATATCAAAAATCTTCAGACTTACTGTTTCATTTCTTGGGATAGAAAAACTGAAATTCGTATTCGGATTAAAAGGATTCGGATAATTTTGAGTAAGTTTGTATTCTGCAGGAGTAATATTCTGACTGCTAATTCCGACAGATCCGGTCAGTGGCGTTTTAAACGCCTGCTGAACATGATTAGTCTGTGAATAGCTTGCTCCGGCTTTATAAACAAAAATATTCAGATCGCAGTTTTCAGGATTGTCAACCTGCGGGGATACCGGGACTACATAATTTAAAGTTCTGATTACTTCCTGTCCTGTTGACCATGTTCCGGAATTAATAAGCTCACCAGCATCTCCGTTAATCATACTTTTTACTACATTCTTGTGAATATAATTCGTTGGATTGCCTGTGCAGGTTGAATTTCCTTGCTGAAAATATATAAGATTATTTTCAGTCAGTACATAATTGATATAATAATCACCTGTCAGATCTGTTAATGCAGTTATGGTTATTGTTGCATTTAAAGTTCTGGTATTTACATCAAAAGATTTATTTGAAATCGCAATGCTTACTCCCGGCTGAACAAGTAATGACTGAATTACAACTTCATTATTCCAGGCAGAATAACTAACTACACCGCTTCTTCTTCCCACTGAACCTGTTGGATAATTTATAAATCCAAACAATCCTCTTATACCGCTTGAATATGACAGCCATGGATCGCTGCCTCCCCCGTGATAACCTAATACTACAGTATTCGGATAGTTAATAAGAATATTATTGATAATATCATGTCCGCAGGGACACCACTGACACCATGTACCGGTGCAGTATTCCAGCAAAACATTGTTTTGTGAATTTGCTTTTTCAGTATTTAATGAAAAAGACAGAAGTGCAATAAAAATAATTGCGTATACTTGTTTCATTTTTAAATCCCCCGATTTATTTTTAAATATGAACAAATAAAAAAATATTGAAATTAATTTCAATGAATTTTTTTATAAAAATATTAGCATGATCAAACTGAACTATTAGTAAGTTTCATATATATTTTAATAGTGTTAATTTATTTCAATTTTATTTTAAAATGATAGAGATAAAGAATTTAAGAAAGAGTTTTGGAAACAAAGAGGTTCTGCGCGGCGTTAATCTTACAATCGAAGACGGGATTACTTTAGTGATCATAGGAAGAAGCGGTTGCGGCAAATCTGTTTTACTTAAACATATTATAGGTCTTCTTACTCCTGATGAAGGTGAAGTGCTTATAGAAGGAAAAGATTTAACGAAAATGAGCAAGAAGGAAGTTTATGCATTAAGAAAAAGATTCGGATTTCTGTTTCAGGGTGCCGCTCTTTTTGATTCAATGGATGTAGAAGAAAATATAGGACTTGCGCTTAAAGAAAATACAGATATGAAAAAACAAGAAATTGCAGGAATAGTTGCCGAAAAACTGGAAATGGTAGGACTACCGAATATTCAGGATATGAAACCGTCAGATCTTTCAGGAGGAATGAAGAAAAGAGTCTCTCTTGCAAGATCACTGGCTACCAATCCCCAATATATTTTATACGACGAACCGACCACCGGACTTGACCCGGTCATGAGCGACCAGATAGATGATCTTATAAAAGAACTTGCCGAAAAATTAAAAGTCACATCAGTTGTAGTTACTCATGATATTTTCAGCGTTTATGATGTTGCTGATAAAGTAGCGATGATGCATGAAGGTCAGATCTATTTTCTCGGAACTCCGAAGGAACTCACGGAAACAAACGATAAACTTATAAGGGATTTTCTTAACAGAACTGATAAAAGAATTTAGACATACCGCATTTAATTTGATCTTGATTGTATTATGATTCGATTTCACCTCCTACTGCGTTCCATCCTTTCCAACCTCCGTCCATTGAAATTACATTTGTATAACCCATTTTCTGTAATGACTCTGCTGCTATAGCAGACCTGTATCCGCCGCCGCAGTATAATACAATTTTTTTGTCATGGTCATCTATATAAAGATGTATATCTCTTTCAATTATTCCCTTTCCGATATGAACGGCATCTTTGATCCTTCCTTTTTCAAATTCATTATCTTCCCTGATATCAACTAAAATAAAATCTTCAGAATTTTTTTTCATTTCCATTACATCCTGTACAGAACATTCCCTGATATTCTTTTTTACGTCATAACACAGCTCATGAAAAGTTTTCTTCATAATTTTTAAAAATTTTAAATGTTTGAAATAATTAAGCTCATATTAAAAATATCTTCCGCGCTGCAGCCTCTTGAGAGATCCATTACCGGTTTTGAAAGCCCCTGAAGTACCGGACCTGTTGCTGCTGCGCCGCCGATCCTTTCCGTAATTTTATATGCTATGTTTCCGGAATTCAGATCAGGAAATATAAAAACATTTGCTTCTCCTTTTATTAATCCGTCCGGATCTTTTCTTAAGGCAACATCTTTATTGAATGCAGCGTCAAACTGCAGTTCTCCGTCTGCAATTAATTTCGGCTTTCTCTTTTTTGTTAATTTTAACGCTTCCGTTATTTTATTCAGCACATCACTCTTAGCGCTTCCTTTTGTGGAAAATGACAGAAACGCAACTTTGGGAATTATGCCGGTTAGCTTTTTGAAATTTTCCGAAGTCGATACTGCTATATCTGACAACTGATTTGCATCCGGATCAGGGATTACACCGCAGTCAGCATAAGCAAATATTCTATTTTTGTGAATATGCCTGACAGGAAATGTAAATAAAAAAAACGAGGAAACGGAACTGCAGTTTCGTGCCGTACCGATAATTGAAATTGCATTTCTTAAAACCGCTGAAGTACTGTAAACACTTCCCGCAATCAGTCCGTCAGCGAAATTTTCTTTCAAAAGCATACTGCCGAATGTAAGCGGATCCTTTATTTCTGATTCAGACTGACTTAATGACTGATCCTTCTTTTTTAATGATCTTATCTTATGATATTTGTTTAAAAACTGTTCGCTGAAATTACTGTCAATTATCAGCAGATCTTTATTATCAGATAATTTTTTCCGTTTATTATTTCCGTCATCGATTAAAATAACTTTCGCCGCTTTCTCTTTAAGAATTTTCTTTACCGCAATTAAAACTCTTTCATCTCCCGCTTCCGGAAAAATAATTGTTTTCTTTTTTTGCCTGCTGCTCTTTAAGAGAGATTTAAATAGATAGTTAATAGTTAATAGTTAACAGTTAATAATATTTGCTTTATATTCGTAACTCGTAATTCGTAATTCGTAATCCGTAATTCGTAACTCGTAATTCGTAACTCGTAATTCGTAACTCGTAATTCGTAATTTGTAATCCGTAATTCGTAACTCGTAATTCGTAACTCGTAATTCGTAACTTGTAATTCGTAACTCGTAACTCGTAATTATTTTATTATTCCTCCGCCTATTACATTTTCGCCTGAATAGAAAACAGCTGACTGTCCCGGTGTTACGGCTTTCTGCGGCTCATCGAACCTGACAATAATTTCGTCTTCTGAGATTTGTTCAAGTAAAGCTTTGTATCCATCGCCATTGTATCTGATCTTTACTTCTGCTTTCATTGGTGAATTAAGTTTATCCGTTGTCATAAGATTAATTTCTTTTACAGTAAACTCTGAGCTGTAGAGACTTTCCTCATCGCCGATATGGACCTGATTTTTTTCCGCATCGATTTTTGAAACATAAAGTCTTTTTCCGACAGCAACATTCAGACCTCTTCTCTGTCCTATAGTATAATAAGGATAACCTTTATGAGTACCGACTTTTTCATTATTATAGATTAGATCACCGTCAGAGATACTTTCATTAAGACCGGGAAGCCGGATCTGAATAAGATCTCTGTAATTATTATTAGGTACGAAACATATTTCCTGTGAATCGGGAGTATCTGCAGGTTTCAGATTCATTTCATATGCAAGTTTTCTGATTTCGGATTTTGTATATCCGCCGAGCGGAAAAATAGTCTTGCTCAGCGCATACTGCGATACGCGCCATAAAGCATAAGACTGATCCTTATTTTTATCAGCAGCTTCGGCTACATTATATCTTTTGTTACTATCATTATATTTTATTCTCGCATAATGACCGGTAGCAAGATAGTCTGCACCGAGGGATTCAGCTTTTTCAAGAAGCGCTCCCCATTTTATGGATTTGTTGCACAGCACGCAAGGGTTTGGTGTGTTTCCTTTCAGATATTCAGAAATGAAATTATTTATAACTATATCATTAAATTTCTCCGTAAAATCCAGAGTATAGTGGCTGAATCCAAGATTCTGGGCGACATTCCTTGCGCTGTAAATAGTCTCAAGTGAACAGCAGCCGGAATCCTTTTCCGGAAAATCATCATAGCCCCAGGTTTTCATCGTAATTCCTATAAGATTGTAACCTTCATTTTTTAAAAGTGCAGCAGCAACAGATGAATCAACTCCACCGCTCATTGCAATTACAACTGTCTTTTTATTATTGCTTATTTTCATAAATAGTTAAAGTAAAATATGAATTGAGGTTAATTTAAAAAAGTTAAAAAATGAATTGAACTTTAGACCTGAATGAGTTAGTTTTGTCACGACATAAATTTAAAAAGGAGAAAAGCATGTCAAAAAGATCATTATTCATATTATCTTTTTTATTTGTTTTTACTTTTTTCGGTACAATTGGTACTATCTCTGAATTAAATGCAAAATCACAGAGTAAAATTGAAGATCTGAATCAAAGTAAAAAGAAGAAAAACACAAAAAAGAAAAACACAAAAAAGAAGAGTAATAAGAAAAAGAAAACTTCTTCAGGAAAGAAGAAATCTTCAAAGAAAAATACAAACAAGAAGAAATCTTCAAAAAAGAAAAAAGGTAAAAACTACAGTTCCAAAAAGAAAAAAGGAAAGAAGTACAGTTCTAAAAAGAAAAAAAGAAATTACAATACTTCCAGAACATATAATACAGGAACTTACACTCCGCCGAAAACTTATGACTCAGGAAGCGACGGGTCGAGAGAATACAAAAGAAGCGAAGACAAACCTGTAGAAAATTTCAGAAAAGAGCCGAAAAAAGACGGCGAATAAAAATTCTAATATCGAATAAGAAACCCGGGTTATTAATAATCCGGTTTTTTTTTTATTCAATTTTATTTTCAGAAGAATTCGGATTCAAAACTTTACATTTAATAATTTCATTTTTTCAGAATACTTTAGAACTATATTTAAACTCCCTTTATGAATAAGTATATTGCAAACTATGAAAATTAGTTTAAACTGGATAAAAGAATATATCCCCGGATTTCAGTACAAATCAATTGAATCATTGACAGAGAAAATGATAGCTATCGGTCTTGACATTGAATCAGTTGAAGATGAAAGAGTTAAGTTTAAAAATATTGTCATCGGTGAAGTTTTGGAAAAGGATAAGCATCCCAATGCCGATAAGCTTTCAGTCTGTAAGGTAGATTCCGGAGACGGAATACTGAACATTGTATGCGGTGCTCCTAATGTTGATAAAGGTCAGAAAGTCTGTGTTGCAAAAATCGGCGCTGTAATCCCGGACGGTGGTTTTGAAATTAAAAGATCCAGGATACGCGGTGAGATCTCGGAAGGAATGATTTGTTCGGCAAAAGAATTGAATCTGTCAGATAATCATGACGGCATAATGGTGCTGCAGACAGATGCTATAAACGGAACTCCTTTTGCTGAAAAATACGGTATGAATGATGTTGTATTTGATATCGGCATTACTCCAAACCGCGGTGATTTATTTTCACATTTTGGTATTGCGCGTGAAATCGCAGCGATCTTTGGTAAAAAAATAAAATTTCCCGAAACGGAATTTGAGGAAAGTTCTTATAAAACAGATGAACTGATCTCAATTGATATTGATAATACAGATCTTTGTAAAAGATTTACCGGAAGAGTAATAAAAGATGTGATCATAAAAGAATCACCTGAATGGCTGAAGAAGAGACTTATTGCTGTCGGACTAAGACCGAGAAATAATATTGTTGATATTACAAATTTCGTAATGATGGAGACCGGTCAGCCGCTCCATGCATTTGATTATGACAAAATACGCGGGAAAAAAATAATAGTCAGAACTGCAAATGAAGGCGACAGTTTTATAACATTGGATTCCAAGGAAAGAAAGCTTAACTCTGCTTCACTGATGATATGCGACGGAGAAGGATATTCCGGCATAGCGGGAGTAATGGGCGGTGAATATTCCGAAATTACGGAAGAGACAAAAAATGTATTTCTTGAGTCGGCGTATTTTGATCCGGTCAGTATCAGGAAAAATTCCAAGCGTCTCGGACTTCAGACAGACGCTTCACAGAGATTTGAAAGAGGCGTTGATATTGATATTGTAAAATATGCAAGCGAAAGGGCTTCGGCATTAATTTCAGAGATCGCTGAAGGAAAGATCTCGTCCGGACTATACGATCTTTACCCTGAAAAATTTCCGGTTTCAGAAGCCGGTGTCAGAGTTTCCAAAGCAGGCGAACTTTTAGGGATTACTCTTTCAAAGGAACAGATCATTGATTTGCTTGGAAAAGTCGAAATAAATTTTTTGCGGGAAGAAAATGAAATAATTTATTTTCAAATACCGGAATTCCGGAGACAGGATGTATTCAGAGAAGCGGATCTTATTGAAGAGATTGCCAGACTTTACGGTTACGATAATATTCCTTCAAAATATATTTTCAATGTAAACACTGAAAACTCTTCACTTATTGATGATAAGGATCATAAGGTAATGAGATCTATTAGTGAATACCTTACCGGGCGAGGATTTAATCAGATACTTACTTCACCAATGACAGACGGAAATTCTGTCAGACCGGATATCCCAGGTATTTTACCAGGAGTAAGAATTGAAAATACTGTTTCTGCTGAAATGAATACATTAAGAACAAGCCTTTTACCCGGAATGCTTGGCGTGATAAAAAGTAATTTTAATAATTGCGGGAAAGACATATCTCTGAAATTTTTTGAAACAGGGAAAGTTTATCATGACGCCGGAAGTGAATTTGCTGAAGAGACAAAACTGTTAATTGCTGTTTCGGGAAAGAGAGATATTCCGGCTATTTACGGGAATGATGAAGAGTTTAATTTTTTTGATATTAAAGGAGAAGCTGAGATGTTACTGTTAAATTTAAATATTGACAGGTCTGAATTAAATTATCAGTATAACAAGAGTATAGACATTATCAGAATAGATATAAGTTTAAACAATAACAACATCGCTGCTATATATAAAGCAGATAACAGGCTTAAGAAAGAATTTGAGATTGATTCTGACGTTTTTATTGCTGAATTTTGTCTGAATAATATTTTTAAGAATTCTCACAGGAAAATTTTATATAAGGAGATTTCAAAGTTTCCTAAGGTAAAAAGAGATCTTGCAGTATTAATTAACAGTGATTTACCTTTTAAAGAAGTAAATGACCAGATTTTAAAAAGCGGAAAAGGTCTGCTCAGCAGATTAGAGCTTTTTGACATTTACTCAGGTGAAAAGATAGAAAAAGGAAAAAAAAGTCTTGCTTTCAGTATGGAATTTTCATCTGAAGAAAAAACTCTTACAGACAAGGAAATATCAGCTGCAATGGACAAAGTAATTCAGGATCTTAAATCCAAACTTAAGGCAGAGATCAGATCACAATAAAACATATAATAAATTGAACAATCAGGATAACATCAAAGAATTTTTTAAGGATCAGAAAAATACACTGAGAATATCTCTTGATGACCTTTTTTCCAGGATAAAATTAATGATCTCAAAATATAAAGACCTGAAAAATGAAAATAACTTACTCAAAGAAAACATAAAGAATTTAAATTTAAAAATATCAGATCTGAAATTACAGCAGACAAAACTAAATACAGAACTAATAAATAAGGATAAAGAAAATTCTGAATTAAAAAACGTAATTTTAAATTCGGGAGATAACAAAATATCTTTAAAGGATAAAGATCTTGCAAAATCGAGAATAAAAGATTTAATAACAAGAATAGATACACATTTAGATCAATACGATAACGAAGAGGAATACAGGGATGCTTAAAATGTTTGACAGAATAGTTTTTAATTTCACAAATTCTATAAATCATTATTGATTGAAACATGAGCCAAAAAGAAATAAGAGTTAAAATATTCAATAATGAATATAATCTGCAGGGTGACAGCGCTGACAAAGTGGAAAGGATATCGGATTACGTTGACGGTATCATGAACCGGCTTAACAGCGAATCTCCGAATCAATCTGAAGAAACTATTGCGGTAGTTTCAGCATTGAATATTGCAGAAGAGTATTTCAAGGAAAAGGATATAAGGACAAACCTTGAAAAGGATTATTCAGATCTCCTGGATGAATTGATATCAAAAGCCAATTCTATCAGTGAGGCGATTGAAGATAATTTGTGAAAAAAGAAACTACGTTCTTTACATAAATATAAGGTTTATTAAAACCGCTCAGACTCAATAGTCAAACATTATAAAAAACCAACAGGTTTAACTATTTGGGAGGTAAGCTCGGAAAATGTCAATTACAGGCCTCAGCCGCTTAGCGGAATCGCTGATGCTGAATAAGCATCAATAGCGATCAGTGGAAGCAAAAGACATTCTGGCACCACCCACCGTATGATAGGAAAGGTTTCTTTATACCTTTGCGCTATGTACTTGTCTGAAGCGGTTTTTTTTTATTCTGTCAGGATTATCCTTTCGGACTAAATTTTAGAATCTGACATAAAATTTTTAAATAAATAACAGACAGTATTTCAAATAACACAAAATTTGTAACGGAGGATTATAAATAAATTATGGATCTGGAATTATACATTTTATTGCCAATACTTGTAGCGCTTTGCCTTATAACATTTTTCCTGGGATGGTATATAAACTCACGGTCAAATAAAATTAAAATCGAAGGCGCTGATAATGTGGCAAAGAAAATTTTATCCGATGCCGAATCAAAAGCTAAAGATAAAATAGAAAGTGCGGAAAAAAGATCGAAGGAAATTTTATCAGATGCTGAAAAAGCCACTTTAAATTTAAAGAAGGAAAAGCTTCTTGAGGTTAAAGATGAATTCCTGAAGAAAAAGCAGCAACACGAAGAAGAAGTTAAGATAAGGGAGAAGGATGTAGTAGCGGAAGAAAAGAGATTAAAAATTGAACTTGATAAGTTTGAAACAGCAAAAAGCGAATTATTAAAAACAGAAATTAAACTTCAGAAAGCAATTGAACTCAGCGAATCAAAAACCAAAGAAGCTGAATTGAAAATTTCCGAATCTGATAAACTTATAAAAGCAAATGAAGAAATTCTCGAAGAGCAGAGAAACAGACTTCAGAGAATATCAGGCTTATCCGAAGAAGAAGCCAAAAAACTTTTATTTGAAAACCTGATCAATGACGCAAAGCTCGAAGCAGCTCAGAAAATTCAGGAGATTAGAGAGGAAACAAAACTCGAATCGAACAGAATTTCAAAAAACATTATTATTCAGTCCATTCAGCGAACCGCCTCGGATCATTCGGTAGAAACAACTGTCAGCGTACTTCAGATCAATTCTGATGAGCTTAAAGGAAGAATCATCGGTAAGGAAGGAAGAAATATAAGAGCGTTTGAAGCTGTAACCGGAGTTGATATAATAGTCGATGACACTCCGGAAGCGATCATTATTTCAGGGTTTGATCCGTTCAGAAGAGAAGTGGCAAGAGTATCAATGGAAAGACTTATAGCCGACGGCCGGATTCATCCGGCAAGAATAGAAGAGATTGTTGAGAAAGTACAGAAGGAACTTACGGAAGAGCTGATAAGAGTCGGCGAGAATACTTTAATAGAAATGGGAATTCAGGGTATACACAGGGATATAATCACGCTCATAGGCAGAATGAAATACAGATCGAGTTATGGTCAGAATGTTCTGCATCACTCTATCGAAGTAGGACATCTCGCAAGCATAATGGCTGCGGAACTCGGGCTTGACGCGCAGATGGCAAAAAGAGCAGGACTTTTACATGACATGGGTAAGACAATTGACAGAAATATTGAAGGACCGCATGCAATTCTCGGTTATGAAGTGGCAAAAAGATGTAAGGAACATCCGATTATCTGCAATGCAATCGGAGCTCATCATGATGAAATGCCGATGGAACATCCGATATCTATACTTGTACAGGCAGCGGATTCCATCAGCGGCGCAAGACCCGGAGCAAGAAGAGAATCTATTGAAGCGTATTCAAAGAGACTCGAAAAGCTTGAGACAATTGCAAAATCTTTTGAAGGAGTAGTAAAAACTTATGCAATACAGGCCGGAAGAGAAGTAAGGGTTATAGTAGAACAGGACAAAATAGATGATACTCTGCAGGATCAGCTTGCTTCAGACATTGCACACAGGATTCAGGAAGAAATGGAATACCCCGGACAGATAAAAGTAAATGTAATCAGAGAAAGAAGGTCTATTTCATATGCAAAATAATTTGTTTACTTTGATAAAAAATGAAAACTAAAAAGAAATTACTTATCGGGGTTACCGGCGGTATTGGTTCAGGTAAGACAGAAGTTTGCAAACTGCTTTCAAAAAGAGGATTTAAAGTTCTTCACTCTGATAAGATAGCGAAAAATCTTTACCGGACTGATAAAAAACTTGTTAAAGATATTATAAAAGTTTTCGGAAAAGATATTGTCAATTACAAAGGCAAGATCAATCTGCCTAAACTCCGTGAAAAAATTTTTTCAAGCAGAAAATATTATACGGCAATTAATAAGATAGTTCATCCGGTTGTAATCAGTGACATTAAAAAATTTGTTAAAGATAATAATTACGACATAGTAATTATAGAATCTGCACTTATTTTCGAAAGCGGTTTAAGTAAGTCAATGGATTATATAATTACCGTCTTTTCAAATAAAAAAGAAAGAATTGACAGACTCAAAATCCGTGATGAAGCATCTACAAAATCGATTAACGAGTTAATGAAATTTCAGGTAGATGAGAAAAAGAAAATGGAACAGTCGGATTTTGTGATCATAAATAATAAATCTCTAAAAGATCTTAAGATCCAGACGGATTTCCTCAGTAAAATTCTTAAAGCTCTCTGATAATAACCGGACTGATTATTTCCGGTATGATACTTTCGTAGGTCTTCTTACTATGTAATTTCCGTTAAGCTTATACTTTCCGTAACATACATTATTTTTTATATTTACTCCGTTATCAGGATTCCGAGTTCCCGCCCAGAACGCCTTTGCATATTTTTCGCCGCTTACTTCCGTTTCTGATTCAAAAATAATCACATGTCCGTTCCATATTATAAGATCTCCGGGTAATGCATTTGATACATCATTAATACCAATTACCGGCAGAATGTCAGTGAAATTCAGCGTATCAAAAAGATCGCGGGTAAGAGCATTTCCTTCAGGAGTATTATATCCGGCTTTCTCCAGGACATTCAAAGCATATATATTGCATTTTGTAGAACCATTAAGAATTAACAATTCATTATCAAGCCAGTAGAGATAAGTTGAATCCACTTCCACTCTGTACATTTCATTATTCTGTTCAAATAAAGCCATTTTGATAATTACTGAACCGCCGGTTTCAAATTCACTTCTTGTATCTTTTTCACTCCCCTCTTCTTTAATTTCTTTACCTGAATATTCTTCATCCATATCATCATTTTTAGAAGATGAACATCCGGTAAGCAGAATTGCGGCAACAATCACTTTTAAAATAAGAAATCCGTATTCGCTGAATTTATTTATCATACATTTCGCCTGCAAAATCTTTATTGAATTCATTCCACTTTTCAACTGCATATTCCTTAAATACTTTAGGAGCTTTATTGAATGAAACATCTATATTCATCTCCCCTCCGAATGTTCCTTCATTATTAATTTTAAGCAACATCACTCCTCTGATTGCATATTTTTTAAAACCTTCATGCATTATCAGCTTCATATCATCAGGACTGACATCGCTTTTACATGACAGCCTGTAAACAAATGAAGTCTCAGCCAGTCCGTTACTGTCAAGATCCGTTACAGAAAGCGATCTGTCAATATACTCCAGAGTAATGTCAAACGGACAGTCTTTTACAAAATCATACGTCTTCCATAATATTTTATTATTTTCGCTCAGAAGATAATGATGAACGAAAAATTCCTTTAACCGGTCATCTTCATATATTGTTTTCTCATCTGATAAAGTAATAACAATTAAATTCACACCGAGACTGTCCTTCCATTTTACGGCTTCTATGATTTTATTTTCATTATGCAGTGACTCAGGCACTAGAGTAATTCCATACTGTATATCAGAAACAAGCGGTTTATCATCTGCAGAATTTTCTTTTGAGAGCGCTCCTTCTTTTTGATTAACTGATGCATCATCACTTTGCGCAGATTCGGATAATTTAGTTTGTTCCTTATCTTTGCCGGTACAGGAAGAGAAAATTATCAAAAAAGGAATTATGATGAATATTAATTTCATGATTTATTAACAATATATATTAATTTATAAAAAAAGGGAGCATCACTCCCTTTAATTTAAAATGTAATACTAAAAATCAGAATCCGAATCTAAGCCCTGTAAAAACATCCCAGTTTGTCAAAGTCACTTTTTCAATTGTATTTGAACTTAGCAAATTATTTAATCCGCCGTACTGAAGTTTTGTGCCAAGTATAACGCTCATAAAAGGATTCAGCATGTAATTTCCTGTGAGGATACCGTTGAGACCAAGATCAAAATCCTTGAATCCGTTAACTGCATTTTCCGGATTCAGAAGAATACCGAAATACGGTCCGCCGCTGAAGCTTAATCCTACCTTTTCCGAAACCATACCGCTGTAGTTCAGATTTAACGGAATATTAAGATATTGATTTTTTACAGAGTTGACAGTGGAGTCAAGAGTATTTAGAGGATCATTAACATAAGGGATGCCGTAATCATATTTCTTATTAATCAGATCTATTCCGGTTGTCAGATTTAAAAGACCAAACAAATTTAAATTTAACAAAGCCCCGAAAGTAATTCCGCCTTTACCTTTTGTATTTATTTCCTTCTGATTATCTCTTTCTGATACTGATGGTGAAGTCGTGCCATATCCTATTTGAAAATCGACAGAAGCCCCGAAAAATTCTCCGGTCCTTTGCTGATGAAATTTTTTCGCTTTTTCCAGGTCCCTTTTCTTTATTTCAGAAGACCTGTCTTTTGAGTCATTAAGCTTAAGCTTCGGTTCATAATTTAAGTCTGCCTCAGCTGAATTTACATTCAAAAGAAAAACAGAAAAAATAAATAATGTTAAAATTTTGATGGTTTTCATGTTGTTAGTTTAAAGTTAGTAAGTTGTTTTTCAAGATCATTAAGTATAACTGTTTTAATTTCCCAGTTGGAATATACGTTTTTTAATTTTTCTTTTACATTGTTATATTTGTTCGAAACTTTCAGAATGTCAGAACCTCCTTTATAAAATTCTTCGCTTCCCATAAGTTTTTCAATCTCTGCAATTTCCGATTCGAGCTTTGCAATTTCCGTTTCCAGATTTTTTATTTCGCCTTTGACAGGCTCAATTTTTTTGTTTAACTCTTTTCTTGCAACTTTCAAATCTCTTTCAGACGATTTATCCGGTTTAGGTTTTATCTCTGATTTAACTTTGGGTTTGAAAGATTTTTCCAGTGAAACCTCCCCTTTCAGGAATTCTTTTTCTTTTTCTTTCAGATAATCAGAGGCGTTTCCTATAAAGGTTTTGATTTTTTTATTCTTTACTTCAATTACTTTATCCACAATACCGTCGATAAACTCTCTGTCATGCGATACAATCAGCACAGTGCCTGCATACTTTTTCAATGCGTTCATGAGCACTTCCTTGGATCTCATGTCTAGATGGTTTGTCGGCTCATCAAGTATTAAAAAATTTGACGGCTCTATCAGCATTTTTGCAAGAGCCAGTCTGGATTTTTCACCGCCTGAAAGTACTTTAACCTTTTTAAAAACATCATCGCCTCTGAAAAGAAAACTTCCGAGGATGGATCTGAGATTTTTCTGAATCTCTCCTGTTGCCGCCTGTTCCATAGTTTCCAGGACAGTAAGTTCAGGATTTAATTCTTCCGCCTGATTCTGCGCGTAGAATTTTATACCGGCCAGATGACCGGGTTTTACTTCTCCTTTGTTTATTTTTTCATGTCCAGCGATGATTCTTACCAGCGTTGACTTACCGGCGCCGTTAACTCCGAACAAAACAATTTTCTCACCTCTTGCGATTATCAGATCAATGTCTTCTAATACGTTATTAACATTGTCATAACTTTTTGTAACACCGCTAAGCTCAATGGAAGTCTTACCCGAATGCGTAGCAGGAGGAAAAGTAAAATTCACTGTTGATTCTTCATCTTCAATTTCTATCCAGTCTACTTTATCCAGCTGCTTGATCCTGCTCTGCACTGCTTTCGCCTTGGAAGCCTTATACCTGAATCTTTCAATGAACTTTTCCTGCTGACGCAGATAATTCTGCTGATTATTAAACTGATTTTCCTGCAGCTCTTTCCTGATCTCTTTTTCGGTTTTGTAAAAAGAATAATTTCCGGAATATTCTGTGACATTTCCAAGAGAAATTTCTACTGTTCTTTGCGTTATATTGTCGAGGAAACTTCTGTCATGAGATACAAGCACAATTGCGCCCTGATAATTCATCAGATAATTCTCAACCCAGATTAGAGATTCTATGTCCAGGTGATTTGTCGGTTCATCAAGAAGAAGGATCGACGGATTGGTTAAAAGAAGTTTTGCAAGAGCGATCCTCATCTGCCAGCCGCCGCTGAACTCATTTGTCATTCTGTCAAAATCTTTTTCAAAAAAACCCAGACCGATTAGTATTTTTTCTATTTTTGATTTTAATCTGAAACCGTCAAGCATCTGAAATCTTTCCTGAAGTTCGCCGTATTCATATACAAGATCCATAAACTCATCCGAAGCAGTATCTTCAAACTCACTCATTTCATTTTCAATCTGTCGCATTTCTTCCTGTATCTTATTTATATCTCCAGCCGAGCTGTAAACTTCATCATAAAGAGTTTTACCGAGGAAACGGATCCCTTCCTGCGGCAGATATCCCACCGTTGTATGTCTGGAAACAGCCACTTCTCCTTCGTCGGAAGAAATCAATCCGGCTATAACTTTAAGGAGAGTGGATTTCCCCGCTCCGTTTGAGCCTACAAGAGAAAGTCTGTCTTTACCGGCTACACGCAGAGATACTTTGTTAAACAGCTCTTTCGAACCGTATCGCATGGAAATATTATTCAAAGAAATCATGAATGCAATTTACGAAATTACAATCATAATTTAAGTGTGATTTTGAATGGCGTTCGTATTGAAAGAGTGAATCTTTTACAGGAAATTTCTTAAATAATTCTTTTATATCGAATCATTTATCAGATTTTATATATGATATATATCATAATATAAATTCATCAGTATAATTACATTATTAAAAAGAAAGATTTAATTTAAATAAATTAGTTGAGGAGATTTATAAATGAAATTTAAGACAATATTTGAGCCGTTCAAAATAAAATCCGTTGAACCGATAATAATGTCATCGGAAGAAGAAAGATCATTATTTCTGGAAGAGGCAAACTTTAATCCGTTTCAGCTTCATTCAAAAGATATATTAATAGATTTTCTGACAGACAGCGGTACTTCGGCAATGAGTTCAAAACAATGGTCAGCTATAATGGACGGTGATGAAGCGTATGCCGGTTCAAAAAGCTGGCTGAAAATGGAAGAGGAAGTGAAAGATCTTACGGGATTTGAATATATACTTCCCACTCATCAGGGCAGGGCCGGAGAAAGAATACTTTACGGATACCTTGGCGGGAAAGGAAAAATTTTTATCAGCAATACGCATTTCGACACGACCCGCGCCAATATAGAATTTTCCGGAGCGGAGGCAATTGATATTCCGATTGCTGAATCAGCCGAGCCAATGCTTTCTCATCCGTTTAAAGGCAATATGGATACTGATAAACTTAAAGAACTCTTAAAAAAATACGGCAGTAAAAAAATCGGTGCGGTTATCATGACCGTAACAAACAACAGCGGCGGTGGTCAGCCGGTAAGTATGAAGAATGCAATAGAAGTCAGTAACCTTTGTAAAAAGTTTAATGTAAAATTTTTCCTGGACTGCTGCAGAATTGCGGAGAATTCATATTTCATAAAGACAAGAGAGCCCGGTTATATAAATCTTTCCTACAGAAATATTGCAAAAGAAATGTTCGCTCTTTGTGACGGATGCGTCATGAGTGCTAAAAAAGACGGACTTGTCAACATGGGCGGATTCCTTGCTTTAAAAGATAAGGAGCTTGCTGATGCCTGTACAAATTTACTGATCATTACTGAAGGTTTTGTAACTTACGGCGGATTGTCAGGAAGAGACATGGAAGCTATCGCTCTCGGACTTAGAGAAGTATTTGATGAAGATTATCTGAAGTACAGAATCAGAAGCACTGAATATCTCGGCGAGATGCTTTACAAAATGGGTGTTCCTCTGATATGGCCGATCGGCGGTCACGCAGTTTATATAGACGCAAGATCCTTTTATCCCCATATTCCGGTTGATAAATATCCGGGACAGGCGCTTGTGTGTGAACTTTACATTAAAGGAGGGATTCGTTCAGTTGAAATTGGTTCTGTAATGTTTGGCAAGTATGACAAAAAAGGAAATTTAATACCTGCTCCGAATGAACTGGTCAGACTCGCTATTCCCAGGAGGGTTTATACTCAAAGTCACATTGAATATGTAATAGAAGTATTTAAAATTCTAATAGAAAACAAAAGAGATGTAAAAGGATTTGTAATTACTGAGGAGTCGGAATTCCTGAGGCATTTTACGGCAAAGTTTAAACATGCCGAATAAATGTCAGAACATCATCTGCAGCCGTTTACTATCAGAATCCGGCTGCAGATTTTTTTATTTTATAAAGGAATGTTACCGTGTTTTTTCTTTGGATTTGAATCAACTTTATTTTCAAGTATCTCGAAGTAGTAAATTAATTTTTTCCTCGTTTCTTTCGGTTCGATCACATCATCTATAAATCCTCTTTCAGCGGCAAGATACGGATTTGCAAATTTTTCCGTAAACTCTTCTACTTTTTCCTTTAATGCGGCGGCTTTATCATCAGACGCTTCAATTTCTTTTCTGAAAATAATTTCAGCAGCTCCCTGCGCTCCCATAACTGCAATTTCAGCTGTTGGCCATGCAAGATTAATATCTCCTCTGATATGCTTCGAACTCATAACATCATAAGCTCCGCCGTATGCTTTTCTGAGAATGACGGTAACTTTAGGAACAGTAGCTTCACAAAAAGCATAAAGCAGCTTAGCCCCGTGTCTTATAACTCCACGCCATTCCTGATCTGTACCGGGTAAAAATCCCGGTACGTCTTCCAGTATCAGAAGAGGAATATTGAATGCATCACAGAATCTAACAAATCTTGCGCCTTTGATTGATGAATTCAAATCCAGCACACCTGCAAGCACCAGCGGCTGATTAGCCACTATGCCGACAGACCTTCCGTTAATTCTTCCGAATCCGACTACGATATTTTCTGCATATTCCGCATGAACTTCAAAAAAGGTGTTATCATCTATCAAAGCGTTTATTACATCTTTTACATCGTATGGTTTATTAGAATTGTCCGGAATAAAATTATTCAGAAACTCCAGATCCTTTTCTCCGCCTGAATATTCAGCGAAAGGAGCTGAGTCCATATTATTCAGAGGGATATATGATACGAGTTTTCTGATACTCTGAAAACATTCCACTTCATTCTCTGAAGTAAAATGACTGACTCCGCTTTTAACGGCATGTGTCCTCGCACCGCCGAGATCATCAAATGTAACTTCTTCATGAGTCACTGTTTTTACTACATTCGGCCCGGTAACAAACATATACGAAACTTTATCAACCATAAAAATAAAATCAGTTATCGCTGGTGAATAAACAGCTCCTCCTGCGCACGGACCGACAATAGCAGATATCTGGGGTACAACTCCGCTTGACAAAGTGTTTCGTAAAAAAATATCGGCGTAACCGCCGAGAGAAACAACGCCTTCCTGTATTCTTGCTCCGCCGCTGTCATTAATTCCTATGACAGGCACACCAATCTTCATTGCAAGATCCATAATCTTACATATTTTTTTTGCATGATATTCCGCCAGTGATCCGCCGTGAATAGTGAAGTCCTGTGAAAATACACAGACAGTTCTTCCTTCTATTTTGCCGGTACCGGTAATTACACCGTCTGTATAAAATCTCTGACTTGCAAGATCAAAGTCATATGACTGATGTCTGACGAAAATATCCGTTTCTTCAAAGCTGCCTTCATCCAGGAGTAATTCAATTCTTTCCCTTGCAGTCAGTTTTCCTTTTTTATGCTGCGAATCTACTCTCTTCTGTCCTCCGCCCGCTAGGGCTTCGGCTTTCTTATCTTTTAATTCCTGTAATTTATCTTTCATAATATTTTAATCATTTTATGTAATTTGAAAAACAGTTATCGATTTTAATTATAACGCTAATTTTCTATTCTTTTAATATCCGCTCCGAGATCACGGAGCTTTTTATCTATTTCTTCATATCCCCTGTCGATATAAACCGCACCGTTTACAGTTGATTCACCCTTTGCAATAACTCCGGCTATCAAATATGAAAATCCAGCTCTTAGATCAGGTACGTTTATTTCAGCCGAATGAAGAGCAGTCGGACCTTTTATAACTGCGCTGTGAAAATAATGAGTATTCGCAAATCTGCACTCCAGTCCGCCAAGACAGGTATCATACAATTCTATTTCAGCCCCCATTTTTATGAGCTCACTTACATATCCGAATCTTTCTTCATATACAGTTTCGTGAACTATTGATATTCCGCTCGCCTGTGTCATAAGAATTACAAACGGCTGCTGCCAGTCAGTCATAAATCCCGGATGCACATTAGTTTCTATCGGAATGGATTTAAACTCACCGTCATAATAAAATCTGATACCGTTTTCCTTTACTTCAAACTTCCCGCCGACTCTTCTTACTGTATTCAGAAACGTTATCAGATTTTCCTGAACAGCATTTTCAATAAATATATCTCCCTTTGACGCAAGTCCTGCGCAGGCAAATGAAGCCGACTGATTTCTGTCAGGTATGACATAATGTTCAGCGCCGTAAAGCTTCTCAACTCCCTCGACTGTAATTTTTCTGTCAGTGTTAATTTCAATAATCGCACCCATTTTCTGAAGAAACTTTATAAGATCAATAATCTCCGGTTCTACGGCTGCATTTGTAAGCACAGTTCTTCCTTTTGCAATTGATGCGGCAATTAAAATATTTTCAGTTGCTCCTACACTCGGATAATCCAGTCTGATGTTAGAGCCGCGCAGACCGTCTGACCGGAGAATAAAATAATTATCTTTAACTGAAACTCTGCAGCCTAATTTTTCGAGTGAGTCAATATGAAAATTCACAGGACGCGAACCTATCTTGCATCCTCCGGGAATTGGTATTTCAGCTTTACCTGTCCTTGCAAGTAGCGGCCCTGCCAGAAGTATGGCAATCCTGTTTTTATTGCCGATATCTTCCGGTATATGTGATGAAGTTAAGGACTCTGTCCTGGTTTTTAGAACATCATCTTTACAATCAATTATACTGCCGAGTGATCTGCACAGATCAGTAGTGATGGAAAGATCGCTGATTTTATTCGGTGAGTTATATAGGATACAATCTTCAGAAGTCAGAAGCGATGCAACCAGTAACTTAGTTGCAGAATTTTTTGCCCCGCTTACTTTTACTTTACCGTACAGCGGGTTTCCGCCTTTTATTAGAAATTTTGTTTTATCTGAAGACAATTTATTATTTGAAATTTTAGAGATGTAATAAGTTATCTCTTATATAATTTGTTTCTATATCAGTCTTTAAAAAAACCCATTTCCCCGAACTTCTTAATTCTGTTATCGAGGAATTTATCTTTTTTAATTTTACTTACAGAATCAAGCTCTTCGATCAGTGCTTTCTTCAGCAGTTTTGCAGCTTCTTCATGATCCCTGTGAGCTCCACCTTCGGGCTCTTCCACTATTCTGTCTATTATTTTGAGATCAAGCATATCTTTGGCAGTAAGCTTTAACGATTCAGCCGCCTGCTCTTTGAAGTCCCAGCTTCTCCATAAGATTGACGAACATGATTCCGGAGAAATTACTGAATACCAGCAGTATTTCAGCATAAGGATTTTGTCTCCGACACCTATTCCAAGCGCGCCGCCGGATGCGCCTTCTCCGATTATTGCAACTATTATCGGCACCTGAAGCGATGACATTTCATAAAGATTTTTTGCAATTGCTTCCGCCTGCCCTCTTTCTTCTGCTTCAATTCCCGGAAATGCTCCGGGAGTGTCCACTAAAGTAATTACAGGTTTATTAAATTTTTCCGCAAGCTTCATAAGTCTTAGCGCTTTCCTGTAACCTTCCGGATTTGGCATTCCGAAATTCCTGTATATATTTGATTTTGTATCCCTGCCTTTTTGCTGTCCTATGAACATCACTGTCCTTCCGTCCAGATTCGCAAATCCTCCGACTATTGCTTTATCATCTCCGAAATGTCTATCGCCGTGCAGCTCTACAAAATTTTCCGTCATCAGATAAATATAATCAAGCGAATAAGGTCTTTCGGGATGTCGCGCAAGCTGAACTATCTGCCACGGAGTCAGATTGCTGAATATTTCTTTTCTCAGTTCATTGATTCTTTCCTCCAGCTTACTTATCTCATGGGAAATGTCAAGCTGATCAGACATCTTTCGCATTTCCTTAATTTTGTTTTCAAGTGTAATGATCGGTTTCTCAATTTCAAGATAATTTTGAACTGCCATTTTATTTTTTGAATGTTAAGAAAAATGTTTTTAACAAAATCTCCATATCTAATATAAGAGACTGATTCTTCGCATAGAATAAATTCATATTTATTATTTCATCTTCTGAAATCCCTTCATAACTGTTAAGCTGAACAAGTCCGGTAAGACCTTTTTTTCCAATATATTGTTTCTGATTTGATTCAAGCCATACAGGATAACCTACAAAGCTTGTATTGCCTTTAAAAACATCTGGCAGACGAAGTAATTTTGAAAGGTGTTTTCCGGGTTTGTATTCAAACGCTTTCATTAGTATAATCAATACAGGATAAACCGTTAAAAGCAGAATCAGTGAAAAAATTATATCAAATGCTCTTTTTAAAAATATATTTAATTTATTATTAATATTATATTCAATTTCTATTAGGTTAATCTCATCTATACTGCTTGTATTCAGTTTTGAAAGCATAAGCTCTTTTCCGGAAGGAAAAATTCTGAACCTGACATTTCTGTCCCGCATATCCCACATCAGATTCAGCATATCCTGATTGGAAAACTGATTTCCCGCAAATACAACTTCATCAATTTTATTTATTGTAATAATTTCCTCCAGTTCGGATATGTCATTCTTCTGTGAAATATCGGAGTAATGAATAATATTATATTTGGAATTTAATTTATCCTCCACATTTTGACTTAGTCTCTCGCTTCCAACCTGCAGCAGGTTCACTTTATTTAAAAGAATATTTTTTGAAACTATGAATAAATACAATTTGTATCCGCCTCTAAAGAGCAGCAGGAAAAATATTGAAAGCACTGTGGATGCAAGTATAACACCTCTGGAAAACGCATACTCCTTAAAAAAATACGTAATGGACGAATTAATAAAAAAGCCGACTATAACTGCATTGAATGTATTGCGGAGCGAAAGAAAATGCTTTTTCGAATAAGATCCAAACACAGCCAGAGTCAGAACCCATATTAAGACATACACAGATATAATAAACATATAATCTGTGTTTGGAAAAATTCCAAACCTGAATCTTACTGAAAGTATGAGTGATAAATATAAAAGAATGATATCAGATATCGGAAAAATAAAAATTCTAAGCAGCCTCTGCACATACGAGAACAAAGATCTCCAGAAAATTCCGAACTGAAGAACAGGCGACAGCAGTCTTGAGAATCCTGTGAAATTTTTTCTCACAAAAATAATCATGGCTCCGTAAAAATTATTCACGTAAGAAAGATTGGTTTTACGCGTACTCTCTCCTTTAAAATGAATTGTCGTAACTTCCGGGAAATAAAATATTTTGTATCCGCATTTTTTAATTCTGTAGCAAAGATCAATGTCTTCGCCGTACATAAAGTAATCTTCATCAAACAATCCGGCATCATCCAGAACTGTTTTCGGTATGAACATAAATGCTCCGCAGATTGCATCTACTTCCCATATTTTATTTTCATCAAGATAAGTAAGATTATATTTACCAAAAAGTTTGCTTTTAGGAAACAAAGCTGAGAGTCCCAGTATCCGCGGTATTGCGACTGACGGAACAGGAAAACTTCTCTTGCATGCCGAGTCGAGTTTGCCGTTTCCGAGAATTAGTTTTGAAGTTACCGCTCCGGTATTTTTATGACTTTCGCAAAAATTAATAAGCTTACTGAATGTATTCTCTTCGAGAAGAGTGTCAGGATTAAGTATTAAAATATACTTTCCGCTGCATTGTCTTAAAGCAATATTGTTTGCTTTTGAAAAACCTATATTTCTGGAATTACTGATTACTTTTACTTCAGGATATTTTTTTTCAATATGATCAGGACTTCCGTCAATGGAATTATTATCTACGAAAAATATCTCTAAATTAAATTCGTTATTGTTTGCGGTGTAAACCGAAGCAATGCAGTTGTCTGCAAGTTCTTTTACATTGTAATTAACTATTACAACCGAAATGTCAATGCTGATACCGCTCATTGAAAATTAGTTGGATGCTTTTTGAAATGCCCTAAAGAGAAAAACATTTCAGATGAGAACTGACCGGAATTACAATTTCCCAAATATAGATTTGAATTTTAATTTCCATACCATAAAGTACGCTTCATATACCACTTTGCGCGACATCTTTGATTCCCCTTCTCTTCTGTCAATAAACAGTATCGGGACTTCAACTATTTTAAATCCTTTCTTATACATTTTGAATTTCATTTCGATCTGAAACGAATATCCGTTTGATCTCACTTCGTCAAGATTTATCTGTTTCAGGGAATTCACTTTATAGCACATAAAACCTGCTGTAGTATCCATTACTTTCAGTCCAGTAACAGTTCTTGTGTAAACCGAAGCAAGATAGCTGAGAATCAGTCTGCGCAGAGGCCAGTTCAATACTGAAATTCCGTCTATATAACGAGACCCTATCACAAGATCATATCCTTCATCAATTTTTTTTATAAATTCCTTCAGATATTTCGGATCATGAGAAAAGTCAGCGTCCATTTCAAAAACGCAGTCATAGTTTTCCTTAATGGCATACTTAAATCCCGCTACATAAGCTGTCCCCAGTCCGGACTTTTTCTCTCTTTTGAGAATATTCACGCGCGGATTATTATAATCCTCAACAAGTTTCGCTGTACCGTCAGGTGAGTTATCATCTACTACAAGAATATTATATTCATTCTCAGCGTCACTATTCTCGAGTATAAGCGGAATTATCTTTAATATATTATCGGCTTCATTATATGTAGGTATGATCACTAATATTCTTTTCAAGATCAGTGACCTTTCATTAAAATTATCACGATTATTGTATTGATCATAATTTTAAAATCTAATTTCAGACTCATGTTTTCTATATAATAAAAATCAAACTGGAGTTTTGACTTAACGTCATCGACCGAAGTATCATATTTATGCTTTATCTGCGCCCAGCCTGTAATTCCCGGCTTAACCGATAATCTTTTATAATAATACGGAATCTCTTTTTTTAACTGCTCTACAAAAAAAGGTCTTTCCGGTCTCGGTCCTATAAGACTCATTTCATTTTTTAAAACATTAATCATCTGCGGAATTTCGTCAATGTATAATCTTCTCAGTATTTTTCCAATTTTAGTAATTCTCGGATCATTGCTGCCGGACCACTCGGGTCCGTACTCTTCAGCGTTTACAATCATTGATCTGAATTTATACATAGTAAATATTACACTTTTCTTCCCTACTCTTTCCTGTTTATAGAATACAGGTCCTTTGGAGCTTAACTTAATAAGAACTGATACTAACACAAGAAGCGGAAAAAGCAGTATCAGAGTTAATAATGAAATTGTTACGTCAATAATTCTTTTCGTCAGCAATCCCGCAGGCGACATTATATCAGGCATTACTTCTATCAGCGGTACGCCGTAGATCTGATTTGTCTTCGCCATCCCGCTCACTATCTCATACATATCCGGAAGTATTTTCATGTTCACTTTTTCTTCGCTGCAATATCTTATTATATCTATCAGCTTTTCCTTTTCATTTAATTCAAGCGCAATGAGTATTTCTGAAATTTCTTTTTCCTTTATGATCTTTTTTATTTCAGTCATACTGCCGAGTGAATTTCTGTTTACTGATGATTCATCATGGTTAATTCTTACAAATCCTATAAACTTATATCCGAGCTGAGGATATTTTCTGATCATAGCTTCAAGTTCAGCAGCTTTCTCGCCGCTTCCGGCTATCAGAGTATTTCTAAGACCGATTCCTTTTTCTAGTAAATTCCTCTGAACGCTTCTGATTATAATTCTTCCTGTGCTGACGCAGACAATTGTCAGAACCCAGTATATCAGTATCAGAAATCTTGAAATTATCGGAGCGTCATTCATCATATCATCAAGAAATATCAGAAAGAACAAAATGAAACATCCTATAGAAACTGTTTTAAACACTGATGAAAATTCATCAAACCTTGATCGTACAAACCAGTGCTGATATAAACCGGCAAATGAAAATATAATTAACCAGTATAAATAAATTGCAATGAGAGGAGCTATGAATGCCGGAGGGTTGGCGTAAATTATCCAGCCTGATTCCACCCTGATGTAATAATATACAGTCCAGGCTAATGCAATAAATATCAGATCAAACAGAAATAAAAATATTTTTTCCTTCCTCTTTGACAATTATAACATTTTTAGTTTCTAAAATTTAAAATTCGTATCCGGCTGACGATGCATCATTATAAAACATTTTGACTGTGTCAAGCGAAAGCTCTTTCAGGTCCATGCCTATCATTTTCAGTTTTTTCAAAAGATCATTTGTAACCGTCACTATGTGACATCCGCATTCCTGCGCCTGCACAATATTCAGCAGTTCTCTCGAGCTTGCCCATAACAGCTCTACGCTTGGTGAGCTTTTCACAATGTCGTAACTTTCTTTCATATACGGGATCGGATCTCTTCCGGTATCAGCTATCCTGCCTGCAAACACAGAAATTATTGAAGGCGTATTTTTATTAAGACTGTCATGTACGCTTTTTACCTGTGCGGTGGTAAGTATTGCCGTTACATTCAGCTTAAATCCTTTTGATGATAATTTATTTATCAGATCATAAGAAGGTTCGTCTTTTGTATTTGTTACCGGAATTTTTATATAAACATTATCACCCCAGGAAGCGATCTCATTCGCCTGTCTTTCCATAGATTCGAAATCATCAGTGAACACTTCAAACGATATCGGCATGTCTTTAATCTCTGACAATACATCTTTTGCAAATGCCGCATAATCTTTTACTCCGTCCTTCTTCATCAAAGTAGGATTAGTCGTAAATCCGGAGACAACGCCTTCTGCATAGACTCTTTTCATCTCATTCACGTTCGCGCCGTCTGAAAATATTTTTATTGTAAGATCTTTTGAACTTTTCATATTAAAGTTTTTTATTCAAAATAATTTTCGCTGCGGAAAAAAGATCATCCGCCGTATAATCGGGTTTTACTTTTCCGTGGTATAAATTGTATTTATTCTTAATTAAAATTGTATTCAGCTGTGAATTTATGCCGCATTCTATGTCAGTCTCTCTGTCGCCTATCATCCATGAAGAACTTCTGTCAATCTCATATTTATTTACAGCCTTATCAACAGACAGTGTTTTAGGTTTTCTGCAATCACAGTCAATTGAAAATCCGTCCGTTACGCCTTCAGGATGATGATAACAGTAAAAATCTTCTTTTACTATCTCTCTGTCTTTATTTAAAATTTCCATAAACTTATTCCTCACCAAAGATAAATTATCAAGTGAAGTTTTTCCTTTCGCGTAATCCGGCTGATTTGAAATAATAAATAATTCAAATCCGTTATCTCTCAATTTACCGAGCGCTTCTGCGACGCCTTTAATTATTTTTATATCCTCAGTCCTGTGAGGAGGCTCATACTCCATGCCGGTTTCATTGTATATCAGCTCGTTTATAACTCCGTCTCTGTCAAGGAAAACCGCCTTTTTCACTTTACGGCTGATTCCCATTTCATTTCAAACTCTTTTACCATAGGATGAGTCACAAGCAAATGCCAGACCGTTCCCTGAAATGATTCAGTATGAGGCGTAATTGTATCTGGATTAACAGTCGGTATAACTACAACTGCATCTGCGGATTTGGCGGTATATCCGCCGTCCTTTCCTACAATGCCGATAATTTTAGCTCCTTTTTCCTTTGAGTATTTCAAAGCGTTAACTAAATTAACGCTTATATTTTTTTCTTCATTTCCGCCGCCGACTGAGAATACAAATATACAGTCTTCTTTTTTCAGACGACTTCCCTTGAGCCAGTTTACATATGAAGTTTCCCAGCCGTCATCATTTATCCTGGCTGTAAGCTCCGATACATTATCCGACGGAGAATAGCTCTCGATACCTGCGATTTTTCTGAAATCATTAACCGCATGAGATGCATTTCCCGCTCCGCCGCCCACTCCGAGAAAAAATAATCTTCCGCCGTTTCTCTTTAATTCCGATATGATCTTTACCATTCCGGCTATCTGATCCTTATCCAGACTTTCTGCAATCTGCGTAACTTCTTCTAAATATTTTTTAATATAATCCATTTTTTATTTTCCCTGTAAATATTTTCGGGTTTCATCAAGACCGTTAAACGAACCGATCTCATAAAATCTTTCTTTTACTTCATAACCGGAAAGTTCATTTTTAATTATTAAAGATTTATAAACATCTTCCAGATCAAAGACATTTTTATTTTTAAATTCCTCAAAGGCAGTATTAGATAAAATACCGAGCCCGTAATCTATGTATTTCATTCTGTCAGTTTTATTCTTCTTGTCATAGTTAATTATTTTCCCTTCTTCATATTCAATATTACTGCTGTCCCATTTTCCTTCATTTCTGAATACTGTCATAAGTCCGGTTTTTTTTTGATCCAAAAAGTATTTATTTATATCATTAAAATCAGTATCTAAATAAGAATCACCGTACATTACAAAAAATTTATCATCAAGATGACCAAGTGCTTTCCTTAGCGCTCCGCCTGTGCCGAGTAGTTTTTCACCGTCGTGGGAAAAAATAATCTCAATTCCATCCGGAGCAAATTTCCCGGTATAGTTTTCTAACTGATCACCCATTGCTCCGGCGCAGATAACAACTTTTTTTATTCCGTTTTTTTTTAATAATATTAACTGATGATAAAAAAACGGTTTGCCGTTTATATCCACCATAGACTTTGGGATCGTTTCCGTCAGCGGTTTTAATCTCGTTGCAAGTCCTCCCGCAAGCAGAGCAAGATTATTTATTTCCATTTAATTCTAATTATAAAAACCATTCTTTACTCCTTCATGCTCAAATGAAAACCAAGTAACATTCAGTCCCATTTTTTTCATGGCTGAAACAAGTCTGGTTTTTTCTTTAGGACAATAGAACATTAAAAAACCTCCGCCGCCCGCGCCGATCACTTTTCCGCCAATTGCGCCGTTTTTACGTGCGTTTTCATATACTTCATCCGTAAACGGATCTGATATCTTACCGGATAAACCTTTCTTTACTAACCAGTGCTCGTGAAGCAGATCACCGAATTCATCGATCTTATTCTTTTCAAGTATTTTTTTAGTATAATACCCTATATCTTTTATTTTATGAAGTCTGTTAAGAACATCCTCATTCTTTTGCTTTGTCTTTTTATTCTGATGCTTTAGTATGTCGCCGGCAGATCTGTTCTTATTCAGATAAAATAAAAATAAATTGCTCTGCATTTCCATCTTTGCTTCTTCCGATATCTTCACAGGTTCTACGACCACAGAGCCGTCCTTATTAAACGTATAAGCATTGAATCCTCCGTAAGTAGCCGCATACTGATCCTGCTTTCCAATCGGTTCTTTCAGAATATTAATCTCAATGTTACATGCGCATTCTGCGATTTCCCTCAAAGTTTTGTGATCTCTGTTATAAGAAAATAATGCGCTGAGTAAAGCGACGGTAAAAGCGGAAGAGGTCCCGAGTCCGCAGTTCGAAGGTACATCAGCTATTGAAACTATCTCAACCTGCTTTCTGACATCAGTAAATTTTAAAGATTCTCTGAATATTCTGTGCTCAATATCTTTAACATTATTTACAATTTCCGTTTTGGAATATGAAAGACGTATTGAATCTTCAAATCTTTTGTTAAGCATAATATGAACAAATTTATTTATGCCCGCTGCAAGCAGGAATCCGCCGTGCTTTTCATAATATGAAGGGAGATCTGTGCCTCCGCCGCCCATTGAAATTCTGACAGGTGCTCTGGAAAGTATCATGCTGTTTCTCCTTTCCATCCGAATTTATTCTTTAAAGCGTCGTCATAAATTGATTCAACTGATTTTCTAATAGCCTCAGCCGATGTATATTCATTTGTCCACCCGGTACTTCTGATCTTTTCTGAATTAAGTCTGACCACCGGGACATCGCCTTTCCATCCCCTGTTGCCGCCTGTGAATTCGTATTTCACATTTTCCAGATTAAGCACTGCAGTTGTTATGTCAGCAATTTCCTTTACGCTGATATAGTCAAGAGTAGATACATTATAATAAGAATATCCTTTCAGAAAACTCTGCTGAATGTTTCTGATCGCATTGATTATATCAGTTACATAAATGTATGACTTGCTCTGACTACCGTCGCCTAAAATTGTAAGCTTTGAATTATCATCTAAAAGTTTTTTCGTAAAATCATATCCTACTCCGTGAGTCTGATTCGGACCTACTACATTTGCAAATCTGAAAGCTGCCGCATTCATATCAAACATATAACAGTATGAACAAAGCATTGCCTCGCAAGCAAGCTTACTCGAGCCGTATGTAGATATCGGAAGCTGCGGCGAATAATCCTCCGATGCTTCAGTGAAACCTGCATCTCCGTAAACACCGCTTCCGGAAGCGTAAAGCAGATTCATGACACCGCTGATTCTCATTGCTTCAATAATGTTATTAGTCAGATATGTGCCTTCCCAGAAATCAATATCCGGCTGTGTCATTGCTTTTGCTATGTCAGGGTTGGATGCGAAATGATATACAACATCGTTTCCTCTAATTGCATTTAATAACGCATCTTTATCTTTTATATCCGCTTTGACAATTTTTAAATTATCCTTAATGTCATCTAAGTGCCACATCTGTCCTGAACTGAAATTATCATACACCGTTATTTCAGCGTCAGGTTCGTCTTTCAGAATACTTCTGCAAAGATGACTTCCTATAAATCCCGCTCCGCCCGCTATAAAATATTTTGTCAAATTAAAAATTTTTTCGTTTGAAATAATACATAAAAGATTGCAGTCTCTTTTTAATAAACACAGGTAAAAAAGAGTACATATACTGTGTATAATTCAGCAGATATGCTTTATAAAAATTCGGATAATCGTTTTTATACATCTTAACTACATTCACAACAGTCCTGGAATTTTCCCTCTGCTGCAGAAATGATTTATTCTGTCCGGCAGTCATATATGTAATGAAATATTCCTTGAAGTTATACAGCTTTCCGACCTTTCCCATTCTAAGCCAGAACTCCATATCCTCCACATGTTCAAGATTTTTATATCCGCCCAGCTCCAGCGCAAGATCTCTTCTGAACATTACAGTTGCATGCGTAAACGGGTTTGAAAACAGAGCGTATTTTTTTATTTCACTGTCGGTTTCTTTTTTAAGATATTTAAAAAGTTCATCACCGTTTTCATCAACTAAAATAACACCGCCGCCGACTACGACGTAATCGGAATTCTTATCCAGAAATTCAACCTGCATCTTAAGCTTATCATTATGACACCAGTAATCGTCATCATCGATTCTCGCAATATATTTCCCCTTTGCGTTACGCAGTCCGATATTCAGATATTCGGATATTCCCTTGTTTAAAATTCTGGGAATTCTCATGTATCTGATCCTGTCTTCTTTCGAATCCAGTTCGGTCATCCTGACCTGAGTATCATCAGTCGATGCGTCATCAATTATAATAAGTTCCCAGTCAGTAAAACTCTGTTCAAATACACTGTCAATAGCTCTTTCAAGCATTTTGACTCTGTTGTATGTGGGTATAATAATGCTGACAGTAGGATTGCTGTTATCCTGTAAATTCATTGATTGGGAAACTATCGATATAATTTAAGATTTTAAAGTTAGAAATAAGGAGATTTAATTTTTCGGGAAAGTATTTCTATAAGCAGATATTTTAATTTTATTATGATTTGTAAAATTATTCACCTTTAGGCACCATTTTATAAGCCCTGATATAATCAATTTCCATAACATATGGCTTAACATTACCGTCATCTTTAAAAAGTTTTCCTGTCCAGTCTTTCATTGCAACATTTGCAATTATATACATCGGAGCTGTCGGAATTCCTTCTGTTGATTCATAAACAGTTTTACCGTCAAGTTTCCAGAGCATTCTGTCCGGAAAGCATTCAAATGACCATACCATCCATTTATCATCAAATTTTCCTTCAATTGCTTTTGTCCTTAAAAAGTAGAATGGCTCAGTCTTACCTTCATACATCCCTCCCGAATAGTTCGGATAATCAAGTCCCCAGTGCTGAGCAATTGAGATTTTATTTCTCTCTTGTCCGAAATATTCAAATACATCTATCTCAGGCAGTCCGGGTCTTTGATCAGCAACGAGCCAGAATGCAGGCCAGTAACCTTTTCTGAACGGAAACTTTACTCTGATCTCCCACTTGCCGTATGCCTGTTTAAAACTGTTAGGAGTATTGATCATGCCTGATGTAAACTCAAACTGCTTCTCGCTTTCGGAATCTTTACCGTAAATGGATTCTTTTTTTGCTGTCAGTTTTAGTATCCCGTTTTCAACTGTAACATTCTCATCTTTATACCACTGCACTTCCTTGTTTGACCAGATTGTCCTGTTTCCCATTGCAAAATGTCTTCTCCAGATGTTTGTATCCAGCGAATTAAAATTATCCTCGAATGTCAGCTCCCATTTGTAATTTATCTCATCCGAACTTGAAGATCCGCAGGAGGATACGCTTATCATTACCGTAACAAATAACACTAATAAATTTTTAAGCTTCATAATTTTTTATTTAAACGTTAAGATTGTTTATATATATAAATTTAATTTTCTGTAATATAAATGTCTGTATAATTCTGAATTTTTACTAATATCGAATTTTTCTTTCAAAATATTAACAGCATTATTCTTAACTGTATCTATTTCATTTTTACTTTCTCTGACAGATTCGTATAGAAATAAAAATTTTTCCTGCAGACTTTTTTCATTTTCGGTATCAAATAATATTCCGTTTATTCCGTCGCTGATAATTTCCGGAATTCCGCCGGTATTGGAAGCAAGTACAGGTTTTCTTTTTATCATGCCTTCCAGTATTACCAGTCCGAATCCTTCCCATAGAGACGGGACAGCAACCACATCACATATCTCAATATATTCTTCCGTACTCTTCTGAAATCCTGCCAATATTATAAATTCTTTCAGTTCGAGTTCCGATATTAAATTCTGAATATCCTCTTTCAGACTTCCGTCTCCTAAAATCAGAAGCTTTATCTTTTTTTTACTCTTTAAAATATTCTGCATCGACTTTATAAAAAATAAATGCCCTTTTTGTTTTTCAAGTCTTCCTGATATTAAAATTACAAAATCATCTTCATTTATATCAAGACTCTTTCGCAATGCTCTCCGGGAATCTTCATTAGTAATATACGTTTCTTTTGAAACATCAATACCGTTGTAAATTACTTCCGTTCTGCTTTTGAAATTACTGTTCCGGTTTAAAATAAACCGCTTTACTATTTCCGATATTGCCACAATATAAGAATCCGTATATTTAATTACTGCATTATCTATTCTGTCAAATACGGAAATGCTGTTTATATCAGCACCTTCATGATGTGAAGAATAATTATGACAGGTTGTAATAATATGCTTAGCTCCGGACAGTTTTGCTGCAACTCTTCCGTAAAAATCGGCTTTATTTAAATGCGTGTGCACTAAGTCAGGATTTAGATTCTTTAAAATTTTTTTCAGCTTGAAAAGTATTTTGATATTCAGCAGACCTTTTTCTTTCAGATCGATCACTTCAATTCCGCTTTCGGAAAAATTCCTGACAAACTCTCCCGAATCCAGGCATATTACTTTTATATCTATTCGTTCATCTTTTTTCAGATTCTTAAGAATATCGAGCAGTAAGATCTGAGCGCCGCCCAGACTTAAATTTGAGATAATATGAACAAGTTTAATTTTATTCATTACATGTATTATTCACAATTACGCCTGCATTAATTTTTTAATCCTGCAATACAGGTAAGCTCATTCACAAGAAATTCATCTTTCATATATTTTATATCAAAGCCGTGATTTTCCATAATCAGTCTGAAGTTATTTATATTAAATCCCCAGAAATGCTCCATCGGTCTGACTCTGTGCCAGTCGGAAAGATTATGTCTTGCTCTGAAGCTTGTGCCGGAAGGAGTTTTAATTGCCAGTATTCCGTCTTTTACAAGATACTCTTTTGTTGATTCAAGAAAATTGTCAAGCTCCGGTATATGTTCCACTACATGTTTCAGGAAAATACATCCGAAAGAATTCTTTTTTAAACCGGAATTTGTAAAATCACTTCCGTGAATAAATTCAATTCCGCCTGCTTTAAATTTATCACTCAGTTCATTTGAATAATCAATACCGAGTGTTTTCCAGTTTTCCTTTTTAGCAAGATAAAGTATATCGCCTTCTCCGCAACCGAAATCAAGAATGCTTTTGTCCGGTGAATATTTTTTTATGATTTCAAAATATGATTTTAATCTGGCGTTCCTGAATGTAACAACGCTTCTTAATTTTGTTTTCCAGGGATACTTGTCAACAGTATTGTATCTGGTTGTGTAATATCTGTTATAATAATCATCAAGATCTTTTTTTGTAGGCATAGGTTCACACCAGTGCAAACTGCATGAACTGCATTCTACGTCATTGTATACGGAATCTTCGCCGCATCCCAAGGCTTTGCCTCTATTAATGAAATTCCCGGATTCGCAGGCAGGGCAACAATTAATATTCTTCATTCAATAGATTTATAAATATCAAATAATTTTTCAGAGGTTTGTTCCCAGGTTGGAAAGGTTTTTGATTTTAAATATGCATTAACAGAAATCTTTTTATACTTTGTTCTATCTTTTGTTAAAAAATTAATTTTACTGACCAAATCCTTTATGTTTCCGGGTTCAAACAATAATCCGTCAGTTCCGTCAATAATCAATTCTTTTGAAGCAGGAATTCCTGAAGCAATCACAGGAAGTGCATAGGCCATCGCTTCCGCTATTACCATTCCGTATCCTTCCCATAAAGTAGGAAAAATAAAAGCCTCTGCGTTCCGAAAATAGTTTTCTAGCTCTGCTTTGCTGACTCTTCCTCTGAAAAATATCTTTCTTTCCAATCCTAAATCTCTGATTTTCTTCTGAAGCATTTGATAATACAAATTATCTTCGGATATTTCTCCAATAATATCTAATTCAATGCTGGAATTTTCCAGTTCTTTTAAGGCTTGAATACAATAGATAAGACCTTTTCTTTCCTCAATAGTGCTTACTGCAAGTAATCTGAATTTACCGTCAAGTGATCTTTTATCAGTAAAATCATATTTTATATTATCAAGACCGGGCGGAATTATCGGAATATCATTTTCAGTAGTAAACTCATTAGCATATAAATCTTTCTTCGTGGTTTCGCTTATTGCAATAATTTTATTTGCATTCTTAACAAAAAATTTTTCAACATTTCTTCGTAAAAAATCATCAGTTTCATTTACAGATAAATGATGAACGATCATAAAATAGTAATGATTTTTGTAAATTCTGTTTAAGAATAATGGCAAAGCAAAATGTAAAAATGCCGCATTACTGAGGAAGATTACTGAATTCTTTGGAATTTTGACTGAGCAATAAAGACCAAACAATATTTTAAAAAACTTATTCTTACTAGAATATTCAGAAAATTTTCCGGTGCCCGCTAAATAAACATTCTGACATTTCTGCTTAAAATATTCAAATACAATGTTATGATACTTCAGACCACCGGTTGGCGAATTCGGATATTCCGGAAGGTAAAAATAAATGCTTTTCAATAGCTGAGTTTTGATTTTAATAATTTATTCCTGCCTGATAAATATATATTTAATGATCTGATATATTGCTTGTATTTTTTATTTTTTTTTTCACTGTATCGTTTTCTGAAATTTAATGCGGTAATTCTAAGTATGATCCCTGAAATAGCTAAGAGTCTGAATATATTTCTTTTTATAAAATTATAATTATTATAAAAAAATATCATCTTGCTTCTGTTTAAATGGTAGTAATAGACATTTTCGCCTTCATCACTTTTCACGCTGCTGTTTACAAAATGTTTTACAGTTATGTTTGGCAACAAAGCAGAGCTGCTACCTTCCTTTTTCGCCCTGTATTGTAAATCCGTATCTTCATAATATAGAAAATAATTTTCATCAAACCCATTTAACTTTCTGAATAGATCAGTTCTAATCATTAGACATGCGCCTGAAACCCAGTCAACTCTCATAGGTTCAGCAGATTTCTCAAGAATTCTTTTATCTGACATTAATCTTTTTTCCACCTTATCATTTCCTTTTCCAAGAAACTCATTGAATTCCCATTCAAAATTCGGAAATTTATTATATGAATAAACCGGGATACCGTTAAAATCCGTAAATACTGGAGATATAACTCCAATGTCATGATTGCATTCAAGAACATCTGCCATTTTTATAAAATCATCTATGCATACGACAGTATCAGGATTCAGAAATATTAGATATTTACCAATTGCTTTTGACGCGCCGAAATTACATCCGGCTCCGAAACCGTCATTAACTTTCCTTTCAAACATTTTAATATTCAAATATTCATCTTTCAATTTACTGAATTTACCATCATCAGAATTATTGTCAACAGCCAGTATTTCAAATTCAGAATGAAATGGTTTACTAAGAATGGAATCCAGACAATTTTTTAAAAAATCCGTTGTATTATAATTTACAATAATTATTGAGAACTTCATTTAATGTGATCAGTTTTTCTTGTACATAGGACTATTTTTTAAAATTGTCCACTCATCAATTTTTTTAATAACTATTTATTTTACAAATAGCTTTATATAAATCTTTTTATTTTTTTAAAAAAAGTTTTTTCTTAACAGTTATTTATTAATTATCAGATAATGCAAGCAGACATAATAGTTTAAATAATATTAGGATACTTCAGATCTTTTACTACTATTTATATTTTATACGTTTTTAATTTTTAGCAATACTTTTACTTGATAATATATTTTTAAAAAAAGGAATAATTTTCAAATTAAAAAAAATCATTATATTTTTTGGATTCCCTAAAAATATTAGAAATCTTAAAACCTCTTTAAAACAAATATAATTATTATATACATATGATAATTTGATAATACAAATATGAAACCCTATTATTCCCTTTTTAACATTAACTTTATCTACATTATATTTAGTTAATGCTGAATGATTTTTTAAAATTTTAATAGAAGAATTTAACATTTTCATTTTATTATCAAAACCACCCGAGACACTATCATGAATTCTTACAGATATAAGAGTTTGTGCAACAAAATACATTTCCGTGTAACTACTTAGCCTAATCAAAAATTCGTAATCTTCACAATAGATTGAAAATTCTGTTTCATCAAAGAATAAATTGTGCTTGATGAGTAAATTCTTATTAAGTAAAATGCCAGGTGTTAATACGCTGTTTCCTCTGCTGAGTAAATGACTTTTGTCAACAATAAAATCTTTGTCAAATTCATGATAATATTTTTCTTTAATTGTATTTCCTTCACTATCTATAACCAAAGCATTTGAACAGACTAAATTATAATTTTTTAAATGCTTCAATTGCTTTTTTAACTTATCCGGATCACTCCATAAATCATCGTCATCACAAAATCCGATTATATCATAGTTTGACTTTTTAATTCCTATATTTCTCAGCTTCGAAATATTTCCAATTTTACCGTAATTAAAATATAATATTCTTTTATCTGATAAATTAGTTACTACCTCTTTTGTATTGTCTGTTGATCCATCATCTACAACCAATATTTCAAAATCCTTAATACTTTGACTTAAAATTGAATTTATTGAATTCAATAAAAATTCGGATCTGTTATATGTTGGGATAATAATACTTATCAATTGATCTGTTTAGAAATTTCTTTATTTTGTAAAACCGATTATTAGTTCTTTAAATTTACGAATGTCATTTTTTTCTAATATTAAATACGCCCACAAAATCAAAGAAGGAACAATCAGATAAATACCAATTATTACTTCAAAATAAGAAACAATTAAACAAGGTAATGTTAAGAAAAATGTAGTTATAAATATTTTTTTATTACTTTTATCAAATTTGAAATTTAAATCAGTTCTGGCAATATATATATTTAAAAATGAGTGTATAATATATGAAAGCATATAAGCAATTGAAATCATAGTAAGATGTTCAGGAAATAAACTGTTCAATATTAAAAATATGACAATCAAGTTCACATTTAGCAAAAGTTCCAGATATAAAAACTTCTTCAATTTTAATTTTGGTACAAGCCAGATACCTACTGCCCATGCAATTGCTTTAAAAAAATCTCCTGTGAATTGAAATAAAAATAATTTTTGTGATTCTATAAATTCTTTTGTGAATAATATTTCTATGATATTAAATCGGAAAGCAAAAATTATTGATATTAACGGTATCATCAATAAACAAATATATTTTACATTTACATTTAGTTCAGCAGTAAGTTTTTCATTTGAATTAATTTTTGAAATCAGCGGAAACGAATATGTTGATAAAGAAATAAATATAAATGAAAAATAGTTTAATGATAAAGCAATGGTACTCTGATAGATCCCATTATAAAAAATTCCGAAATCCGAAATAATAAATTTTCTTAAGAGTAAAAGTGTAAACTGAAATAGTCCCCCTGAAACAAGAAACACAAAAGATACTTTTAATAATTTTTTTGCAAGTTCTTTATCAATATTGAATTTCCATTTTAATCCATTGAGAATATTAAGTTTTAATAAAAAGTATATACCAATTAATGAATACAGCAAATAAAGTATCAAAATTGCTATTATAGCTCCAAGTAACTTAAAGAATAATACCAGTGGAATTAAAATTAATATTCCAATTATATTCGAGTAAATGCTAACTCTTGAATATGTACCAATTACATTTAATGCTCTTAACATTCCTTCTATCATTGAATTTAGCACAATAATAGGGATTGAAATGCTAATCAATTTTATATAAAAGGAATAATCTATAGTGTCAAATAAAAAATATGAAATCTGATCAGAAACTATAAATATAAAAACAGTAAAGAATATTGTTGGAATTAGAACAAGTGTTGTAGAATTTAATAATATTTTTTGAATTTCTTCTTTTTCATTCAGAAATTTTTCTGAAGTGTATTTTGAAAGTCCATTCGGAATTCCTAATGGTATAAAAAAATTCAAAAAAGATATTAAATTTGTTAACTGCGATATAATCCCGATTCCTGAAACACCGAGTACTACAGCAAATATTTTATTTTTTAAAAAGGAGCTTATGAAGTTTGTGAGAACTGATAAGGAAATCTTCGAAGTAGCTTTAAATAAATTCTTAATTTTTTAAAAATTAATTATAGAGTTCTGAATCTCAATAAATAAGACACTGAAATTAAAATCCAAATCAAATATGTTACTGCGCTTAAGAATGTAAAGTAAGGTTCAAAAATAAAAGCAATTATTAATCCAATAAATGACAGCTGTAGCCCATCATAAAATTTCTGCAGATCTTTAGATTTTTCATTTTTTTCATATTTGAATGAATATATGAATGCTTTTATGAAGAAACTGAAATATAGTAAAAAACCTACTAACCCCAGTTCTAAAAGAATTTGCAAATAAGTATTATGAGCGTGAGTTACAACTACAAAGTAAACAGGAAAAACATTTTCCATCATATTTCTGAATGCATCAAAACCATGACCAAAGATTGGGTTTTCCATAAATAAAATCCAAGAAGCCATCCAAGCCTGCAATCTCCCCAAGCTAGATACATCTTTACCAAAATTTACAACTGTTAGAACCCTTTCGTTAATTACATCAAAAAAAAGTACCAAAATAATCAGTAAAACACTTATAAACGGTACTATAACTTTCGGTCTTTTAATAAAGAATATTCCAAAAGAAACTATAGTAGATAGCCATACACCTCTGGTTTGGGTAAGAAAAAGTCCAAGTATTATTAAAAAAAGTGAGACTGAATAAAAAAATTTTTTGCTTCGTTTATTTTCATGTATTAAAAAGGAAACACAAAACATAAACAATATCATTAAATAAGCTGCAAGTAAGTTGTAATGAGACCAAATTGAAGTTAGTCTTAATTTCAGATTAAATCCCGATACAATAATTACATAGATAGAAATTATTGATAATATTACACCAGATATAATGAGAATATCAAAAAAAAGATTTAAGTATTCTTTTTTTATATTTAGATTATTAAAAATTAAGAATATAAAAAAAGGTGATAAAATTATGCAAACATAATGCATAAAACCTATATATGTACTAAAGCTGTTGCCGATAGCAATCCCGCCCCAAATCAATAATAAAAACCAGATTATGAAATCATGTATTACTATGTTTCTAAATTCTAACTTCGTAGATTCCAAAAGTATAGCACTTCCTATTAAAATATAAAAAACCGATTGTAAAATTATGCTATCAAAAAGAAAAAAAAATGAAGAGAATAATAATATTACCTTGTAATTTATTTTGATCTCTTTTAGAAAAGATTTTATTATATTGGAAACTGCTATACCTTCCAATTATTTATTTATTTTAAAATTTTTCATATATTTTTCCCTTAAAACACTCTTTGCAAAAAAAAATAAATAGGTGAATATGAAAGTCCCGAATGTTAAAATACCAACAATAACAATTCGTTTTGGTTTTGACTTTTTATCAGGGATATTAGGCTTATCAATTATTAAAACAGTTGGTGTTTCCCTATTTTCCTCAATTTTTGACTGCTCAAGCATTGGAATCAATGTTACCATTATTTTATTTTGAATTTCAAGATCTCTTTTTAATCTTAAAAAATTCATCGCTACATTCGGACTTCCCTTTAAATTTAGTTTACTCTTTTCATAATCATTTTCATTAATTTCATTAAGTTGATTTTTAATTGCATTAATTTTTTCAATTTGCATTTTTATTTCGGCTTGATCCGGAGTTAAAATCTTACTTAATATATCCAGCTTAATTTCTTCTGATTTTAACTCAGCTTCTAACTCAAAGTTACCTTTTGCAGCAAGTTGTATTTGTAAATCCGGTGCTATTCCGTACATATCCTGAAATTTCTCCAAACTGTCTTCTATTGCTCTTAAATCTTGTTTTACAATTTGATATCTTTCCTCAATAAAAATTCTGTTATTTCTGGCATTCATAACATTTAATTCCATATTCTTTTTATTCAGCTGTGATATTAAAAAATCCGCCATTTCTTTTGCTTTCTCCGGGCTTACATCATATACACCAATTACCATTGTTCCCGCTACTTTATCTTTACTTAAATAAATAACATTTTCACGGAAATACTTTACAGCATCATACATGAATTTAAAATTCTCTTCCTCAAGTATATTAAATTTTATAATAGTTTCTTCTATATTATCCCGGCTCATTAAAATATTCTCATATAATGCTAACTCATTTGATGAAGAACCGCTACCAGAAGCCAAATCTCCAAAGTCACCTAACTCTGCTAAACCAGTTGAGCTCAAAATTCCTCCAAGCATTGATGATTTTGTAGAAGCTGTTTTTACCATACCGCTGGATAGAAATACCGGCTTTATTATAAAAAACGCTAATATAATTGAAAAAATAAAAGCAATAGAGCTTATTATAATTATTTTTCTCTTATTTTCAATTAAGACTTTAAAGTAATCGTATAATGTCAAAATTATGATTTATTTGATATTCTCTTACTGATTCTGTTTTATTAATATATAAGTCGTCAATACACCCAGTATCACTCCCGCTATCTGAGCTATTACCGAGATCGTCTGACTGAATGACTGCCTAACTTCTTTCGGTACATATACAAAATCTCCGGATTCTATTTTTGTCTGATCCGGCTGATACCAGCCTCTCGAATTGAATTTTATAATTCTCGTATCATCTTCTTCTGCCGCTATCGAATAACCGCCTGCTTTCTTAATATAATATTCGACATCAGCCCCTTCTTTATAAGGTACATATCCTTCCTGTCCGACCTGTCCGAATACATATACAATATTCTTGTTGTCATTTATATATATTATGTCCTTTCCTTCAAGAAGCACATTCTGCGATTCATCATTCTTTTTCAGAAGTTTTTCAAAATCCACTATCACTCTGTTTCTTTTGGATTTTATATCCGTTATATAATTTTCTTTATCAATTTCAGTTACTATTAAATCATTTGCCCTGAGATTTATCAATACTTCAGCAGTATCTTTTGCCGTATATTCCGCATCATAATTTCTGAATAAAATACTTAAAGGAAGATACGCTTTTTCTTTCAGACCGCCTGCCATTTCAATTATATCCCTTAGTCTTGTCCTCTTAAATGAAATCGGATAATAACCCGGGCGAAGCACTTCACCAAGTATAAGCACTGATAAATTCTTCTGATAATTTATTTTCGATTTTACAAAAATTCTGTCAAAGCTTTCAATCTTATAATCCTTATCTTTTTCGTAAGACAGCTCTATCATTCTGAAATCACTGGATTTCTCATCCGCTCTGTAAAGCACTATGCTGTCCGGCTCTGCACTTACGTCAAATCCTCTTGCTATGCCGATAATCGTCTCAAGATCGTCGCCTTCCGAAAATTCATAAGATCCGCCAAGCTGAACAGCTCCCCCGATGTTTATGAAATTATTGTCAAGCTGCAGATATGGGATTTTTAATAAATCACCTTCGAGAAAAAACGGATTAAACTCATCTTTATTTGTCAGGAAGTATTTATAAATATCAACTTTCTTTACTATACCGTTTTTCCTGACTAACTCAATATTCCTCAAAGAGATCTGATTATTAAAAAATTCTCTTTCATTCGTCTTTTCATAAAATACTCTCGATGTATTAAGTGTATCAAATATAAGAACTTTAAGAATTTCAGAAACTCTTGTAACAGGAGATACTTCAAAATTGCCCTGAGTAAGCCCGGATACTTTTATAAGAAATGTCCTCGGAGTATTTAATGTAAAGCTCGCATCACTTGAATAATATCTTTTCTTTACAGCGCTGATCACGTTGCTTTTTGCATTTGTCAGTGATAAACCTGAAACCATTACTTCTCCTACTGTAGGTATTATCACTAAACCTTCAGGAGAAACAACTAAAGGAATCTGCTGGTTTATGTATCCGTAAAGTCCGAGCGTAAATAAATCATTTGGTCCTACTATATAAACATCCGGATCTATTGCGCCTTCTATGGGAATTGATTTTGCCGTAAATGAATTCTGACTGCTCAGCTGATTGAATATATCCGGAGCGTCAGCGTTTATTCCGACTTTTCCGGTTGTGCCGGATCTGTTCATTATTTTACTTAAAGGATCATCTTCGGAATCCTGTGTCCGGCTCTTAAATTGAGAAAATGTTTCGTTAATGTTAAATGTGCTGAAGAGAAAAATAAAAATTAATGCAACACCAAATTGTTTATTCATAATCCTAAAAAATTTTTAGTTTTTATCAAAATCTCTGATGTCTGATCATCACCATAAGTTTCACAATAAATCCTGATCAGCGGCTCAGTTCCCGAAGCTCTGACTAAAAGCCAGCCGTCTTCGAAATAAAATTTATTTCCGTCAAGATCATCTGTTTCAATTATTTTTTTTCCGCCGATCTCATCACCGGCCTTTAATCCTTTGCTTATATTCAATGCAGCATTCTTTTTCTCTTCAGTTGTCTTTACGTCATTTCTCTGATAGAAATACAATCCGAATTCATCATCGAATTCTTTTTTTAAATCGGAGATACTCTTACCGTATTCAGACAGCATTTCCATATAAAGCAGTCCGTTAAAGATACCGTCACGCTCAGGCAAATGTCCTTTGATGCCGATGCCGCCGCTTTCTTCTGCTCCGATCATTACGTCATCATTTATCATTATTTTTGAAATATGCTTGAATCCGATCGGTACAGTAACAAGCTCAATATTATTTTTTTCACAGTACTTTCTCACAAGATCGCTTGTTGAAAATCCTCTTACTACTTTTCCGGTAAACTTTTTCTTTTCAAACAGATATTTTATAAGTAAAGCGAAAGTCTTCTGAGCATCCAAAAATTCCCCACGTTCATCTATAATTGCAATTCTGTCCGCATCACCGTCGGTTACAATTCCAATATTGTAACTGCCGGATTTTATTTCGGCGCAGATCTCACCGAGATTTTTTTGAACAGGTTCGGGAGCGCTGTTTCCGAATGACGGATTCACTTCTCCGTGGAGCTGTTTTACTTTTACAAAATTACCGAATAAATTCTGACCGGCGCCGTACATTGCATCATATATTACTTTCAGACCGGCATTATTTATTTTATCGGTATCGATTTTTTTCTTTAGATAATTAATATAGAAATTATTTCCTTTAAAATATTCTATAACTCCGTCATTTAATAATTCATCAAAACTTTTCGGAGTGTCAGCCGATTTAATATTCTTAAGTTCATTTTCTATTTTAGCTATTTCATCCGGATCCATTGAGCCGCCGAATTCATCTTTGAGTTTATATCCGTTATACTGAAACGGATTATGAGATGCGGTAATCATTACTCCGAGCGCGCAGTTCAGATCTCGTGCTAACAGCGAAACTGTTGGCGTCGTTACAAAACTGTCAGTGATAAATGTTTTAATTCCTGAATTGCCGAAGACAGCAGCTGCGGCGTGAGCAAATTCCTTAGACTGGAATCTGGTATCGTATCCGATTATAATTCCGTTACTGATTTTTTTATGATTTTTGAAAACAACAGAAGTTGCAAGAGCAACTCTTTTCACATTATCAAAAGTATAAGTATCTCCTATAATTGCTCTCCAGCCGTCAGTACCGAATTTGACCGGCTCTGTTTGATTGCTCATCTAAAAAATTTGTTTAATGATTTTTGAAAATAATGTAAAAATCCGTTTATAAAGATTTCCCTTCATTAGTTTTTTGAACCCAGTTTTTTACATAATCTATGGTTTCATAGGTAGGTGTCCCGGGAGTAAAGAGCTCTCCGACCCCGAGTTTTTTTAATTCTTCTATATCCTGATCCGGAATAATTCCGCCTCCAAAGAGCAAAACGTCATTCAGCCCTTTGTCATCCATCAGTTTTTTTACCTTTGGAAAAATTGTCATATGCGCGCCGCTTAAAATACTTATCCCAATTGCGTTCACATCTTCCTGTAAAGCTGCTTCAACAATTGTTTCAGGCGTCTGCCTCAGCCCTGTATAAATTACTTCAATACCCGCGTCTCTGAATGCGGCAGCAATAACTTTTGCACCCCTGTCATGACCGTCAAGCCCAACTTTACCGATAAGTACACGGATTTTGTTATCCAAATATGCTTTTAGTAAATTTTAAAATGTAAGTTAACCCAAATACAATATTTCTTCAAGTGAATTTTAAGTTTCCGCCTGATTTACTCCTATATTCTCTAAATTCTTGTTTGAATACTTCTGATAAAAATAAACTGATATAACGCCGACTAATACTGCAAACCAGAGAGTTGAGACTCTGATAATAAATGTTGATGCAACTGAAACATCTTTAGGAATTTTTAACAGCACCAGCAGTCCCGTCATTGAAGCTTCGGTAACGCCCAGTCCGCCGGGCAGCATTGATATTGAGCCGACAATGGTTGAAAACCCGTAAATAAATACAGCCGCTAATAAATTAACATCAATATGAGTAAATGAAGAATATACTTTGAGAATAATATACAAACCTAGGCATTCGCAAAACCAGGCGACTACGCTCATTAATGTTGTAATCAGTAGAGGTTTGATCCTTACAAGAGTGTAAATACTTTCATAGGAATCTCTGAATTTATGCGCAATTTTGTAGAGGAATTTTATTTTTTCAAGATAAGAAATTATTCTCAGAGATATTTTTCTGGAACTGATCAAAATAACAAATAATATAAAAAATAACCCGACTCCAATAATAATATTCTGTCCGAAATTAAATACAAAAGCACCTGCAATGCAGAGTATTACAATTGAAATAAAATCCGTAAGTCTTTCAGCAATAATAATCGGCGCCGATATACTGACCGGTGTACTATTCTCCTCCCGGAGAAGATATGATTTTAAAAGCTCGCCCATTTTCCCGGGTGTAACGCTCATCACAAATGTCGACATGAAAATCAGAAAACTCGCTTTCTTTTTTAAACTAATTTTCAGTTGCCCGAGATAATATTCCCACTTATAAAATCTGATTACAAAATTTAAATAAGTCAGAAGAAGAATTAACGGAAGGTAATACCAGTTAAACTCACTAAAGGTTTTCATTAACTTATCGAAATCCGCATAGATACTGAATCCCAGAAATACAGCAGCTCCCAATGCAATCGAAAACAGAATTCTTTTTTTATACTTCCTGAACATCAGATTATTTTTTTAATACTTTCATAAAGTTTAACAAGCGGAAGTCCGACTATATTATAATAATCACCTTCTATTTTCTTAATGAACAAACAGCCGAAATCATCCTGAATACCATAAGCTCCGGCTTTATCAAGTGGTCTGTGCTTTTTAATATAATATGATATTTCTTCAGATTCTAATTTCCTGAATTGAACACCTGTCTTTTCGTAAGCAAATAATTCCTTACCGTTTAATGTGTTGATCACATTTATTCCTGTAAAAACGATATGCTTTTTACCGCTGAGTCTTTCAAGAATTTTTTCAGCATGCTTCAGATCCTTCGGCTTATTAATAATTTTATTTTCAAGAACTACTACAGTATCAGCTCCAATCACAATTTCTTTTTTAAAAAGAGAAGCAACAGTACGGGATTTTAAAACTGAATTATGTCTGACGGAATGAACGGGATCATTATCAGGTATTTCCATTTCATCGGCTTTGCTTTCTACGGAGACAAATTTAAATCCTAATTGCTTTAAAAGACCTGCTCTTCTCGGTGAAGCGGAAGCAAGTATATATTGTTTGTTAAGAATTGATTTTAGTGTCGGCAAATTTATAATTTCAATAATTCAGCAGCTTTATTCAGAGCATCTTCTTTTTTAAGTATGAGCTTTTCCCCTGTATCTCTGATTTTGATTTCAACATTTCCGTCCTTGAGATTTTTCTCTCCTACTACTATCTGTAAAGGAATTCCGATCAGATCAGCGTCATTAAATTTTACTCCGGGTCTGACATTTTCTCTGTCGTCATACAGCGTCTCAATATTCATTTTAGAAGTAAGCCGTTTATAAAAATTATCCGATAATTCCATTACTTCAGTCGTTTTGCCGTGAAGACAGATTAATATGATCTTAAACGGAGCGATTTCACCTTTCCAGATAATTCCCTTATCGTCATTATTCTGTTCTATAAAAGATGCGACCGTTCTTTCTACTCCGATGCCGTAACTTCCCATAATGATCGGATTCTCTATTCCGTCTGTATCAAGAAACTTAGCGCTTAAAGCTTCAGAATACTTTGTACCGAGTTTGAATATATGTCCAACTTCTATAGCTTTTGTAATTCTGAGTCTGCTTTTAGTTTTTAAAGACATCTCACCGTCTTTGACTGTTCTGATATCTTTATATTCTATACCGGGTACGTCCCTTTTTAAATCAATATTCCTGATATGATAATCATTTTTGTTAGCGCCGCTTATTAGTTCATCGCTGTCTTCAAGAAGCAGATCTGCAATGATCTTAACATTTTTAATCTTTAACCCCAGAGGTCCGATAGATCCTGCATCCGCACCTGTAATTTCCTTTAGCTCTTCGTTATGAGCGGGTCTTATGTTTATTCCGAAATAATTCTGCAGTTTCATTTCATTCACTTCATCATCCCCTCTTAACAGGGTTAAAACATATTCATCTCCTTCTTTTGAAGGAATAACAAATACACGTGACTTTGCAAGATAAGACTTGTCGGATATGTTGAGAAATCCCGCCAGTTCTTCTATGCTTTTGATATCAGGAGTATGAAATTCTTCCGGAAGCAGATCGGAATTTTTTCTTGCATTTTTTTCAGTAAAAGAAACAGCCACTTCAATATTCGAAGTATAACTTCCGTCTTCACTTATCACAATATTATCTTCGCCTGCTGATGAAGGCACCATAAATTCTTCGGAAGCGCTTCCGCCCATAGCGCCGCTGTGAGCTGATACAACTACAAAATCCAGACCGCATCTTGTAAAAATATTTCTGTAAGCGCGTTCCATATCAGCATAAGATCTGTCAAGTCCTTCCCATGTAGCGTCAAGTGAATAGGCATCTTTCATGGTGAATTGTCTGGCTCTCAGCACTCCGGCTCTGGGACGTTCTTCATTTCTGAATTTTGACTGGATCTGATACCAGATCTGTGGAAAATCTTTGTATGAAATTAGATTCGGTTTTGCAATTGACGTAAAAACTTCTTCATGTGTGGGACAAAGTACAAGCTCACGGTTTTTTATTCTGAACATAAGATCACCGTAATCTTCCAGTCTCCCGGTTTCAGACCATATGTCATGCGGCGATAATGCAGGCAGCAGAAACTCATTCCCGCCGATTGCATTCATTTCTTCTCTTATAATATTCTCCGCTTTTCTGAATGCAATTAATCCGAATGGTAAGGAAGAATATACTCCTGATGTCAGCTGTCTTATCATGCCCGCTCTTATCATCAGTTTATGTGAAACATTAACCGCATCCGCCGGATCATCCTTAAGAGTCGGCAGAAAAAACTTTGTTAATCTCATTTTAAATATTAAGCTAACAATATAAAAACGACTGCTCTCTATTACAATTCTAATATAAATATCACTAAGCCATACTGATCATTCATGCTCCGAAAAATTAATAATAAGTTAAACCTATTAAATTATTAATTTTATTATATTGCAAAGAATTTTCAAATAAAATTTCCCAATTGAATAAAAAAATACTCATTCTTTGCACCGGTAACTCATGCCGCAGTCAGATGGCGGAAGGTTTTCTCAGATCGTTCGATAGTTCACTTGAAGTTTATTCTGCAGGTACGTACCCTGCAGATAAAGTTAATCCGAATTCTATAATAGTTATGAAAGAGATCGGCATAGATATTTCCTCTCATAAACCCAATGATGTTTCGGATTATATAAATGATTCATTTGATTATGTGATAACTGTCTGTGATAATGCAAAAGATGCGTGTCCGGTGTTCACGGGTAAAGTAAAAAATAACCTGCATCTGGGATTTCCTGATCCTGCGGATGCTAAGGGATCAAAAGAAAAAATTCTTAATGAATACCGTGAAGTCCGCGATGAAATCAAAAGCAGTTTCAAGTATTTTTACGATACAAAACTTAAAAGCAAATAAGCAATAAACACTTCTTTTTTAAGCTTCAATTCTATACTTTACATTCGATTAATTACAATTTATTTTATAAGTAAAATAAACATGTTATATGATCCACATTCTTTATATCGGTATCGGCGGTTTTTTCGGCGCTGTATTCAGATTTCTGACTGCAAGATTTATTAACAATCTTTTTCCTTCATTACCGTTAGGAACTCTGTTTGTAAATGTAATAGGCAGTTTCATTATAGGATTTATTATGTATAATGTAATGGGCGGCAAACAGATATCGCCGGAAATACGGGATATGCTGCTTATAGGGTTTATCGGAGCTTTTACTACAATGTCCGCCCTTGCTTATGAATCTTTCAGACTATTTGAACTGTCTCAGTTTCTACTTTTCGGACTTAATGTATTTCTGAATGTATTCTTGTCGCTGCTTGCGGTTTTTGCCGGTAAGGAATTATATTTAATTTTAAACAGGTAAAATATGCTTAAAGAATCGGAATCACTATTACTGAGAATATTTATCGGAGAAAGTGATAAATACCAGGGAAATAATCTTTATAAGTATCTTGTGGAATATCTGAGGAAAAATCATTTCGCCGGAGTAACAGTGCTGAGAGGAATTACAGGATTCGGAAAAGCAAGCAAGATCAGGTCATCCGACCTGCTTGAAATATCATCTGATCTTCCGGTAGTGATTGAAGTGGCAGACACAATTGAAAAAATTGAAGAACTAAAAAAAGTATTCAATAAAACAGATATCCTGGGAAGTGCGCTTATAACCGAAGAAAAAATTAAAATTCTTCGTTACGGTACTGAATAATTATTTAAATATCTTTTCTGTTAAGCAGCGTATTAAGATCACCATATCTCTTAAGATAATCACTGTGACTTGCGTTAATTATTTCATATGCCTCATCTTTGCCGTATACGCTTTGAATCTCACATCTCTTTCCCTCAGATCCGGGAGCATCTTTATATGTCAGGAAGTAATGCTTTAATCTTTCTATGAATGATTCCGAACAGTCGCTGATATCTTTCCACTGACTGAATATTGCATCATCTTTCATCACTGCGATAATTTTATCATCCGCTTCATTATTATCTATCATCCTTAATCCGCCGATCGGAATTGCCTGCAAAAGTATATTGCTGTGATTTAATGATTTCTCCGTTATCACACAAATATCAAGCGGATCATTATCACCAATTATATTATCCCTTCCGGTCATTTTCATACAATACTCTCCGACATTTTCAGCGCATAAAGTCTGAGGTATAAATCCGTAAGGCGTGGGACAAATGTTAGAATACTTCTGAGGTCTGTCCACTTTCAGATAGCCGCTGTTTTTTTCTATTTCATATTTAACAGTATCTGTCGGAACTATCTCAATATAGGTTGTAACTGTTTCCGGGATATTATTTCCTATCGGCACTCCGTGCCATGGATGGGATTTTAAGAGTAATCTTATCTTGCTCCATATCTCGTCTAAAATATTTTCTGACATTTAATTTTATTTTTATGAAACCAAATCAAGAGCTTTTCTGATAAGCTCTTCTGTTGATGTAATTTTCAGATCCGACTTTTTTAATACTTCACGAATAAGCTTTTCTCCGTCTGCTCTCGGATAACCCAGATTAATCAGCGCGTTCAACGCTTCAAATCGGACACTGTCTCCTGATAACTCTCCCGGTATATCAAAAGCACCTCTTCCGGTCTCTTTATCAATTTTAAAAATTTTATCCTTAAGTGTCATTGAAATTAATTCCAGTTTCTTTGCTCCGATACCGGGTATTCTGATGTTTTTAGAATACACACTGTCTGATATCAGCGAAAGGATCTCATCAAATGAAAGATTAGCCAGGATAGTGTGAGCGATCTTCGGACCGATCCCGCTTACCGTAAGCAGCATTTTAAAAATTTCCTTTTCTTTCTCATCTGAAAATCCGTATAGCTGCATGGAATTTTCTTTTACATCAAGATATGTAAATATCAAATATTCCGTATGAAGACCGGTCATTGTCTCGGAAAGTTTTTTGGAAATAAATACCTGATAACCAACGCCGCCTGCTTCAAGGATAATTTCCTGATTTTTTTTAGAAATAAGTTTACCTCTTAGAGATGATATCATTTTATATCTTTGTTAATATCCTTTCCGGATTTTTTTCTAGGAAGGATTTCCAGCTTTTTTTGACTGAACTATTTGATGAAGGAACCATCACCGACTGCAGATTAAAGGAATGACAAATCGCTATAGCAAGCGCGTCTGATGAATCCACAGGAATTTTTTGTTTCTTTAAATTAAGAATTGAACTCACCATATACATAACCTGATCTTTTGATGAAGCGCCGTTTCCCGTAACGGACTTTTTCACTTCCCTCGGAGAATATTCTGAAACCCTGATCTCTGAATTCAATCCGGCAATTATTGCAACTCCCCTTGCCTGTCCGAGCTTCAGAGTTGACTGAATGTTCTTGCTGTAAAATGCAGTCTCAATAGCAAGCTCCTGAGGTTTGTATTTATTTATACATTCAAGACATTGATCATAGATCTTTTTTAATCTTACCGTCATGTGATCCTTAGAGTTCAGAGTAACATTTCCAAAGTGAATCAGCTTTACTGAACCGTTCAGGATCTCTATCACCCCTATTCCTGTAACGGATGTTCCGGGATCTATTCCGATTATTCTCATTATATAAAATAAATACTGAAAGCAATTTCAGCTCCGAAAAAACATTTAAACCTGTTCATCTGCAAAATCTGCATTCGTATAAACATTCTGCACGTCATCATTGTCTTCAACCGCTTCAATAAACCTAATCACTTCTTCAGCTTTTTTTCCTTCTATGGAAATAAGATCTTTTGCAATATACTGAAGAGATGCGCTTTCAATTTTATATGATTTATCCTCAATAGCTTTCCTTACATTATCAAAACTTTCCAGAGGTGTAATGACTTCATAATATTCCCCTTCGGTTTTGAGATCATCCGCGCCTGCTTCGAGTATGACTTCCATTATATCATCCTCTTTTATATTTCCCTTTTCCATTGTTATCACTCCTTTTCTTTCAAACATCCACGCTACCGAACCGGACTCACCAAGATTACCACCCGCTTTTGAAATTCCGTGTCTGAGCTCTGCAACCGTTCTGTTCTTATTATCCGTTACGCTCTCTATTATCACAGCAATTCCGTTAGGAGCGTAAGCTTCGTAAGTAATTTCCTCATATCTTACGCCTTCAAGTTCTCCTGTACCTTTTTTAATCGCTCTTATAATGTTATCCTGAGGCATATTGCTTGATTTTGCATTCTGAATTGCAAGCCTAAGTCTTGGATTTGCGTCAGGATCACCTCCGCCGTCGCGGGATGAGATGGTAATTTCTTTAATTATTTTTGTAAATACTTTTCCTCTTGCTGCATCAGTTGCGGCTTTTTTTCTTTTTATAGTCGCCCATTTTGAATGACCTGACATTTATTTGCTCCGTATGTTTTTTGAAATTTCTAAAAAATTGTTGAAATGATTTCCGCTTAAAATTTAATATCGCGGATTCTTAGCTTAGTAGTTTCACGGCTGTTCCACACATTCTTCTCTATTGAATAACAGATATCACAAACATTCCCTTTTACAATTTTTCCTGATGTATCTGAATCTTTCTTTTCATCAAATCTGAATTGACCGGAATTAAAGAATACCGCTTCGAAAATTTTTTCCGATTCAATTTCCTTTACTTTGAAAATATGTGTATCCGATCTTGCAAATCTCACATCGCCGATAATCTGAACATCCTTAGTTATAAATACAGGTGTCATGTTATCTGGACCGTATGGTTCAAAAAATTCCAGTATTCTGATAAATTTATCCGTCAGTTCGCTGAATTTAATTTCAGCATCAACTTCAATTTCCGGTATCAGCTCCTCATCAGTTATTTTTTTGGTAGCAATTGCATTAAATGATTTTTTAAAATCTTCAAGCTTGTCAAGTTCTACTTCTAAACCGGCTGCATGAAAATGTCCGCCGAACTGAATCAGCTTATCTTCACATTGCTTCAGAGCTTCGTATATATTAAATGTACTTATGCTTCTTGCGCTGCCTTTTGCCACTCCGTTAACTGTTGTCAGTACAATAGACGGAAGGTTGTATTTCTCGACAAGTCTCGCTGCCACAATTCCTATCACTCCCGAATGCCAGGATTCATTATGAATGACGATTGATTTCAAATCATCAATATCATTGTTTTCCTCAAACTGCTTAAACGCATCATATGTTATTGTCTTATCAATATCTCTTCTGTTCGTATTTTCTTCATTTAGAACAAATGTAAACTCTTTTATCTTTTCATCATCTTCACAGATAAGAAGTTCTACGGCTCTTTTTGCATCACCGAGTCTGCCTACTGCATTAATTCTCGGTGCGACTGTAAATACTACATTACCCGTATTCAGATTGCCGGGTTTTAAACCGCTCGACTCTATAAGAATTTTCAGAGACGGTCTCGGATTCTTATTTATCAGCTTAAATCCTTCGCTTACAAGTATTCTGTTTTCATCCGATAAAGGAACTATATCAGATGCAGTAGCTATTGCTACTAAATCTAAAAGTGAATGAGTAGCTTCAGGTTTGTTAAGCCTGGCTGCAATAAGCTGCGCTAGTTTAAAAGCTACTCCCGTTCCGCATAAATATTTGAAAGGATAATTATCGTCCGTACGCAAAGGATCCATTACCGCATATGCTTCCGGTATATTTTCAGGCGGCTGATGGTGATCGCAGATTATGAAATCAATGCCGAGCGATTTTGCATATTCCACCTTGTCAAATGCAGTTATTCCGCAGTCAATTGATATTATCAGAGAGATCTTTTTTTCCTTGGCGAAATTTATGGATTTTACGGATATACCATATCCCTCTTCAATCCTGTCAGGGATATAATATTCGGCTTCAAGTCCGAATTTTTTCAGGAAAAGATAAAACATAGACACACCGCATGTTCCGTCTACGTCATAATCACCGAGTATCATGATATTTTCCTTGTTGTCTATTGCCTGGATTATCCGGTCTGCAGCTTTATCTGCATCCTTCATTAATGAAGGATCATATAGCCTGTCGATGGTAGGTTTGAAAAACTTTAGTACTTTCTGATAGTCCGTTACTCCTCTCATATATAAAAGCCTTATCAGAGTTTCCGGCATCTTTATGTTACTTTTTAGTCCTTTGAACTGAACTATGAAATCTTCTATATTTGAATCATCTGAATTGCTTTCTTCAGACGCAGTGTTTCCCCAATTGTTCAGAGTTTTTAATTTCCAATTTTTTTTCAATTTTCATGATTTTTATTTGATGTGCTCAGGGGGGGACTCGAACCCCCACCTTAATACTAAGACTGCACCCTGAATGCAGCGCGTCTACCAGTTCCGCCACCTGAGCGTGACAAGTGGAAGATAATTATATGACTTAGAAATTACAATTTGAAAAATTATCTCTTTGAAGGAAATATTCTAACTTTTGTATCTGATAAATTTAACTGGAATGTATTTTTTAAAATATTCGAAGTGTTTAGTCTTAATATTAAAATTAATTTTTCCGCGACTTAACTATAACCGGCTCCGGTATAAGATTTATTCCGAATTTAATCTTTACTGCTTTCTGAATTTCATCTGACAAATGTATCAGATCTGATGCAGTTCCGCTGATATTGATCAGTGCTAAAGAATGATTTGAGGATATTCCTACGCCGTTTATTCTGTATCCTTTCTTAAATCCGGATTTTTCAACCAGCCATGCTGCAGGTATTTTATATTCATTGCCGCTTATGTAAAAAGGAAAATCAGAATATAGTTTGCTGATCTTGTTTCTGAATTCCAAAAACTTACCCTCGTCTAAAACCGGATTCATAAAAAAAGATCCGCATGATCTTGAATTTATATCCGCTTTGTCAAGCACCATCGATTTCTCTTTCCTGATCTCTAAAATGGTATTTCTTATTATGCTAAGTTTCTCCTTCTTACATTTTACTTTTTCATAATCCTGATTACTACAAAGTCTCTCATTCAATGTGCTGTATTTTATTTCTTTTAAACTATTTTCAGAAAGTCTGATACAAATCTCCGTAATTATATATTTATCAGCATCCTCTTTTTTAAATCTGCTTTGCCTGTAACTGAATCCGCATTCAGTGTTTGTAAACTTTCTTAATGAATAATCTTTTCTGTCAATTACCGTAACATACTCCAGTACATCCGCAATTTCCTGCCCGTATGCGCCGGCATTCTGTATCGGCGCTGCCCCCGCAGAACCGGGTATTCCGGAAAGACACTCTATTCCTGCATAACCGCGGTCTATACATTCAACAATAAGACCGTCCAGACTTACTCCGGCTCCGGCAACTGCAAAAATATCATCACCGCTTTTGTGAAATGTTAATCCCTTTATTTCAACCGATATAACAACCCCGGGAAATCCTGTATCCGGAAATACAATGTTACTACCTCCCGACATAATCTGAACCTGAAGATTTTTTTCTTTAGAAAATTTTAACGCTTCAGTTATTTCATCAGTGCTTCTGCAAGAAATAAAATATAATGCGGTTCCTCCTAATTTTATTGATGTATGCTCAGAGAGTATAACGTTTTCTTTTATATACAAATATTAAATTGTTTATTTATTTCAATATAAATTTAAAGTTAATTTTTAGAAACAGATTAATGAGGTTTGATTTTTTATAAGAAGCATGTAGCGCGGAATTGTATTCCGCGAGTAGAAACTTGTAGCGCGGAATTGTATTCCGCGGATATAATCATATAGCACGGAATTGTTTTCCGTTAATATAATCATGTAGCACGGAATTGTATTCTGTGAATATAATCAGGTAGCACGGAATTGTATTCCGTGA
>DDUU01000003.1:0-216 GCA_002344965.1 Candidatus Tepidiaquacellales bacterium UBA2330 | reverse complement strand
GTAGCACGGAATTGTATTCCGTGAATATAATCAGTTAATGCGGAATTGTATTCCGCGAGTAGAAACTTGTAGCGCGGAATTGTATTCCGCGAGTAGAAACTTGTAGCGCGGAATTGTATTCCGCGAGTAGAAACTTGTAGCACGGAATTGTATTCCGTGAATATACTAAGGTAATGCGGAATTGTATTCCGCGAGTAGAAACTTGTTGAGCGGGAT
>DDUU01000026.1 GCA_002344965.1 Candidatus Tepidiaquacellales bacterium UBA2330 | reverse complement strand
TTCAACTGAAAATTAATCATTACCCCTCCTGTGAAGAATGATTAATGTATAAATTATTTTGACTCGCTCCAAATCTTCCAATGTATTGTATTTTTTAAGGCACGATATTTTTTGGCAATAATGCGGGTTATAAAAATAAACGAAGGAAACTTTTGTAATTAATTACGATCTTCTGTCACGGGGGAATATATTTTTCGGCTTATATTCAGTCTCAGGTGAGTTTAGAAATTTTTTAGCAACTTCAAGCTGATCCTTTTGGCCGATGATCAGTATCTTGTCCCCTTCATAAATTTCTTCATACGGATCAGGATTTACAATCCTCTTTTCCTTACGTTCAATTCCGATTATACTGACTCCTGTTTCAGAACGCAGTTTTATTTCTGATATCATTTTATTTACACAAACTGTATCCGGAAGTATTATTACAGATTCAAGTTTTACATCTTCAAGAATGGGATGTTCGTTAATCAGATTCGCCTCCGGATTCAGAAGCGGGTCAGCCGGCTGGATGAATGTCTCCTTCAGCGCTTCCTGTGCGCGGGCATAGATCTTTACAGAGCTGCGGTACATAAAAAACCCTGAGATCGCAATTAAAATAATCGACAGTATCAGAAGTTTTGATGAAGGAAGAAGCGTTGTGCTAAGAAGAATAATTATAACTATAAGTCCAAGCGAACCGCAGATAAAAATTGTATTGGATACAACGGAATGAATTGTATTTCTTTTAGATGATTCAGATTCGATTGTGCTCAGCTCGGCAATAACCATTGAAGCAGCAAGAGTCTTTCTCCAAACTGCGAAAATCAGCGGAAAACTTATAAGCATAGCCGTAAGCCAAAGTATAGTCTTAGTGATCTCTATTTCCGTTATATATAATCCCAGAAACATTTTTATCTTTTCATTTAGAAAAGCAAACATTATAAATATTCCCGTGATTATCAGAAGATTCAATATTATCTGAAGTAAAATTTTACGGAGAATCTTTCTTCCCGTCTGGTTAGGTCCTTCCTTTGACGGTTTATTTATCCACTGTTGATAGACTTCCATTGTTCTGATAACTGAACGCGGCGCGTATTTTTCAAACAGGACGGAAAAACTTTCTGAACTCTTTATCAAATAGGGAGTAGTTAAAGTAGTAATCGCCGAAACCGCTATTGCAATAGGATAAATAAAATCAGATGTTACATTGAGTGTTAATCCAATCCCGGCAATGATGAATGAAAACTCTCCAATCTGAGCAAGACTCATTCCGACTTTTATTGATGTCTTTGTGTCATTTCCTGATAAAATACATCCGAGTGAACAAGAGATCACTTTGCCTGTGATCACAACAACTGTAATAATAATTACCGGAACAATATATTCTATAATTATCTGCGGATCTATAATAAGTCCTATGGAAACGAAAAAGACAGCGCTGAAAAGATCGCGTACCGGAAACATTATGCTTTCAATTTTATGTATCTGCCGCGCTTCAGCAACAATAGCGCCGATAAGAAATGCTCCGAGCGCTACGCTGTAACCCAGCTCTACAGTAAGAAGAGAAACTCCAAAGCAAAGTCCGACCACAGTGATCAGCAGCATTTCATTGCTCTTGAATTTCGAAACATAATTCAAAAGACGCGGCACCAATATAAGTCCTGTAACAAGCAAGATCCCCATGAATGCGGATAGATTAAGAAGAATAGAGCCGATATCTCTTATTTCAATTTCTCCCGTTACGGCAAAGCCTGATAACAGAGCAATAAGCAATATCGCAAGTATGTCTTCAATGATCAGAATTCCGAAGATCAGGTGCGCAAATTTTTCACGCGTCTTGCCAAGACCCTCTAGAGCTTTAATGATGATTGTAGTTGAGGAAATGGAAAGTATTGCGCCGAGGAAAATACTGTTCATCTGACTCCATCCGAACATCTGCCCCAGTCCGTATCCCGCCCACAGCATTAAAAGTATTTCAAGCGTTGCCGCGACTACGGCTGTCGCTCCGACTTCCTTTAATTTTTTAAGACTGAACTCCAGCCCGAGCGAAAACATCAGAAAAATTACGCCAAGCTCTGCAAGTGTCTCGATCGTTTTTTCATCAGCGATAAAAGTAAATGGCGGAGTGTGAGGTCCGATTATTAATCCTGCAAGAATATACCCCAGCACCACAGGCTGCTTAAGCTGACGGAAAAGTATCGTCGCCAGCCCCGCCGCAATGATTACAACTGCAAGATCCTGCAGAAAGAGAATATTGTGCATTGATTAATTTAAAATATTGTAAAATGAATGCCGTAAAAATTTTTACGGATAAGAATAAAAATTGAATGCAGTAACAGATATTACTTTGGAATAATATTTCTTAAATATTATTTATTTGAAAAGATAACAAAAAAAAAGCAGAGTTTAAATTTTACAATAAATCGTACTGCATGAAATTAAACAGTTAATAGTATCTTTTAAATAAGTCAAAATAAAAACCATTCTGAACATTTTCAAAATGGTTTCTTTATAATTAATTATTCTGGTAATAAAAATATTTTTATACTAACTATTAACTGTTAAATTACATCTGCCAAAGATACTGAAACTTTATAAATATCTGCCTCTGACTTTCTTTAAGAGTAGTCTGATTTGTAATCTGTGAATCTTCTATCTGCTCGAATCTGTGATTAGTGCCGAGATACAGCGCCGTGAACGGATTCCATTTATAACTTATCAGAGGATCGCATCCGAATGAATCGTTGAATGAATCATACTGCGTTACTAAACGGATGAACAGATTTCTGTTGAACTGATACGAAGTCGTATTTGTAAATACCCAGCCGGCGTAAAGCATTTCTCCTCCGTATGATCTGGCGAGCTCGGAATAATCATATCTGAATACGCTTACAATTCTGTCGACCGGTCTAACTGTGCTCCAAATACTGAATCCCTGACCCTCACCTACTGACGGTACGCTTTCAAATCTTATCACATCTCTTGAGCGTGAATAACTGAATCCTCCTCCTATCTGTCTCAAGGCGAAATTCTCTGCGTTAATATTCCATCCCGTTACATCCTTAAGTCGCGTGTTAAGATAAGTTTCATTGTTTACCCATTTATAATTTCCCCAGACTCTCGTGCCGTTTTGAAATTCAAAAGTAATACCGGTCTGTAAATACTGCTTTTTATTAATTCCGTCCGTATTAAAACGGATTTCAATATCAGCGTCCGGCGTAATGCGTCTCAGCAGTTTTGTCTCGGGGTAAAAATTGTAATACTGATATGTATATCCGAGATGATAATTATTTCGGGAAAGATATCCGGCTCCTCTTCTGGAATTCGGACTTTCAAAAATATACTCGCTGAAGAATCCGTAATTTTCAGATTCTCTTTCAAATGCAAGAAAAGCACTTAGCCCGCTGAAACTTTCCCCGTTGAATGCAGCATCATTTTTCTTATCAGTTCCGAATTTATCCTTACGGTCAAAGAACGCTGAATCGGAAATTTCCCTTTCAGTAATTCCCGTTACCTGTCCGTTTATATAATAATTCTTCGAAAAATTAAATGAAAAATCCGCGCCGATCGTTCTGTTGTATCCGGTAAACTTAGTCGTGAATCCGGAATCCGGACTGTATTCCCTGTCAGTAAAAAGTCCGCCAATATAATTCTCGCCGCCAAGGTCATACTTGAGTCTTAGTATATTTACAAATGAACTTTTATTGCTCTGCAGTACGTAACTTCTGTCTTCGAGCGGAATTACAAAAGGAGTATTCTCATCATAAGCTGACATAAATCCTATGTTAAGTTTTTTACCCGCGCTGCCGGTGATCTTTGCGGCAAAGACCGGATTGTTTATCGATCGGGTATAAACATAATTCAGCTGTGAACGGAACGAACTTTCACCGTCCAGAAAGAAAGGTCTTTTCTCCTCATAAAATAATGCAAAGGGATTGTTAACATCTATCTGCGGAGCGTCAGCTTCCACCTGACTGAAGTCGGGATTGTAAGTGCCGTTCAGCGAAAGATCTGAAGTCAGTCCGTACTTAATGTCAAATCCAAAATCAGCTTTTGGGTTCTGGTATTCCAGTTCGGAATCAAGAGTCACAGGATCTTTCAGCACAGCGCTTTCGGAACCGGAAACATACGGCAGCAGCTCAAGATTATTTCCGCCTTTAATATTTTCCATACCTTTAAACTTTCCCGACTGTCCTACAAAATTCGGATCATCTCTCGAAACAGAAGCCCAGTATATTCTCTGCCTTAAATTCCTCGGCCTGTTACGCAGCAGATGAACTCTCCATTCCTGCACTTTCTTATCCGGAAATCTCAGCGACTTAAAAGGTATCTTCATTTCAGCAACCCACTTATCGGAAAGGATCTTTGTTTCAGCGGAGTATATAAAATCCCTGCTGGCACTTTCATTATTCGGCGTCCAGTATAGGTCTCCCTGAATTCCGTAAGGATTAACATAAAATTCAAACGCTTCTTTAAGATTTCCATACGTATCTATAAACGGACCGACCCAATCATCCTGATACATATTATCCCTGTCTGTCATTGAAGCTCTGATATTTTTCATGTCGTCATAACATTCAAATCCGAAATAAATGTAATCATCATCATACATAACGTATGCTTTTGTATTCACTTCCGGTTTTACATTATCGCCGGGAGCTATTTCAGTAAAATTTTCAGCAATGCCGGCTGTTTGCCATTCAGCTTCATCGAGCTTTCCGTCAATATTTATTTTATCTTTTGAAATTCTTGTAACTGTTAATTCAGGAGTGAAATTAGGAGTGAATTCAACTGCAGCGGTATCCTGAGCTGTTGCTGTATCGGACACCTGTATCTGCGCATTTGCAGGTAATGCATTACAGATCAGCAATAAGACAGGGATTAAAATTCGTATTAATAATTTCATGAAGTGTAAACAGTATTCAGATAAAAATTTTGATTAATATAATTTAAATGGGAAAATAAAAATGAGTTTCATACGCTCTGAAATTGTTATTAGTTGCGAAAAAATCTTCAATGCATTCATGAAGGAATATAAATACTATTCCATAATGTCTCTTTTTCTTATTCATTTAATTACCCGGAATATTTTGAAACAAACAACATTTAATTTTATTAAAATTTGACATCTTTTAAAATTACTTTTATGACCGCCTTTGAAAAATTGCCGAAAGAATTCATAAGCAATTGCGTTAATAAAATTTCCATTTCTGAAAAATTTGCGCAGCAAATTTTGAGTTGGAAATTTATAGCAATTGTGATATGAATACCGGTAGTTTTTCAATATCGGAGATTTTTCTTTGGTTCATTCTATTTATCTCTCAAAAGAAAGAACGTAAATGTCAGTTTAACTTTTTTTAAATGCCTGATGCTGTAAACTGATGTTTCTCCCGCATTTTATTTTAGAATAAATAACAATAATAAAATCTACCTGCACAATTTAACCGCTATCTCCGCAGCAAGTTTTGCATTATTTATTACAAGCTTTATATTAGTATCAAGACTTTTTCCGTCCGTGATTTTTTGAATTTCAGCAAGAAGGAATGGAGTAATGTCTTTTCCTTTAATGCCGTCTTTATCAGCTTTTGTTAACGCTTCCTCAATCGCTTTGTCAATTACTTCTTTATTCATTGAATATTCTTCCGGGACGGGATTTGCAATTATCATCCCTCCTTTAAGTCCCATTTCTTTTTTTACATTAATCATTGCAGCAATTTCTTCAGGAGTATCAAGTCTGTAATTCACTTTATATCCCGATACTCTTGTATAAAACGCAGGGAACTCATCCGTCCCGTAACCGATCACAGGCACGCCCAGAGTTTCGAGATATTCAAGCGTCAGACCTAAATCAAGAATAGATTTCACGCCGGCCGAGACAACTGCAACTTCCGTCTGCGCAAGTTCGGTAAGATCTGCTGAAATATCAAAAGTTTTGTCGGCATTCCTGTGAACGCCTCCGATCCCGCCTGTTGCAAAAATTTTTAGCCGCGCCATTTCCGCGAATATCATAGTCGCCGAAACCGTAGTAGCCGCATTCAGCTTCCGGGATATAATATAAGGAATATCTCTTCTCGACGCTTTTAAAATTTCCGTTCCTGAATCTTTACCTTTGGAAAGTATTTCAAGATCTTCTACGGAAAGTCCCGCTTTTATTTTTCCGTTAATGACTGCAATAGTCGCCGGCACTGCGCCGTAATCCCTGACAGTCTTTTCGACTTCAAGAGCAGTTTCCAGATTTTTCGGATACGGCATACCGTGTGATATAATAGTTGACTCAAGCGCAACGACCGGCTCATTTCTTTCGAGAGCAGACTTTACTTCATCCGGAAATATCAGATACTCAGATAAACTCATCGCTGTTTAATTTTTGATTGTAAAATTCAGTGAGACTTTTCTTATTTATTTCATTTGAAACGGAATCATAAGACCTCAGCGCAAAGCCTGCAGCGCACAGACCCATCCTGCCTGCTTTTGTGATATCATACATGCCGCTTTCATCATTCATTACAGAAAATATAAACCCTGCATTAAAAGCATCGCCAGCACCGCTGATCTCTTTTATTTCTGTCTGAATCGCTTTAAAACTGTGTATGATCTTTTCTTCCGAACAGATTATTTTTACGCCGTCTTTATCCATTTTCAGAATAACATATTTAAATTTTTCAAATGCGCCGCCGTTAATCGATTTCAATATTTGTTCATCTGAATCAAAATTACAATTTTTAAAAAGTTCTGCAAACTCTGCTTTGTTGACTGAAAGGAAATCAACTGCGCCGGATATTTCTTTTACTCTCAGAGCTTTTTCAGAAGAGACCGCGTCAATAAAAACCGGTATTCCGTTTTCAACTGCAAGCTTAACTGCTTCATTCAGCGCTTCTGTTTTTAAATTTGTATCGGACACTATCACCGAGCTTTGCTTAAGCGATTCCTGATTATTTTTAATGAGATCGGCATTCAGAAATTCCTCAGCGCTTTTCATATCATTTACTGCAAAGAAAGCGCCGCCTGTTTTATTTGAAATAGTAACGTAAACAGAAGTACGGACATCAGCAGACTGCATCAGAAATTCCGTGCTGATCTCTTTAGCAATGCAGTCGCGGTAAATATAATCACCGAAAACATCTTTACCTGTAATACCGAAAAGACGTACCGGCATTTCAAGACGCGAAATATTCTCAGCCATATTCCTCGCAACGCCGCCTGCAGAAAAAAAAACTTTTCCGGGATGAGAATCCCCGCCGGCTTTCTCATCAGATGATATGCCTTTAATATCAACATTCACGCCGCCTAAAACGCTGACATATTTCACAGGTTAAATTTCATTTTAAAAAAAATAATCCGGCTGTAAAATAAATTTTTATTTATTTAAATGCAGTAAGTAAGGAGAGGTGAAGGGTTTGTAAAACATAAAAAAGCTGAAACTGATAAAGAGAAATCATAATCTATTCAATCTGAAAAATTGGATTTTCACAATGGTATCCAAAATATTTTTAAATAAGAAAATTTTCGCCAAATCTTTATTATTTTTACAAATTTATACCAATCTGTTTAGAAGACCCGCCTTTAAAAAATTGCCGAAAGAATTCATGAGCCATTGCGTCAATAAAATTTCCATGTTTGAGAAATTTGCGAAGCAAATTTTGAGTTGGAAATTTTAAAGCAATTGTGAGCCGAAGACGTCCCGAAGGGAAAATGAATTCCGGCAATTTTTCATTAGCGGAGATTATTCTTTTGTACTTTTTTGTTGATCTGTCAAAAGAAAGTACTATAAAAGCGATACAACTTTAATTTTAAAACTAAATGCTTTGGACAGATGCGGGATTTTCAAATTCTTACTGATAAATTTAGATTGATACTGAAAATTAAAAAGTGTAATTTGACATTCGAAATTCAGGACAGGTAGCTCAGTCGGTAGAGCAACGGCCTGAAAAGCCGTGTGTCGCCGGTTCGATTCCGGCCCTGTCCACAAAGCCCTTTGACATAAAGGGCTTTTTTGTTTTAAATACATTCTGTAAAGTAATAAATCATTTTCTGTTCTAAATGATTATTATTAAAATTACCATTGTCTGCATTAACCTAACTCCTTTCCATTTTCCACAATCCGTTTGTCCAGTTTTTCCACAAAAAGTATCCTATAAATCTGATTTTAGATTTATTTTTGCACAATTACGTGGAACGGAACTTGCATAAATTCAGAATTAAAAGGTGAACTGTTAATTCTAATTTAAGAACTATGAAAACTTTAATACTAAATACAATAATTATACTTGCTCTTGCTTTCGGGCAGGCTTATTCAGCTCCCCGTACCAAGATATTCAATCACGCTACTAATCCTGAAATGATAAAAACTATACCTGACCTTGTGCCTGATTCTTGCGTTGCATCAGGTTTAGTAGCAGTCGGAAGAGGTCAGTATGTATATCTGTCCGCGATGAATTTCGGAGATAACACTGCTATAACAAACGAAACCTGGACTTTCGTATCTAGACCGGTGGGATCAAATGCAACGCTGGTAGCTGTACCGAGTCTCTCATGGTATAAATTCAGAGCTGATTCTATCGGAACATTTGAGATCAGGGCAAGCATTACTACGTCCTCAGGTACACACGATACTACCATAAAAATATTTTCAACAAAATTTGTCGGCACGGGAAATTTTGAGAATGTACCCGCTCTATATCCGAACTGTATGGTATGCCACTCCGGTAATCCGGATTTCGCTGATATTTTTAACAGATGGAAAGTCAGCGGACATGCCAATATTTTCAGACAGCAGATCGACAGCGGATCTGCAGGTTATAATACAAATTGTATGAAATGTCATACGACAGGTTATGATCACAATCTCGTAAATGACAATAACGGTTTTGATGATGTCGCAAGAAGAATCGGATGGACTTGGCAGGGTCCTCCTGCACCGGGAAAATGGGACAGTATTAAAACAAACTTCTCAGAACTCGTTGCATTTGCAAGCGTCGGTTGCGAAAGCTGTCATGGTGCAGGTCTCTCGCACGCATCCAACGGAGGTGATACCGCAAGGATTCAGATTAATTTTAAAGCAGACAATTGCGGTAACTGTCACGGCGAACCCTGGAGACACAGCATCTATCAGCAGTGGGAAAATTCTCTGCACTCGGATCCGGTATTTGAAGGAAGAGTTGTAGCCGCAGCCAGCAGAAACGGTCTCAATGACTGTAACAGATGTCACGACGGAGAGTCCTATGTTGACTTTACAAAAAAACGGCTGGGAACTTTGAATCTAACTACAGCCGATCAGGAAGCTATAGCCTGTCAGACATGCCACGACCCTCACGGCAACAGTAATCAATACTCACTGCGAAGTCTTTCAGCCGGTTCTGATACGATCGCAAACGGCACTTCATACGCAGGAGCCGGAACAGGTAAAGTCTGTATGACATGCCACCAGTCCAGAAGAAATAATCAGGTTTATGTAACAGCAGGCGGATCGCTGACTTCTACATGGGGAACGCACGGAAGCCCGCAGACAGACGTTCTCTTTGGTACTAATGCCGCTACTTTCGGATTCCCTTATATCACCGGCTCTCATAAGAATATTGAAAATACATGCGCGACTTGTCACATGGCTGCTATTACCGATACAGGCACGGTTACAAGAGATAAAGTCGGCGGACATACAATGACTCTTCACGATGCAACATCAAATTATGATCATACAGCCGGATGCGTTTCATGTCACGCAGGCGTGAATTCATTTGAGGATTTTATCGCTCCTTCTGACTTTGACGGAAATGGTTCAGTCGAAAGCTGGGAAGCTGAAGTGGAAGGCTGTCTTACAAATCTGAGAATATCACTGCCGCCTGCAGGAGTTGATTCCGTAGCATGGCAATTGATAGCGCAGGATTCTTCAAATCTGAATTTGAGAAAAGCATACTGGAATTATCAACTGATAACAAACGACGGAAGTAAAGGTTATCATAATCCGTTCTTTGCTGTTCAGGTATTGCTGACATCGAGAAATTACACTGTCGGTATTCAGCAGGCAGGTACGGAAGTTCCGGAAGTTTATGAGTTATCTCAGAACTATCCAAACCCGTTTAATCCTTCTACTAAAATAGATTTCTCAATTCCAAAAACCGGCGCTGTAACTTTAAAGATATATGACATTACCGGTAAAGAAATCCGCACTCTTGTAAACGGTGAAACTATGTTCGCGGGAAAATATACCGTTGACTGGAATTCAGTTAACAACACAGGACAGCAGGTTTCATCAGGAGTTTATTTCTACAGAATTATTTCGGACTCCTATGTCAATACTAAGAAAATGATGCTGATCAAGTAAGCAGCCAGATGTAACTCTGATTTCTCCCGTATACCGGATGGCGTAAAAGTCATCCGGTTTTTTATTATTTGATCTTAAATAATTTTTTTAAATATTAAATCCACACCTGTCTAAAACGATTTTAAATAAGATAATTTTCGTTAAACTTATATTACTTTACAGTTTTATATCAATCTATATAGAAGACCCGCCTTTGAAAAATTGCCTAAAGAATTCATGAGCAATTGCGTCAATAAAATTTCCTTGTTTGAGAATTTTGCGAAGCAAATTTTGAGTTGGAAATTTTACAGCAATTGTGAGCCGAAGACGTTCCGAAGGGAAAAGGAATTCCGGCAATTTTTCATTAGCGGAGATTTTTCTTTGGTACTTTTTCTTTTGATCTGTCAAAAGAAAGTACTATAAAAGCGATACAACTTTAATTTTAATACTAAACGTTTTGGAAAGATGTTTATTAATTCTCCATACTGACATATATATATCATATTAAATAAAAATTAGATTTATTAAATTTACATTATTTTAAATTAAAAAATATATGACAGATACTATACAAAAACCGGAAGGTCTGAAGCTCTGGCTTATGGCCGCCCGGGCGTATTCTTTTCCGGCATCGATTATACCCGTACTTCTCGGTTCAGTGCTTGCTGTACTGCTGAATCCCGGACTTCAGTTTAATTTTATAAATTTCACGTTGACTCTGATAGGCTGTATTCTCGTACAAGTCGGCACAAACATTATCAATGATATTTTCGATTACGACAAAGGCATTGATAAAGAAGACAAAGAGCTCGGCATCCCGCATGGCGGTTCTATGGTGATTTCCATGGGATTTCTTACAATCAAACAAATGAAAACAGCCGCTTTCGTTTCACTGCTGATATCATTTCTCATCGGAGTATATCTGTTTACGCAGTCCGGAATGTGGATACTTTATCTCAGTATATTCGGTCTGCTGTCTGCTATCTTTTACACTGCAAAGCCTATTGCTTTGAAATATAAAGCTCTCGGTGATATCCAGGTAATACTTTCTTTCGGAGTAGGCATGACTCTCGGATCTTACATTGTACAAACAGGCGAGTTTTCTATTTTGCCGGTTATTTTTTCTATACCGCTCGGACTTCTGATAGACGCCATTCTTCATTCGAATAATATCAGAGACATTAACTTTGACGGTAAGTTCGGCGTGAAGACCCTTCCGATTCTGATCGGTGAAAAGCTTTCGGTGAAATTTTATTACGTTCTTATACTCGGCGCATATTTATCCGTGCTGCTTTTTGTAGCGCTGAAAATGCTTCCTTGGTTTGCTTTGCTTTCTTTTATTACACTGCCTCTTGCTCTGAAGCTTGTAAAAATGTCTGAAGGTTTTCCGGCGGAAGTATCCGCAAGATATGAATACGGAACTAAACACATTATGATGACAGCTCAGCTTAATATGATGTTCGGCCTGACGCTTGTTCTCGGTCTGCTTGTATCATATCTCTTTTTCGCATAATCATTTTTCTCTTAAATTTTTAAGAAAGGAGCTGGAATTTATTTCAGCTCTTTTTTTATATCTACTCTACGGTCTCTCTGTATATTTTCCAGGAATTATCTGTGCTGCTGTCGGTCTTGCTGATTCTCATTATTATATTTTCACTCTCTTTTGATTTATCCGACTTATTAGTTTTTTCCGGTCTGTTAAAAATGAATTCTTCCGTAAAGGAAACCTTCTTATCGCTGCCGGTTACCGATGTATCAGTTAAGAATTTAAAATCCTTTATATCATATTCTATATCCTTTGCATTTTTAAAAATCCCTTCAAATCTTTTTATCCTTTCTTCCTTACCGGATCTTTTGCCCGCCTTATTTATGAATTCATAATCATCGGCAAGATACACTTTAATAGAATCTAAATTTCTGTTTTCAATCGCCTGTCCGTAATTCTCCAGCAAAAGCTGTATCCTGTATTTATCCGATGCAAAATAATCATTCAGTCTGCTGACGGTAATATAAACCAGTATTCCCAGAGCGGTTAAAAGTAAAATAAAACTGGATAAGGTAAGGAGCTGTCTTTTTCTTATGTAACTAATTTTATCGCGGTATCTTTTTCTGAATTCCTTTTTAAAATCTTCTGATGCGTCTGATTTTTTCTCCGGTGTATCAGGCTGTTTTAAATTGTGTCCGCAGAATTTGCAGTAAACTGATTCGTCTTCAATTAATTCTTTGCATGACGGACACGGGATCATTTCGTTTTCTTCCTGGATTACGAGAGATTGTCTGATTGATTCAACAGTTAAATTCCCGACGTCTTCTGTATAAGGATCGTAAGATCTCTCGGTAAGTGGATTATTCCGGCAGCCGTAGCTCGTGCATCCGCTGTTCTCGTCCCAGCATTCCCTGTGGTGGGGGACGCCGCAAGCTGAACAAACAGTAATGTCCGCGCCTTTTTTTAATCTCGACTGACAGTAAGGACATATCTTGTTTTTATAATTGTCATATTTTATTCCGGCATTGTTCAAATATGCAATAGAATTTTTGTTAATAATTTTTATTCGGAAAAAATTTCATCCGGTTCAAACTCCACATAGAACTCTTCCTCATTTTTTCTGAGTATTATAATATCATTGTATGGCAGTTTCATTTCTGAAAAAGTTTTTCCGTGCAAGCGTTCATACAGATCTGAATTTGTATTAAGACTATTGAACGATCTGAATTTCAGAATACTGCCGTCATCTTTCTTCACATCCCTTACCGACATCAGATTAAGATTTTCAAAATGCTCAAACGTTTTTCCTGTTGCTTCATCAGTCAGTTCATATACTGTTTCATTATTAAATTCAATCTGAAAACTATCTGAATGAAAAAGTTCTTTACCGATTTCATACAGGTCTTTTAATCCGGCTTCGCTGAATTTTTTATCCGAATGAACAATTTTTTCAAAAGTGTAATGAGAAGGGCAGTCTTCATTCCTCTGATACTCTACTATATAAGAATCATTATTCCCGCCGTTAAAGACAAATCCTTTACCCGAGAGCAGCATCAGGTCCTCTCGTTTATGCAGATACTTCACGGCTTCCTGCGCCTGTATCCCGCCGATGACTGATGCGATGGTTGGCGTAGTCGGAATTTTTCCCTGTATGATATCATCAATACCGAGCAGCATGCAGGATTTTCTTTTGTTAATTATTTTATAATCGATTTCGGACATTGTGCATTCATAACACGCTCCGAAGGGGGGAATGAATGCGCGAGCTACTCCGTTCAGAACTTCAATAGCGCCGTCGATCCAAGGTCTGCTAATTTTCCAACAGGACTGATTGATGAACAGCCGCGCTTCCCTGTTATCAAGTCCGCCGATTATAATATCAAAATTTTTAAACACACCGAGACCGAGTCTGAATATATTCCCGTTAAAATATTTTAAGTTAATACCGTCATTGATTTCCCGTGCGCGTCTGCAGATTGTTTCGGCTTTTGATCTCCCTTCATCTTCATATCTGAAAAGAACGCTGCGAGTCAGATTACTTTTTTCAACTTTGTCCATATCTGCTGTGAAAATATTTCCGACTCCGAGCATTGTCAGGTTTTTTACAATTTCATTTCCGAGAGCTCCGCAGCCGGCTACGAGTATCCTTGCATTTTTAAGAATATTCTGATCCCACCACGTGATGAGCTCAAGGCGCGAATACCTGTCATCTATAATTTCCAATAAATTTCCGGATAATTTATATTAATTTTTTGTAAAATATCTGAAATATTGAATAAGTGAAATGTTAAAAAAGAAAAGCCGCTTAAGAAATATTTAAGATAATAAATATTATTAGGAAATAAATAAATCTGTTTTCTCTAAAGTTATATTTTAAAAAATAACTTTCAGAAAATTTGAATGAATGAATTAAGATGAAAAATTAACCTGCGGTAATTTCGGGATGAAGTCTCAGCACATCGCCTTCCTTGACGCCGGCTTCCAGAAGGGTCTGACTTTCCGTAAGCTGTTTGCCGGAAGCTTTGTGATGAAATTTATATGAAAGCGGTTCACCGTCCGGACCGGTAAGAGGCATTTTCATTTTGGGAAGCAGCACTTCCATAATCCTCTTTACTGAAGCGTCGTCAGGCAGTGTCGCCTGCTGCTCTTTGTTTCCGGTTGCGTCAACGATTGTAATGTTAATTCTTGCCATAGGTATGCAATTTATAAATAATACTTCATTAATTAAATGTTTTTTTGAATATTAAATCTGTTTACAATGTAACTTAAAATAGTATCTTCAAATAATTTTTTTACCTGATAGCATATTTAGAGGATCCTCGGCGCTGATATCTAAATTAAGAATATTTCAATATCAAACTTCAAGTCTTTCTAATGAAATTGTTTTTATTGACTAATAAAATTATTTTAAACCACTCAAATTTTACTAATTAAAAATTTTTTAATGAATAAAATATATAAATTTTTTGCGGTTATTCTTGTAATATCATCAGGTATTATTTTTTCTTCATGCAAAGATAATAATGAAAATGAGATTCTCATCGGCGAATTCGCATCTCTAACGGGCAGCGAAGCTACTTTCGGTCAGTCTTCACACAACGGTCTCATGCTCGCTGTGGAGGAAGTCAACGGCAGCGGCGGCGTGCTCGGAAAACAGATAAAGCTTATCACCGACGATACTCAGAGCAAGACGCAGGAAGTTCCGACCGTAGTGCAGAAACTTATTAACAGGGATAAAGTAGTTGCCGTCATCGGCGAGGTCGCTTCATCCAGAAGCAAAGCAGGCGCGCCGATAGCTCAGCAGTTCAAAATTCCAATGATCACTCCCGCTTCCACTAACCCTGAAGTTACAATGATAGGAGATTATATTTTCAGAGTATGTTTTATAGATCCTTTTCAGGCGACAGTGATGAGCAAGTTTGCGGTAAATTCTATGAAAGTAAAAAAAGTTGCGCTGCTTGTGGATCAGAAGAACGCTTACTCAACCGGACTTGCAGATAATTTCAAAAAAGTATTTCCTGAACTGGGCGGAGAAATAATAGAAGAACAGAAGTATTCGGCAGGCGATAAGGATTTTAAAGCTCAGCTTACTTCCATTAAAGCGAAAAACCCTGAAGCGATTTTCATTCCCGGATATTACACTGACGTAAATCTTATTTCCATTCAGGCGAGAGAGATCGGTCTTACATGTCCGCTCTTCGGCAGCGACGGATGGGAATCCGAGAAACTTACGGAAGGCAAAGCTAAAGATGCTCTCGAAGGAAGTTTCTTTTCAACTCACGTTTCAGCCGACGATCCGTCTCCGGGCATTCAGAATTTCATCAAGAAGTATCAGGAAAAATACAGTTCAAAACCCGATGCAATGGCTTTCCTTGGTTATGATGCGGGTATGATACTTTTTGACGCAATCAAAAAAGCCGGTGATACTAACGGCGAGAAAATTAAAAATGAACTCGCGAAAGTAAAAGATTATCAGGGCATTACAGGTCTTATCACTATAAATGATCAGAGAAATGCTGTGAAACCGGCTGTAGTTATGCAGATCAAAGATGGTAATTTTGTTTACAAAGAAACCATTGCGCCTTAGGAATTAAGAATTAAGAATTAGGAATTAAGATAATTATTTAAACTTGTCTGAATTTATACAGCAGCTGATCAACGGACTTTCACTCGGAAGTATATACGCACTCATCGCTCTCGGCTATACGATGGTTTACGGGATTTTAAAATTCATTAACTTCGCTCACGGCGAGATATTTATGCTCGGCGCGTTTTCGGGATTATATCTGGCAAGAGCTTTTGGCGTGGACAGTCCCGATATTCCAATGGCAGTTGTTATACTTATACTGACAATGATGATTACATCCGTCATCGGGGTTGTAATTGAAAAACTTGCTTACAAACCATTAAGAAAATCTTCAAAGCTTACCGTTCTGATTACAGCTATCGGCGTTTCTTTGTTTCTGCAATATAGCGGACAGCTTCTTTTCGGAGCTGATCCGAAATCTTTTCCGGAAATAATCGAGAATGTCAGTTTCAATATTTTTGGCGCGACAATTGGTTCTAATCAGATAGTTGTATTGATCTCCGCTGCAGTTTTGATGATGACATTGAGATTCATAGTGATGAAAACTAAAATGGGTATAGCAATCAGGGCGGTTTCAAATAATCTTACTGCCGCTTCACTTATGGGAATTAATATCAACAATGTAATTTCATTCACTTTCATTATAGGTTCATCACTCGCAGGCGCAGCCGGTATTTTATACAGCATAAACTATCCGAGCATTGATCCTCTGATGGGACTGCTTCCGGGTCTTAAGGCATTCATCGCAGCCGTCCTCGGCGGCATCGGAAATTTTCCGGGAGCTTCGGCCGGAGGACTAATTATTGGATTAGTGGAAACTTTCACTGTCGGATATTTATCGCCGACTTACCGAGACGCTATTGCATTCGCAATTCTTATAATAATTCTTCTCGTTAAACCGACAGGTCTGTTCGGAAAAAAAGAAGTCGAGAAAGTATAATAAATTAGTTTTAGTTATAAAAATAAAGGACGCATACTCTGCGTCCTTTTTTATAAAACTTATTTAGACTTTTTTTAAAATCCGAAACCGTCATTTCCCGGCTGGTCATTTACTCTTCTTCTTTTCTTTTCCGGAGTTTTAGTGTCTGTACCGAATCTGTATGTCAGAGTTGCAAATACTGACCTCGTATCTCTTTTTCTCAAAAATGTTTCGTTAAAATTCTGTGTGTTGTTCAGCTTTACATCAAACTTCAGAGTATTGAAAACATCAGTGAATCTCAGTCCGAAACTCAGTTTCTTATCCATGAAATCTCTTTTCAGCGAAACGTCAAAAGACTGAAACGGCTCAAGGACTCCCTGCGCAAATACATTTCTTCCCGAATAAAAATAAGTCAGTCCGAGATCCGCAAAGACCGGAATGTAAATATTTGCCGTAAGTCTTCCGTTCCATGTATAATTCTCATTCACAAATCCAGAATCGAGATTGGTTGCGTCAATCTCATTTTTATAATAACTTACGCTGCCGTTCAGACTTATGAATTCAACCGGCTTTGAATTTACAACTAGCTCGGCTCCGTAATTTACATTCTTACCGTAATTCTGAAATGTCAGCAGCGCTTTATTCGAATCAATAAGCTCTCTCGTCCTTGACATCTGATCTTTTGTATGTGAATAAAAAACAGACGGATTTAATGTGATCATTTCAAAATATTTCAGAAACCCGAGTTCTAGTGAATTAATATATTCCGGTCTAAGTTCCGGATTGCCTGCAAAATAATTGAACGGATCAAATGCAGTTACAAACGGATTGATCATTGACAAAGACGGTCTGTTTATTCTTCTGGAATAGGAGAACTGAAGTTCTTCGGTCTCACTGAATTTCTGAGATGCGTTCAGACTGGGAAAGAGATCAAAATAACTGCTTTTATTTATTTCTCCTGTAGTTTCCAGATCTCCCTTTGTGTCTGTCTGCTCGCCTCTCAGTCCAAGACTCAGATTAAATTTTTTGATATTCATACTGTAAATTCCGTAAAGAGAATAAATGTTTTCATCATATAAATATTTATTCGTCTGCGAAGTATCGTTTACAAATGAATTACTATTATAATCGAAATTCTCTACGCGATAGTCTTCATCATTACTTCTTAAAACAATTTTACCTCCCGTCTCAAATCTGAATTCCTTTGAAAACGGATGAACGTAATCAACCGAAATATTTCCTTCGTTTGTTAATTCATCGTTATATCTGTTCACTATGTCAGGATTCTGCACTGTAGGAAATATATAATTCTGGGTTGTCACGTTGGTTGAATTATCTTTGAACTTCGTAAAGATCAATTCAGATGAAAGCGTCTGTCCGGGATTTTTAAATTTTAAAAAATGATTCAGAGACATATCAAGAGTATATCCGTCGCCGATGTCGGAAGTAATGAATTCATACTGATCTTCCAGATCTCCCGTAATTGTGCTCAGAGTTTTTGCCGAAGACTTGTCATCTCTTCTTCTGTCCCTGTAATTGTAATTGAGATTGTAACTCAGTGAATTTGTTTCGCTGATGTTGTAGTCAAATCCGCCTTTTAAAAAATTTCCGATAGTTCTCGAAAATCCGTCAGCTAATTGATTATAAAGTGAATTGCTGGAATATACTTCCCTGTTGTTTTCTCCTGTTATGTAATAGTTGTACAATCTGTAATCATAACTTCCGAAGACATTCATTTTATCTTTTCGGAAATTAAAATTCAGGGATCCGTTGTATTTATCCTGTGAACCCGCATTAAGCATGATGTTTCCGTTATATCCGAAGTCTTCATTTTTCTTAAGAATGATATTTATTATTCCGGCCGAATTTTCGGCATCGTATTTGGCTGAAGGATTTGTTACAAGTTCAACAGACTGAATTAAATTTGAGGGAATCTGATCAAGCACGGAATTTCTCGTTTCACTGTTTTTCATCCCAAATGGTTTTCCGTCAACGAGTATCTTCACATTCTGATCGCCTCTGAGACTAATGTTTCCGTCAGCATCGACTGCTACTGAAGGAATATTTTTCAAAACATCTACTGCCGAACCTCCCTGCACATTCATTCCCTGTTCGACGTTAAAAACTTTTTTATCAGCTTTAAATTCAATTGCGCTGCGCTCGGCTTCCACATTAATTTCCTCAGTTGTAGTTTCACCGGAATTGAGTTTCACCGGAGCGAGTTCGGTTTTTAGTTCGCTTGCGCTGATCTTGATACCTCTGATGTGAGCTTTGCTGTAACCTATAAGTTCGATCTTTATATTATAAACTCCGTCAGGAAGATTTTTGAAACTGAACTTTCCTTCCTGATTTGTTTCCGTTCCGGTTACAAGAGATGAGTCTTTGCCGTTAAGAAGGGAAACAGAAGCCGCTTCCACACTTGCTCCTGACTTACTGTCAGTTACGATGCCGGATATTTCACCTGACTGCGCAAATGATGTCCGGGTTATTGCTATTACTATTATAATTATTGTTAGTCGGAATAAATTCTTCATGAAATGGTTTTTATTATTTTAAAAAATTCAATACGCAATATAATTGTCAAAGTTTTAATATCTTCTGATTTTTCTAATATGACTTCATTATTTAAAAAAGGTTTCATATGAAGGATTTTATTTTATATGCGACTTTTACCGGATCTGATACGTCTTGATGTAAAACGCCGACAAAAATTAATTTCTGATCTTCACTGCCCTGATCAGATATGAATTTTTATATTAATTTAAATTTAAAAACCATGAACAGAAATTACATTTTTCTAATCAAAGTATGTTTCCTAATGTGTTTATTTTCATCAGCAGCTCTTACTGATGTAAAAGAAGATTTTGAAAAGATAATAAATGAGTGCGAAAGACTGGATATTTTCTCAGGAACAGTCTTATCTTACACTGACGGAAGCATTGTATATGAAAGATCGATAGGTTTTGCAGACAGAGAAAAGAATATTCCGAATGAAAACGAAACAAAGCATAACATCGCTTCTATTGGTAAGCTTTTTACGGCAGTAATGATACTGCAGCTTGCTCAGGAAGATAAGCTGGATCCTGACGATAAAATTTCCGCTTACATAAAAGGCGCTAGTGACAAAGTTACTGTAAGACAGCTGCTGCAGCATACTTCCGGTTACGGTGATTACCTTAATAACCCTGAATTTTCTGAGAACCCGTTGAAGTATAAAGAAATAAAAGATCTTACAGAACTTATACTTAAAGAGCCGATGAAGTTTGCAGCAGGTGAAAAGTTTTCCTATTCCAATTCAGGATATGTACTGCTCGGCGGTGTGATTGAATTTATAACAGGTAAATCTTATTCAGAAAATCTTTTGGAAAGAATTCTTGAACCTCTGGGAATGAAAAATTCAGAATACGATTACAAAGAGCCGGGTGATATAAAACGAGCGGTAGGATATATAAAAAATATTAACGGTAAATTTTCTGACAACAGAAAATTAACTGAAGTGCCTACTCCGGCTGGCGGAATGTATTCCACTGCGCATGATCTGTATTTATTCGGCAGATCCCTTCTCGAAAATAATGTTCTCCTGAATGACGAGTCCAGACTTTTATTTTTCAATGAGTTCACTTCGAATAGTCCCGTTAGTCTTCAGCAGATGTTTTCAGATCCGGACGGAGGTAATGTATATGCAGGCGGGTCACCGGGAATAAATTCACTTCTTATGATCTTCCCGCAGAAGAAAACCGTCACGGTAATTTTATCCAATTACGATCAGGCGGCATTTAATATAGAAAAAAATATTTCTGATCTTATTCTGAAAGGTGAGTTGAATTTACCGAAACCGGCATTAGCAGAATTTATATTTTCTGTCATCAGTGAAAAGGGAATTGATTACACCGATAAAAATTTCAAAACTATAATATCTGAAAACGGATATGTGATAAGTAACGACATGCAGCTAAACAGAACCGGCTACAGATTTTTAAAATCGGGATTTACTGATGAAAGCATATTGATCTTTAAGAAAAATGCGGAAATGTTTCCGGATGTTGCCAATTGCTATGACAGTCTCGGGGAAGCGTATTTACTGAAAGGTGATAAAACAAATGCCGCTTTAAATTTTAAGAAAGCTCTGGAGATGGATCCCGGGAATGAGAATGCAAAAAAAATTCTCGATAAATTAAACTGAACGGATCAGTATTAAAATTAAGTTTGAATAAATTTTAAATTCAAAAAAATAACAGGGATTTTTAAACTCCTGATTCTCTTTCTTTTTTTCTTTTCATAAAATCCATTATATAAAGTACGAAAGCTAAAAAAGTAAATACCGCCATTACAATTACAATCATATTTGATCTCATGATACCGGTTACAAGAAACATCACGAAAGAAACAAAGGTGAGAGCGACTGCAATATGAGCTGATGTCTTGTTATCCTTTTTAACAGAAAAGGAAAGAATGAGAAGTATCAGTCCGATGCCTGGCGCAATAAGAGCTGTCGGACTTCCCGAAGTCATAAAGCCGAATACACCGAGCCCGATCAGGACGGAAGCATTTGCAATCATTATTCTGTATATATTCATTTTAATATTTTTTTTTTGATTAAAAATTCTTTGCAGGAATTTAGTCAGATGATAAACCAATTTAAATATACTTTTTAAATTTTGTATTAAATTTCTGAATGGTTTTAATCAGTTGATTTTTTTTTAATCTTCCTCCATAACTTACTTGACAAAACAAATCATTTGCCTTATTTTGTTAGGAAATTTTTAAGATTAACCTAAATAATTAAGGCATTTCTACTTTATTGAAAAATACCGATGAGCTGAAGCTTGATCAGATAGACATTAAGATACTATCCGAACTTCAGAAGAATTCTCAGTTAAAGAAAAATGAACTGGCGGAAAAGATAGGTCTTTCCCTGCCATCCACCATTGACAGAATTACAAAACTCGAATCTCATGATTACATTAAATCATATCATGCTATCCTGAATCATAAAAAACTGAAACAGGACATTACCTGTTTTATTTTTGTCATAAGCGAATCATCAAAACATTATCCGAGCATAGTCGAGCACAGTCAGAATATGAAGGAAGTGCTGGAATGTCATTCCATAACAGGCGACGGCTCGCATCTGCTTAAGATAAGAACAGAAAACACCACCACGCTTGAAAAGCTTTTATCAAAGATACAGAACTGGCCGGGGGTAAAATCATCAAAGACAAGCATAGTGCTTTCCACACATAAAGAAACTTTTGAAATTAATATTAAATAAATTAAATAATAATCTATGTCTGAAAAAACCAACATCGAGGAAGAAAAGGAAAAAATTAAAAAGATCAATGACGTTTTCAAGCTGTTAAAGGAAAAAGAAATCAAAATGATCGACCTGAGATTTACTGATCTGCCGGGTCAGTGGCAGCATCTTACTATTCCGCTGAACAAACTTACAGAAGCTACATTTTATGAAGGAATCGGATTTGACGGTTCATCAATCAGAGGATGGAAAAGCATCAATGATTCAGACATGCTTGCAATTCCTGATCCTTCGACAGCAAATGTCGATCCTTTTATGACAACAAAAACTCTGAGCATGATCTGCAATATTTATGAACCGGAATCAAAAAAGATATATGATCTGGATCCGAGAAATATTGCAAGGAAAGCTGTAGAATATCTTAAATCAACCGGGATTGCAGATACGGTATATATCGGACCTGAAGCTGAGTTTTTTATCCTCGATCATGTAGCTTATAATATTAACGAGTATTCAAGCTGGTACAGGATTGATTCTACAGAAGGATTCTGGAATACCGGCAGTGAGAAGGAGCTTAATCTCGGACATAAGATACGACTTAAGGAAGGCTACTTCCCTGTTCCCCCGTCTGACTCGACAAATGATCTGCGGAGTCTGATGGTGGAAAATTTAATCAATGTCGGAATTGACGTTGAGATGCATCATCACGAAGTTGCCACAGGAGGTCAGGCGGAAATTGATTTTAAATACTGTCCGCTGCTTGACTGCGCAGATAATCTTCAGATGTTTAAATATATAGTTAAAAATACCGCGAAGTCTGTAGGAAAGACCGCGACTTTCATGCCGAAACCTCTTTTCGGAGACAACGGCAGCGGGATGCATACTCACGTAAGTTTATGGAAAGACGGTCAGCCGCTGTTTGCAGGAAATGAATATGCAGGACTAAGTGAAATGGCTTTGCATTTTATCGGAGGTATTCTGAAACATGCTCCGTCAATATTAGCATTTACAAATCCGACAACTAACTCATACAAAAGACTTGTTCCCGGATATGAAGCTCCCGTAAATCTTGCATATTCCAAAAGCAACAGAAGCGCAGCAATCAGAATACCGATGTATTCAGATAATCCCAAAGCTAAAAGAATTGAATTCAGATGTCCCGACGGTACTGCAAATCCTTATCTCGCGTTTCCCGCAATACTGCTCGCAGGTCTTGACGGAATAATAAACAAAATTAATCCGGGCGATCCGCTCGACAGAGATATTTTTCATATGGATGAAAAAGAATTAAAAAAACTCGGACACGCTCCTGAAGATCTGACAGTAGCTTTGCATAATCTCGAGCAGGACAATGAATATCTGAAGCAGGGCGGTATATTTACTGATCAGATGATTGAAACATGGATAGATTATAAAATGAAAAAAGAAGTTAAGGAAGTTCAGCTGAGACCGCATCCGTATGAGTTTCATCTGTATTATGAAGTGTAAGAATCTCCTCAGTTATCTCAGTTAATTTTCTGAAAGTGTTCTTTAAATTTACGCCCCCGAATTAATTTTAAATTGTTCGGGGGATTACTAAAGAAAAGTTTTTTTATTTCTTAACGGAACATTACAGTATTTATTGATTTTAATTGATTAATACATTTTCAAAATTAATTAATTTCAAATCATGAAAAACTTAATCAGATCAATCTCAGCTGTAGCATTCAGCGTACTGCTCTTAATCTATTCCGGATGCAGTAAAAAAAATGATTCCGGCTCCGATAATCAGTCAGCGCCTGTTCATGAAGGAGCATCAGTTGATCAGGATAATTTAAAACGATCGTATAGTAATATTAAACAGAAAATTAATGATCAGTCAGTTACTTCTGCTTCATTGGAAAATCCGGTTGTGAATGAAAGGATGTTTATCCGTAACGGAAATATAGGAATAGAAACTGAAAATTTAACCGTCACGGAAAATAAAATTTCGGAAATTGTAAAAGAGTTTAACGGTTATATAACTGCTTCATCTTCAAAGCTTAATGCAGCAGGAAAAAAACAGGGCAGCATTACGGCAAGAGTACCTGCTTCAAATTTTGATCCGTTCCTTAAAGGTCTTGCAGCAGCCGGGAATATTATGTCTCAGGATATTTCCGGAGATGACGTTACATCCGAGTTCATTGATCTTACAGCGCGTCTAAAAACTCAAAGAGAACTGGAGAAAAGATTACTTGATCTGCTTAATACCAGGACTGACGGATTAAGCGACGTTGTTAATGTTGAGGAAAAGCTTTCAGCAGTGAGGGAAAGAATTGAAAGCACGGAAGGCAGAATGAATTTTCTGAAAAATCAGTCGGCATATTCTACGGTAAGCATTTCGCTTTACGAACCTTCAATGCTTCAGACCGCTTCAGGATCAGGTTTTTTATATGAGATGGAAAACAGCGTAAAGGAAGGACTTCAGGGATTTATTGGAATGTTTGGTTTTATGATTACTTTTATAATTTCTTCCCTGCCGTTAATTGTTATGATCCTTTTGGCAATTTATTTTTTCAGAAAATTTTACAGGCAAAGAAAATTAAAGCTCCAGAAATCTTAATTAAGTGTTTGATCCTCTTAAGGAAACAGGACAGAATTTCTGTCCTGTTATCCTGAGGGTCGGGTCATATTTGGGGTTATGCACCAACAATATTTACCGATTAGTAAACACTTTTATCTTTTTATCAGAAACGAGTTTGCAAGAATATTTCCTGACTCCTCGAGTCTGAATTCAAACTCCTCCGGCAGTCTTTCAACTCCGGGTTTGAAAATAACGTAATATTTTCCGGGATACATATATCCGTCTACAAGCGTTTCATATAGTTTACCGTTCTTTTCATATATGCTCAGCTTAACATAGCCTTCCATTTTCAGCTCAAAAGGAATTACTGCCGTTCCGGAAGAAGAGTTCTTGCTTTCCGTTATCTCCAGATGTTTCAATAGCTCATCTTCAGTAAATGCAGCAGTATAGTTTCCTTCCGGCAGATCATGAATAATATTTGAATGAGCGGAACTCTGCGATAAGATAAAATATGTCATTAAAATTATTATTGTTTTCATGTTTAATTTTATTTTTCAAAAATCAATCTGTACAAAAATGCTGATATACATTTGAAAAATTAATAGCAGACATCACACTATTTACATAGGTAAGTTTACTTAAATTTTCGCAACTTTATTTTAAAGATTTTATACCGTATTATTACCTTAATATTTTAAGGGTAGGTTTATAAATTCTTTCAAAATATTTAAATGAATCTAAAAGATCACAAAGGACGCGGGTCACAGTATAACCTGCCCAACAGGTTCGAAAAAATACACAGTGATGAGGATTTTTTTGACGATGAATATTTTGAAAATACGGAAGATGACAGAAAAATTGTTACGGAGTATTTTAACGATGATTCGAAATCAGTTCTGACTGAAAACAAAAGTCCGGACATAAAAGCAAAGTTCAGCATCAATCCTTACCGCGGCTGCGAGCACGGATGTATCTATTGTTACGCCAGACCTACACATGAATATCTGGGATTTTCATCAGGGCTGGACTTTGAATCAAAGATTATGGTAAAGCAAAATGCACCGGATCTGTTAAGGAAAGAGTTTTTGAAAAAGTCATGGATCCCGCAGCCTGTATTTTTTTCTGGAAATACGGATTGTTATCAGCCGGTCGAAAGAAAGCTTCAGATCACCAGAAAATGTCTTGAAGTATTCAGTGAATTCAGAAATCCCGTGATGATCATTACAAAAAATTCACTTATAAAAAGAGATGCTGATATTCTGACAGAAATGGCTGAGCTGAATATTGTAAAGGTTATTGTTTCAATTACTACTTTGAATTTTGATCTGCAGAGAAAAATGGAGCCGAGGACATCTTCTCCGGCAAAAAGACTTGATACAATAGAATATCTCTCATCAAAGGGAATACCGGCGGGAGTAAACATTGCACCGATCATTCCGGGTCTGACAGACGAGGAAATTCCGGAAATTCTGAAGCAAAGTTCTGAAAGAGGTGCTGCATTTGCAGGCAGAGTCATTCTCAGATTACCGCACTCTGTGAAAATACTTTTTGAAAACTGGCTTGAGAAAAACTATCCGGAAAGATCAGTTAAAATACTTAACAGAGTCAGAGAAATGCACGGCGGCGGACTTTACAATCATACTTTCGGAAGAAGACTTACGGGCGAAGGGAAATACGCTGATTTGATAAAAATGATCTTTGATTCCGGCTGCAGGAAATACGGATTGAATGAGAATGTTTTAAAACTGTCAGCTGATAAATTTACATTGCCGGCATACGGGCAGGGCAGTTTGTTTTAATAAATTTTTGAGTATGTAAAAATGTGTTACCATTATAACTTTTTAAATATACATTGATTTACATTTGTTCACTTAAATTTCAGCAAGTGTTTGATATATTAAGAAAAATATTTTATGCCATTATCTATTAATCTTAATTCTTTCAGTTACAAAAAAGAAGGAATACCTGAAGATAATTCAGGTAACGGAGGCGGATTCGTTTTCGACTGCAGATTTATCTATAATCCCGGGCGGGAGGAAGAATTCAAATCTCTTACCGGTAAAGATGAAAAAGTGATTCGTTTTCTTGATTCCCGAAAAGAAATGAAAGATTTTCTTGTTAATGTATTTAATATTATTGATCCTGCCATAGAAAATTATTCCGGAAGGAATTTCACTGATCTGATGATCTCGTTCGGATGCACGGGAGGTCAGCACAGGTCGGTATATGCTGCCGAGCAAACACTGAATCATATAAATGAAAAGTTTCCGAATGTAAAAGTGACTTTAACTCATACAGTAATCGGGAAGGGATTTGGCTTCGGAAAATAATAACAAAAAAAACGTCTATGCTTCAAACGAAGTCATGGTTCTTGAAAGAAAAACCTTCCGGCTTCATCTTATCTCACAGATTTTTACGGGAATTGCTTTCGGCATTCTTCTTCTTCAGGAAGTCATTTTAAAAAAATCACTTCTTGCAACGGACTTTGAAGTTACAATACTTATATTTCTGGGAAGCTCGGCATTTTTATTTTCAATATACGGATCTGAAATAATCAACCGCTCAAACAATCAGCCGAGGATGATAATTATAATGGCTGTCTTCAGCAGAATGTTTCTGCTTATCATTCCCTTTTTTGAATCTCCTTCGTTTTTTATTTTTTGCCTCGCTGCAATGAGCTATGTTGATTCGCTTCTGAAACCGACGTGGAACACTGTCTTCAAGCATAACTACACAGCAGAAAGAAGAAGCCTGTTATATTCTTATGCTTCCAGTGTTTATACAATCTCAGTACTAATTGTAGGAACGTTATTCGGATATCTGCTTGACATAAATTATAAAGTATATAAATTTATGTTTCCGGTAGCCGCCGTGTTCGAAATTATTTCTTACATATTCCTTGCAAAGCTGGTAAAACTTGGAAAAAGTTTTTATCCTGACAGCGGAGTTCTGTTTACGGGAAAAATTGATTTTAAATTATTTAAGGATATTCTCATTTTACCAATCAGAAATATGATGAGAATTTTCAGGGAAAATAAACCTTTTTTCAGGTTTGAGTCTTTCTTTTTTCTTTACGGAGTGGCTTTCATGATTGCATCACCGGCTGTACCGATTTTCCTGGTTGAGAATCTGAAGCTTGACTATTCTCCGATTTCTATTGCAAAAGGAATGGTGTTCTATACATCCACTATTTTATTTACGCCTCTGATGGGGAAAATGCACGGCTCAGGAAATCCTACAAAATTCTGCGGTTATCTTTTTCTTGCGCTTGTTCTTTATCCTCTAATGATGATCTCCATTAAAATATTCGGAGTGAATATGAATTTAATCGGCGCTGATACGCTGCTGTATATCACATATTTTTATTTCGGTATAATGATGAGCGGTATTACGCTGTCCTGGAATCTGAGTTCGATTTTTTATGCTCCGCATTCTGAAGTTGCAAATTATCAGGCGGTTCATATTACTTTGACCGGTGTCAGAGGCCTGTTTGCTCCTTTTATCGGATATTTTATTTTAAGAATATTTTCCGTGGAAGCGACGTTTATTGTATCATCATTATTTTTTCTGACAGGCGGAATACTGATGCTGCGGGAAAGCAGAAATAGTCAATGTGATTTACCGTTTAGATAAATTATTTCTTTTCTACGACCACAGCCGTGCCATAAGCAAGTACTTCAGTTACTCCTGAAGTAACTTCGTTTGCATCATACCGCATTCCAATTATTGCATTAGCTCCTATCTCTTCAGCGTGCTGTACCATCTGTTCAAATGCATCAGCTCTTGTCTTTTCACAAAGTTCGGTATATAAAGTAATGTCACCTCCGACAAGAGTTTGAAATCCGGCACCGATATTAGCAAATATATTCCGGGAGCGTACAATAATGCCTCTTACAATGCCGAGATTTTTTGTGATCCTGCATCCTTCAAAATCAAAAGCAGTGGTTATAAAATTTCTGTCCATAAAAAATTGAGATTTATATTTTTTGATAAAAAAAAATGAATTTTGAAATGAGTCAAGATACATTTATTGAAAAAAAACTTCAACTGCTTATATTTGCGAATGAGTTTATTTTCTGATAGCAATTTAATTATATCCGCACACATAATTTTTTATATGATTTTCATTTATGTATGTGTCTTAAGTTTACATTATGCATTTAAGATTTACCGGATATTATTATTAGTAAAATTTTTAAATCATTTTAATGAACTATATATATTATTTTGCAGTCTGTTTGAAGCAATACCGGCAGTTTTTTTATTTTAAATGATCAACCTTGAATGTAAAGAAACATGTAGTAGTAATTGGCGCAGGATTCGGCGGTCTGCAGGCAGTGAAGAAATTATCTAAAAATAAGGACGTGATGATCACACTGATAGACAGAAACAATCATCACCTGTTTCAGCCGCTGCTTTATCAGGTTGCAACAGCAGTGCTCAGCCCCGCAGATATCGGAATTCCAATCAGATCAATCACTGACAGATTGAAAAATGTTACTGTTCTGATGGATGAAGTTACGAAAATTGATAAGAGCAGAAATATAGTATATCTGAATAAGAAGGAATTGTCCTATGATTATCTTATCATCGCCACCGGAGCCCGGACAGGTTATTTCGGACATTCAGACTGGAAGAATTATTCGCCCGGACTGAAAAATATTTATGACGCTCTTAGAATAAGAAACAGACTTTTAATTTCTTTTGAAGAAGCTGAAAACCATCCTGAAAGATCAGAAGAGCTGCTGAAATATATAATAATCGGCGGCGGTCCTACAGGCGTTGAGCTTGCCGGATCGATAGCAGAGCTTTCACACAGTATTATCAATAATGATTTCAGAAACATTGACACCCGTAAAGCGAAAATAATTCTTATCGAAGGCGGTTCAGATCTGTTACCGTCATTTGACCGCAAACTCTCGGTATATACCAAGAAACGTCTTGAGAAAAGAGGCGTCGAAGTTATGCTTAACACGCGTGTAATGAATATAGAAAATAAAAAAGTATTTATAAAAAATCCTTACGGAGAAAAGGAGATATCCGGTGAACTTATCATCTGGGCTGCAGGAGTAGAAGCTGCTCCGCTTAATGCAAATTCAGGATTTAATGTTGACAGACAAAAGAGAGTAGTCGTAAATGAGTTTTGTTCTTTAAATGAATATCCCGATGTATATGTGATAGGTGACGCTTCCGATTTTAAAACTAAAGACGGAAAACCATTGCCCGGCGTTTCCGCGGTTGCAATGCAGCAGGGCAGATATGTTGCCGCTTCCATTATCAGAAAAATCAAAGGAAAAAGCACGGAGCCGTTCAGATATGTCAATAAAGGAAACATGGCCACAATAGGAAGGAAAGATGCCGTTGCGGAATTCCCCGGAATCAGCTTTACCGGATTTTTTGCATGGCTTTTGTGGCTGTTTGTTCATCTTTTTTACCAGGTTGGATTTAAGAATAAAATCTCTATTCTCATCACATGGATATGGAGTTACTTTACTTTCGGCGCATCTGCAAGACTGATTCAGAATCCTGATGATATGTAATCAGTAAGATATTTAAACGGAATTTTTACAAAAAATTATGGATAAAGCTAAGAAAAATTTTTACTGTTACGTTTTGAAACTTAATCCTGCTTATTACAGAGCTGAAGACTGGACCGATAAAGATTCGGAGCTTGTCGGCATTCATTTTAATTATCTCAAAGATCTCTGTGAGAAAGGCATTTTATTTCTTGCCGGCAGGACTGTTAATGAACCAATGTCGGACAGAGATCTTGGAATTGCAATTCTTGAAACTGAAACAGAGGATGAAGCGAGAAGCTATATGCAGAATGATCCTGCGGTTAAAGGTAATCTGATGACAGCCGAACTTTTTAATTTCTCTCTTGCTCTTTTGAGAAAGTAAATTTTTCAGCTGCCTATGCCGACGCGTATAACGCCTTCGCCGTATTTCGACTTAAGCCGGTCGAGCGCGCGGTAAGGAAGCTCCGGCTCGCTTTCGAAAAGATTCAGGTTTTTTTCCTTAAGGTCAGTATGAAGATCATACACACCCATTCCGAACTGTCTTCCTTTCATTTCCTTTGTAGGTTTATGAAGCCGCCTGTAAACTGAAAGAGCCGTATTAAAAATTTCCCTGTCATCACTTGTGTAGTTTGTAAGTTTCACAAGATCGGAAGCATATCTCAGATTCTCAAACCTGACTGACAGGTGCATATATCCCGCGACAAGATTTTTGGACCGTAGCTTTCTGCAGATGTATTCGCCTATTCTTCTTATCTCCGTCTTAACATCCGCCGGTCTATATATTGGTTCGGAAAGCGTGTGATAGTGATTAAGCGATTTCTCGCTTCTTTCCTTCCGGAATATTTCCGAAGTATCTTCGCCGCGGGCAAGTTTCCTGAATACCAGACCGTTCACGCCGAATTCCTGTCTGAGCATTCTCTCGCTGCTTCCCGCAAGGTCGCGTATTGTTCTTACGCCGAGCATCAGGAGGCGCAGTTCATTTCTCCTTCCCACGCCCCAGAGCTTGCCCGCCGGCATTGAGAATATCTTCTCCTTATTCTCCTGAGTGATGACCGAAAATCCGTCCGGCTTCTGCAGTTTGGTGGCAAGCTTGGCGTAGGTCTTATTGTATGATATCCCCATTGACGCAGTAAGATTTTCAAGTTCGCGGATCCTGCGCTTGATGGCGGAGGCAATTTTAACAGCTTCAAAAAAATCCTTTGCGACGGGAGTAAGATCAGCAAAGCATTCGTCAATGCTGTACTGCTCAATGCAGTCTTCGGGAACAAACTCCTTCAGTGCGTTCATAAGATTAAGCATTATGCTTTCATACTTCGGACCGTAACATGGAAGGGAGATAAGCTGCGGACATATCTTCTTCGCTTCGAGAACCGACATTCCCGTGTCCACGCCGTATGCGCGCGCTTCATAGGAAGCTGTCATCACAATTCCTTTTCCGCCTCCTGTGCCTCCCACCGATACCGGTTTTCCGCGCAGCTTTACATTGTCACGCTGCTCCACCTGCGCATAGAAAGCATCGAAATCAATATGCACGAAGAACCTGTCCGTATGCTCCCTTATTCTCCAGTTCAGATCCTTTGTGTGCGGAAAGGAATAGAGCGGCATAATGCGGACCCTCCTGTAAAGGTCGTCGAAATCCGTCCCCTCGCGGGGAATGAAAAAAGTAGAACTGATTGTCTGCTGCATACCTTAAATTTATAAGGTATATTTGATTTTGTAAAGGCATAAATTAGTTTCCGCGAAAACATACCGCATTACGTTTCATATTAATTACCATTCTACTTCACAGAATATTAATTCATTTTGCATTGAAAGAAAATGTTTAGTTTCTATTTTGTAGTTTTCCCGTAAAATTTAATGACTGATAAAAATATACTTCTCAAAGCTTACGCTTCGATGTGTACTTCCAATAGAATGGCGGAGATATACGATGAGAATAAGCAGATTTGCAAATACGTGCATTCCACTTCCAGAGGTCACGAAGCCATTCAGCTTGCCGTCGGCATGCAGCTGAAGGAATGTGATTTCGTCAGCCCGTATTATCGTGATGAGTCAATTCTTCTCGGAATGGGTCTAACACCTTACGAGCTGATGCTGCAGCTCCTGACTAAAAAAGATGATCCGTTTTCAGGAGGACGCACTTATTACGGACATCCTTCTCTTAAGAGGGACGGCTTTCCTAAGATCCCGCATCAGTCCAGCGCAACGGGAATGCAGGCGATACCGGCAACCGGCATCGCTCACGGAATTCAATATCTGGAAAATGCTGGACTCCTTAAAACCGATGACAAACCTGTAGTCATATGTTCACTCGGTGACGGATCCGTTACTGAAGGAGAAGTTTCCGAAGCACTCCAGATGGCGGTATTGAAAATGCTTCCCGTTATTTATCTGATTCAGGATAATGAATGGGGAATATCGGCATACAAAGATGAAATGCGGGCTATGGATGCATACGAATTTGCAGCAGGATTTAAGGGCTTAAAGCGAATACGTATAGACGGTACTGACTTTAATGAATGCTATATTAAGTTTGGCGACATGCTGAATTATGTAAGGACAAAAAGAAAACCTGTGCTGATTCACGCTAAAGTTTCTCTGCTCGGTCATCATACATCAGGAGTACGGAGAGAATGGTACAGACATGATCTTGATGAACATGCAAAGAGCGATCCGGTTATAAAACTTCGTTCACTTTTAAAAAAGCAGAATGCAACTGAAGATGAACTTACCGAGATTGAAAATAACTCGGTAATAATTGCTGAAGAAAGTTTTTCAAAAGCTATAGCGGCTGAAGAGCCGGATACAGCATCCCTTATTCTGCATGAGTTTTCTCCGACACCTGTAACAGAAGAGTCCGGAGTGCGCGCGCCGGAAGGAAGAGAACCTCTTATGATGGTTGACTCTGCTCTGCACGCTGTCAGAGAAATTCTTGAAAAACATCCGGAAGCAATTCTTTACGGTCAGGATGTGGGTAAAAGACTCGGCGGCGTATTCAGAGAAGCAGCAACTCTTGCGCAGAGATTCGGAGACGACAGAGTTTTCAATACTCCCATACAGGAAGCATACATTGTCGGTTCGACTGCGGGAATGAGCGCAGCCGGCGTCAGACCAATTGTGGAAATTCAGTTTGCGGATTATGCCTGGGCGGGAGTTAATCAGCTGATAGTCGAGCTTTCAAAATCATGTTACCTGACAATGGGAAAGTATCCCGTTTCTTCAGTGATTAGGATCCCATGCGGAGCATATGGCGCCGGCGGTCCTTACCATTCCGATTGTATAGAATCCAGTTTACTTCCTGTCAGAGGAATTAAAATTGCTTTCCCCAGTAATGCAGCAGATATGAAAGGTCTGATGAAATCTGCATTTTATGATCCGAACCCTGTTATAATTTTTGAACACAAAGGACTTTACTGGAGCAAAGTACCCGGCACAGATGCAGCAAAATGTCCTGAACCTTCGGATGATTATATTATTCCTTTTGGAAAGGGCAGAATTTTTCAGTATGCTGAAAAAGAAAAAATTGACTCAGGAGAATCATTAACTATAATAACTTACGGAATGGGAGTTCACTGGGCATTAAATGCTTCCAAAAATTTTCCGGGTTCTGTAGAAATAGTAGACCTAAGAACATTGAATCCAGTTGATGAGAAAATGATGTTTGAATCAGTCAAGAAACACGGGAAGTGTATTGTTCTGACAGAGGAAAAGGTATTAAATTCTTTTGCTGAAAGTCTTGCCGGAAGGATTTCAAAAAATTGCTTTCAGTATCTTGATGCACCTGTGGAAGTTATTGGTTCCGTAAATATGCCCGCTGTACCTTTAAATTCCGGACTTGAGGCAGTTATGCTTCCGGGTGTAAAAAAAGTTTCTGATGCAATTGAAAATATTTTAGGTTACTGATCCGGTGTTTCAGGCGGATTATTAGGATCTGTTTCGGTTTCTTTCAGCATTTGCTCAATTTCCTCCGGGGAAAGCTGTTTCTTTTCTTCATCACCGGCATCATCCGTTTTCATTTCCCGGTTTTCGGGATTCTCATTTCCTTCTTCAGATATTTTTTCTTTATCCACACCGGATTCGTTGATCTCAGATGTTTCGGTTTTTAATGTATCCGAAACATTATTTAAGGAATCCGCCTTTTCATTTTCTTCAAGTACAGCATAATAGTCCAGAAGTTCCGAAACCTTAAGGGAATACACTGACTCAGGATATGAATCTCTTAACTTCTTATAATAAAACAGCGAACTGTCTTTAACGGACAGTCCGTTTTCATATACAAATCCGATTCCGTATAATGTCTTTGCTTTGACTGAATCTAAGTTTGTTTCTGCATCTATCTTTCTTAAAATGCTTAAAGCTTCCTCGAAATTTTTTTCATTATATAATTCTATTGCTTTATTAAACTTTGCATCAGTCGAGTCAATTGCAACATCATCCTTTGTTACTTCCAGCCCGAGTATTTTTTTTGCTTCAAAAGCATAAACAGAAGCAGGAAATTCAGAGATCAGTTTTCCGAAAGTTTCATCTGCATTTACTTTGTCATTAGCATTAACATAAAAGTTTCCAAGAGTATACAATACTTTGGATCTTTTTTCTGGCTCATCGAATTTCTGTAAAAGCAATTTCAGATAAAATTCAGCTGAGTCGCTTTTGTTTAGTTTGTAATTGAATATCTCGGCAAGCTCATAATACCCGTTGAAAATTTTATCTTCTTTTGTTTTTAATTCAGCTTCTTCCTGTACTTTCTTCAGTGAATCTAAATTAACTGTATTGGTAGTATCCTGATTTTCAGATTCTTCCTTTTTTTCAATATTCTCATTCCCCATATTACCCGGGTTTGTCATGTTTCCCGGATTAGTTACATTACCGGGATTGGTAGTGTTATTTATATCATCTCCGGATTTACCGGGATCCTGATTTTCAAGCGAGTCATTTATATCCATTAAAAATTTTTCTCTGAACCCGCCGGGTTTTCCTTTTCCGTCTCCTCTCTGTCTTCCGTCATCTTCACCTGAATTTTCATTTCCTCTGTTACTACCGTCTTTATTAGTTTCATTAAACTGTTCAATTCCCATTTCCTCATTATAATAGATTCTGTACTTTTCCACTTCAAAATTTTCCTGAGGAATCTCTATAGGTTTCGAATCCGTTACTTCGCTTTGCAGTGAAAAATATCTGTTGAGATCCGTGACCTTAGCTGTTACAATTTTATTATATTCAGACGCCGGGTTTTCCTGAGATGATTTTGTATAATTAACAAGGGCTTTAAGGTAATTATTGTTAACTTCCTCCTCATGTTTTCCCAGAAAATAATAAGCATCTGAAGATGCTACGGTATTCGGATATTTGACAATAACTTCATAATATTTATCCATAGCGTCTTTTAGTTTTTTCTGAGCATAGTAGTTATTCGCTATTTCAAGATCCACAAGCTGTGCATAAGCAACTTCATCCCTGTATTTTTTTCTCAGACTTGCGAGTTCTTCGTCCGCCAGATTATATTTTTTATTATAGGAAAGTCCTTTAGCGTAATTAATCCTGCCGTAGAAGGAAAGATCAAAATCCGAAGTATAATCCAGAACTTTTTTATACTCAGCGGCTGAAAGCTCCGGCTTGTATAATGAAAGCAGTTTTGCAAGTATAAACTGTCCTTCCGCTTTTCTTACATTATCATTTGAATATTCAATGGACTTTCTGAAATATTTCGCAGCTTCTTCCGGCTTTCCTTTTTTATATTCAAGAACTCCAAAGTCCCGCGCAGCAAGAGATCTTATCTCAGTGTCAGTATTATCATTTAACAAACTTTTATACAATGATTCCGCTTCATTCTGATTACCGAGTTTATTCTTCGTCCTTGCAAGATATAGCAACGCTTCATCAGTCAGTACGCTGCTCGAAAATTTTGACAGAAACTCATTGAATTTTCTCTCGGCATTGATGTAATCATTTAAAAGATAATAGGACTTGCCAATCAGCAAAACCGCATCATCAATGAATTTACTGTTTCTGTGGAATTGAATTATCTTCGAACTTCTTTCTATCGATTTATTTAATTTATCTTTTACACTTTGAGTAACCGGCGGATCCACAAGCAATGAATCTATACTTCTGTTAAACACTGCAATAAATGAAGTTCTGAATTCATCAAACGCTTCATTATAATCTTCCTGTGATTTAAAAAATGTATTGAAATATGCCGTAAAATTCTCGATTCGGTTTCCCATAAATAAATAAGATGTAAAATCCTGATATTCGAAATCTAATGACACATCATAATCCGGTTCCGGCTCAGTTATCAGTGAATCTTTTGAACTGCTTTTTGAAAGAGTGCTGTGAGTAATGAAATTACAACTGCCTGACAAAAATACAGCAGCAGATATTAATATTATTAAAGAAATAAACTTACAGGTATTCAAGGTGTGAATGTTTTTCCTAAAAATATTTCTATTATGAAGTTTAATCAAGACAATTAAAAAAATGTTATATACAGAATAAGGACAGATTTATTTCAGATGATACTGTTAATACTTTAAAAATTACCGTTTATAAATTTGAACTGTGCGTTAAAATAATCGGGACATCAGCAATAACAGTTTACAGTTTATTCAAAGTTCATTTCTACTAATTTTTTATAATAAAAAAAAGCCGGAATATTTTAAATTCCGGCTTTATCTAACTTTAACAATAAAAACATTACTTAGTATAAACCTTTTAGTCTTTTTCTGATTTTTCACTTACATTTTTTTCGGTTCTTCCGTTATTGTCTTCTGCATTATTACTTTCCGTATTGCTGTTACTTCCTGAATTACTCATGCTGCCTGTAACTGTTTTTTGGTTTACACTCTTACTGTCTTCTTCATAACTTTCTATTTTATCAATGTGACTGCTATTACTTTTTCTGTCCATGTTTTTTTTTGTATTTTTATCTTTTCTTACGGGGGGATTATTTTTAGTACCGGGATTTTTTGGCGGATTATAATTCCTTTTATCCTGATCTTTTGTGTCCCTTATTTTTATTTCCGGTTTTTTATCATTTTTAACCTCACCGCTTTTGACTGATGGAGGATTGTTTTTTTCATTATCAGCTGATCTGACATTATTATTTTCTGTTACTTTTGTGCTTCTTTCATTCTTAACTGTCACCGGACTTTTTATTTCTATATTCTTCGGAGTGATTTTTTCATTTGATTCAGTTGAAACAGATTTTACATTAGGTCCAGAATATTTAAATGTCTTTGTATTTGCATCAGAATATTGCGAAGTTTTAACCTTAACTGAATTCTGTAAAATATTAATATTATCTGACGGATCTTCTACTGTTTTCTCATCGATTCTTTTTGTAAAATCTGACTTTTGAACAATCACCCAGTTTTGAGTTTTGTATGTATAAAGTCTGTTTCTGTGCCATCTTTTTCCGTGACCTCTCCAGTAAACTCTCGGGCATGTCGGATACCATCCGTAATAAGATCCGCAGTCGCGCCATGTAACCCAGTTCGGAGCCCATACATTTCCCGGCATCCAAATCCATCCGTAAAAACTGCTGAAATACCACCTTCCGTAATGATAAGGACCCCAGCCCCATGAATAATTAGAAAGCCATATCCATCCGTAATATGAAAAAATCCATCTTCCGTTATAATATGGATTCCATCCTGCTGATGTGCTGCCATGCGGACGCCAGACAAATATATAAGCTCCGTCTTCTGTATAATAATAATGGAGATTTTCTCCCGTCTCTTCAGTCAGATCCCGAATAAAGTCTGACTTTTTAACTTTAATCCAGTCACCGTCTTCAGAGAGTTCTTCAAATTGTTTTTTATAGACTTCATTGGAATCCAGAAGGTTTTCCGAGGTTTCAATGGTGTCAATAAATACAGGACTTTTATCCTCACTGCTTCCGGGATATTCCTGTGCAACTGCTGTATAACAGGTAACTAACACTGCAATTACCAAAGCCAGAATTAATTTTAAAGGATTTTTCTTAGTCATAATTTTTTCATTAAAAGTTTAAAAAATTTCAGGGAATATACCGCTTAACTTTAAAATGCTTCCCTATCATTATGTAAATTGTTTCCTGATATTTTGACTCAGTATTTTTATAAATAGCTGTAATGTAATTCATATAAAAGACAATGTCTTTTTGGCTAAGGTTTAACAGAAAGTAGCATTTTTAATACAAGCTTTCATTCCTGTTCCGGATCACTGAAAATATATTTTTTTAAAATTATCCGTTATATGTGCGTACTGAATTGTCAAATATTTAATAAAAAATCATACAGGTAAAAAATTTATTGATCATTTTATTGTAAAAAAGATTGAAATAATTTCAGACTATTAAAACTAAAAGGACTATTGTATTTTACAACTGCAATTATACCACTACTTTTAACATGGCTCAGGGATTTAACATCACCGAAAGAAAAAAGCTCGCGCAGTTTATACTGCTTATGTTTTTCACCGGACTAATGCTTTATGTCTGCTGGCTTATGCTGGCTCCTTTCGTTTCCGTTTTATTATGGTCGGCTATACTCGTAATTATTTTTCATCCTGTTTACGAAAAACTGATGAAAAAAACCGGCAGGCATGTAATAAGCGCGATGCTGACAATTGCCGTTTCTCTGCTGACTTTTATAATACCTTTGTTTTTTGTTTCGGCAGCAGTTGTAAATGAACTTGCGGGATTCGCGGGTATAACCATGGATGAAATACAGCAGACTATTAATGATCCGAGACACAGCTGGCTGGGTAATTTTTATACTTATATCAGCGGATTTGTAAATCTTGATAATATTATAAAACCTGAAGACATCAAAGCGCTTGTATCAAAGGTAAGCGAAGTAATGTTATCCGCTTCTTTGAATTTGGTTGAAGGTGTTCTGGGAATGCTGGTCGGAATTCTCCTTGCAATTTTCAGCATGTATTATTTATTCCGCGACGGGAAAAAAATTGTAAGTGATCTTCCGGGAATACTTCCAATGGAAAATGATCAGGCTAATGAGCTGATCCGCAAAACTTCTGAAATTATAAATGCAACTCTCAGAGGATCTTTGTTAGTAGCCGTAATACAGGGAATATTAGCGGGTTTAATTTTCTGGATTCTTGGAGTTCCGTCATTTATTCTACTCGGTACACTGGCAATGCTCTTTTCTCTTATTCCAACCGGCGGTACTGCCTTTGTAACTGTTCCCGTAATTATTGTTCTGTTCGCTTCAGGAGAAGTTTCCAAAGCAATTGTTTTATCCGTCTATGCTGCAGTTATAATAGGAATGGTTGATAATTTTCTTTTGCCAAAACTTATTAACAACCGCACAAAGATGAATGAACTTTTCGTATTCTTCAGTGTTATCGGCGGGTTGCAGCTTTTCGGTATTCTGGGAATATTTATGGGTCCGGTGATACTTGCAATTGCCTTCGGTATGCTTACTCTTTTTAAAGGTGAAAAAATTGATAAAGACAGCATTTCAATTAAATAATTTTTTCTTCAGCAGTATTGAGTGAGAATCAGAAACCAGATAGAAAAAACAAAACAGCTTATAATTAATCCCGCAATCGCTGACAGAATTATCCAAACAGGTTTTTGCCTTTTAATGTAAAGATACGGGACAATTACAGATGTTAAAATCATCGGCAGCGGCACTCCGAAAAAAACAATATAGTAAAGCCAATCCGGAGGAATCTGCTGACAACCGAACACTAATATCGAAACCATAAATATTACAAGAGATGTAATTCCGGCTGTTAATAAAAGCATTACAATTCCCGTTATTATTCCAGTCAATAATCGGCTTCTGTCAATTGCTGAATTATTATTCATTTCCCGGATTTGATTTTGAAATTGAAGATTGAAAATACAAATTAGTTATTAAATATTAATTCAGAAGTGTAATTTAATCTCTTCAATGGCCGGACAAATTCAACCCCACCCAATCCAATTCTATTCGAATTATAAAATTACTAAAATTTATTCTAATATTTTTCACATAAAAAACCCTGCGAAAGATTTCCCGCAGGGCTTTTATTGTTATATCCGTTTAATGATTATTTTAAAAATACCATTCGTTTAGTCTGAACAAATCCTTCGGTTTCAAGCTTATAAAAATAAACTCCGCTTGAAAGATTTTCACTTCTGAATTCAGTTTCATAACTTCCGCTGTTCATTTTTTCATTCACAAGAATCTTTACTTCATTACCAAGTGAATTATAAACTGTTAATTTCACATCAGTAAGTTTACCGTTTGAATTATTAGGAACATCAAACCTGATCTTTGTAGATGGATTAAACGGATTCGGATAATTCTGATGCAGCGTAAATTTTTCAGGAATTACGGCTGAATAATTATTCACATTAAGAACTGACTGAAAATTATTATTATATATACCATGCACCTGATGAGCTAGCTGTCTCAAACGTGTTATACTGTTAAGATTACTTGTTCCTCTTGCAATTACCTGCGCGCAGATCACAGACTGCGTATCGCCCGGTGCCATATTTATAGGTCCCATAGTCATCAAAAAACGTCTGTCGCTGCCAGATGACATTATCCATCCTGTCTGAATTTCAGGCGCTCCGCTGTACGGGAATTTAGTTACTTCATTAGTTAACGGATTAATCCACGGCGCACCGCTTCTTTTTAATCCCTGAAGGTTATTATAAGTCTCCTTATAATTTAAAGGATCTCCTGTAGTCGGATCTCCGTTTATGTAAGTATTGAAAGATGAAAGTTTTAATTCTTTCATGTTCGGTTTTACAATCAGGTTTTGTGATCCCGGCGGGCTGTAATATTTCACCGTATCACCTATGCTTGGAACAACAGGTCCTCTTAACATTGTAAATCCTACTGCCGGCGGAGCGGCTCCGTATTCAGTGTCATTGTCTGTAAAATTGTATGTATAACCAAGATAGTATTCAGCCAGTGTGTCTATTCCTACAGCATCATCAGTAGCAGTGCCAAGATCATCATCAGTCCAGATTGAAATGTAAAAATTGTTCCATACCTGATTGCTTCTGTTAATGATCCTGTATTCCGTAAATGCGGCATCTCTGAGATTTAAATTTTTGTAAGCCCAGTTAGTCTGAAGTATCTGAGCTTTTAAAGGAGCTGTGCTGCCTGCATTATTTATATGCGCCTGTGGATACCCGTCAGTGTAACAATAGAACATTGTCTGCGATCCCATCCGGTTGGGATTGCCAAGGCTGTCAAGATAAGCTCCCTGCTGAGAAGCGATATTTCTCCATGCACCGAAATCACTGCTGTCTTCGTCAGTGAAATTATAAATCCTGTAATTCGGATCATTACTTCCCTGCGGATTTCCGTTGCCGTCAATATAACCCGGCAGAAATTCGTAATCATATTCTGCAAGAGCAATTAGTGTATCTACTCCGACTACTCCGCCGAGCCACAGACCTGAAGCAAATCTTGCAAACTTTGACTGACCTTTCGGCCATTCAAATCCTGAATTTCCTGTTACCGGATCTCTGTTAATAGAGCCGTTTGTTCTGAACCAGGTTCTGATGTTATTAGCTTCAAGCTGTTTCGAATCAACAGCAAATGAATAAGCCGGATTTGAATCTGCTGTAACTATTTTGTTAGGCTGATCCTTCAAAGAAGAAAATGAAAGAATTGAAAAACAAAGAAAGATCAATAAAACGAGAGAATGGGTTTTTTTCATAACTTATTCCTTTTCTTTTAATTAAAAAATTACAGTGCATTTTAAGAAAAGTCTTTGATGATAAATATGCAAAAATATGGTGTGTGTAGCACAAAATTGTATTCCGTGAAGTTACTTGCTTTTTTATGTGTATCACGGTATTGTATTCCGTGATGTTACTTATTTTTTGATATGTATCACGGAATTGTATTCCGTGATGTTACTTATTTTTTGATATGTATCACGGAATTGTATTCCGTGAACTTACTTATTTTTTGATATGTATCACGGAATTGTATTCCGTGAACTTACTTATTTTTTGATAGGTATCACGGAATTGTATTCCGTGAATAATTATAATTCAAGTAAGCTTAGTAAAACAATTTAAAGATATGACCCGGCTTAGGGTTATGATCATGAATATCTCAAAATTCTGCTTTCTTTAAAATTGTTTTCTGACTTCCAAACATTACATCAAAATAAATTATTCAACTCTTTAAGTTTAGGATTGAAACTATTTTAATCTAATTTTATATTAATCAAATTCTAAACGGACAAATTATAATGGCTAAAAGCAAAGAAGATGATTTTAATTTCCTTGATGATGAAGATAATATTGATGAAAACTCTTCTGAAGTAATCTATCAAAACCAAACCAATATTCCGGATCTTAAAGTAGCAATCCCAGACGAGCTTCCCGTACTCCCCCTGAAAGACATGGTTGTCTTTCCGTATATGATGTTTCCTATATTAGCGGGAAGAGAATCTACAATTGCTGCTATCAACAACTCTCTTGAAAAAGATAAATTCATAATGCTTGTTTCTCAGCTCGATGAAAAAATCGAAGAACCGACTTTTGAAAATCTGAATAAGACCGGTACAGTCGCTAAAATTATTCAGGTGCTGAGACTGCCGAATGGACTTATCAAAGTTCTGGTTGACGGTCTGGTTACCGCAAAAGTTAAAAAATATAAAAGCGATAAATATATTTCAGCTGAAGTAGAAGTTCTTTATAATCCGTTCAAAAAAGATACGGAACTTGAAGCTCTTATCCGTCAGGCGACAAAACTCTTTACGGATTACGTTAATACTAACAGATCAATACCGCAGGAAACTCTTGTGGCTTTTGAAAACATAAAGGAACCTGACAGAAAGCTTTATTATATTGCATCTACCATCAGCGCAGATGTAAGTAAAAAGCAGAAGATTCTGGAGATGAGTGATATTCATAAACAGTTTTATGAAATTCTTTATATACTCGGCTCTGAAATGGAAGTGCTCAATGTGGAAAAAGAAATTGACGCTAAGATCTATCAGACTATGCAGAAAAATCAGAGGAAGTTTATTGTGCAGGAGCAGATACGGATTTTACAGGATGAGCTTGGCGACGGCATGGAATCCGACCCGGACCTTATAAAAATCCGCGAACAGATAGAAGCAAGCGGAATGCCTGAACCCGTTCTCAAAAAAGCAATGGATGAATTTAATAAACTTAAGAAAATTCCTTCAATGTCTCCGGATCATTCAGTTATCAGAAATTTCCTCGACTGGATGGTTTCTGTACCGTGGAATATATTCACTGAAGATAATTTCGATCTCATCAATGCGAAAAAAATTCTGGACGAAGATCATTACGGACTTGAAAAAGCAAAGGACAGAATCCTTGAGCTTATGGCGGTTCTGAAACTTCTTCATGATAAGAATATAAAAAAATCTCCGAAAGGTCAGATACTTTGTTTTGTCGGACCCCCCGGTGTAGGTAAAACCTCGCTTGGCAAATCAATTGCCCGCGCCATCAACAGAAATTTTGTAAGGATCTCCGTCGGCGGAGTAAGGGATGAAGCCGAGATACGGGGACACAGAAGGACATATATAGGATCAATGCCCGGAAAAATTATTCAGGCCATGAAAAAAGCGGGCAGCGTAAATCCGGTAATTCTTATTGATGAAATTGATAAAATGAGCAGCGACTTCAGAGGAGATCCTTCAAGCGCGATGCTTGAAGTTCTGGATCCTGAACAAAATTCGACTTTCAATGACCATTATCTGGATGTCGATTATGATCTCTCCAATGTTCTCTTTATAACAACTGCTAATGTCTATTACAATATTCCGTTGCCGCTGCTTGACAGAATGGAGATTATTGAAATGAGAAGTTATCTTGATTTTGAAAAACTTCAGATTGCTAAGAAACATATTATCCCAAAAGAAATACTGGAGCACGGACTTACCGACAGCGTATTAAAAATACCTGATCAGATCATTCTCCTTATTATCAGGGAATATACGCGTGAAGCAGGTGTGAGAAATCTTGAGAGAGAGATATCATCCGTAATCAGAAAAGTAACCCGCGAGATTGTGGAAAAAGGTGAATCCGGACCGGGTAAAAAAATCATAATCACGGAAGAGCATGTTAGAAAATTTCTCGGTGTGCAGAAGTATAAGCAAAAAATCGCCGGTGACAAAACTTCGGATAATGTCGGGTCAGTAGTCGGGCTTGCCTGGACTTCTATGGGAGGAGATATTCTTCATGTGGATGTTAATATTATGAAAGGAGCGAACAAGTTTATATTAACCGGAAAACTCGGCGACATTATGAAAGAATCCGCGCAGGCAGGATTTTCCTATATTAAGTCCAATGCATCAAAATTTAACATCCCTGAATCCTTTTTTAAAGAAAAGGAAATTCATATTCACTTGCCTGAAGGTGCAATCCCGAAAGACGGTCCGTCAGCAGGCATCACAATGATTATGGCAATGATCTCTGCTATAACTAAAAATCCCGTCAGACCTGACGTAGCCATGACAGGTGAAATTACTCTCAGAGGTAATGTGCTTCCGATCGGTGGACTGAATGAGAAACTTCTTGCCGCTGTAAGAAGCGGTATCAAGACTGTTCTTATTCCGAAAGATAATGAAAAAGATCTGATCGAAGTGCCTGAGGAAATTTTAAGCAAACTGAAAATTATTCCGGTCGAAAAAGTTGAAGACGGAATCCCTTTTGTTTTTAAAAACAAAAAAATATTTTTTAAAAAATAACGGATCTTATCAGCACAGATATTCAAATTGTCAAACTATAAAGTATCAGCTCGAAAATACCGACCGCAATATTTTTCTGAAGTTACTTCACAGGAATTTGTAACTCAGACTATGAAGAATGCAATTATCTCTGGTAAGATCGCTCATTCATATCTGCTTAGCGGTCCGAGAGGTGTCGGTAAAACTACGATAGCAAGGATATTTGCAAAAGCACTTAACTGTGCTGATCTGAAAAACGGAGAGCCGTGTAACAAATGTAACTCATGCGAAGAAATTACCAACGGTATTCATCCTGATGTATTTGAGCTTGACGCCGCTTCAAACCGTGGGATTGATGACGTAAGAGCTGTTCAGGATGCGGCGAAATTTTTTCCGATAAAAGGTAAATTTAAATTCTTTATTGTTGATGAAGTTCATATGCTCACCCAGCAGGCTTTTAACGCTTTGCTTAAAATACTGGAGGAGCCGCCGGGTTATCTGATATTCATTCTCGCTACTACTAATCCCGAAAAGATCCCGGCTACAATTGTGAGCAGATGTCAGAGATTCCCGCTGCAGAGGATTAAAATTAATGAGATTTCAGCAAAAGTAAAAGAAATTGCAAAAGAAGAGAATATTAAAATTGATAATGAATCCGTATTTCTGATTTCTAAACTCGGTGACGGCGCTTTAAGAGACGCTCTTGGTGTATTTGATATGGCGGTTTCATTTTGCGGTAATAATATAATATACAGTGAGCTTAAATCTTTCCTTAATATTCCTGATAAGGATATATACTTTGACATTTCCGGATTTATACGCAACAGTGACGTGAAAAATATTCTGATTTATTTTAATGATCTCGAAGAAAAAGGATTTGATCTGCAGACTTTTTTTAACGGAATTACGGAACATTTCCGGGATCTGCTGATTGTCAGTTCTACTTCTAATCCTAACCTGCTTGATGAATCTGATTCATTCAGAGAAAAATATAATACGGAATCTAAAAATTTTACTGCGGATCAGTTGCAGAGAATCTTGAAAGTACTTTTCGAAGCCGAAAACAGGTTCAGATATTCTTCAAACCAGAAAATTCTGTTCGAAGCATTGCTTGCCGAGTTGTGTACTCTGAACCGGGACGTTAAAGATTTATCGGAATTGATTTCGGAGGTTACTTCATTAAAAAAAAAATCCCTGATCCAAAATAATATTAAACCGGCTGAGATTGTAAATCAAAATCTTACTCCGGAAAGCGAAGCTGCGGTTACAAAAAAGGAAAAAGGAATTACTGAAAAAAACGATTTAACTGAATCAGAAATACCGGAAAGTAAAAACGGAAAGTCTGAAACGATTAATGTTAAAAAAGAATCCGGGGAAAAAGAAAATTCAGATAATACAAATGTTAAAGAAACATTAATTATCCAAAAGCTTAAAGAGCTTTTTGATGTCGTAGAATATAAAACAGATTAAAGTAAATTGAATAAGAGCATAAAATTTTACGGGGAAAAGAAAAATTTTCTGGCAATTGAATCTAAATATTCTGATTATTTTAATTCCGGAATTGTGATCATTCAGGCACCGTACGAGCATACTACTTCATACGGCAAAGGTACCGCTGACGGACCTAAAGCGATAATAAAAGCTTCACAATATGTTGAGTTTTTTGATGAAGAGCTGAACCGGGAATTGTGTTTTGAAAAAAGTAACGGCATCTGCACTTTATATCCTCTTATATTTAAAGATAAGAAAAGCCGTGATGCACTTGATTATATTTACTCAAATGTAACTTCCCACATTCAGAACGGAAAATTTGTTGTACTTCTTGGTGGAGAGCATTCTGTTTCAACTGCTCCGGTAAAAGCGCATTTCGAGAAATACAGCGACCTCTCAGTTCTTCAGTTTGACGCGCACTCGGATTTCCGTGAAGAATATGAAGGTTCAAAATTTTCGCACGCTTCTGTAATGGCAAGAGTCGCTGAATTTACTAAGGATATAACGCAGGTCGGGATCAGGGCGCAGTGCAGGGAAGAATATGAATTTATAAAAAAAAATAAAATAGATACGTTTTATGCTCATGACATAAGAAGCGGAAAATTTGGCTATGACTGGCAGTCAAAAGTTATAGATACTCTAAAGGAAAATGTTTATATCACTTTTGACGTGGATTATTTTGATCCTTCTATTATGATGTCGACAGGAACTCCTGAACCAAACGGATTATACTGGGATGAAACAATGAAACTACTAAAGCTGCTAGGCGAAAGCAGAAATGTAGTTGGATTTGATGTTGTGGAATTAGCTCCGCGGAACGGTTTTCCCTATCCTGATTTTATGACTGCAAAATTAATTTATAAAATGCTGAATTATTTCAGGAAATAATTTTTTTTATACATTAAAAAAACCCCGGTATTCTGATCAATTGCCGGGGATTTTTTTTGAAATTCTTTTATACTTATTTCAATACCGTCATCTTTTTTGTAATAACATTATCCTGTACAGATAATGTATAAAAATAAATTCCGCTTGCTAACTGAGAAGCATTAAAATCCACAAGATATGTTCCGGGATTTACTCTCGAGTTTATTAGCTCTGAAACTAATTTACCCGAAATATCAGAAACAGTTATCTTCACATTCCCTGATTTTACAACATCAAATTTTATGTTTGTCACAGGATTAAACGGATTGGGATAATTCTGATACAGCATATATTCAGATGGGATCTCATTGGAGAGACTCTGAATTCCGCTGATCTGAGAATATTTTATTGTAGCGTAATCATAATTTGTTCCGCTGCCTCCGTAACTTAAACCGGTTACAACAACAAATTCCTGACTGTTAACAGCAATAGAGGTTGCTGCATCGATGCCGTTTCCGTTACCGTTATAAGTTCTGCTCCATTGTTCAATTCCTGATTCATTATACTTTACAGTTGCAAAATCATTACCCGTCCCGCTGCCGAGACTGACGCCTGTTATATAAACCGAATTGTCATTACCTATTACCATAGCAGACGGAACATCCCTTCCGTTTGAAATACCGTTATATCTCTGCAGCCATTGCTGATCACCTGAAGAATTGTACTTCAAAGTCACATAATCCTGATTTGTTCCGGTTCCTAATGAAGAGCCGGTTACATATACATTATTCTGGTTATCGGTTTTGACTGAAACGCTGATATCATCTCCGTTAGCGGATCCGTTAAATCTTTTTACCCAAAGAGAATCACCGGTTACGCTATATTTAATGGTAGCGAAATCATATCCTATAGATGCTGAAACGCTTTCACCGGTAACCAAAACATTTCCTGCATTATCAACGGAAACACTTCTTCCGTAATCTGCTGAATTGTCAGGACCGTTATATCTTCTAATCCAGTTTGCTGTTCCGTTCGGGAGATACATTATAGTTACAAAGTCATAGTCTGATCCTGAACCTGTACTGGCTCCTGTAATATAAAAGAATTCATTATTTTCCGCATGCAAAGATACCGGAAAGTCGTCACCGTTTCCGGGACCGTTATATCTTATAACAAACTGCACTACGCCGAGCGCATTATATTTTATTGATGCAATATCATAATTTACCCCGCTCCAGCTTGTACCTGTGACATAAACATTTTCATTAACATCCACAGCAATAGCTACAGCATTATCAATTCCGTTACCCGGACCGTTATATGATCTAAGCCAAAGCTGATCTCCGGATGAATTATATTTAATTGTAACGAAGTCACTGTTTGAAGCGCCTCCCTGACTTTTACCTGTTACATATACATTTCCTGCATTATCAACGGCTATTGCATTTGCCTCATCTATACCGCCTGTGCCGTTATACCTACTTACCCATAACTCATCACCGTTTGCGCTATACTTTATTGTAGCGTAGTCAAAGTTCGATGCGGAAAGAAAACTTCTTCCTGTGACATACACATTGCCGTTATTATCTATTGCGGTTTTATAAGCTTCATCATTTCCGTTTCCTGAAGCATTATATCTTTTTGCCCACTGCTGGGAAAATTGAGAAATGGCTTCTTCACTTGTCAAAAAAAATATTGAAAGTAAAAGTAATAGTAAAATTTTCATGAGATATAAAATTTTTAATTTTCAATTAAGTTGTAACAGTAAAATTCAGTAAAACAAAGTAAATAAATATGTTATTTAAATAAATACTTTAAACAAACTTTTTTATTTGCAAGCAGGGACATTAAAATTTGAAAAAAAAGAATATAACTGGACTTGTATAATTTAGCATAGAAATGTATTTTTGTTGCCTATGGTTACTTTACTTATAATATTACTGATAGTAATATCTATCGTATTAATGGCTGTCGTATTAATGCAGTCGTCAAAAGGAAACGGATTAGCGGGTCCTATAGGAGGTTCAAGCGTTACAATGGCGTTTGGAGTCAGAAGAACATCAGACATACTTTCAAAAACAACTACAGTACTGGCAGTAACTTTAATGGTCGGATGTATTGTAGTAAATCTTATGATCGGAGGTTCCGGCTCTGCAGTCGATGAAAGTATAATTCAAAAGAATGCCGGTCAGCAGCAACAGCAAATTCCGCCGAATACAGTTATACCACCTGATCAGAATAATACTCCTCCTGTAAATGTTGATCCGAATCAGCAGCAAAATCAGGATGCAGATAAATCCACGGATAAAGCTCCGGAAAAACCACCTGTTCAGGTAGAACCTGAAACAGAAGGTCAGTAAAAAAACAGAAATTTTGTTTTACATTCAAAAATTTTATCTTAGCACTATGAATAATTTTCATAGTGCTTTTTTTATTGTAATATTTTTTACCGTTATTTTGAGCAAAAGCAGTTCTGCACAGTTTAAACAGGAAATTGACACGAATAATTTTTTATCCGAAAAGTCTGTATTACAACAGAGATCTTTGAATAATTCGAATTACACCGAAGAAGATTTTAAAATGAAGAAGCAGCCATGGAGAGCAGTAGCATACTCAGCATTACTTCCCGGTGCAGGACAATTTTATACAGAATCATACTGGAAAATACCAATAATACTTGGCGCAGGCGGTTATTTTGTCTATGGGATTATTAACAATAACAATCAGTACATCGATTACAGGGATCAGTATTTAAACTCACAGACAGCAGAGAATCCATCAGGAGATCCCCGGCTTCTGAATCTGAGGGAATTTTACAGAGATCAAAGGGACAATTTTATTATTTATTCTTCAATATTATATCTTGCAAATTTGATTGATGCATACATTGACGCTGAGCTTTATGATTTTAACGTTTCAGATAAAATCAAATTCGGATTACTGAAAAAAAATAACCTGATCGGAATTGATATCAACTTTTAATATCCAAAAACTTCTTCAAGCGTTAATACTTTCACATCTCCATACGCTTCAAGAGTTTTCATATCAATTTTATTTATGTCAGCAAGCACAAGGATAGAATATTTATTGTCTTTAATATTTTTCCTTTGAAATTCAACAATGTCATCGAGCTCCATTTTATAAACTCTTTCATAGATTTTACTGTCTATATTTTCTTCAAGCCCGAGTTTCATTGAGTTTTCATATTTATTCAGAAGACCTGCTTTTATCACTCTTTCTGACTGTATTTGTTTGATGAGAGAACTTTTGGCATTTCTGAAAGCTGATTCCGAAACCGGAAAATTTCTGAGCAGTTCAGTCATTCCTGCCATCGCTTCTGGAAGTTTGTCAGCCTGTGTGCCAATGTAAGCTATATTATAAAATGAGTTTGACTGTTTTTTAGGTGATTGAAAAACAGAAAATGTAGAGTATGCAAGAGCTTTTGATTCTCTTATTTCCTGATACACAACAGAACCCATACCGCCGCCGAAATATTCATTATACAATATTGAATACGGGAGTAATTCTTTGTCGAATTTATTTCTTTTTGAAAGCATTACTATCTCTGCCTGCTGCATGTCGTAATTAACTACATAAACAATATTTTCTTCTGAATCTTTTTCAACAAATTCATTAACTGATTTCATTGATTTCAGCTTATCTGCAGATTTATGTTCTTTATTAAGCGCTTCAGTAATACTGTTATTATCAAGCGGACCGTAATAATAGATTCTTTGCTTATAAGAAAAAATATCTTTTATTATATCTGCAATTTCTTCCGGAGTTATACTATTTAGTTCTTCCTTTGAGAGCCTGTATGTGAAAGGATTATCTTTGCCGTATTTTGCATAATTTACCATTCCGTTCCAGAGAATAGTATTCTTTGAAAACTTTGCATCTTCTCTTTGCTTGAGAATATCAGCTTTTAAGTTTTCTAGAGCATCTTTAATGACGACCGGATCTGAAATTATTTCCTCAAGAAGCTTAAATGATTTTTCAAAATTTTCATTCAGACCGGAAAGACTTACTGTAAGCTGATCATCCGAAACCGAAACATTATACGAACTGGCAAGCTTATAAAATTCTTCTTTAATCTGAAAGGAAGTAAACTTAGATGTTGATAAATAATCAAAGTATGCAGTGGCAAGTGATAACTTTTTATTTTGATTTGTACCGATGTCTGAAATAATATTCAGATAGAAAAGTTCATTATCATTATTCTTTATATAATAAAGCGGAATGCTTTCTTTGATTTTCAATTTTGTAATATCTCTATTAAAGTCAGCGAATTCAGGTCTTATCTCATTTACAGAAATATTTCGAATCTCTGTCTGAAAATCCGAATAATCTTCCCTGTTGATCTTTACCGGATTGATCTCGGGCTTTTCAACTTTGACAATTGACTTATCCTCACCAGTCTTTTTATAAACCACCACGTAATTATTGTTTAGATTTTCGTTTGCAAAATTAACTACATCCTGCTTTGTAATTTTTGAAAGTCTGTCAACGTTAAAAATGTATTTATCCCAGGGTATATCATAAATAAATGACTGTAAAAATGAATAAGTTCTGCTTGAATTATTTTCAAATGACTCCAGCTGAGTAAGTTTGAAATTACTGATAGTAGCCGGAATAAGCCAATCCGGAAAATCGCCTTTCTTAACAAGTTCGATCTGATTTAAAATAAGATCCTTTACCTGTTCTAATGACTGACCTTCTCTGGATTTTCCTCCGAAATACAAGGTAGAATAATCTTTATTAATATCTGTCGCGCAGTATGCGTCAATTACTTTCTGATCCTGATTCAGATTCAGGTCAATTAGACCTGCTGTTCCGTTACTTAATATATATTCAAGAATTATAAGAATATCCGCATCTTTAGTACCGGCGCCACCGGATCGGTAACCGAAAATTACGGATTCCTGGGACGGTCCGAAGACTTCCTTTATCAAAGGTCCGTTTATGGGAGCTTCAACCGGAACAATAAACTCAGGGACAGGCTTACTTTCGTACATTCCGAATTTTCTGTATATCATTTCAATTGCAGCATCAGGATCAAGATCGCCTGATAGACATATAGCCATATTATTTGGCACATATCTTTCGTTGTAATAATCAATAATTTTTTGGATTGAAGGATTTTTCAGCTGCTCAACGCTGCCTATGGTTGTCTGTGTTCCATAAGTATGCTGCTGATAAAGTCCTGACATAAGCGCTTCCCATACTTTGCTGTTATCATTATCGAGAGATGTATTTTTTTCCTCATACACTGCTTCAAGTTCGGTATGAAAAATTCTCATCACGGGATTTCTGAATCTTTCGGATTCAATGGTAAGCCATCTTTCAAGTTGATTGGAAGGTATATTACAGGTATAGACCGTTTCTTCAACTGAAGTCCAGGCATTGCTTCCTTCACCGCCCAGGTCAGAGATCATTTTGTCATACTCATTAGCAATTGCATATTCTGACGCAAGATAAGATACGCTGTCTATTTTTTTATAAATGGATTTTCGCAGTTCGGGATCATCTGTCTTTCTTCTCTGCTCATATAAAGAAATAATTGTATCAATCATTGGTTTTTCAGCCGTATAATTTTTTGTGCCGAATTTGTCCGTTCCTTTAAAGAGCATATGCTCAAGATAATGGGACAATCCCTGCGCATCGTGCGGATCATTCTTACTACCGGTGGCGACTGCTATATAAGTCTGAATTTTCGGTTCCTTTTTATTTACGGAGATATAAACTTTAAGTCCGTTATCAAGAGTATAGATCCTGGCTTTCAGAGGATCATTTTCAACTATTTCATAGGTATATTTTCCGTCACTTACCTTTTTTAATTCCTGTGAAAAAACTGAAGCTGATAATGCCGTCAGTAAAATAAATGATATTAAAATATTTTTTGAAACGAATCTGATAATCTTATTCATTTTGATTTTTTAGATCTTTTAAAAAATTGAATTCAAAATTAAGTCATTCAAAACTAATTAAATATATAAAGAATTATACATTGATGAGTATGTGAATACGGAATTATTACTGATATAGTTAAACTAATATCCAAACAAAATTGTCAAAGATGAGCAAAGTCAATTTATTCAAAAATACAGAAAAGAAATTTTAAAATGAAAACCTTTGAATTCAGGCATTTAATTTTAATCGTTTCTATAATTTTAGGAATTATAATATTTAATTCATCCTGTTCTGACAGCACAATAGAACCCGGTCTTATGAGTGATGATGATTTTATCAGAAGTATAGCCGTTAACAGTTCATATAGCAGCAACGCCGATGATGATGACAATTTGTTTTACAACGAGGAAGCAGATTTTGAGTCATCCGGAGCAGTATATAATAATGAAAATTTAGTGAGTTCACCTTTGGATTCAATTTTGAAATGGGGAAGAAGGATTACCGGTAAAAATGTAAATGTAAACATTACAACTTTCGGTGATACATTAAAAACTGCAGATGTTACAAAAATAATCACAGGAAATTTTATTATTATAGGATATCTCGGCGGAAATCTTGACTCAACAATAAAACCTTTTACACAGGAATCAAAAAGAACCATTTCTTTTAAAAGAGTTAACAGACGTCCGAACCCCGGATTAAACTGGAGAGTTTATCAGTATTCTGCGATTGACGGTGAAACTAAATCACCACAGATCGGGAAAGAAAATATTGTAATGAACAGGATTGAGTTTTTCAGAAATAATAATCTTGTACTTACTTTAAATGGTCCTGACTTTACGTCTAATATTTTTACATCAAGATTTTTCAACAATAATACATTTATCGACCTTGGCAGAGGTGATCAGGTAAGAGTGAAAGTTTATCTGACAAGCAACCAGAATGATACTGATATTGTTGCATATCACTGGGCAAGAAATTCATTTGGTTATCACAGGGAACCATTCGTAATGACATCGCAGATACAAAACGGAAACAAATTTGACAGGATATACGAAAAAACTTTTGAAGTATATAATCAGCACAGGAATGGAATTCACAATGGTTATGTAAGTTCTAATACAAGAAGTTCATTGTATAACAAAACAACTTCGCTCTTTTCCTCAACGTATATGGGTTTGCCATACAGAGTAAGACAATAAAACCTCCTGAATAATTTTGATGCCGGAGCAGTTTTTGCAGATAAGCAGAAGCTGCTCCCTCTGATTTTTGGAGGGGAAAAACCGTTTTAACGGTTTTTCGCCAAAATGCCTGTAAGCTTTAGAATATGGTGACCTGATAAATTTCTGCGGAAACTCTTTCCTATTTCAATAACTCGCCAAAAGAAATGTCATAACCATCCGGGTCAGAAACTCCGAATTCTTTAACATTGTAATGTGTAATATAAAGCGTGTAGTCTATTTCAACTCCTCTTTCCAAATATTCATTGTATATCTTCTCAGCATCATCTACCCAGAAATAAACATTGCTCGTTTTTTCCTTTAATTTCCAATTCGGAATAATCGTTTCTTCAGCTGTTGCTTTAGTCAACATAAGATAATAACCGTCTCTACCGAGAATACAGAAATCATGTGGATCTCCGTAAAATCTGACAGATTCAAATCCTAATTTACTGCGGTAGTATTCTGCTGAAATATCAATGTCAGACACAAGTAAAATAGCAGCCGAGCCGGTCAGCTTAGCTTTAACCATATACTTTTTTATAAATAATATTTCCGATAAAGATAACTCTGACCAGTTCACCTTTATACGCTTTTAAACCTATATAAATACTGTAACCTATTGCAGCGAATACAAACAAGAATATGAAACCGTAAAATGAGAACATGAAGATCATAATGAATACAGGCATATCCGAGTTACCTTGATTATTTAACTCACCAAGACCGAAACCCGACGCTAACATTAAAATTAAAAAAATTATTACTCCGAAAACAATAATTACCCCAAGCATGATCTGAAAGAAGATCGCCTGCAGCGAATGAAATCTCACAAACTGTGATTTGCTTTTTTGTGTCGCCCAGATTATTATTGGCAGTAAAATACCTCCAAGGAGCATTGACAGATGGCAAAGAAGTGAGAGAGTTCTCTCTTCGCTGGTCGCGGATGTTTCATTTGCTGTATCCTGATTTTTCATTTACTTTTTTATAATTATTTAAATTATTTAGCATATCTCGGGATCAGATGAATGTGGGCATGCATGACGATCTGACCGGCTGATCTGCCGTTGTTAATATTAATATTATATCCCGGAGGTGAAAGCTCGCTGTCACATAATAACTTAGCTTTATCTGCAAGATCCCAAAGCGAGTTTCGTATATCTTCCGGGAGATCAAAATAATTTTCGTAATGATCATTAGGAATTATAAGCAAATGACCTTTTGACTGCGGATACTTGTCTTTTATAACAAATCCCATTTCATTATTTAAAATAATTGCCCCGCTTTCAATGTTACAGAATATACAGTCTTCTTTCTTCATATTTAAAAAAATTTTCGATAAATATAATTATTTTAAAAAATAAAATCAGATAAAATTTAATAATAAACTTTTAATTATTACATTAAGTCCTTATATTGTTTGAAATTAATTCAGTAATAATGCTTTTCAGAAAATTTTTACACGGGATTTGTATTCTCATACTAATTTCTTCCATAAATGTATCTTATTCACAGGATACATTAAAAATTGCCTCATACAATCTTTTGAATTACAGCGGTAATAATGCAGCTAAAGATCCGTTATTCAGAAAAACAATAGATTATATACAGCCGGATATTTTAGCTGTCTGCGAAATTCTATCACAGTCTGCAGTTACAAACTTTCTTAATAATGTTATGAACTTCACAATCCCGGACAAATATTCGGCAGGTGTTTTTATTGATGGTCCGGATACCGATAATGCTATTTTTTATGATAGATTAAAATTTAATTTCATCAGCAATACAGTTATCACTACCACTCTTCGGAATATTAATCTCTTTACGCTTGTGCATGTTTCCACAAATGATACAATTAAAATTTTTGATGTGCATCTAAAAGCAAGCAATACAACTGAAGATCAGCAGAGACGACTTCAGGAAGTTAATGCTTTGCGAAATGTGAGCAATACTTTCCGAACCGGTGAAGAATTTATAGTTCTTGGAGATTTTAATATTTATTCTGCAAATGAACCTGCATATCAGAGACTTCTGGAACCTGACGTTAACGCCGACGGTCATTTCATTGATATGTTTACAATGCCGGGAAACTGGAATCAGTCGGTTTATTCTCAGTATCATACGCAGTCCACGCGAACAAGAGCATTGGGAGACGGCGGAGCAACAGGTGGACTTGATGACAGATTTGATATGATTTTAAATTCGAACGGAATTTTACAGGAAGGTAAAATCAAATATATTCCCGGTTCATTTGTTGCTGTAGGAAATGACGGTAATCATTTTAACGACAGCATAAACCGCAGACCAAATACTTCAGTACCTGACAGCATTGCTGATGCGCTGTATTATACATCTGACCATCTCCCGATTTATGCTAAATACAAGTTTGACCAAAATCCGGTATCTGTGAGCTCAGTAAGCAGTGAAATTCCTGATGATTTCAAATTAAGTCAGAATTACCCGAACCCGTTTAATCCTTTTACAAGAATTGATTTTGACATTCCTGATTTAAAAAGTTACAGTGATTTAAGCAGCCGCGTGACATTGATTGTTTATGATATATTGGGGAATAAAGTAGAAACACTGGTTGATGAAAATTTGTCTGAAGGTAAATATTCGGTTGATTTTAATGCGTCAGGTTTAACAAGCGGAAATTATTTCTACAGACTTACAGCAGGAAGATTTTCGTTTACAAGAAAGCTGACTTTAGTAAAATAAATCAGATTTAAAGTATACGATTTGATTAGCTCTCTTAAATATTCAGTTTTTTAAAATAAAAAATGCCCTGTCAAGTCAGGGCATTTTTTCTGATTTTCTGAATATTCTTTTAATTCTTAAGGCGTCATTTTAGATACAAAATTGTTTGCATTATTGTCAACAATTGAAGCATCAGCCAGATCCGCTAGATCATCTCCGTTTACGTCTGTTGGAATGTAACCTGTTGCAAATACAGAGGCATCATTATCTACAAGACCTCCGTCAGTGATATCAACCAATCCGTCCTGGTCCACATCTCCGCTGTAAATACAATACGAACCGAGTTTTAAAACCTGATTGTCGCCGTAAGCTTTATTTGCAGCGTCGGTGAAATTGTAATAATCTCCGTAATTTTGAGTCAGTAACACCGGAAATTTACTCCACGTCTCAATTGAATTCCTGTGATTTACAACAATGTAATACATACCGGTTGGTGCGCTGAAACAATTGTTTAAATCTCCTAAATTATTTGATAATCCCTTTTCTGAATCTACAGGAGCATAAGGAGAATTTTGATTTCTCAAAGTTATTTTCAAAGTATCAGGTACCATTTCTATTCCGTCAAAAAATCCTTCAATCAATGATGCAGTATATAATGAAATATCATTCACAATATATGTCACTGTCAAAACAGGTCTGAAACTTACAGAATCATTTTCTCTCGAATCAAATCTTTTTGCAGTAGCCGCTTCATCTTCTGTTCCGTAAAGCATCCAGCCATAATTAGTTTGGGGATCATTTAACCATGACTGAACATCCTGAATCATCTGAGGAGAATTCCAAGTATAAAAACCAACTCCTCCTACAGGTATTACAGCGCTGGGGTTAGCAGAAAAATCACCGCCCGGATTTGTCCAGGTTTCAGTATTATAAAAAGTATGTAGCCAGGTTGCATCCCCGCTTTCAGCCTGTGTACCGAATCCTTCCTCTCCAGGTGCGTCAGAAAAAGATGCTCCCCAGTCTTTTTCTACATTTCTTAATTCAACATTCTTATCACCCGAAATTGTTCTTGACATATGCAGCCTTAGAGATACATTAGTTATAACAGCGCATTGAGGTATGTCTTTTTTAACATAAAATTTTATCAAGCCTCTTCTTATCTGTTCACTGACTGTAGTTCCGGTAAAGAAATACTGACCTGAACCATTGCTCGTTTCTCCGGTTGGATCTTCATATAAAGTATTATCATTGCATAATGTTATATTAACTGTAGTCTGGGATACTACATTTGAAGCAGAAAATATAAACAAAGCCAATATAAAATTGGCTGTTAATAAAAACTTAAACTGTTCGTTAATTTTACTCATCGGAATAATAGTTTTTTAGATTTATAAGATTTTAGTTTTTAATATTAACTCATTTTATTTTTAAATAAAATTTAAAAGGATTTTTATCTGATAAGAATCATTTTCTTTGTTTTTGAGATATTTCCGTCTAAGTTAAGCGTATAAAAATAAATACCGCTGGATACATTTGAATTAATATTATCCGTACCGTTCCATACCAGTGAATAACTTCCGGGGTTTTGTTCTGATGACAATAAACTTCTTACAAGTTTTCCCGAAACATCATAAATATTCAAACTGACATTTCCTTTTTCCGGAATCGTATATTTTATAGTGGTAACCGGATTGAAGGGGTTCGGATAATTCTGTTCAAGCGTAAAATTTTCAGGAATATTTTCTCCAGAGGAATTAATGCCGACTACTAGGGTAAGATCGATTTTATACATAGACCTGCCGTGGGTACCGGCGACAAGATAATACGCAGTCGGGTGAATTTTAAAATCATATACTGAAACCATCGGTAAACCTGAACCGAGGAACTGCCAGTTCTGCCCGGTATTAAAACTTACATAAGCGCCGACATCTGAACCTACAAACAGAACATTTGGTCTGAGCGGATCTACTGCAAAAGCATTCACCGGAGCATCAGGCAGATTACTGCTGATATTTTGCCATGTCTGACCTCTGTTATCAGTTCTGAAAACATGCGGTTGCGGGTCTTTCCATTTCAATCCGTTATAAGTTACATAAGCGATATTGTCATTCTGAGGATCGAATACAACTCTTGTTACCCATCTGTAAGGAAGCGTCTGCGATACTTTAGTCCAGTTAGATCCGTTGTTAGTAGTTATCCATACATTGGCATCATCCGTCCCTGCAATAATAATATTAGAGTTTGTTTTTGCAACATCTATTGAAGTAACTGTTCCTAATCTTGTCTGATTTCCGTTTGTCAGATCCGGACTCACCGCAGACCATGAAGTTGCGGAGTTAGTAGTTCTGTAAACTTTATTTGTTCCGTAATATAAAATATTATTATTATTCGGATCCATAACAACAGGTGTTGACCAGTTTCTTTTTTCTCCTGACGGAATTCCGTTTGTAGCGCTTGAAAACGAAGTTCCGCCGTTAGTGGATTTTCCCAGACCTCCGTTTTGTGATTCAGCGTAAATAATATTGGGATTAGTAAAATCAACTATTACATAAAATCCGTCACCGTCGTAAATTGTAGTCCAGTCAGTCAGACTTCCTGTCAGAGTTCTGTTTGTTCCGTTGTCCTGTGTACCTCCGTAAAGTCTTTGCGGATTATTAGCGTCAATACCTATTTCATAGAACTGGGTAACCGGAAGCTCTGAAACTTTTGTAAATGAATTACCGCCGTTAGATGAGTTATATATACCGCCGTCATTTCCGAAAATAGTTCTGCCGGGATCACCAGGCTTGAATGCCAGCGCATGCTGATCTACATGAATATTGTTTGACTGAAGCTCTGACCAAGCAACACCTGAGTTTGTAGTTCTGTTTACGGAAAAGTCGAGCACATATACAGTATTAGGATCAGTCGGATGGACTCTTACATTCCCGAAATACCAGCTGAAAGTAGAAAAACCATTTTGCAGAGTTCCGTTCGGATTAGCATTAGTCCAGTTCAAACCGGCATTGGTAGTTTTAAAAAAACCGGAATATGTTGAGCCGTTTGTATATAAAGCGTAAGAAATATTTGGAGAAGAAGCGGAAGTGCTGATACCGATCCTTCCGACATTTGATGAAGATGAATTCGGCAATCCGTTTGCAGGACCGAGGACAGTCCATGTAGCGCCGCCGTCTGTAGTTTTATGAATCCCGCTCGATGGTCCGTATAGCTGACCGCCGTTTGGATATCTTGTTCTCTGCCACATTGCAGCAAGCAGGTTATTCGGATTAATAGGATCCATGGAAATATCAATTGCACCGGTAGAGTCATTAAGAAAGAGTATTCTGTTCCATGTTGAGCCTCCGTTTTCACTTTTGTAAACGCCTCTTTCAGGATTTGGACCGAAATAAGATCCGACTGCGGCTGCATATATTTTGAGCGGATTCAGAGGATCAATTACAATTCTTCCGATTGACACAGTATTTTCAAGACCGGATAACTGCCAGGTCTGACCGCCGTTAGTAGTTTTATAAATTCCGCCACCTGCAAAATTATTGTGTCCGCCGTTTGCTTCACCTGTTCCGACATAAACAATACTCGGATTAACCGGATCGACCGCTATGTCACCTACAGGTAAAACCGCCTGATCATCGAAAACAGGAAACCAGTTGAGACCGCCGTTTGTGGATTTAAATACTCCTCCTGTGGCAGCGCCTGCGTATATAATGTCAGTATTTACAGGATCGTATTCTATATCGGAAATTCTTCCGCCGATATTGAGTGGACCGGCAAATTCCCAAGCGGGAACATTGTTATCTGCATTTGAAGCTGCTCTCATGATCTGCGCCTGTTTCAAAGCTACAAGGTGCGCATCAGGATCAGCGGTATAAAAGGGAAAAGTTCTTTTTATATATTCTGTTTCGGATGGAAGTTTAGGTTTTTTTTGAGGCTCAGAAATTTCTTCTGTGTTTTCCGGAAGAGATGATCCGGTAACCTGATTATAAGGTTTTAAAAAATAATAAATAGCAGTTATAATAAAGAGAGTGGTAATAATGGAAATTGCTGACTTCATAAGAAATTGTAATTAAAAATTTATGTATTTTACTTTTTAAAATTCAGAAATTCAATGAAATACAGAATTTTAAAAAACACAGAATGCTGGATTTGAGATTAGGCAGGGGGAGCGAAACCTGACAGCTTTATAAAATTAATCTAAAAATCACAGCTTCACTCAAAAAGCTGTCAGGTTTTGTGTAAAGCAGCTATAGCGAAACCTGACAGCTTTATAAAATCAATCTTAAAATCACTGCTTCACTCAAAAAGCTGTCAGGTTTTGCCGAAGCAAACCAAATCCTCTCCCCATTTTCCTATCACAAAAAAAAACCGCTCCGGATCTTCTCCGAAGCAGCTTTTAAAATTTCATTTTCTTTTCTTATTTTATCAAAAGCATTTTCTTTACATCTGTAAAATCACCCGTAACTATTTTATAGTAATATATTCCGCTCGCAAATCCCGATCCGTTGAAATCCACTTTGTAACTTCCCGGACTTAGATTCTCATTCAGCAGAACATTTACTTCCTTACCTAATGCATTATAAACTACTATTTTCACTCCTCCGGTTTTTATTATATCAAACTTTATATTTGTAACCGGATTAAATGGATTAGGATAATTCTGATACAAACTATACTGATCCGGTATCAGTGAACTTATCTGATTTATTCCCACTGTTGTCGTCCATCTTGCAGTTTCCACTATCGGTCCGAGAACATTTATGTTTATAATGCTGTCAAGTCCCGTACTGTCAGGACTTGTATAAGCTCCTGGTCCGACTCCCGTCCATCCTCTGAAATAATAATTCGTACCGCCGCTGTTAAACACTCTAGATAAAACGCCGATCTGGGCAGATGAAGCGGAATCATAATAAAATCCGCCGCCAAATGAATTACCTACTGATGAATTAATGATAATTCTGTACTGTGTTTTATAAAATGCTGTCAGCGATGTATTACTGTTTACTGTGATTACCTGTGTAGTGTCACCGGAATTTGACCAGTTTGTAAATACATACTGCGTTGAACCTACAACTCTCGGACTGATTGCTCTCACTGTTACGTTTGAGCCATTTTGAAATACCAGCTGCTGCGTCTGATTGTATGTAATACCGTTCACGCTGAATTCAGCGATTCCCGGTCTGTTCGTACCTACTGTTAGGTAAGATGAATTAACCAGTACATCTACTAATCTGCTGTGAATTGGCGTACCGTTAGGTCCTCTGCCGATCACTTTTATTCTGTATCTTCCAGGAGTCACGCTTCCGACCGCCGCTACGTTAATGCTTACAGAATCAGGAAATGATGTGATTGAATCTCTGCCTACGAATGATATGTTAAGTGAACCTGAAGCCGGCAGTGTATCCATTGTCGCCGTAAATTTTACCGAACTTCCGTAATCCTTTACTGCAGGTACTATTGCCCTGAATGTAACATTCTGTCCGCTGTTTACAGATACGGAGGGTGAACTTGTCTTTAAAGCAAAGTCCGGATAATAAGCAACATAACTTCCGAAGTTATTATTTCTGAAATCCGCCCATGCACTCATTGAAGTTATGGAATTTGATGTAACGGCATTATAATCTCCGAGATATCTCGGCGTTCCGCCGCCGCCGCATGATGCGCAGTCTATTCTGAATTTTTTATTTGATAACATTTTATTCTGTACAAATGAAGCTCCGCCGTTTGTTGAATAAGTAGTGTATATCAATGCGCTGTCGCCTGTCGGAGTATCTCTTGTATCCATCCACTGCACGTAAAGTCTTCCGGTTTCTTTATCGCACCATGTAGCCGGATGCCATTGATTGTGATTTTCAGTATTGGCGTCATCATTTACTCTTACAGCAGCAGACCATGTAGCGCCGTGATCAGTTGAATATCTGCTGAAAATATCCGGTTTGTTCCCGTCGCCAACCGGAGTGTTTGATGCATAAATTAAATAAAGTCTTCCTCTGTACGGACCGTAACTGTTGTCAGCGGTTATAAAAGGATATGGTCTTGTTCTCATATTATGAACAGAATTTCTTCCGCCGACATTTGTACCGACAAAATTTGCGAATGACTGCGAAGACATAAAATCAAATGTAGCTCCGCCGTTTGTGGATCTGAAAAATGTATAAGTCGCAGCGAACGAACTTCCTGTATTCGTAACGACATAAACGCATCCTCCCGGTACATTACCGCCGATAGTATTAGCTCCGACTGCAACCATCATTCCCGGAAGATTATTGCTTGATGAAAATACTAAATTAAATGTAGCACCGCCGTCTGTGCTTCTTACTACATTACCCGGAGTCATTACGCCGTAAACATTATTTGAATAAGGACCGCCTGACTGATCTGCAGCAATCCAGTTTTTATCATTTCCGATGTTTGCTGTAACAGGTGTAAGCCAGCTTACACCGCCGTTCGTGGATTTCACCAGCCACGTTCCGGTAATTGGGTTTTTCATATTATCATAATACAGGTTACCGAGACTGTCATATGCTGTCACAGGATCCCCGGCCTGATTCGGAAACAGCGGATTATTTCTTTGCCAGTCAAGACCGTTTAGAGTATAATATGTAGCGTTTGTATTATAAGCTAAAAAAAACCAGTTTGGATTCTTCGGACTGGATGAAATATGAGCTTCAGCAAAATCAATCCCGAGATCAAAATTATCAAATCCCGCATTGTCCGTGATCACAGCCACTTCACCGGGCATTGATCCCGATACATGATCCCAGTATTGTCTCGGCGCCTGATCAAGATTCGGATCATCGCCGATAATATTGTAACCGCTTGCAATTATGCTGATTGCAAAAAGCGGTATGAAATAAAAAAGAAATATCTTCTTCATTGGTTTTATTCCCTTTCGATTATTTTATATTAATTTCTCTGTAAAAATTTTTATAAGTTATATAATTATTTTTAATGTAACAATTATATTATTTTTTTAAAAAAAATTTTTTCTGAGTTTTGTTCAATACGGGCTTATTACCGGAATTGTTGTTTTTATCTTTATGCACAAAATTAAATTTAGTTTAAAAAATTCTGTGATGATCACTTCCTACAAACAAAAAAAGCCGGATCAGTTTTACCTGAACCGGCTTTGCTAAAATATATATAACGTACTTATTTTATTAATGCCATTCTCTTTGTCTCGGAAAAATCCTGTGTTTCTAATCTGTAGAAATACATTCCGCTCGAAAGTGATGATGCGTTGAAATCCACATTGTAACTGCCCGGCGTAAGATTCTGATCTACTAATGTTGCGACCTTTTCTCCGAGCATATTATAAACTACTAATAAGACTCTGTCATTTTTTATAATATCAAATTTAATGTTCGTACTCGGATTGAACGGGTTTGGATAGTTATTGTATAAACTGAATTTCTCCGGTAACACGCTCGAAATCTGATTTATGCCGACTACATCTCTCTTTATCGTAATAATAAATGAATTTGTCGTAATTGAATCCGCACCGTTGAATGCGGTGACTCTCCATGCGCACATTACGGAATCTCCTGCTGTTCCGTATCTTGCAGCAAGTGAATCCAGAAAACTTTTTCTTATATTTATTTCCGTTGCAAGTCCGCTGTTATCGCTTACCAGCATATCTTCCGGGACTGTTCCGACTTTTTTAATTTTAAAAGAATATTTTACAGTTGGACTCGGATTTGAAACTCCCCAGGTGAATGCTGCAGTTGTAGGATCATTCGAACTTACCACTATCCTTGAAAGGCTCGGAGGAGATAATAAATTAAATGTACTTAGAGGGACTCCCTGTACCTTTATATAAGCAACCACTGTTTTCAGATTTGAACCGAATGCATTTGTAGTTGTAAGTGAGACTGTATAATTTCCTGTTGCGGTATAACTTATCGCTCCCGGATTTCTTTGATTTGAAGTAGAAGGCGTCGCTCCCGGGAAACTCCAGCTCCAGCTTGTCGGACCGTTGGTTGACATATCAAAGAAATCAACCGTTCCGCCTGTTATTGGTAATACCTGTGTATTAGATGTAAAATTAGTTATCGGAGCAATTCCTGTAATATCATCTATCCCGTCAACTGTCAGCGCTCCTGTGTTATTCGGATCCAGCCAGTCCTTTAACTGATTACCCGCACTGCCGCCGTGCGCCCATGATGAAGATAGTTTTCCGAAATATTTTTGTACGCTCTGCGGATTGTTACAGTTAGCGGGCGTGCCGCCGAGATTCTGACCGATTACTCTTTTGTTCTGATCATAAATAGGACATCCCGAAGATCCGCCTTCTGTCATTCCTTCATCCCAGACTACCAGCCAGAATCCGTTTGTAAGTCTTCCGCCGAATCCCGTTACAGTATTCGCCGGCTGATTATCAACTGATATTTTTTTTACTGCGCCGCCAGGATGATGAATTGCCGTCTGATTCACCGGCTGTGTGTTTGATCTGTCCCATCCGTTGAAATATGCATTGTATGCCGCCGGCACCTGCTGATTGAGCAGTACCAGTCTGAAATCCGTATCAAAATTTGCCGCCTTCATTGTTGCCCCGGTCATTGTCTGTGCAAGACTTCCAAGCGTTCCGATACAGGTCGGATTCTCGTAGTTAAAATAAAATACTATTGTGGAATAATTATCAGTCGCACAGTGCTCAGCGTAAAGATAATATGGCTGTCTGTCACCTAGTGTTGTATTCATCAGCGAACCCGAACATAAAAATGATCCTGCTCCCTGTGAAAATGTTATTCTTGTGTTAGCTCTTTTCTGCTCTACCCACGGCGAACCGATCGGACAATTTATATTAATATTGCATGGCTCCTCAAGTACGCTGTTGTATCCGAATATATCTTTATATGCGTGAGTTACTTTGTGTAATGTGATTCTTCCCTGATCTTTTGAATAAACAGGCTCATAATATTCCAGAACTGTTGTGCTTCCGTATGTCGGAGTCGTAGCAAAATATCCGTCTTCGGTATTATTCAGTTCGGTAAACGCCCCGTAAATCGTATTCTTTCCTAAGTTATATACAAAAAATGTCGCGCCTTTCGGCATGTAAAAATCCTTGAAAGCTAAATTTATGGAAACTGCATCAGCTGATCTGACAGCAAGTCTCCATACTCTGCTTCCGTCTGAAAGCGTTTCCCAGGTTCCGGAATTTGACAGATTATAATTTACATCGAAATTATACCCGTATCTGAAAGGCGTACCGGGGATTTGCTCGTTTTCTCTGTCTTCTTCAATCAATCTCTGAGTATCAATTCCCGGCATCGTAACTATGCTGAATACGTCATTCAGTTCTGTCATAGAGCTCATTGGAAGCCCGCCGACATTAATCTGAGCAGATGCATTGTTTGAAAACATTGTGCAGAAAGTCAGCATGAATGTTAATGACAATGCTATTGCCAATCTGAAATTATTTTTCATGATTTTTTTATTTAATTATTATTTGTTAGAATTTGAATTTTCGCTGAATGTCAAAGTATATATTATTTAGGAAACTTTCAAATAAAATTTCTCACAATAATCTTTTACCATTCTGTTTGTATTATAAACGCCTGCAAGATTTCTGATGGAATTTTTAATCATCTTTATCCATTCAGCCGGAATTCCGTTTCTGTTTCTTTTATAATATGCAGGTATAATTTCACTCTCAAGAGTATCATAAAGACTGATAGAAGAATATAGATCTCTCTGCTCCTGAGGAATGCTCTCGTCAGTTAAGCTGTCTATTTTCCATCCGTTTCCGGGAGCGTATGCTTCATCCCACCATCCGTCAAGAATGCTGAAGTTCAGTCCTCCGTTTGCAATGACTTTCATTCCGCTTGTACCCGACGCTTCCTGCGGCCTCCTCGGATTATTAAGCCACAGATCGCAGCCCTCTACCAGATGTCTCGCAACATTTATATCATAATTATCCAGAAAGATTATCTTGTTTTTCAGACTCTCGTTTTTTGTAAATGCTATGATCTGAGAGATCAGATTTTTTCCGCCTTCATCCTTAGGATGAGCTTTTCCTGAAAATATAAACTGAACAGGTCTTTTTTTATCGCTTACAATTCTGATAAGTCTTTCAAGATCGCTGAATATCAGAGTGCCTCTTTTATAAGTTGCAAATCTCCTTGCAAATCCTATTGTCAGCGCATCTTCCTTTAATATAAACTCCGCATCCTCAAGCTTTTCCTTTGATGCGCCCATGCTGATCCATTTTTCCTTAATCCTCTCTCTGCAGAATTGTATCAGACGGTGTTTATTCAGATGTCTCAATGCCCAGATCTCTTCATCCGGTATGATATCAATTTTACTCCAGATGCTTTCATCAAACTTCCAGTTCTTTGAGAAATATCCCGTGTATAATTTATTCGTGCTGATGGAAACATAACTCGGTATGTGAACGCCGTTTGTAATGTGATCTATATTCGATCTTGTTTCCGGAAGTTTCCACATGTCTCTGGAAACCTGACCGTGCAGTTTGCTTACGCCGTTTATAAATTTTGAATTGTTGATCGCAAGATAAGCCATATTAAAAGTATCATTATCCGACTGACCTTTGTTAAGATCACCTTCATAAAACAGTGTCTCCGGAGTTACGCCGACTTCCTTCTCAGCGTATTCGGTAAAATATTTCAGAAATAATTCTTTTGAAAAAATATCTATTCCCGCCGGGACAGGCGTATGAGTCGTAAAAATATTTGAACCGTAACTTTTCGCTTTTGCTTCTTCATATGAAATATTGTCCGTCTTCATCTTATCCCTTATTCTTTCAAAGCAAAGAAAAGCCGAATGTCCCTCATTCAGATGATACGCCTTTATATCAAACCCCAGTTTTTTTAATAACCTGTATCCTCCGATGCCGAGTATCATCTCCTGCATTATTCTGCTTTCATTATCTCCTCCGTAAAGTATGTCCGTTATTCTTCTGTCCTTCACCGAATTTTCCGGAATGAATGTGTCAAGCAGATAAAGCTTCACACGTCCTATCTTCGCCACCCACACCTGACAAAAGATCGTTCTGCCCGGAAAATTTACGGAGACTTTTACCGGAATATAATTTTCGTCCCTGAGAATATAAATCGGCAGATTCTTAAAATCATTCAGCTCGTAATTTTCCGTCTGCCATCCGTTCTGATTTATAAGCTGAGTAAAGTAACCGTAATTATATGCAAGTCCGATTCCCGCAAGTGGTATTCCCAGATCAGAAGATGACTTCATATGATCTCCCGACAGTACTCCCAGTCCGCCCGAATAAGTCTTCAGACATTCCGTAATACCAAACTCCGCTGAGAAATATGCTATGATCGGATTCTCGGACTTGAAATATTTTTCCTCAAAATAAGTGCTCTTTGTCATATACTCTTTGTAATCAGAATATATGCTGTTTATCCTGCTGCCGAGATTCTTTTTTTCAAGTATGAATTCCAGATAACTCGGATTGATCTCATTCATTACCATCACAGGATTATGCTGCGACCAGTTCCAGAAATCAGGGTTGATGTCATTGAAAAGTTCGACCGTATCCTTGCTCCATGACCACGAAAGATTGTAAGCGATCTCCTTTAACTTTAGTATAAGGTTTTCCATCAATAATTTTAATTAATAATCTGTCAATATAAAACTTGTATCCGATTATTAAAGTAAAAAATTTTTGACAGTTATCACTTTTTTTAAATAATTATTTCACAAGCTTATTTTAATCCTGATTTATAATAAATTTAAATGTAACTATTTCTTAGTACACGACAAAAATATG